>NZ_NVEC01000029.1 GCF_002571225.1 Bacillus sp. AFS059628 | reverse complement strand
GCGAAAGCAAAGAATTTAGGTGGGGGTCGGGCTGCCCCTAAAAGTCCGATTGGTGAGGGATGATAATCAGTGGGGGATGAAGAAAATCCCCACTGATTAAAGTTTCACTTTATAAAATCCAGTTGTTTTTAAATAATAATAGCAAGAATTAGAATGGATTTTATTAGATTTGATACATGATTGAATGATATTTACTTTTGAAGAAAAGAGAAAGTAAATATAAAGATAGTAGATAAACGATTGGTACTAATAACTAATGATAGAACGTTTTGAAAATAATAGCATACGAATATATAAATAATAAGAATGAGGTGATATATTGGAAAATAATGATATTCAATTTACTTCTTTACAAATGAGAACGGATAAATATGGTTGGGCTGGTATTCAATATACAAATGAAAAGCAAGCCATCTTATATACTCGAAACGGAGGAGTAGAATGGGATGTTGTCAATCCTCTTAATTCAATTATATTATTTGCATATCCAATAAACGCTCGAAGCTCTTGGGCATATGGTTTAACAAAAACGAATGACGATTTATTGCCAGCTATATTTTATACAGTTAATAGAGGAGAGAAATGGAGTGAGTTTATATTACCAATTGAAGAAGAGTGGGAGAAATCGACTGATGTTCAAGTGCAATTGCATGCCACGAATATGGATAGTATATGGATTGTACTATCTAGAAAGCTTGCATCAAATAAATTTGAACATAATTTATACTATTTGAAAACGAAAGGGAAAGATTGGAAAGTAATAAAAAATATAAGTATTCGTGATAGTATTTCAGGGATAACATTTATAAATGATCTAATTGGGTTTATTTCACTACAAAAACATTATGAAACATCAACGGTATTTAAAACAATAAATGGTGGGGAAAGTTGGCATCCTATAAAAGATATTCCAAGTCTTGAAGGAATTAATAATGAGACTACTATGGCTTATAAAGCAATCTATAAAAATAACTTATTAGTAATACCAACTAAAATGAATGATGATGTATTTTTAATGAATTACTCATTTGATAAAGGGAATTCATGGCATATTTCAAATAAAACAATAAATACGAGTAAAGTGGCTGTTTCGTTTTTTAGTTCCTATTATGGCTGGGTTATAAATAGTGAAAATGGAAGTGTATACCAAATAATAAAAAAAGGAGCAAAATGGATTAAAGTATCAAGTAATCCATTATTAAAAAATGTATTTTGTTTACATTTTTTTAATCGGCGTAAAGGTTGGGCGTGTAATAAAAAAGAAATATTTACTACAAAAGATCGCGGTATAACATGGAAAAAGGTAGTATATAAAATTAATAATATTGATAAATTTATTTAAAAGAGTCCTAAAGAAATTAGGACTTTTTTTTGCTTTTTATGGTGAGAGTTGTAACAAACAATGATAAGAGGAAGGAGGTAAGTGCAGAACTTATATTTTCAAAAATAGACGGTTGTTTTTACACAGTATAATTCACTTTTGAATATGTTAATAAAGTAGCAAATTCATAGGAAATGGTAATACTTAATATTTTATGTCACATGATGTGTAAAGGGGGCGTGTAATGAAATCGTTAACGGTTATTATTTTGTATAGTGAAAGAGAGCAAATATTAGAAGAGTCAATTCAATCTATATGGAAGCTAAATCCTCTTGAAATTATAATTTTCGTTCCTAACGATAGAAGTAATTTGTATGAAATAGCAAAGAAACATAAATGCCATATTGTTTTGATGGATAAATATAGTACGTATTATGATGGGTATGAAGCTTCTGTAAAGGCAGCAAAAGGAGATGTTTTGTTATTTGTAGATAGTAATTTTTCATTATCTACAAATGAGATGAAGAAATTTATTGAACCAGTTGTTACAAATCAGGCTGATGTAGTATTAAACAAAATAGATAAATTTGTAGAAGTTGGTAAATGTCCAAATATGGATATTGTTTGGAGAAAAATATTAAATGAAATTTTAAGTCGACCAGATTTAAAAAGTAATTCAATACTTTCATTACCATATGCACTTACGAAAGAAGTAGTGGTAAATATCGGCTTAGATTATATGAAAAATATCGTTCTAGCTCATATGAACATAGTGAATCAGGGCTGGCGGATTAACGATCAATATGCAATAAAAACGTTATCTAGAGATGAGACGTTACAAGAAGAAGGGTATTTAGTTAAAAAAGAATTGTTAGAGAATGAAAAAGAGAAAGTGGAAAAATATTTAATCGGTATTTCTAAATGGATAGAGAAAAAGGGAAGAAGAGTAGGGTTTACTGATGCAGGAAAAAGAAGAGATATTATTCAAAGATTAGGTAAAAGCAAGCAATATCCTTTTTATCACCGAGGTTGGGGAATGCATTCTTCAATTTATGACGGGAAACAACTTTCTGTCATTATACCAGTGCAAAATGAAGAAGAGACTATAGAACAAGTAATACTTGAGACAAGAAAAATAGAACCGCTAGAAATAATTGTCGTTGTAAATGGTTCGACAGATCAAACGGCCAGTATCGCTAAAAGACTTGGTGCTACTATTATTGAATATAACGAACGACTTGGTCATAATGTTGGACGTGCTATTGGAGCGCTTGAAGCTACAGGAGATATTCTTTTATTTATTGATGGTGATTTTAGCGTTTCAGGAAGTAATTTGCATCACTTTACAAAAGCAGTTTCAGCTGGTGTAGACATCGCATTAAATGATTTGAATCCGATGTTACATCCTCCGTTTTATGTTGTAGACGTCGTAAAATATATGCTTAATTTAGCATATAATCGACCAGAATTAAGTAATGGCTCATTAGTAGCCATTCCACATGCTATGAGTAGATCATGCTTAGATGCAATAGGGTGGGAAAGTTTACTATGCCCTAGTCTTGCACAAGTAAAAGCTATATTACAAGGGTATAGAGTAGAATGTGTACATTACGTTGATGTTGTAAAACCGAATAGAATACGTTTAATGGAGAATGTAAGTCACAATGGACATCCTCCAGCAGTATTAAGAATAATTGGAGATCACGTTGAAGCTCTCTCTTACTTAATAGAACATCTCAAAATAGATGGAAAGGGTGATTAAACTGTTAGACCAGTACAAGAAAATTAACATTTCATATGAAGAATTATGGCAAATGGATTTTCAAACTACAGAACCGTTTATACTCAAGATTGATTGGGATAAAGTAACGTATGAATTTTTAATTCGTATTAAGCCTAATGCTTCTAATACTATTGTTTTTGGATCCGGAGCAGGTGGATTTCAAGAACAGCCAATTGGTCCACCTATTTTTCATCGGCATTCATGGATGGATGAATTTGAAGATACTGTTATATATTATAATGATCCTACATTATATCTTGGAAAATTGTCTTTAGGTTGGGGACAAGGGAAGTTAGATAGATTTTACTTGCAAGATATAGCAAATATTTTAAAAATATTATTTACAAAGTTAAAAATTGATTCGAAAAATGTGTTGTTTTATGGTAGTTCCGGGGGAGGGTTTATGTCTTTAATTTTAGCTGGATTCGTTAAGGGCTCCACAGCTTTAATTAATAATCCTCAAACAAATTTATTAAAATGGATACCTGTACCAATAAATCTAGTTTTCGATTTGTCTTATCCAGGTTTATCAAGAGAAGAAGTTGAGGAGAAATTTGGGGAAAGAATTAATGTTGTGAAATTTTTTAATAACATTAAATATGTACCGAATATTTATTTTTTGCAAAATTTTACATGTGAATTTGATGTGCAAAATCATTTACTACCATTCATTTCTGAATTAGAACAACTGGATAAAGATACGGAAATAAATCAAATTGTAATAGACTTATATTTCGATAAAAAAGCAGGGCATGCAGCTGTAGGTAAGAGTGAAACAATTGAATATATAAAAAAAGTAAAGCCTAACCAAATTATAAAAGAAGAACAAAAAGAAGTGGGGCTGTCAGTCGTTATAGTTTTAGGAGAAGAAAAATCGAAATTGAATCAAATTTTAAACAAAGTGCAGCATATAAAACCACTAGAAATTATTATTGTGGCTGATGATAGAATGAGTGCAATACAAGCTATACCTACATTTGTTGAAAGTAACGTTATTGTTATAGAAGAGAAAAATAAACGGAAAGCACCTGTTCATGGGGCGAAAATCGCCAATGGAGATGTAGTCTTATTTTTAGATGGAGAAGATGTTATCTTTTCGGTAGAACTAGAACGATTTTTAGAACCGATACTAAAAAAGGAACAGGATGTAATCTTAAATAACATAGACTCCGTATGTTTTGAAAAGATAAGTGTGGAATGGCCAAGTATTGCTATGGTGTATAGAAAAATAGTAAACGATGTATTGGGACGTATGGATTTAAAATATGATTCGATGTTATCTATGCCATATGCCATTATAAAAAAAGCAATTGAAGACATTGGATATGACACTTTGCAAACCCCGGTTCTATCTCAAATAACTCTTATTGAGAAAGGGTGGCGACTACAATCCTCGTCAGCTATCACTAACACCTCCTTGAATAATATACCCGCAAACAAAACCTCTTTCTATAAAAATGAATTAACTAAATTAGAAGTATGTGAGATTAAAGAGAATGTAAAAGCTTTGGAAAGTTGGTTACAACGAAAAGATAATAGAGGGAACTATACAGATGGAGGAAGAAAAAGAGACATTATAGAGCAACTAAAAAAACAAAAGAGTTATTCACGTTTCTATAAAGGATGGGGTATGAATTCATCAATTTATAATGGAAAACAGTTATCAATTGTTATACCAGCACAAAATGAAGAAGCGACAATTAAAGAAGTTATCCTTGAGGCAAGAAAAATTGAACCGAAAGAAATAATTGTTGTCATTAATGGGTCAACAGATCAGACAGAAGTAATCGCTAAGCAATCAGGGGCAACAGTAATTGTTTATGAAGAAAGAGTAGGGCATGATGTAGGACGGGCAATTGGTGCACAAGAAGCCACAGGGGATATACTTCTCTTTATTGATGCTGATTTTGCTATTCCAGCAAAAGATCTTCATCCGTTAACACAGGCTGTTGCGGATGGTGTTGATATGGTTTTAAACGATTTAAATTTAAATCTTAGATTTCCTCTATATATTGTAAATTTATATAAATATATGTTGAATATTGCTTGTAACCGTAAAGATTTAGGGGTAGGATCTACAATTGCTGTTCCCCATGCTATTAGTAGAAAATGTTTAGAGGGAATCGGGTGGGACACTCTTCACACAGCGTGTGTTGCACAAGTAAAGGCAATATTAGAAGGGTATAAAGTCGAATGTGTCCATTTTGTAGATGTAATGAAACCAAATCGTATTCGTCCAAATGAACACTTTGCAACAGTAGGACATCCACCAGCTGTATTGAGAATTACCGGCGATCATGTAGAAGGGCTTTCTTATTTACTGAAGAATAGGGATTTTAAAGATTTATTTTAATTTGGAAGCTACTTTACTAATAAGGGTGAAATAGCAACGGATAGAGTGTAAGTTGAATATTGGGATGAAAACAAAATTCTAAAAAAGTTACTCTTTTGGTTCAGCTGTAAGTGAAAACTTCTTCAAATACATGAAGAGGTTTTTACTTTTTTTATTTCACTTTATTTTAAGTATATAAGGTGAAGAGTAAATAAAGAAGTAACGATATTTTTATGTCTATATAAATTAATGTTAGGTACAAGAAAGGAGGGAATGCCTTGTCTTGCATCAATAAAAGTTGTTTTAATATTTGTTTAGAAACTAAAGTTTATCCAAATGGCGGGGCAGAAATATTTGTAAGATGCGATGATGAATTTTCATCTGATTTTAATGTAATACCATTTATCCCACTTTAAATCAATGGGGGATGAAGAAAACCCCCACTGATTAAAGTTTCACTTTATCGCATGTATTTCTATTTCAGTAAAAGATGATATGAGTTTTTTTGGATTTAGATAGTTTAATCAAACGTTAATTACCTATAAAACGAATAGTAAAATAGCATCTATTTTATAAAATTTAGTAGGAGAGTCGTGTCCGAATTCAATAAATTGCATATATTGTTAAAAGAAAGGAGGGAGAGTTATGGCATGTACTACGAATAATGTTTGTTTAGATGTGTGTCTTAAAATTACAATTACCCCTGGTAGTGGAATTGATGCAGTAGTCGATTGTGGAGGCACATGTGGGACAAGTCCTACTATTGTAATTAGTCCTAGTGGATCAATTGTTATTACTTTACCATTAGTTGCATGTTTCTCAATTGTACTAAAAGATGATTTAAGTGTTGACTCTTCATTAACAAGCCTCTCTTTTCAAACTTCTTAAGAAAGATACAGAAATGAAAAGCCTACCTGCTACTTTTCTTTTGATCTAATGTAAAAATAAAAAAGATGGTTACAACCCATCTTTTTTATTCTGTCATATATTAAAAATGAGATAATATATTATTTAGTAGACAGGATGTATAATTAAAAGCACTCTTTACCTCTTTTATGTTCGATGAGATAAGAAATTGCTTCTATATGATCACCAATGATTTGTTGTGTTGCTAATGAAAGGGAACCTTTCTCAGTGAAGTGTTTTTCTGGTCGAACACGATTCAATTTATCAACGTCGACAGAATGGATATTTTGTACATGAAAGCCTGCTAAAATTGTTTTCACTTGACTTAAGGTTGGTGAAAGAAGTGAATCAAATCCAATTGTATGAATGCATTTTCGACTAAAAGCATGAGGGACAGCAATTGTGGATCCCATACCTAAATCTTTTCGATTACATGCTAAGTTGACAGCATATTTACATGCGGTGACGATAGAATAGGGGAGACGATACTTATAGTAGTACTCTAGTTTATTTAAAGCTAAGTCCGTGCCATTTTGAATAGATTGTACAAATGGTAATAATTCATAACTAGAAATTAAGAAATCTCCATCTATAAATAATAATATGTCACCTTTGGCAAAAAAGGCACCAACAGCACGTCCTGTATCATTTCCAAGTGCTTCTTCGTAACTAATAACTGTTGCACCGCAACCCTTAGCCAATTCCTCTGTTTTATCTGTTGATCCATTAACAATAACGATAATTTCAAAAGGTTTTAATTTCTGTACCTCAAAAATGACAGATTCTATCGTTTTTTCTTCATTTTGAACAGGGATGATAACTGATAATTGTTGCTCTCCATAAGTATTCGAATAAAACTCTTTACCTGTAATTATTTTTGGAATGGATTTTTGTTCCCCGTTTTGAAGCCCTAAAATAATATCACGCTTTCGATTATTGTCGGTAAAGTTTCCTCTTGGATTTTGCTCTATATTGAGCCAATTTGCAATGGCTTCAAGATGATAATGAATGAGTTGAGTTGAAGGAAAAGAGGGAACTTGAGGGATAGAAATGTTGAATTGATCGCAAATTCGAAATTTATGTTTAATAATTTTCATTTGGGCCAATATTGGATTTGATAAATTATCTGGATTAATTACCTCAAGTACTTCTTTTGTCATTGCATAGGGAGGGAATAATAAGGAGTTAATATTTAAATCCGGGTGATGAAAAAAATGATTTGTAACTTGTTGCCAAATCATTGCTAAATGGGGCTGTTGTTTTTGATAAAAAAATTCATCTAAATTATTTAATACGACGTCAGCCGATCCATTTCGTAATGGTTGAAGAAATTGTATAAGTGAGAAGGAGTCAATCATGTAATTTTCATCTAAAAATAAGAGGTACTGCCCCTTTGCTTTTTTTGCGCCAATTACATAAAGATTAGTAGATTCTATCGGTTCTTCTAGTGGAATAATTTCACAATTGTAGGAATCTGCACTCTCAATTGAATCCTGAGTATATCCGTTAATAGTAAGGATAATTTCTAAAGGCTGTAGTTGTTTACATGCTTCCAAAATTCTAGGTAAATTTTTTATTTTATGTTGTATGGGGATAATAATAGAAATTGAATTTTTACACATAAGCAGCCTCCTTTTTAATCAGAGGTAGTTGTTAATAAGATTTGATAAAATAGGAGATATATTTTCTTTTTGGTATAAGCATAACAATCATTTGTTTTTATCAGACTCACAATTTTCATTACTTGAATTAGAGTTTTTATTGATTCCAGAAGCGAGTAAATTATTGAGAACACTAAGGTCTAATTGCAAAGGGATGGAGTTTTCGGGGGAAGTTTTCTCATTTTCTTTTTTTGTAGTTAATATAGTCTTTATATTTTTAATTTCTTTATATTGTTTTAAGATAATGAAAAATCCAGAAATAATTAAGAGAAAAGAAACAGTAGCAACTACAAGTATTATTTCCAACATAAAATAGCCTCCTTTAAAACTATAATAATATTATAGTTAAATGTAATAAAACAGAATGCGAGCTAATGAGTTCACTTTTTAAATATATGCAAATCTTAAGTAAAAGTTACTGATTTCTAAGTTAGAGGAAGCGATTATAGAAACGTTATAAATATAAAAAAATGAATGGTTCATTTTTAGTGTAAAGGTATATATTATATAGCCTTAACTTCATTTTATGAAAAGTTAAATAGGGTGTAAATTTATACAAAAAGAGCATTTAATTGGACAAATAATTAATTATGTGAAATAATAATAACAGAAAAGGAGACGTTGCTTTTCCTTAAGTGCTTCGGATTAATTTTATTCAATAAGAGAAGGTGTGCTTAAAGAAGTTAAATTAAAAAAGGAGCTGTTTAATTATATGCAACAAAATAATGATTTAAATTTTGAACCTCAAGACGTTAATATTGTCAATCCTAAACAAGCCAGGAAAGCAGTAGTTGCTACTGGTATAGGGAATGCAATGGAGTGGTTTGACTTCGGATTATACGCGTATTTAGCGGTTATCTTAAGTCAATTATTCTTCTCAGGTGTTGATAATAGTGGATTGCAACTTGTACTTACATTCGGTACATTTGCAGCAGCCTTTCTCGTTCGACCAATCGGAGGTGTATTCTTTGGTAGAATAGGAGATAAGTACGGCCGAAAAATCGTGTTAAGTACTACTATTATTTTAATGGCACTTTCTACATTATTCATCGCATTACTACCAACCTATGAACAAATTGGTGTATGGGCACCAATACTACTTTTAGTTGCCCGAATGATTCAAGGCTTCTCTACAGGCGGCGAATATTCAGGTGCAATGGTTTATATCGCAGAATCTTCTCCAGATAAAAAGCGTGGTATACTCGGTAGTGGTCTTGAAATTGGAACACTCTCAGGTTACATTGCTGCATCGGTAATTGTTACCATTTTGACGTTATTGTTAACAGATGAACAAATGCTCAGCTGGGGCTGGCGTATTCCTTTCTTAGTAGCTGCACCAATTGGCTTGGTCGGTTTATATTTACGCCGTCATTTAGATGAATCTCCCATCTTTGAAGAGATGGAAAAAGCACAAGAGGAATCTGAAGACAATGAACAATTTTCATTTATGGATATTATGAAATATCACAAAAAAGACTTCTTATTAAGCACAGTAATTGTCGCCTTCTTTAATATTACGAATTATATGATTCTTTCGTATATTCCTTCTTATCTAACTCAAGTACTTAAAGTCGAAGAAACAACTGGCTTATTAATTATTTCTATTACGATGGCACTTATGATTCCACTAGCACTATATTTCGGTAAATTAAGTGATAAAATTGGTAATAAACGCGTCGTGCAAATTGGTTTACTCGGTTTAACTATATTTGCAATCCCAGCATTTTTACTAATAGGTAACGGGCATATTGCAGCTATATTTGCAGGTATTTTCGTATTAGGATTCTTCCTAAGTGTATATGAAGGAACATTACCTTCGTTATTACCATCACTCTTTTTCACCGATGTACGTTATCGAGCACTTTCGATCTCATTTAATATTTCTGTATCTATATTCGGTGGAACAACGCCGCTCGTATGTTCATACTTAGTTCATGCGACTGGTAACCCGCTAGCACCGGCATTTTATTTAGCGGGTGTAAGTATTATTGGATTAGTCGTATTTAGTGTATTATTCGTTACAACATCAGGACGTGCGCTAAAAGGTTCATATCCTACAGTAGAAACGAAAAAAGAAGCACATCAAATTGCGAAAGAAGACCCTGAAGAAACACTTTGGTGGCATGAAGAGTCATTAGAAATCGAGGCAGGGAAGAATGCTTCAATTTAAAAAGTAACGTAGAAGTAGAAAAAGACTCCTATGAAAATAGGAGTCTTTTTGTTGTGTTATTTCTTTCTTTTCTTCAAACTCTTCTGATATGCATAGAGTTTTTGAATCTCTTCCTTAAATTCATGTAACAGTACGGTGTTTTCCTCATTTGAATAACGCACTATATTATAAGCATCTATAACAATACGACTCTCAATATTTACATTTTCTTCACTATTTATTCGTCCTAACCATGCTTCAACAGTTTCTCCTCGTTTTCTATTCAAAGGAGGAGCTAACTTACTTTCAAGTTTGAAAATTTCTTTTCGAATTTCGTTATGCGGCGGTTTGTTTCGCTTCAAACGTTTTTGGCTCACTCCTTCTTTATCAGTAATGATAGTAGATTCGAAGACAGGCATATTTGGTAAACTGAATTGTTTTCGTTTTTTTAATATTTTCCATACGACGTAAATAGCAATGGCAGCACAGGCTATTATGGTCATGCTATTTATAAGGGGTGGATCAAAATCAGGAGGTGTTTTCCCATCTGCAATTTGTGGTTTTAAGAGATGCCCTTTACTTGCCCAAACCCCTTCAGTATCTTTCAATTCAGCTGCTATGAGAAATGGATTTATAACATAACCGACCCCTAATGCGACTACTTCTGTCATAAAACTAAAAATAAGACGAATAAAAGGGAAAACTAGAACAAGTATGGTACTCATTACAACAATTGTAATAATAGAAGCGAAACGTAATAACTGTTGATTACGATTTGCCCCGGTTAACCAAAATGTAATCATAATGTGTAAAACTAATAGTGACAGTTTCCATAAAGGTGGAAAGGGCGCATGAAATATAGCTGAAATACCAAACCAAACGATGCCGCCTAACGATTTTTGAACTGGATATCCAGGCCCGACTACATGTACGATAAAGAAGAAAAGCGGTAACATAATTGTGCTAAATAGCGAGAAAGGGAGAAAGATAGAACAACCGATTATTTGAGTCATTAACAGTATGACAAAACCTGGTGTTTTTTTCTTCATTAGTTTATAGATAAGCAATACTCCCATATAGTCTGTTGCTAAAAATATAGTAATAGCAACAAGTTCATCTCTTTCCGTTAATAACGAAAGGAGGAGCAGCAGAATAAAGTCATTAACGTGATAGAGCCAAGTTTTCAAGCTTTTCCACCATCCCTTCGTTAGTGATGAGAAACGTAGGTTGTGAGAGAAGAGGGAGTTCATTTCTCTGTAAACCAATGTATATCATTTTGGATGATTGTACCCTTTTTCTCTCTACATAATGAAGGAACCCTTGTTTCGGAAGTAACGTACTATCATCTGAAATACGCGCTAATTCCTCTAAAGATATTCCGTAATGTGTTTGCCCTTCATTTAGCGGTAAATGCAGAGGACCACCTTCAGCTAATACACTAATAAATAATTCAAACGGTATTTGATGCTTTGTTGCGTATTGACAGATGTATGTTGCAAATGAAATAAGGTCTTCAATATTATCTTTCCAACCAAATCCGCGATCAGCAGCTAATGAAAGACAAATTGTCCAACTATAATTTTTAACAGGTTCATATTGCTTCGCCTGTAATGTCTGCATTTTAGCAGATGCTTTCCAATGAATAGAACGAAAAGATTCACGCTCATATCGTTTAACACCGATAATAGATGTTTCATCATTGTAAAAAGAAAAATTCGTTCGATAAGATCCTGTTAGAAGTTGCTGAAGTTCTTGCAAACCTGCTACTTTCTTAGGAGAAGGGTACACAATAATTTCAGTTCGTAATTTATCATAAATGGGTAAATGTACAGTTAAAAGATGAAAAGGATCTTTTAAGACACATTCGAATTGTTCAATTTGAAACACACCACGTTTCGTTGCGGTTAATGTTAAATCCCATTTTTGCGCTGAACATGCAGGTTGTGAAAACGGGAAAGAAAATAACGTTTTCGATATTTGTTCAATCCCTTGATCTTTTTGTGGTAGTAGGGACGGATTTAAATGAAAATAACAAACACCGTTAACGAGTGGTATATTTGCTCCATTTTTTAAATGAATGAAAAACTGTCCAGATTCATTAGGGAATAACCGAGTTATTTGTTTCTCGTTTATCACTTGAAACTTTTTCTCTATGTAAGCGACATATTTATAAATGAAAATCGCAAATAAATAGTAGATGAAAAAGAGAAACATAATAATTCGTTGCGGCATGAAAAATGTAAATAGTATAGCGCCTGGGACAGTTAGTTGAATAATATGGAGTTGGAAAAATAACGGTACAGTTACAACGCGCTGTCCATTCATGCTTGCTCAATCTCCACTGGTACGTCAACTTCTTTTAAAATCCTCTGCATAATTTCATTTTTTGTCGTACGTAATGCGCCTTCCATTGATAAGACAATGCGGTGATTCCAAACAGAAGGAACTAAAAATTGTATATCTTCAGGCGTGCAATACTCTCTCCCACGTAAAAAGGCAAGTGCTTGAACAGCACGCACTAAAGCAAGTGTGGCACGTGGACTTACACCGTTAGCGATGTAATCATGATTTCTTGTAGCGTGAGCAAGTTTAATAATGTAATGTTCTAACGGTTCTGATACGAAAATTTCTTTTACTCGTTTCTGTGCTTCTAAAATGTCTTCTAAAGAAATAACAGACTTGACGCTTTCTGACGGTGTATCGTTACGAAAACGACGCATCATTTTCAACTCATCTTCAGGTTCCGGATAACCTATAGAAATTGTCATAAAAAAACGATCAAGCTGTGCATCTGGTAGAGGAAACGTTCCTTGTGATTCAATTGGATTTTGCGTTGCAATAACAAAGAACGGTTTCGGAAGAGGAGTAGATTGCTTTTCAAGCGTTACTTGTCGTTCTTCCATCGATTCTAATAAACTAGACTGTGTTCTAGGCATAGCGCGGTTAATTTCATCCGCAAGTAAAATATTGGTCATGACTGGTCCAAGTCTTAACTCGAATTCGCTCGTTTTCGGATTAAAATATTCAATACCTGTTATATCACTCGGAAGTACATCCGGTGTCAATTGGACGCGAGAAAAATTACCACCAATACTTTTTGAAAGTGTTTTCGCTAGTAACGTTTTCCCCGTACCAGGCACATCCTCAAGCAGTACATGCCCGTCAGCAAGCAAAGAAACAAGTAATAAATCAATAACATTTTCTTTACCGACAAAAACGGATCCTATATTTTCTTTTAATTTATTTATCATATGTATCATTCCTTTCAAAATATAAACGGATATTTCTATATTTTAACGAATTATTCAGAAAATTGATATGATTTTTCAATTCAAAGAAATAAATATCCGATTATTAAATTATAGTTGCATATTTTGAAATGTGAATATATAATATCGGTATACGATATATCGCAACACGATATATCAGAAAGCGATGTATCGGAGGTGATTATAATGAATACGAAAGCGAAAAAATATATTCCATTAACAGAGGCGACATATTACATATTGTTATCACTAGTGAAACCAATGCATGGATATGGGATCATGCAAATGGTAGAAGAGATGACAAATGGGGAAGTAAAACTCGGTCCTGGTACTTTATATGGCAATACGACGAAGTTATTAAAAGAGAAATTAATTGTTGAAGTTGCCTCTACAGATAGAAAGAAATGCTATGAGTTAACGTCACTTGGTAGAGAAGTATTAGAGCTAGAGTATAACAGGTTGCAGAGATCTGTAAGGAATGGAAATAGTATATTAGGGGAGTGAATGGAAGATGGAGACAAAAAGGGTATTTAAGTTTTTTACGGCATGGAATTTAGAAAAAGAAGAAGCTTTTTTACGAAAGATGCATCAACAAGGTTGGGCATTACAAAAATATAATGTAATGTATACGTTTAAGAAAACTGAGCCAAAAGATGTAATATACAAAGCTGATTTTAGATTGGTTTATAGAGATTCGAAAGAACAACGACAAGAGTATTTCGAAATATACGAAATGTCAGGTTGGAAACGCGTAACAAGTTTCACAAGCTGGAATTATTTTTGTAAAGAAGTAGAAGAAGTAAATGAATTGCCTGATATTTACTCGGAAAAGGAGACGAGGATACAAAAACTAAATCAGTTATTAGTATTCTTTGTTATTATGTTAGCAACTATATTACCATCAATGTACAATCTATTTATAAGCCCGATGGAATCAAGAGTGCCAATGTGGGCGAAAGCTATGACGGGTCTTACAGGTTGTATGTGGATATACTTCTTTATAAGACTCACTTGGAAAATTAAGAAGTTAAAAAGTGAAATATTATAATAAGAAGTAGAAATAAAAAGAAGTTGATTTTGTAAGGGAAATATCGGGATTAACTTCTTTTGTTTTTAAATAATTGTATTTTTACTCGTTATTTTTTACATAATAAAATTCTATATGAAGGTGCGGAATTTACATTTACCAACACACATCCCCGAAATAATAAAAGAAGAAAAAACGATTTATATTAAAAATCAAAAAATAAAAGATGGATAAAAAGGTGTGAGGTGTAACTTATAATAAGGAAGAAAAACATTTTTTGATTAACATATTAAATCGAAAAATCCCCTACAAAAAATCGGTAGGGGGTAATAAAAATGTTTAAGAAAAAGACTGATTTTGCGCAGGTTTAATAAATTGCTCTGGGTTTTCAACAAGTCCGCATACAGCGCATTGGACTCTATATGTTGGTCCTTGATAGGCCATATGAAAAGCATTCATATTTTCATTTGTGTATTCTTCTTCTACTTGACCAGTTTGTGGATTTAACTTGACTGGTTTTACTTGTTGTTCAAGAATATTAAAGCGAGTACGGTTCGTTTTACAGCTTGGACATAGCATTGGTTCCATATGTATACACCTCCATTTGTAGCATTTCTTAAACTCATTAATTTTATGCAAGCAAAAAAACTTTCTCAATATAAATAGGTGTTTAATGTATTTAAAATTCAGAAAAAATAAAATATAATAAGGGTACGAACTGGTTATGTCCAAACCAAATCTCCTGTTTTATGCCAATAAGCTGGGGGGCCGAGAAATCGGCCTCATTTTTTTGTGCTCGTTACTATAAGGAACAAGGTTTTTATGAGACTTTTGTCGAAATTTTAGGGATGGATATAAAGGGGGATGTAAAATGAATTTAAAAATGAAGTACATAATTTTATATGTAGAAAAGTTTGAAGAATGTGTAAGGTTTTATAAAGATATTTTACAGTTACCTATAAAAGCAGAGCATGGTACATATATTGAATTTAATACTGGAGATACAATATTAGCGATGAACACGAGGCAAGATGTGAAAGAATTAACAGGACTACCACTTACAGAAGGCGAGTTACAATCTTCTCATTTCGAATTAGGATTCGTTGTCGAAAATGTACAAGAAACGATTGAGCAATTTAGAGGACAAGGTATTAAGGTTTTAGTTGAACCAATTGTGAAACCGTGGGGACAAACAATTGCATACATTGCCGATCCAGATGGGAATTATATTGAAATTTGCAGTTCATTAGAATAGAAGGAGAAAAAGCTATGGGGTTTCCGAAACTAGAAACAGAACGTTTAGTATTAAGAGAACTAACACTGTTAGATGCAGAAACGATGTTCCGTTATTTTTCAAAAGAATCTGTTATACGTTATTTCGGAATGGATTCTTTTGAAAATATTGAGCAAGCGAAAACAACGATTCAAACGTTTAAAAATCGTTATGAAGAGGGAAGTGTATTTCGCTGGGGAATTGAGAAAAAGGGCACGGGCCAATTAATTGGAACTTGTGGATTTCATTTAATAAACAAGCATCATAAGCGAGCTGAAATTGGTTATGAATTAGACGATACATATTGGGGACAAGGGTACGCAACGGAAGCGTTACAGGCGATTTTAGCTTACGGGTTTGAAACATTGCAACTTACGAGAATTGCTGCTGTTGTATATGTAGAAAATAAAGCTTCTCAAAAATTATTAAATAAAGCAGGATTTCAAGAAGAAGGATTACTTCGAAAACATATGATTCAAAATGGAGTTGCGCATGATACGATTTTATATTCGTTATTAAAAGAAGAGTGGAAGAAATAATGAGTACGAGTGAAATTATAAATGTTATGAAGAAGCATAAAGAAAATAGGTTCATTTTAGGTATAGATGGCTTAAGCCGATCAGGAAAAACAACATTTGTAACAAACTTAAAGAAAAATATGAAACAAGAAAGTATTCCGTTTCATATTTTTCATATTGATGATCATATAGTAGAGCGTAATAAACGATATGATACAGGATATGAAGAATGGTATGAGTATTATTATTTACAATGGGATATCGAGTGGCTTCGGCAGAAGTTTTTTCAAAAGTTACAAACTGAAACAAAACTGAATTTACCGTTCTATCATGATGTGGCAGATTCATGCGAAATGAAAAAAGTACAGATCCCCATAGTAGGTGTAATTGTAATTGAAGGTGTTTTTTTACAACGAAAAGAATGGAGAGATTTCTTTCATTATATGGTGTATTTAGATTGTCCAAGAGAGACACGGTTTCTGCGAGAAAGCGAAGAGACCCAAAAGAAACTTTCGAAGTTTCAAAATAGGTATTGGAAAGCAGAGGATTATTACTTAGAAACGGAATTACCGAAGGATCGGGCGGATTTAGTTATAGAATGATTTGAAGAAAACCTCAACTTTGTGTTTGAATAGTTGAGGTTTCTCTATGTAATAGCAAATTAATTATTTTAATTCTTAGGAAGGAGATTAGTATAACAATTTGAATTGTATAGATATAGATAAATTTATAGATAAAAAGATTTTAATAAAGCGAGTGATCACATGAGTATTTTCATTTTAGAAGACGATGTCATACAGGCGCAGCAAATGAAGCGGTTAGTTGAAGAGATTTGTGAGAAATATATGTTGCCTTTTGATTTCATAGAGGTGACTAGTAAAAGTGAAAACATCATTACTAACATTCCAAAGGCGAAGTATGTCCCAATCTATTTTTTAGATATAGAGATAAAAAGAGAAGAGCGTAAAGGTTTACAAGTGGCGCAAGAAATACGAAAGTATGATACGCAAGGAATTATTGTGTTTGTAACGACGCATTCTGAATTTGCACCTATTTCATATCAATACATGGTATCAGCTTTAACTTTTATTGATAAAGGGTTGCCATACGAGGAGAGGTGTAAAGTTTTTGAACAATGTTTACTCCAATATGAAGCGAGAAATAAGCATATTATTCCGTCCGATGACTTTATCGTTGAAAATAGTAATGCCACTGTACGGGTTCCTTTTCATGAAGTTGAATATGTTATGACCGATGAACCGCATCGTGTAGCATTAGTGACGTTAGATCGAATTGTTTATTTTTACGGGACTTTAAAAGAAATTGAATTAATAGATGAACGTTTATTTCGATGTCATCAATCATATATCGTGAATACGAAGCAAATGTCTTCTTATGATGCGAAGCAGAAAATGATAGTTTTAAAAAGCGGGAAACGCATTCCAGTATCACGTCGTTTAGTGAGTAAAGTACGTAACATATTAAAGGGTGAGATGTAATGTATATTTATGATTTATTTGCAATACTGCTTACTAGTATGAGCCATACGTTTTTGTACATTCAATTAATCCGGTATAATAGATTGTCATATAGAATGTTAATAGCTTTAAGTGCGGTATTCATTATTTTACTTGCGATTGTCGTAACAGTAACGAGATATCCAGAATTGAATAGTACGATTGTGTTATTTTTAATAAGTTTAGGACTAATGCAAAATGAACTAAAACTTAAGCATAATGTATATTTTGCACTAGTGAGCATGGTGATTATAACGTTAGTAAAAATGTTACTTTTGGATTTAGGAATGAAAATCTTTATGTTAACGCCATTCAATTTATATTTATGGACGGGTAGCATAATTCATCTTATCGTATCGACACTTACTGTTATCGGTATTTTTGTAGCCCGTAAAAGAATCCAAAAAATTGCTCAATATATAGTCGGTAGTCCGCTATACTATGTAACTTATATATTATTAATTGCCGGATTTATTATTGAACTAATTTTAACTCAGCCATCAACTGAGTTTTTAGCACAATTAAATCAACAATACAGTGAAGTAAGTTATATTTCAGCGATTATTATATTTTTATTATTACTAATCATTGTGCTAATAAGCTCACACTTATCAAAAGAAAAGTTACGAGAAGAGCATGAAAAACGTTTAGATAAAGAGTTATTAGATTATGTAGAGAAATTAGAAGATATGCACGATGAGCTCGCTAGTTTCCGTCATGATTATATGAACGTATTACTATCGTTAGAAGAGGGTATACGTACAAAAAATGTGAAAGAAATTGAGCAAGTGTACTATGACGTTATAGCACCTACATTAAAAACAATAAATGATCATGAACTTGATATTGCGAAATTATCTCGCATACATATTCCTGAAGTGAGAAGTGTATTAAGGGCGAAAGTCGGCAATGCCCAGCAGCAACAAATAAAAGTAATGCTCGATATACCAGAGAACATTGAAAGTGTTTCAATGAAAATCATTTCATTTATTCGCATCATTTCAGTTTTAGTAGATAATGCAATTGAAGAAGCGGTACATAGTGAGGAAAAGATATTGCAAATTGCATTTTTTGAAATGGATTCACGACAATATTTTATCGTGCGCAATAGTTCAAAGGGTGAAGCAATTGATTTGCAAAAAATTTATGAGAGAAACTATTCAAGTAAAAAAGCAGCTAGAGGATACGGGTTATTCTCGTTAAAACGGATCATGAATAAAACAAATAATGCGACGTTAGAAACAACTTATGTAAGTCCGTATTTCAAGCAAACATTTATATTAAAAGAGATAAAATGACCATCTATGATGAAAATGTAACCGAATAGGAAAGAACTACATACTTTTTTCACTCGTTTTTATACACTTCAAGTAAGAGGTGAAGCGAGATGAATGGTCTTATTTTTACAACAATGATTAGCTTTGGTTTACCGCTTGTAGCACTTTTATATGCTGTCTGGAAGAAACGCTCTATTCCATATATGTTAGGTATATTGGCTTTTGTTGTATCACAAATATTGATTCGCATACCATTACTGAATTATGTAAATGGAACTAGCACAGGTTTTCAAATGTTTTCTGTTATGCAGCCTGTACTATTTGCACTTTTGCTTAGTTTATCAGCTGGAATATTTGAAGAGATAGCTCGTTTTATCGCAATGCGTTATTTTATGAAGCAACGAGATTGGCAGTCTGGTTTTTTATTTGGAACAGGGCATGGTGGTATTGAAGCAGTGTTGATAGTTGGCATTCCGGTAATATCTCTATTATTGTCACAAACAGCCATTCAAAATGGTGACAGTTACTATTTCGCCGGTATTGAGCGCATCTTCGCGATGGTATTGCATATTGGGCTTTCCTTCATTTTATTGCAAGCTGTCGTCCAAAAGAAATTTCGTTATGTTGTATATGCAATTCTCATCCATGGGACTGCAAATGCATTAGCTGTCATTATATCGCTATATGTACAAGGGAAAAACGGGATCATTATGTCAGAAGTTTCATTAGCAATTTGTGCTTTACTTGTTTTTAGTTATAGTTTCATTTTAAAAAGAAGGGGTGTATGAAAATGAGAAGAATGTTACTTATTATTATAAGTGTCATTGCGGCGTTCGCGCTCGCAGCATGTACCGGTAATAAAGTAGATGAAAGTACGTCAAAAAAGTTTATTCCAAAGGCGGAAGAAATCGTATCATTATTAAATGAAGCGAAGTATAAAGAAGTGCATGAAAAATTTGATAGTAAAATGAAAGCGGGATTACCAGAAGAAAAAATGAAAGATCTTACACCTGTAATAGAGAAAGCCGGTACGTTCGAAAAAATTGAGAAAAAATCGATTGAAGAAAAAGATGGTTTATACATTGTTATTCTTGTAGCGAAATATAGTAAGGAGCAACGGACATTTATTATAACTTATAATAACAAAGAGGAAATAGCAGGTTTATTTATTAAATAAAAACAGGTGCAGTGGAAATTTCCGCTGCATCTATTTTTTTTGTATAACCAAATTATGGTTATTAGTGCTAATATGAACTCATAGCTATAGAGAAGGGGTGGGTTAGCATGAAAACTGAAATAGTTCTTAAAAAGAGGTACAGTATGATAAGTTATATATCTTTACTCATCGGCGTTTTATGTTTTCTATTCGTTTTTATTACACCAACAAGGATAGCGAATGCAGGTAATATAGTGGGAGATTATATTACAGTCGCCTTGACAGTTGCAGGAATCATACTTTCTATCATTACGATGATGAAAAAAACGAGAAGAAGGGAATTGCAATTCTTTCATTCATACTGTCCTCATCATTTTTTATATTTTGGATAATCGCAATTATCCTATTGTTTACTGGTCAAATTAGTTTTGCGCCGTAATATGCAATAAAAAGAGCCCTTCTCGTATGAAGGACTCTTTTTATTCGGTATCTTCCGGTTGATATTCTAGAATATCCCCAGGTTGGCATTCTAATGCTTTACAAATGGCTTCTAAAGTTGAAAAGCGAACTGCTTTTGCTTTTCCGTTTTTCAAAATAGAAAGGTTAGCCATTGTAATTCCAACCTTCTCCGAAAGCTCTGTTACGCTCATTTTTCTTTTCGCTAACATTACATCAATATTAATAATAATTGCCATATTATTCACCTCAGACCGTTAAATCATTTTCTGATTTTATATCTATCGCATCTTTTAATAGTCTTTGGAGAACGGCAGCAAAGACCGCGATTACCATTGAAGCAAAAATCATAATCATTCCAATAATAATAATGCCAGGGGCGTCATCTCTCTCTGCCACAAGATAGAAAAGTGGCATACCTAATACATATAATACACTAATTGCTAATGCACTGTACTTAATATTTTTTAAAGCTTTAACAGATAACTCTGAGAATGCGTTGTTCTTATCAATATAGTTTAACAGCTTGAATGTTTGGTACAACGCAAAATAATAAGGTATTGCTGTTGCGTATAAGTTGATAAATACAAGATATTTAATATATGCAATATCAGGATATAGTTCTGCAGCGAAATTCCCTATTTTAGGGACTAAAAAGATGCACATAGCAAGAACGGGGATACCCATTAGAATCACAGCTGTCTTTAAGAAGAGTGTTGACCCTTGTTTCATAAAAAGCACCTCATTTATTTAATATCTTATTAATTTACCATGAAATTTATTGTTTAACAATAAATTTTTATTTATTTCAATTGGGGATTTATTGTTAAACAAGTTAATAATGAAAAATCTTCTTTATTAAGATAGATAAACTATACCGACATGTAATGAATGAGAAAGTTACGATTGTTAGCTTTATAAGAATTGGGGACTAATAAAACATGTGTAGGTTGTGAAAAGTAAAGGGAAATCAGACCTTTGTATGTAAATGAGTGTGAAACAAATGGAGGCGTAATAATGTCAGAATTAGCTTTAAAGATGAAGAGATTGTTGTTATTAGGAACAATCACAATAAGTATGTTATGTACTGAAAGTTTGAAGAATGATCATAGAGTGGAAGCTAAAGTGAAAAAGGTAGAACGTCAACCGAAAAATGTAATCATAATGGTTATGGACGGAACGAGTTCTTCAGCAACTACATTAGCTCGCTTGTATAAAGGGAAACCACTTGCATTAGACGAAATGGTAACAGGAGGTGTTCGTACATATTCGGCTGAATCAGCTATAACAGACTCAGCCCCAGCAGCTACAGCTTTAGCGACGGGGAATAAATCGAATTCTGGATATGTAGGTATATTACCTTCTATTGTAAGTTCACCTAGCTTAAAACCAATAAAAGAAGAGGACAAGTTACGGCCAGTTGCCAATGTTTTAGAAGGTGCCAAACGTACTGGCCGCGCAACTGGAATTGTTGCTACAGCTGAAATTCAGCATGCTACTCCGGCTGGATTCTCCGCTCACCATGTAAACCGCAAGCATTTTGACGTAATTGCGGAGCAACAAGTGTATCAACATATAGATGTCGTATTAGGCGGTGGGAAAGCAGCACTGTTACCTTTAAAAAGAAAAGATGGTGAAGATTTAGTAAAGGTGATTCAAGAAAAAGGATATGACTTTGTTGAAACGAAAGATGCATTATTGAATGCTAAATCTAGGAAAATTTGGGGCTCTTTTTCACATCATGCTTTAGCGTTTGATATGGATCGTGAAGCAACAAATCCAGAGCAACCGACACTTTCTCAAATGACGGAAAAAGCAATTCAAACACTATCAAAAGATAAAGATGGATTCTTTTTATTTGTGGAAGGAAGTAAACCAGACTGGGCAGCTCATACGAATGATCCAATAGGGATGATTAGCGATGTATTAGCATTTGATAATGCAGTTGCAGAAGCATTAGAGTTTGCAAAAAAAGATGGTAATACGATGCTAATAGCCGTAGCTGACCATGGTAATAGCGGTATTTCTATCGGGAATATGAATACGACAAAAAGATATAATACTACGCCGATTTCTACATATATTGATCCATTAAAAAAAGCGAAAATGACACTTGAAGGGACTACTAATAAACTGAAATCGGATTTATCAAATGTAGAGGATGTAGCTAAGCTATACGGTTTGGACAATTTAACTTATGATGAAAAAGAAAGAGTAAAAGCAGTAAAAAAGAAATCGGAAGTAGGTCCGATATTCACTACATTATTGGCCAATCGTGCGAACATAGGCTTTACAACAGGTGGTCATACAGGTGAGGATGTATTTTTGTATTCTTACGGTCCACAAAAGCCATACGGTTTGATTCAAAACACAGACATTGCGAAGACGATGGCGAAAGCAATGGGTTTTAACTTAGAAGAAGTAACAAACAAGTTATTTGTAGAGAGTGAATCAGCTTTTAAACAAAACGGAGCAACAGTCACTATAGATAATACTAATGCAGCAAACCCGGTGCTCATAGTAAAACGTAATAATGTAACAGCTCAATTATTTGTTAACAAAAATATAATGCATGTTCAGAATAAAGATTATGAATTAGGAAGTGTTTTTGTAGAAAGCAACGGCAAGTTCTATGTACCAGAAGAAGCAATCCGTTTATTCATAAAGTATACTCGTTAAAAAACGCCAATTCCTTAGCTAGTACTTAGGAATTGGTTTTTTTTGTGGATGAGAATTCACTCGAAAAAAAGAAGGAAGGGAGTCACAATTTCTAGAGTGGACTTCCTGTAAATGTATCTATTTTATATTTTTCACACTCCGAAAAATATTTCTCAACATTTTAGCCCTTTAAAAAGATTGAATATTCGTATTATAACGAATATTATGTTGCTATCGGCAAAAAACGATAATTTGCAGACACTGGGGAGGAAATACATTGAAAAAGAAATTAAAGCCTTTAACGGTATTAACGACAGCGGCAGTGCTAAGTAGTACGTTTGCTTTTGGAAGTCATGCAGCGTATGCTGATACGCCACCATCTCTACCAATTGATGAGCATTTAATACCTGAGGAGCGTTTGGCAGAAGCACTGAAACAACGGGGAATAATTGATCAATCTGCATCACAAGCTGAAACGTCAAAAGCTGTCGAAAAATATGTTGAGAAAAAGAAAGGGGAAAACCCTGGAAAAGAAATCTTGACGGGAGATAACCTTACGCAAGAAGCTTCAGATTTTATGAAAAAAGTAAAAGATGCAAAAATGAAGGAGAATGAAAAGGCACAGCAACCCGAAGTAGGACCAGTTGCTGGACAAGATGTAGGATTGAATGCTAGAAAATTAACTGGAAAAGTACCTACTACACCAGCAAAGCAAGCTGAGTATAATGGAGCTGTCCGAAAAGATAAAGTACTTGTTTTACTCGTAGAATTTAGCGATTTTAAGCATAATAATATTGATCAAGAACCGGGTTATATGTATTCTAAGGACTTTAATCGTGAACATTATCAAAAAATGTTATTTGGTGATGAGCCATTTACGTTATTTGATGGATCGAAGATTAATACTTTTAAACAGTATTATGAAGAACAATCTGGCGGAAGCTACACAGTTGATGGAACTGTAACGGAATGGCTTACTGTTCCAGGAAAAGCGTCAGATTATGGTGCTGATGCGGGAACTGGTCATGACAACAAAGGTCCTTTAGGTCCAAAGGATTTTGTGAAAGAAGCATTGAAAGCAGCAGTAGCAAAAGGTATTAATTTAGCAGATTATGACCAATTTGATCAATATGATCAAGATGGTGATGGAAATAAAAATGAACCAGATGGAATTATTGACCACTTAATGGTAGTACATGCTGGCGTAGGGCAAGAAGCTGGCGGCGGTAAATTAAAAGATGATGCGATTTGGTCTCATCGTTCAAAACTAGGATCGAAGCCTTATGCGATTGATGGTACAAAATCTAATGTATCAAACTGGGGCGGAAAGATGGCTGCATATGATTATACAATCGAGCCTGAAGACGGAGCAGTTGGTGTGTTTGCGCATGAGTATGGTCATGATTTAGGTTTACCAGATGAATATGACACAAAGTACTCTGGACAAGGTGAACCTGTTGAATCATGGTCTCTTATGAGTGGCGGTAGCTGGGCTGGAAAAATTGCAGGAACAGAGCCAACAAGTTTTTCACCGCAAAATAAAGAGTTTTTCCAAAAGAATATGAAGGGGAACTGGGCGAATATCCTTGAAGTAGATTATGAGAAACTTCGTACGGGAATTGGTGCTGCAACGTATTTAGATCAAAGTGTGACAAAATCAAATCGACCAGGAATCGTTCGTGTGAACTTGCCAGACAAAGATATAAAAAATATTGAATCAGCATTTGGTAAGAAGTTTTATTACAGCACAAAAGGAAATGACATGCATACAACACTTGAGACACCAGTATTTGACTTGACGAAAGCAACGGATGCTAAGTTTGATTATAAGGCTTTTTATGAACTGGAAGCGAAGTATGATTTCCTTGACGTAAATGCGATTACAGAAGATGGAACGAAGACACGTATTGATCGAATGGGCGAAAAAGATGTAAAAGGCGGCGTAGATACAACGGATGGTAAGTGGGTTGATAAATCATACGATTTAAGTCAATTTAAAGGAAAGAAAGTAAAACTGCAATTTGAGTATGTAACAGATATTGCAGTAGCATATAAAGGATTTGCGCTAGACAATGCAGCATTAACTGTAGATGGAAAAGTTGTTTTCTCTGATGATGCAGAAGGTCAGCCAGCAATGACGCTAAAAGGATTTACAGTGTCTAACGGATTTGAACAGAAAAAACATAACTACTATATCGAATGGCGAAATTACGCCGGTTCTGACACAGCGTTACAACATGCACGTGGTCCAGTATTTAATACAGGAATGGTTGTATGGTATGCGGATCAAAGCTTTACAGATAACTGGGTAGGTGTCCATCCAGGTGAAGGATTCCTTGGAGTAGTAGATTCTCATCCAGAGGCAATCGTAGGGACATTAAACGGACAACCAACTGTGAAGAGCAGTACGCGTTATCAAATTGCTGATGCGGCATTTTCATTCGATCAAACGCCAGCATGGAAAGTAAATTCACCGACTCGCGGTATCTTTGACTACAAAGGATTACCAGGCGTTGCAAAATTTGATGATTCTAAGCAGTACATCAATAACGTAATTCCGGATGCCGGACGTAAGTTGCCGAAACTGGGATTGAAGTTTGAAGTAGTAGGTCAAGCGGAAGACAAATCTGCAGGTGCAGTTTGGATCCATCGATAAAATGAAATGAAGAGGAGCTGCCATAAGCTGGTGAAACTAACTTATGGTAGCTCTTTTCTGCTTGTAAAAAAATTCTCTGTTTTAATTGTAAATACTGGGAATTCGTTCGATGAATAAAATGCTCAATCTGTCCAATTATAGCCCTATTTTAGGCGTAAGTAATTTGTAAGTACTGAGTAAGAAAAAAGAAATTTTTATAGTATATAATATTTATTACATCTACTTTTAACACCTGATACTAATAGTATGCTATAATGTGAATTAGCAACAAAAAGGAAAGGAATTAGAACAATGACATTAGAAAATACTAAAAATTTAAAAAAACAAGTTGCTCCATATGAAAAATCAACGATTAAAAAAAGTGTGTGGCAACTTATTAACACAGTCGTGCCATTTATTCTTTTATGGTACCTTGCTTATAAAAGTTTGTCTGTTTCTTATTTGTTAGCATTAGTTCCATCTCTGTTAGCTGCTGGTTTTATGACACGAATTTTCATAATTTTTCATGATTGTACCCATTATTCGTTCTTTAAAAGTCGACGTGCCAATAGAATAGTAGGGACATGTATGGGTGTGTTAACATTATTCCCATTTGATCAATGGGGACATGAGCATGCGATTCATCACGCTACAAGTGGTAATTTGGATAAGCGAGGTACAGGAGATATTTGGACGCTTACAGTGGATGAATATGTAGCTGCGCCATTTAGACTTCGTTTAGCATATCGTTTATATCGCAATCCATTCGTTATGTTTGGATTAGGTCCGATTTATGTTTTCTTGCTTAAAAATAGATTTAACCGAAAAGGTGCTAGACAGAAAGAACGTATGAATACTTATTTGACGAATATTATTATCGTTGCTGTAGTAGCTATACTTTGCTGGGCAATAGGATGGCAATCGTTCCTATTAGTACATGGTACGATATTCTTAATTGCAGGTTCAGTAGGGATTTGGCTGTTTTACGTACAGCACACATTTGAGGATTCTTATTTTGAAGAAGATAAAGATTGGGAATATGTGAAAGCGGCTGTGGAAGGAAGTTCATTTTATAAACTTCCAAAAATCTTGCAATTCTTAACTGGTAATATTGGATTTCATCATGTTCACCATTTAAGTCCAAGAGTGCCTAACTATAAACTAGAAGAGGCACACAATAATACGCTTCCGTTAAAAAATGTACCAACGATTACACTTGCTACAAGCTTGCGTTCACTTCGTTTCCGTCTTTGGGATGAGAAAAGTAACAATTTTGTTAGCTTTAAAGAAGTCAAAAATATAATTAAAAACAATGTTTCTGTCCGGGTGAAATCGGAACTATAATTTCATCGGCTATAAAACTCCCCTTAATCATTAACGATGTAAGGGGAGTTTTTGTTATACATAACGGATATCGAGGATGTGGAAAACTACATGTGTAGGTATAAACATAAAGAGACGGTAATTATATTATGTAAATAAGAATAATCATCATAATTTTTTATTACTGTGAAGGATATCGTGCATATATAATGGAAAGCAGAAGGTGGATGAGAGTAATGATAAGAACAGAAACAACGTAATAAAATAATTCTTTCAAAAGGAAGGGGACATGAAAGATGTTGAAATTACAAGGAAAATACAATGAAGCGAAAGTTTTTACAAATAACGTTGATGAGACTGCGACTGGGCAGATTATTGATCTTTGTAACCAAGAATTCGTAAAGGATAGTCAAATTCGTATTATGCCAGATACACATGCAGGAGCAGGTTGTACGATTGGGACAACAATGACAATACAAGATAAAATTGTTCCTAATCTTGTAGGGGTAGATATTGGGTGTGGGATGGAAGTTGTTGTAATTGATAAGAAAAAAGAAGAAATTAATTTCGATTGCTTAGACGAAACAATTCGTAAGTTCGTTCCAAGTGGTTTTCGTATACGAGATAAAGAACATCGATTCTCAAAAATGATTGATTTTGATGGTGTGAGAGCTCCATTTACATTACAACGCGCTCAAAAAAGTATTGGTACACTTGGGGGAGGAAATCATTTTGTCGAATTAAATGAAGATGGAAAAGGTAATGTATATATTGTCATTCATAGTGGTTCTCGTAATTTAGGTAAACAAATAGCAGAGTATTACCAAAACTTCGCATATGAACAACTCATTGATGTTACATCAATGAAAGATGAGATTATTAAGAGGTTAACTGAAGAGGGAAGAACAAAAGAAATACAAGAAACTTTACGTGGAATTCAGAAGCCTAAGATTCGTAAAGAACTAGCTTATTTAGAAGGACAAGGATTCAAAGATTATATGAATGACATGAATATTGCCCAAAAGTATGCTGCGTTAAATCGTAAAGCAATGATTGATGAAATTGTTACGAGAATGGACTGGAAAATTACGGATCAATTTACTACAATACATAACTATATTGACATGGGAAATATGATTCTACGAAAAGGGGCTATTTCAGCTCAGAGAGATGAACGAGTCATTATTCCAATTAACATGAGAGATGGTTCAATTATTGCATTTGGTAAAGGTAATCCAGACTGGAACTTTTCTGGTCCGCATGGGGCAGGACGTATCATGAGTCGTAAGAAGGCTAAAGAATCATTGAGTCTAGAGGAATTTCAAAATACGATGACAGAGGTTTGGACTACATCAGTAGTAGAAAGCACGATTGATGAGGCACCAATGGTATATAAGCCAATGGATGAAATTATCGAAAATACGAAAGAAACAATAGATATAAAGCACATTATTAAGCCATTATATAATTTTAAAGCGAATTAGAATGATAAAAGACCGCACATAAGGTAAAAGCTATGTGCGGTCTTTTATATATAAGTATAGTATTACATAGTTTCGCTAATTTTACTTTCACTACGAGTGTTAGTAGCAATTCTTTTCTTAACTTTAAAGTGATAGTACGTGTAGCAAAAGATAATAAATGGTACAGTGCAATAGATTCCAAGTCGTTGTTCAGGGATAAAGATAAGACTAATTAATATAATGCCATACAATCCAAAACCAAGAATTGGTACAAGTGGATAAAGTGGAGTTTTAAATTTTAAGTCTTCTAATCTTCCACCGTCTGCTAAATAATGTTTACGGAAAAAGAATTGAGAGACACAAATTGACATCCAAACAATGATTGTTATGACGCCAGAAATAGAAATTAACCATAAGTAAACTGTTTCAGCAGCTACAACGCTCGTCAAAAGGGAAAAAGCAGAAATAGCGATTGTCATAATTAAAGCGTTTAAAGGTATTCCGCGTGATGACAATTTCTTCAAAAAGGCTGGAGCCATTTCATTTTTTGATAATGACCAAAGCATGCGAGTTGCGGCGTACAGCCCAGAATTTGCGACAGAAAGAACAGCAGTAAGGATAACAAAGTTCATAATATCCGCTGCATATGGAATACCGATATTATCAAATACAGCAACGAACGGGCTTTTTGTTAATCCTGCTTCTTCCCAAGGAATTAAAGCAACGAGAACAAAGATTGCTAAGACGAAGAAAAACATTGTGCGCCATATAATATTTCTAATAGAACGAGGTAAAGTTTTTGCTGGATCTTCACTTTCACCTGCTGCGATTCCGACAAGTTCTGTACCTTGGAAGGAATAATTGACTGTAACCATTGTTAATAGAATAGCTGCTAGTCCATTTGGGAATAAACCGCCATGATTTACGAAATTTGATAATAATGGGGCTGGTTCATCGCCTTTTAAATCAATAAAACCGAACATAGCGGCGCCGCCAAGAATAATAAAAGCTATAATAGCAGATACTTTTATACTTGAAAACCAAAATTCTGTTTCTGCATAACTACGAGCAGATAATGCGTTAATCGTGAAGATCGTAACGCCAAATATTAAACACCAAACCCAAACAGGAATATCAGGAAACCATCGCTGCATTGTAATGCCGGCAGTTGTAAATTCAAGACCGGTCGTATTCGCCCAGCTTAACCAATATAACCATCCGATTGTAAATCCAGTTGCAGGATTGATGAACTTAGTGGCATATTCCTGGAACGAACCTGAAACAGGCATGGCTACAGCAAGCTCACCAAGACATAGCATAACGAAATACATTAATAACCCACCAGCCATAAAGGCAAGTACGGATCCACCAGGTCCAGCTTGACTTATAATAAAGCCAGATCCGTTAAATAATCCCGTTCCAATCACACCACCGAGTGCAATCATGAATAAGTGTCTACTTTTCATCGTACGTTTTAATTCATTATTTGTATTGTTTACTTGCGTCATTGTTTTCCTCACTTTCGTAGTTGATAGAATAAAGTTTGATGTTTTTCCGTATTGTGGAATGTATTCCGTGATGTGAAATCTTGTTATAATTTTCAGATAATTGAAAAGAAAAGTCAATATTTTTTTGTTTACGCTTTCAAATTATTATTGGCGGTATATTTTTATTTTTAGAAAATTAAATAAATTTATTGATTTCATTTTGAATATTTGTTAAATTGATAGATAATTGAGCGTACTAACATATTATAAGTCAAGTTGAGGTGAGTTATGGTACAGTCCATTGATCGAGCGATAAGCATTATAAAATTATTAAATTCTACTAATGAAAAAGAGTATTGGGCTATTTCTGATATAGCGGACAGAACACATCTCCCAGTTAGTACAGTACATAGATTACTTAATTCTCTAATCGAGCATGGGTTAGTTACACAAATTTCAGAAACGAAACAATACAAAATCGGGCCCATGTGGATGGAAATAGGATTACGTCAATTGGAGAAAGTAGACTACAGATCTGTGGCAAGAGAAGTGATGAAGCGATTAGCCTCTGAAGTGGAAGAAAGTGTGTATTTGAACATTCCAAATGGAACACATTCTATTATCATTGAAAGAATTGATAGCCCTTTAAAAATTCGAGTGATCGATAACTTAGGGGAGCAAATTCCACTTTCAATTGGTGCTGCAAATAAAACAATGCTTGCCAATATGAAAACGAATGAAATGGAACATATTGTAGAACATTTGCTTTCTTCTTTACCAGAACAAAAGCGCATTCTTTTAGAGCAAATAAAGCATATAAGAAATGAAGGATATGCGGTAAGTTATGGTGAAAAAACAGAAGGGACAGCTTCAGTAGCTGCACCAATTATCGGATTTAATCATAAAGTAGTAGGAGCATTAAGTGTTGGGTTAATTAGTCATCGCATTAATGAAGATCGACTATCTTTTCTTATTAGTAAGGTAAAACAAGCAGCTCATGAAATATCAATAAAAATCGGCAGTACATCAGAACTATAATTTTGATAACTGTCGTCATTTTTTATTCATATACTGGAATTCATTTTCATAATACGGAAAAATAGGAGGATTTATATGTCAAAGTGGCAATCAAAAGAACAATTGATTCAATTATTAAGCAGTCTTGTTGAAATTCCTAGTATTACAGGTACAGAAGCTGAAGTAATATTGCCAGACTTTGTTGTGGAACAATTATCTGATTTACAGTACTTCAAAGACAACCCGCATCATTTGCAAAAAAATCCGACGGGGGACGGACGATATTTTGTTACAGCGCTCGTAAAGAAAAGCGATTGTACAAAAAATACAGTAATTCTAGTTAGTCACTTTGATGTTGTAGATGTACAAGATTACGGAGTATGGAAAGAGGATGCATTCAACCCTAAAAAGTTAACGTCTATGTTTTATTCTCATAAAGATGAACTACCAGGCCATGTACGTGAAGATATAGAACAAGGAGATTGGCTATTTGGTAGAGGAACAATGGACATGAAATGCGGCCTCACGTTACAAATGGCAATGATTGAGCAGGCCTGTGAAGGAAGATTTGATGGAAATGTTCTTTTATTAGCCGTTCCAGATGAAGAAGTAAATTCGGTGGGAATGAGGGCTGCTGTTCCAAGATTACTAGAATTAGCAAGAGAACATGATTTAAATTATAAAACAGTGCTAAATTCAGAGCCTATGTTTGCAAGACATCCTGGTGACCAAAATAAGTATATTTACACTGGTTCTATTGGTAAAGTGTTACCTGGATTTCTTTGCTATGGTAAAGAAACACATGTAGGTGAACCTTTTGCGGGCTTAAATGGGAGTTATATGGCGTCATTAATAACAGCAGAATTAGAGTTGAATACAGACCTTTGTGATATTGTAGAAGGGGAAGCGAGTCCTCCGCCAACTAACTTACTGCAAAGGGACTTAAAGGAGGATTATTCTGTCCAAATTCCGCATCGTGCCGTTACATTATTTAATTTGTTTTTACTAGAAAAATCAATGACAGATGTCGTTTCATTGTTACGTCAAAAAGTAACGAAAGTAGCAGAGAAAATAGAAGAGAAATATGAAAAGCAAGCATATCGCTTTTCTAAATATAATCCGTTTATACCGCCTAATATGAAAGTAAATGTATTAACGTATGAAGAGCTTATCGCTTATGCAATAGAACAGCATGGTCAAGCGAAAATAGATAATATTCAATCTAGTATAATAAAAAATAGAGAAGAGAAAGATGATCGTGCGGTAACAATTGATTTAGTAGATAAACTAGCTATTTTATGTAAAGAAAAGGCGCCGATGATTGTACTTTTCTTTGCTCCACCATATTATCCAGCTGTAAGTTCACGCAACAATCCATTAATTAAAGAAGTAGTTGCAGAAATGGAAAAGTATGCACATTACAATCATAACATTACATTTGAAAACCAAAACTATTTTGGAGGAATTTCAGATTTGAGCTATGTGGGCTTACAGAATCCACTACATTCAATGAGTTCACTTGTAGACAATATGCCATTATGGGATAAAGGTTACTCCATCCCTCTTCAGGAACTAGAAGAGTTTGACGTTCCAGTATTAAACATGGGACCGGTAGGAAAAGATGCCCATCAATGGACAGAACGTCTAGATGTAAATTACGCATTTGAAACGCTATTAGATATGTTGCCGAAATGCATTGAAAAATTATTAGTTTCTAATAAAATTACACAAGCGTAGTAGTGAATAAAGAAGAGTTAAAACTAGAGTTCCAAAAGAAGATATAAATAAAATTATCTCAGTATAACCAAAAGAACGGACAAACTCAAGTGTTTATGAGTTTGTCCGTTTATTATGTTGTGAAAGTGGGAGAGTATGTAATGCACCATTTTTCAATTAAATTCATAGCTAACGTGATCTCTTTTATCGTTTTATTTTTTTGCTTGACTAGACAGTTCAATAGACTTTTGTGTACAGCGCTGCATAGCTGAAATGATAGCTGTTCGCAGACCTTTTTCCTCTAATGTAGCTACAGCTTCTATCGTTGTACCACCAGGAGAACAAACCATATCTTTCAATTCACCTGGATGTATTCCTGTTTCTAGTACCATTTTTGCAGAGCCTAAAACAGCTTGAGCTGCGAATTTATATGCTTGATTTCTAGGCATACCATCTAGTACAGCAGCATCTGCCATCGCCTCTATAATCATATATACGTATGCTGGCGAAGAACCACTTACTGAAGTAACAACATCCATTAATTTTTCGCTTACGATCTCTGCTTGACCAAAGCTATTAAAAATGTTTAGCACATCTTCTAAATCTTTTTCTGTAACCATTTCATTAGGGCATAATGCAGACATTCCTTCTCCAACAAGAGCAGGAGTATTAGGCATTACTCGTACAACTTTTAATTTTTTATCAAAAGCTTCTTCAGTACTTTTAATACTTTTGCCGGCAGCGATTGTTATGACGATAACATCGTTTTTGATGACTTCTTTTATTTCGCTAATGATTGCTGCGTATAGGTCTGGTTTAATTGATAAAATTAAAATATCAGCATTTTTAGCTACCTCATTATTGTCAGTAGTTGTAGTTATCCCATATTTTTCGTTAGCATGTTTTAAATTCGTAGTGTTTAAATCCGAACAAATAACATGATTTGCAGACACTACCTTTTTGTTTAGCATCCCGCCAATGATAGCCATTCCCATATTTCCGCATCCGATGAATCCAATTTGTTTATTCATAATAATTCAATTTTGCTCCTTTTTAATAAAGTATATTATTCTGAAATTGTTATTTTAAAATAATAATAACGTCTCCATGCAATATAAAGAAACATTCTAAGAGAATATATTCCTTTTTGCAACAGTAAAAGATAAAAATGAATTATATTCGACATTTTGTAAATATATACACTATCATTTAAGAGCTTATATTTATGTATATGATTTAACTTTATATCGATTTGTATTTTCATTCAGTAGGGGGTTAATTTCATACAAGTTACTTTCCGCTCTATTTATTTTTTAAAATACCTCTTGACACCAAATCAAACTATATCGCATAATATAAAAAAATTAAACCGAAAATCGTTGAAGGGAAATAGTACATATGTCTTCTTGCGAAAGAGAGTGGAATTCACCGGCTGAAAGATTCCTCGTATAGAATATATCGAACCTATCCCTGAGTCTTAAATGAAAGTTTAGGCGTTCGCCTGCGTTATAGGCACCAAGTGGATATCTATGTATATCAATTAAGGTGGTACCGCGGAACAATGACCGTTTCGTCCTTTTTATTTTATTAAGGGCGAAGCGGTCATTTTTATTTTGCTCTTTAATAGGCTAGGTGAAGCATTGGTGAGAATAGTAGTCGCTGCAAGCCGAATGAATAAAAGTGTAATGTATAAAAAACTTTGATTTTAGACTTGGGGGATACAAAAGTGAAAAAACAACGAATTGTTGTAAAGATTGGGAGCAGCTCTTTGGCAGATAGTCACGGAGGCATTTCTAAAGAACAACTGTCAGATCACGTTGCCGCATTGGCTCGATTGAAAGAGGAAGGGCATGAAGTGTTGTTAATTACATCTGGGGCCGTCGCTGCAGGTTTTTCAGCACTAGGGTATCCTAGTAGACCTGTGACAATTAAAGGAAAACAGGCTGCTGCGGCTGTCGGACAAAGCTTGTTAATGCAGGCGTACACGGAGGAATTCCGTAAATATGGTATTGTAACTGCGCAATTATTGCTGACGAGAAGTGACTTTTCTAGAAAAGAACAATATAGTAACGCTTACGCTACTTTAGGAGAGTTATTAAACCGTTCTGCTCTTCCAATCATTAATGAAAATGATTCCATCTCTTTAGAGGAGCTCACGTTCGGTGATAATGATATGCTGTCAGCTTTAGTAAGCGGACTTGTTTCAGCTGATATGCTTATGATTTTTACAGATGTGAACGGTCTATATGACAAAAATCCTCAGAAAAATGCGGATGCGAAAAAATATTATTTCCTTCCTGAAGTTACGGAAGAAATCGCTTCTCTTGCAGGAGATGCTGGTTCAAAACTTGGAACTGGCGGTATGAAATCAAAAATTGATGCTGCGAAGACAGCACTTTCTCTTGGCGTGAGTGTATTTATTGGAACAGGATGTGGACAAGAGAAGTTTGTAGATGTTTTGAAGGGCAAAGGTGATGGTACGTATGTCGGAAATGCCCCTCAAAAAGAAATGAAGATGAACAAGCAATGGATCGCGTTGCATTCGCTCGTTAGCGGACAAATTGAAGTAGACGCTGGTGCAGCTACTGCTATCATTCAGCATGGTAAGAGTCTTCTTCCTGCTGGCGTCACGAATGTATCAGGATTTTTCAAAGTTGGCGATGTCGTAGAAGTAATGACAAAGCAAGGGCGCGTAATTGGAAAAGGACAATGCACCTATAGCGCAGAGGAATTAAGAGAGATAAAAGGTATGCAAAGCCAACATATTCAAGCAAGAGGCGAAAGAAATAATTATGAAGTCATTCATAGAGATTATTGGGTTGCACTCTAAGAATAGTGATGTTAAAAAGGAGGAAATAAAAATGAATGAAGTGTTGGTAAAGGGGAAAAGAGCGAAAGAAGTTGCAATGGATCTTGTGCTTAAATCTACAAGTCAAAAAAACGAGGCACTTGCAGCAATTGCTGAAAGGCTAATAGTAGAAACAGATTATATTTTAGAGGAAAACAAACGTGATATCGAAGAAGGTAAGGCAAAAGGGTTTTCTGATTCACTCCTTGATCGACTTATGCTAACTGAACAACGAATTGTTGATATGGCAGAGGGAATTAAGCAGTTAATTGAATTACGTGATCCAGTTGGAGAACGTGTAAGTGAATGGGAGCGACCAAATGGACTATCTATTCAGGAGATGCGTGTACCACTTGGTGTTGTTGGGATGATTTATGAGGCAAGGCCAAATGTAACGGTAGATGCTGCTACAATTTGCTTGAAAACAGGAAACGCAGTTATATTACGTGGGAGTTCTTCTGCTATCCATTCTAACAAAGCTATTGTTGACGTTATTCACCGAGCGCTTAAACAAACAAGTTTGCCTCCAGAAAGTGTACAGCTTATAGAAGATACAACGAGAGATAGCGCAAAGCAGTTGTTTACAATGAATGATTACCTAGACGTTCTTATTCCAAGAGGTGGCAAACAATTAATTGATACTGTAGTGAGAGAAGCGTCTGTTCCAGTACTTGAAACAGGTGCGGGGAATTGTCATATTTTCATTGATGAAACAGCGGATAAGCAAATGGCAATTGATATTATTATAAATGCAAAAACGCAGCGTCCATCTGTATGTAATGCCATTGAAACGATTGTACTTGATGAGAAGTGGGCGCAACAATTTGGTAGCGAGCTGTTTTCAGCTTTGAAGGAAAAAGGTGTGGAGCTACGCGGTGATCAGAGAGCATTGGAAATTGATTCTTCAATTGTACTTGCTTCAGAAGAAGACTGGGGTACAGAATTTTTATCACTCACGCTGGCAGTGAAAGTAGTTTCTTCTATAGAAGAAGCGATTCATCACATAAATACGTATGGTTCTATGCATTCCGAAGCGATTATTTCAGAAAACGAGGAAAACGTCAGCAAATTCTTCACAGCTGTAGATGCGGCTGCACTGTACCACAATGCATCCACTCGTTTTACTGATGGATCTGAATTCGGATTCGGCGCAGAAATCGGCATCAGTACACAAAAGCTACACGTAAGGGGGCCAATGGGACTACCTGCATTAACTTCTACAAAATATGTGATTCGTGGAAATGGACAGATTCGAAAATGAAAATAAAAGACACTCAATTCGATTGGGTGTCTTTTATTTTAAAGAGTATTTACCATACAAATAGCCCAACAAGCATGGCGCTTAATAAGGAAACTGCCATTCCGCTAACGAGAAGCTTCCACACATTTTTACCGATTATGGCCGATTTTTCTCCGCCGAATAATGAATTGTACGTTCCGTAAATCATACCTACTGTACTAAAGTTAGCAAAAGAAGCTAGAAATGTAGTTGCAACCGCAATCGTATGTGGTTGTAACGACTTTAAATTCGATTTTAAATCCATCATTGCAACAAATTCATTCGTTGTTATTTTAATCCCCATTAATTCAGCTACATACATAGCATCGCTGCCCGATAAACCGAGTAAAAAAGCAAAGGGACTAAAGATAATGGAGAAGATTTTTTGAATTGTTAAACCTGTTACGAAAAAGCTTAAAATCCCGTTTAAACATGCAGTTAATGCTACGTAACCAATTACCATAGCTAAAATAACGATAACCATATTCATCCCGACTAACATGCTGTTTGAAATAGTAGAAAAGAAATCTTTTTTCTCATGTTTTGAAGGTGTATATATGACATCATCTTCTTTCGTAACTTCCACAGGATTTAATACATTGGCTAAAATTAATGCATTAATACAGTTTAAAGGGATTGCGCTGAAAATATATGTAGCTGGTACCATTGATAAATAAGCGCCAAGAATGGATCCGCTGACACTACTCATACTCATAATTCCAAAAGTTAATAAACGATTTTCTTTTAAAACAGATAGTTGATCACGAACAACAGCAAGTGCTTCGGTGTTTCCTAAAAACATCATTTGAATCGAAAAGAAACTTTCTAACTTTGGTAAACGAGAAATCTTTGAAATCACTGCACCTACTTTGTCAATAATCCAAGTTAAGATTCCAAAATAAGAAAGAATATCAAAGAAGGTGATAACGAAAATGATAGGAAGTAATGCGCTAAAGAAAAAATCAATTGTTTGATTTTCCATAGCGGAAGGAAATGCAAACCGAATCCCTTCATTCGCACATGCTAGTAGCCAACTGAAAAATGATGCAATTTTATTAATGATAATACTGCCGAGCTTCGTGCCTAACATAAACCATGTAATAAAGAGCTCCAATATGATTAGAATAACGATTGGTCTCCATTTTATTTGTTTTTTATTAGGCGAACAGAGGAAAACGATTAATATGACAACGAAAATTCCTAACATATTTAATATAAAATACATGTCAACAACTCCTTGAAAGTTATTATTTGTATATAAAAAAGCTTCTATTCTTTTTAATTTAGAATGAATGTATTTCAACTTAAATTCCATTAATTCTAAAAATATAGAAGGGATAATTCGATAAAAATAGAATTCAATATATAGCAAACAAGGAGGGGATAAAAATGGAGGTCTATCACATAACGAGTAGAAAGAGGGAAACTTATAACGTTCAAGTGAAATATTCGATACTTTTCGAATGTGCACTAGGCATTGCGGCAATTACTCATAAAAGGTTAATCGATACCCTTGAAAAGAGTCAAAATGAATGGGAAGAAATTAAGGAATCATTAACAGAAGAAATGAGAGAGCACTTACAGTTTGTAGAAGAACATAATACGTGGAAAGCGTTACTTCAGTTGTTGTATAAAGAGGATTTTCAGGACTTACCACAGTTTCATGCTAAAATCGATACACTTTCAGAAGTAGATTTGAAATATATATGCTTACCGTTTTTAGGCGAGAAGTATGAAAAGAAAAGACATTTAGCAGCAAGTGGTGACGTAACTGCAATATATGAACTAGAGGAGCTGACACAGGATCATCAGTTTTTCTCCGCGTATATTCGTTTTATATGTAATATCGATGTACAAAAACTAAAGGATCATTTAGTAGGCGTTATGACAGGTTGGTATGAGAGTGTTATTCAGAAAGAGGAAGAGAAAATACTTTCTATATTACAAAGAGACTATGAAGCGAAAAATGAGATGAATAAAAAGATGAAACCGGAAGAGTTCGTCGAGTGGGCGACTGGCGGTGTGAACTATATGCCAGAACCAAGTGTTCATAATGTACTTCTTATCCCGCAAATAACGTACAGACCGTGGAATATTGAGGCGGATATTGAAGATACGAAAGTATTTCATTACCCAGTCGCAAACGAAAGTATTCATCCTGAAGATTTATATGAACCGAATTATTTTTTAGTCCAAAAACATAAGGCACTTGGGGATGAAGCGAGGTTACGCATTGTAAAAAAGTTGTTTAAAAAAGAAAGAACATTGCAGGAAATTACAGAAAGACTGCAACTCGGTAAATCGACAGTACACCACCATTTGAAATTGTTACGGGCAGCGAAGTTAGTAGATATACATGACGGCAAATATGTATTAAGAAAGAAAGCATTACAGTCGTTAGCGAAAGAATTAGATATGTTTTTGAATAGATAATTAACAACGAGAATGTACATAAAGGGAGGAATATAAAAGAAAAGTTGGTGTATGAAATTGAAAAATGTATTGAAAAATCGTTCGTTCTTTTTCATGTGGATAGGTAGCGCGATTTCAGAATTGGGCGGGGCTTTCGGAACGTTATGTAATTCGATTCTTGTTTACGAATTAACAGGGTCAAAAACAGCTTTAAGTAGTATGTGGCTATTATATTTCATCCCATCGCTCATACTGCAACTAATAAGTGGTCCATTTATTGATAAATGGAGCCGGAAGTGGATTATGATTTTTTCACAATGGGTGCGAGCTGCCGTTTTCTTATTGCCGTTCGTCATGATACTTACAAGTAATATAGAAGTTTGGCATGTGTATGTCGTACAAATAATAATCGGACTTATTACGCCGCTATATACACCTGCAAGTCAAGCAATTACACCGAGCATTGTAAGTAAAGAACAACTTCAAGATGCAAATGCGTATTTTGATGGGATGGCTCGACTTATGATGTTTCTTGGGCCAATATTAGGCGGAGTAGTCATTCATTTGATTGGGGTAGAACTTACACTATCTTTCGTATGTATTTGTCTATTTGTTAGTGGTACATTATTACTTTATATAAAAGAAAAGAGAACAACACAATCCATTCAGAAAACGTGGCTAGAACAGTTTCTTCATGGTTTTACATATTTTTTCACAAAACCAGTTATCGTTTGGCTCGGTGTCTTTCTTACTTTCGTACAATTTGGGGTCGGGGTAACGCTGGTTACAAATCTTCCTTATATAAAAGATGAACTGTCAGCAGGTTATGCGGAGTTTGGTTATTTTATGGCTGGTTTCCCGTTTGGCTATGTAATTGGATCTATACTAGTCGGAAAAGTAACATATAAAAGCCGGCGTATACTCATGCTTGGTGGATTGTTTATAGGAGGACTCACATACATTTCTCTAACGTTCAATCATAGTATAGTAATTGCGGTGTTTATTGAAGTAGTTGCAGGCATTTGTATTTCATTTTTCAATGTTCATAACACAACAATTTGCCAACAAACAGTACCAAACAATATGATAGGACAAGTATTTTCAGTGCGTTTATTTTTCATACGATCCGCTATGCCGTTAGGTGTGTTATTAGGAGGCATACTAAGTGAAATGTGGGGAGTAAGATCACTTTACTTTATCATCGGTGCGATTATATGTGTTACTTCTTTAATAGGATTATTACTTCCGTATTTCAAATTTTTAGATGAGGCAGTTGAAGAGAAAACAGCATAATGCAAATAATTAAAACTTTATAATTGAAAATAATTATCATAATCAACTATAATAGAAGAATAGTAGTATTCGTATTATAAAGAGGGGGTGGGATATATGTTTATCGAAACGAAAACATTTACAGTAAAAGAAGGTACATCAAATATAGTTGTAGAACGTTTCACTGGCGAAGGTATTATTGAAAAATTTGAAGGCTTCATTGACTTAAGTGTTCTTGTGAAAAAAGTAAGACGCGGCGATGAAGAAGTTGTCGTTATGATTCGCTGGGAATCTGAAGAAGCATGGAAAAACTGGGAAACAAGCGAAGAACATTTAGCAGGTCATAGAGCGAGTCGTGGTAAGCCAAAACCAGATCATATCATTAACGTGGATCACGCAGTTTATTATGTGAAATCATCGAAAGCGGCTTATCAACAATCGTAATATATATGTAAAGGTAGAGGATATTTGTTTAGTAATAAACGAATATCCTCTTTTTTAATGTATGGTAAAATGTGGATAGCATATATATGTTTATTGTTTCGTAATAAATGGAGGTAAATGAAGTGAAAAAAATGTTTGGAGGTTACAAATGTTAGAAGCACAAACATCTATTAAACATGAGCAACATAAAAAATTAGTGCAAACAATAGTAGCTGAAATCTTATCAATAGATAAGGTAATTGGATGTATGCTTATCGGTTCTGTCGCAAGAGGTGATGCATATCCTGATTCGGATTTAGACTTATATTTTCTGTTAGAGGACGGACAAAAGAAGAAATTTCATTCTGAAACGAGAGAAGATATTTTAGTTGAATATAAGTATGCAGACGTTAATCAAATACTAGTAAACTTTAAAAATAATCCAATGGAACTATACTCATTTTTAGAAGGGGAAATTTTGTTTGATAAAAGCGGTGAGTTAAAAAAGTTAAAGGAAATAGCTGCATATGAATTTGAAAACTATCGTGTTTCTAGCGACAAAGTGAAAGGTATTTCTCATTGGTTACATAGTTCGCTCATTAAAATTCAGTCTGCTTTGAAAGCAAATGATGAGTTAAAGGCTTCATACATCGTTTATACGTCAATTTGGACATTGTTAGAAGGGATATGGGCCATTAATAACAAACCTACACCGCCAGCTGGATCTGTTTTAAGATATATTCAAACGTTGCCGAATAAGCCAATTCATTTGGAAGCATTACTTCATAAATTATTTTTAGGCGATACGAAAGAACGTATTGAATCGGCAATCGTGTTAATGGAGTGGGTGTTACATAAATAATAGTGCTAATGTTGTTGGTAAATCGATATCTCGTTTCTAAGATCCGATATATTGGAAAAATCGTTGATATAAATTTCATAATTTTAGCAAAAAAGAAAGGGCAATACATTTTTAAATATTAAGTGTAAATCAAATGTTATAGACTTAAAATGAAGTTTGAAAACAAGTTCTATTTTGCAAAGAAATTGCTTATGCATAAAATAATAATAATGTATGAATCAAGCAGGTTTCCCATATGGTAAAGTACGAAACTATTATAAGTAGTACAGTGATATAAATAGGAGGTTACCGCTATGACAGCTGTTTTTAAAGATATGGCGTTCCAGTTAAAAACAGAACGACTCGATCTGAATATGTGGGAGGAATCTGATGCAGTCTGGCTGAGAAAATTAATTGGTGAACGTGGGGTGGACATGCCAACCATTGAATCTGTTCGTAGCTCTCTTATCGAAATGCGCAAGAAAGCAACTGAAAATGGCATTTCTCTTCTTACTATACGTAGGCGAGAAGAAGGGGATTTTATCGGATACTGTGGCTTAATCATTGGTCGTTCCACGCTTGAAGAGCCAGAGATTGCATATGAGTTGTTTCAACATGCTCATCGCAAAGGTTATGCGACAGAGGCAGCATCAGCAGTGCTTAAGGCAGCGATTGCTACGGGTCGTCATAGACTTTGGTCTACTGTAGGTGCTTGGAATACGGCGTCTTTCCGTGTATTAGAAAAGATAGGATTTAAGCGACATCACAGTACGTTTGGTGAACGTGGTGAGATTGTTTGGAATGTGCGCGATCTGTAGAAATCTGATCAAATTCGGAACGATAAAAAATATACAAGAAAGCCCATATGTTAGATTACTAAATAATCTAACATATGGGCTTTTCTTTATGGTAAATATTGATTTTGTTTATATTTTAGCTTAATTTTTTACATCTTCGAATAATTGGAGTGCCTCTTTCACATTCAATCCATTCTTCACGATACCATGAATCGCTTGAATCATCGCAGCAGGATGTTCAGATTGCCATATGTTTCGGCCCATGTCTACGCCAATTGCGCCTTCTTGCAGTGCATTGTACGTAATGTTTAATGCGTCTTCAATTGAATCTAGTTTTGGACCACCAGCGATTACTACTGGGGCAGGGCAAGTACTCGTTATTTTTTCGAATCCTTCGCAGTAATACGTTTTGATAATGTCAGCTCCCATTTCAACGCATACACGGGAAGCGAGTGCTAGAAAGCGTGCTTCACGTTTTTGCAATTCTTTCGCAACAGCAGTAATACCGAGTACTGGCAAGCCGTAATCGTGAGCTTCTGAAACTACATTTGCGAGATTTGATACGGTTTGTGTTTCATAGTCCGATCCGACGAAAACAGAAACACCGACGCCAATTGCGTTTTGTTTTACTGCTTCTTTTACAGGTGTAACAATTGTTTCATTCGCTAAATCTTTACCGACAACAGTAGCTCCGCCTGATACACGCATAACCATCGGTGTGCTGCAGTTTTCAGGAATACAGGAGCTAAGTACGCCTCGAGTTAAAAAGAGGGAATCTGTGTAAGGAAGTAAGTTTTTAACTGTTTCAAGTGGTTGTTCTAGCCCGTGAATTGGTCCTAAAAAGTAGCCGTGATCTATCGCTAACATAACCGCTCTTCCATCAGGTAAAATTGTATTTAATCGATTTTTAAATCCCCAAGTCATTAGAAATCACTCCTTCGTTAATGTTGGATTTTCCGTTTGTACCGTATCTTTATTTGGTAAATGTGGTGATTTAATAAAAACTGCTTTAAAAGGTTTGTCAGAATGGTTAATAAGATAGTGAGATTCATGAGGACGGACTTGCAATACATCGCCTTGTTTAATCGGAACCCTTTCGTTATTCACATAGAAATCAATTTCACCTTCTAATGCATAAAAGACTTCCTCACACGTCGTATGGTAGTGATTTTGAAACTCTTGCCCAGGCTGAATGACAACAAGGCCAAGATCAATATTCGGACCTTGTATTAAATATTTCGGCCCGTTATCACCAAAGCGATAGGAGAAATCATTTTCATTCGCTTTTAACATACATTTCACTCCTTTATGTAATGTGTTACAGTGCACCAGGCGCAATCCACATATGTGAGGTGAGCCCTTTATCAGCTAAAGAGAGTTGACTGTCATACACAGTTTTCCATGTTTCATAGAATTCTTTATATAGTTCATGATTTTCAGTAACTGGTTTGAATGTGTGCTCCCACTGTACAAACTGTTCAGCAGTTTCTTCCATGGATGAATATATGCCTGCGCCAACTCCAGCAGCAATCGCAGTTCCTAAAGCAGCTGCTTCTTTCACAATCGGTACTTTCACAGGAATACCAAGGACGTCCGATAAAATTTGTGGCCATAGTTTTCCTTTAGCAGCACCGCCAGCAAAAATGACTTCAGAAGGGAATGTTCCTGTGAGATTTTCTATTAATTTTAAATTGCCAAGTGTAACGAAGGCAGCATTTTCCTCAATAGCACGGAACAGTTCTTTTTTTCCGCATTTGTCTGCATCTAAACTTAAATTTAAAAAAGAAGGTGCGGCATGACGCCAAGAAATGTAGTTCATTACGTTTGAAAAAGTAGGGATAATACCATGTGAACCGACAGGTACGTCTTTTGCTTGTTCTTCTAATAAGGCATAAGCATCTACACCGAGTTTGTCAGCAAGTTTCTTTTCCTCGTGGCAAAAAGCGTCTCGAAACCAGCGCATAACAAGGCCTGGGAAAAAGGCAATCGTTTCATATTGCCATAGGTTAGGTACGACGTGACAATTTACTCGAATGGAAGCATGTGGATCCGTTATTGGCTCAGTAACATTCACTTCTTGCTGCCAAAAACTACCGCCGCATATTAATGTCTGATTAGGTCTAACTACTCCTGTTCCAAGTGATGCCATTTGAGCATCTCCGCCCCCGGCGACGACAGGAATTCCTTCACATAATCCAGTTAATGTCGCACACTCTTTTGTGACGGTACCAATTACTGTACCAGCTTCATTTACTATTGGTGAAAATGGCAACGTTAAACCGCACTCGATAGCGACATCGTTATCCCATACTCTATTTTGCAGGTCAAAAATACCGGATGTACATCCGTTTGAAGGATCGATTTGTAGTACGCCACTTAGTTTATATAAAATCCAATCGTTTAACATCGTAAAAGAATGAATATTGCTATAGACGTCTGGTTCATGTTTTTTAATCCAGAGTAGGCGGGGTAAAGCACCTAATGAAAAAGTTTGACCAGATCTTGTATATAAATCTTCTTCAAGATGTGACCGAATTTCTTTTAGTTCACTAACTTCAGCGGATGCGCGCCCATCAACATTTGCGCAAGCCCATATTTCTTGCCCACTTTTATCATATAAAACAAAACCTTCTCGCATACTGGTAGCGCTAATTGCTTGAATAGAAGAGGGAGAGGCATTACTTCTTTGTAAAACTTCTTTCGTGCATTGTTGTACTAGCTTCCAGTTTTCTATTACATCAAAATTCATAGAACCTGGGTAACGAGGATCTGTGTTATGGACCCATTCTTTTTGACTGACTGCAATCTGATTACCTAGTAAATCAAAAAGAACAGCTCGAATGCTTCCTGTACCAGCATCAAAAGCTAATAAATGAGACATTAACAATCACCATCCTTTCGTAATAAGGAGAGGGCCGTTTCCTCATCGGTAATTAATGTATGAATGAACTTTCCTTTTAAGGCACCATAAATTGCATCTATCTTTTCTGTACCTCCAGCAACACCAACGACATGTTTCATTTTGCGCAGAATTGTGAGCGGCGTACCAATTAGTCGATTATGATGTGGGAGCTTTAATAAATCACCATTCGTATTGTAAAACTGTCCTAAAATATCACCAGCTCCGTTTTGACTACGAATATACGTCATCTCACGTAGCGTTAACTTTTCTTCCTTTACAATCGTAGCGTCTTGAGATAATCCTCCAATACCGACAACTGCTGTATGTGCAAGTGAAGCGACATGAAGCATATCTTTTACACTCGGTTCTGATAGAATACTTTTTGCCATTTCGGTTGTAGATGCTAGAAACGGCGTAGGGATGATGTGAAGATCCCCTTGCATACAGTGTAAATAGTTTTGTTTTCTTGGGAGATAGTGATTTACTCCTCCAGTTAGCGTTACGATTGAAAGATTAATAGAACTTTCAAAATGAATGTTTTCTAGCATTTTGCTAATCGTTTCGCCCCATCCAATGCCGAGTAAATCGCCTTGCTGGAGCTGAGTTTCTAAATATTGTGCAGCAGCTTTTCCGAGAGAAGTGTGATAATTGTTTATTGGAGTAGGGATAATGAAAGCATCTTTTAAGTGGAATTTTTTCATCAGGTCACGCTCAATACTTAAACAGTGTAAACCAGTCCCTTTTACGTGAAATGTAACGATCCCTTCACTGCGCGCCTTTTCTAATAATCGGACGACTTTATTTCTTGAAATATGAAGGAGTGAAGCGATCTCCTGTTGTGTTAATTGATCTTTATAATAGTACCAAGCTACTTTCGTTAATAAATTCTGTTCAAAGTTCAGCTGTGTCATACTCGTCATCCCTTTCAACAATTGACCACTGCTTAAACATATGTGCTATATATTTTGTTTATTCCAGTTGAAACGATTAATTGTCTGGTGAAAAAAGTGTTCTAGATATGAAAAAAGGAATATACAATGCTACAAAACAAGTAGAACAAATAATCATTTTCTCAAAAAATGTTCTGAATAGAGGTAGGTGACATCATGTGGAGAGCGTACCCTTATTACAAGTAAAGAAAATGAGTAAGGCGTTTTCAAATCAACTTGTGCTAAAAGAAGTGAACTTACAAGTAGAGCGTGGCGATATATACGCTTTAGTTGGAGGAAATGGTGCTGGAAAATCAACATTAATGAAAATATTAACGGGGTTATATTCGTATGATAGTGGAGAAATGTATGTAAAAGGAATGAGGAAACAGTTTGTAAATCCGAAAGAAGCACACCGAGACGGGATTTACTTAATACCACAAGAACCACTCATTTTTCCGCATATGACCATTGAAGAAAATATATGTATCGGACTAAAAGGGAAGAAAAAGGAATTAAAAGTAAAGATTCAGCAATTGATGGACAGTTTAGGGTGGGATATTGACCTTAAAGAACTAGGAGGATCACTATCCATTGCGCAGCAACAGTTAGTAGAAATCGTTAGAGGATTAATACGGGAAGCCGAGATTCTTATTTTAGATGAGCCAACATCGACATTAACAACTCATGAAATAAAGAGTCTTTTTGTGCTGATGAAAAGTTTACAAGAAAAAGGAATTGGAATGATATTTATTACGCATCGCTTTCCAGAAATCTTTGAAATTGCGAACAAAGTAGCGATATTACGTGACGGAATGATTGTAAGCCAAGGTGATGTATGTGACTATACATATGACATGCTAATGGAGGGGTTATTACCGAAAGGGTATAAACAAGAAGAGAAAAGAGAAGTAGTGCAAGAGACAAAAGAAACGAAAAAAATATTAGAAGTAACTGATATAACGAGTTACGCATTCGAAAATATATCATTTACTGTACATGCTGGGGAGATTGTAGGTATTGCTGGCATTGTTGGATCAGGTAGAACGGAATTAGCAGAAACCATATTTGGATTGAAATCTATAAAATCAGGTTCTATTTTATTAGAAGGAAAATCAATTGATTCATGCTCTTTGCATAAAAGGCTTAGTGAGGGATTAGTTTATGTGCCAGAGGATAGAGTAAGAAATGGTATTTTCTCAATTGCATCAGTTAAAGAAAATATGACTGCAGCAAGTTTACACCAGAAGAGTCGTTTTTTCATTAATCAAGAAAAAGAAAGCGCTTTAGTTAAGTCGTATATAGAACAGTTTCGAATTGTTGTACGAAGCATGGATGGAGTTCTAGCATCTTTATCGGGAGGTAATCAGCAAAAAGTCGTGCTGGCAAAATATCTTGCGTGTAATCCGAAAATGATTATTCTTGATGAACCGACTCGAGGAATTGATGCGAAAGCAAGGATTGAAGTATATGAGACGATAGAAAAAATGAAAAGGGAAGGGCTCGCGATATTATTAATCTCTTCCGATGTTGAAGAAATCGTTCAATTAGTAAATCGTGTATATGTAATGCGAAATGGACAATTTGTTTCTCATTTAGAGAAACAAAATATGACTGTAAATGAAGTTACACGTCTTGCATACGGAGGTGTAACGGAATGAAACGTATGTATAAAATGCACGAAACATCTATCATACTATTATTACTCATTTACATTGCCATTGTCGGAATGATAAATCCAAGTTTCGTTCAGCTTAACTCGTTATCTTTAATGATAAAATCAAGCGTGATTTTAGTCGTGCTAGCAATTGGCCAATCGTTTGTCTTATTTACGAAAAATATAGACGTATCAGTCGGTTCAATTATGGGATTAAGCGCAGCTGTTTGCGGAATGTTGTTAACGGATGGATATCATGCATTTTTGTCCATACTTGCTGTTATTTTACTTGGCGCTATTCTCGGTTTTATAAATGGGATTGGCGTTGCGAAGTTTCGGGTACCAGCTATTATTATGACATTAGGTATGTTAGGGATCATTAGAGGTGCGATGTTAATTTTCACAGGCGGAAAGTGGATTGAAGACATACCAAACAATTTTAAGCAACTGTCATCAAGCTTCATATTTGGTTTGCCGATAATTGTATGGATTGTTCTTATTATTTTATTACTACTATACTTCTTTTTAAGGAAAGTGCCATTCGGAAGATACTTTTATGCGGTAGGTGATAATGAAGATGGTGCGAGGCTTATTGGTATACCTGTTAATAAAGTGAAGATATATGCATTTATCATTTCAGGCATAAGCGCTGCGCTCGCTGGTTGCATATTTGTTATGAATATCGGATTCGTTCCAAATCAAACAGGAACTGGGATAGAACTACAAGTTATCGCAGCTGCTGTATTAGGGGGAGTTCATTTAAAAGGAGGAACGGGTTCTATAGTTGGAGCTGCATTAGGAGCGATATTTTTAGAAGTGATAAGCAGTTCACTCGTCTTTTTAAAAATACCAGCATTTTGGAATAATGCTATTTCAGGTTTCTTATTATTACTAATCGTCATATTAGATAGTGTTATGAAAAAGTGGAAGGCAGAAAGGAGGATGAATCTATGAAGTATGTATACAGATGGGAAGGTGTTCTAATCGTATTACTTCTTTTAGAATTCATTCTCTTTAGTTGTATAAATAGTGATTTCTTAAATATTAGTAATCTCCTTTTTAGTACAAACGATTTCCTTTTTATCGCAATCGCGGCGATACCAATGACGTTCGTTATTGTAACAGGAGGAATTGATGTATCGGTTGGCTCCATAATGGGGCTCACTTCGATCTTGATCGGTGTACTTTGGATGAATGGAATACCTATTTTGCTAGCGGTCATATTAACTCTTATAATTAGTTGTTTAGCAGGAGCTTTAAACGGAATCATTATAAAAATGACAGATGTAGAGCCACTTGTCGTCACACTTGGAACGATGTTTTTATACGGCGGAATTGCACTCGTCATTTCAGGAGGGGCAGGTGCTTCTGGATATGAAGGGATAAGTGGTTTACCTGACACATTTGTACAACTGGCAAACGGTAGTTTTATAGGGATACCGAATTTATTATGGTTATTGATTATATTAACGATTTTATGCACTGTATTGTTTCATCATACTATTTATGGGCGCCACGTCAAATTAACAGGTGCGAACGAAAATGCCGCAAAATACACTGGGATCAAAACGAAAAAAGTAGTCATCATCGCTTACATACTTTCCGGGTTAGGAGGTGGATTAGGTGGCGCTTTCTTAACTGCATATTTCGGTTCCGCCCGTGCTGATATGGGAAGTGAAACGATTTTACCCATTATTACAGCAGTTGTATTAGGAGGGACACTTATTACAGGGGGAAAAGGCAGTATTATCGGTACTGTACTGGCGAGTGTTTTTATAGGACTCATGCAGTATGGCTTACAAATGACGGGTTTAACAAATGAACAATCTAACGTAGTTATTGGTATTATTCTTATTCTTTCAGTTATTATGAGATATTTCAAATTACATCAATTCACACCGTGGAAAAGAAAGAACTTGCATAAGGGGGAAATGTTATGAAGAGAAAACTGGGGATTATATTAATAGTATGCATTTGTTTAATCGGTTTAATTGCTTGCTCTAGTCAAACGGCAGATAAGAAAAAGGCAGATGATATGAAATTTGCATTCATTCCAAAATTAACTGGAGTTGGCTTCTTTACATCGGGTGGTGAAGGAGCAAAAGAGATGGGAGATAAGTTAGGCGTACAAGTGAAATATGATGGACCGTCTGAAGCAAGTGTATCAGGTCAAGTGAAATATATAAACAACTTTATCAATCAAAACTATGATGCACTTATGGTCTCTTCTACGTCAGTAGATGGTCTATCACAATCATTGCAACGTGCTAAGAAAAAAGGGATGACTGTTTTAACATGGGACTCTGATGTCAATCCGAAAGACCGTTCATTTTATATAAGCCAAGGAACGCCAGATCAACTTGCTAATTTGTTAATTGAAATGACTTCCAAACAAATTGGAGATAAAGGAAAAGTAGCATTCTTTTATTCTAGTCCAACGGTAACGGATCAAAACCAATGGGTAACGAAAGCGAAAGAAATTATTAAAAAGAAATATCCAAACTGGGAAATTGTAACGACGCAGTATGGTGAAAATAATGCGCAAAAGTCATTGTCAGTGGGGGAGAACATATTAAAAACGTATCCAGATATTAATGCAGTCATTTGCCCGGATGCAACGGCACTACCAGCGATGGCACAAGCAGCTGAAAACTTGAAAACGGATAAAAAAGTTGTTGTAACTGGCTTCTCTACACCAAACGTTATGCGTGATTACGTAAAACGAGGAACAGTACAACAATTTGGATTATGGGATGTAAAACAACAAGGTGCACTCGCAACGTATGTAGCAAATGAAATAGTAGTAAAAGGGAAGAAGTTAAAAGTAGGGGATAGTTTTGAAGTAAAAGGAATCGGAAAAGTGAAAGTAGAGCCAAACTCCATCCAAGGTTATGATTATGAGGCAGAAGGAAATGGAATTATCGTATTGCCAGAGCGGGTTGTATTTACGAAAGAGAATATTGATAAATATAATTTCTAGTAACGAAAAAACGTCCGAATATATCGGACGTTTTTTCATTTCTTCATTAGTTATGAACTGTTTCTTTTTCATTTAATCCAAGCGTACGACCTGTAGAAGTGTGAAGATCTTGGAATAATCTTGGGTTTTCTGTTAGTGAAATGCCGTAAGAAGGGATCATTTCTTTTATTTTTCCTTCCCATTCTACCATGCGGCTTGGGAAACATTTTTCTAATACTTCAAGCATGACGTGAACAGCAGTAGAAGCACCTGGTGATGCGCCAAGTAATGCAGCAATTGATCCATCAGCCGCACTAACAACTTCAGTACCGAATTGAAGTGTACCTTTACCGCCAGCATCAGTATCTTTAATTACTTGTACACGTTGCCCAGCAACTACAATATCCCAATCTTCGCTTTTCGCGTTCGGAATGAATTCGCGTAATTCTTCCATACGTTTTTCATGTGATAACATAACTTGCTGAATTAAGTATTTTGTTAATCCCATTTCTTTTACACCAGCAGCTAACATCGTTAAGACGTTATTCGGTTTTACAGAACCAATTAAGTCAAGGTTTGAGCCAGTTTTTAAGAACTTAGGAGAGAACCCTGCGAACGGTCCAAATAGTAAAGCTTTTTTATTGTCTATATATCTCGTATCAAGGTGAGGAACAGACATTGGCGGAGCGCCAACTTTAGCTTTACCATATACTTTTGCATGATGTTGCTCGATAACTTTTTGGTTTTTACATACCATAAATAGTCCACTTACTGGGAATCCACCAATATGTTTTGATTCAGGGATACCAGTCTTTTGCAGCAGAGGTAGACTCCCGCCACCGCCGCCGATAAAGACGAATTTTGCAGTATGATGCTCAATTTTACCACTATTCATATCGTGTACTTTTACTTCCCACAAACCATTCTTCGTGCGTTTAATATTTTCGACACTATGTTTGTAGTTTAGCTCGACATTTTTTGTTTGTAAGTAATCAAACAACATACGAGTTAATGCACCGAAGTTAACATCTGTTCCAGAGTCAATCTTCGTTGCTGCCATTGGTTCGTTAGATGTACGTCCTTCCATAATGAGTGGAAGCCATTTTTTTAATGTTTCAGGAGTATCGGAAAATTCCATACCTTGAAACAGCGGATTTTTTGAAAGCGCTTCAAAACGGTTTTTTAGAAACTCAACATTTTTTTCACCTTGTACTAAACTCATATGAGGTAGAGGCATAATGAAATCTTGTGGATTACGAATTAATTTACTTTTTACAAGATATGCCCAAAATTGTCTTGAAAGCTGGAATTGCTCATTCACTTTTACAGCCTTACTAATATCTATAGATCCGTCAGATTTTTCGGAAGTATAGTTCAGTTCGCATAGCGCAGAATGCCCTGTACCTGCATTGTTCCATTCGTTAGAGCTTTCTTCCCCGGCACTTGCGAGTTTTTCAAAAACTTTAATTTCCCATTCAGGTGCTAATTCTTTTAGTAATGAGCCTAACGTTGCACTCATAATTCCTGCACCAATTAAGATAACGTCTGTTTTTTGCTGCATGTTGCTCATGATAATCTCTCCATCCCCTATATTGGCAAAAAAGAGTAGGTGTTTTCTATGTCTAAGCCGTAAAATGAAAACACCGCCTAGGCCCCACCTAGGTATTTACCTTTTTTGTCTCAATTATATAACCATCTCATACTCTATTATAATAATTAATAGACTAAAATATCTAGTGTTATCTGATAATTTTAAACTATTTAACGTTTTATTCGCCAAAAATCTTATTTAACAAGCTCTTTTAAGCTGATAAATAGAAAAAAAATACAGTTTGAAATTATCCCGAAAAAGCTTACGTATACGAAAGTGGGTAGAATGGATACCTTTTTATGGAATTTTTGTTCTTTAAATAGTAAGATTATTCTGTGATGTTAAAAAGGAGGGATACCAATGCGTACACAAGAACAAATCGCAAACTTATTTCGAAATTTTTCAATAAAGGAATGTAAAGGGTCAAGTGACTTATATGAATACTTATCAATACAAATTGCTGAAGATGAGGAAGTACTTACACTATCTTCCTATGCTCAAGCAGGTCAACCAGTCCCAAACTTACTATTAGGAGCCGTACATTATTTATTACTAACAGGGAAAGAACATCATGTAAAAACGTATTATAGTAGCTTAGTTGAAAATGCTAATACCGATTTAGACCAAGCTTTTGATCATTTTAAGGATTTCTGTAAAACGTACCGAGAAGAAATCATTACTTTATTACAAACGAAACTCGTTCAAACGAATGAAGTAAGGCGATGTGCGTACTTATACCCAAGTTTTTGTTACATATTTAATAAAGTGAAAAAGCCGTTAGCGTTAATTGAAATTGGGACAAGCTCTGGATTACAACTGTTCTGGGACCAATATCGTTATTCGTACGGAACGGATGAAATGTACGGAAATATAAATTCAAATGTGCATGTAACTTCTGAAATAAGAGGGGAGAATGTGCCACATTTTCTAAAAGAAAGCCCATCTGTCGTAGAAAGAATTGGACTGGACTTACATGTGAATGATTTACATAGTGATGAAGATTATTTATGGCTACGTTCACTCATTTGGCCAGAACATAAAGAAAGACTTGAAATGTTTGACCAAGCAGCATCTTTAGTGAAAAATGAATCCGTTCAATTAATAGAAGGCGACGGTGTAGAGCTATTGCCATCTATTATTGAACAAATAAGGGAAGATGCTATAATCTGTATTTTCCATACACACGTCGCAAATCAAATACCTGAACAAGTAAAACATAAATTAGAAAAACAAATACAAGAAATCGGTGCAAAACGTGATGTATTACACCTATATAACAACATGTGGGATCGTGACCTTCATATTGATTATTATATTAACGGAAACGAATATCGTGAAACGGTTGGGGAAACAGAAGGACATGGGAGATGGTTTAGGTGGAAGCTTGGGAAGGAAACGCTTTGTTAATATTTCTTCAAAATAAAAAATAGCTAATGGGAATATGCCATTAGCTATTTTTTATTAAATTCATCGGGAATGCAAGTGAAGATATCATTACAAGGTGCAGTAACAACAAGCCAATTCTCACATTGAACACCAGCTTGCCAACATTCATAATCATCATGAACACCATTTATGAAAATAATTTGCCATTCCTTAATGTAATATATTCCTCCAAACTAATTTTCATTTGTTCTTCAGAAAAAAGATAAATTAAATCGTAATTTCAATTTGATTACCTTCAGGATCGCTTATCACACTTTCGTAATAGCCATCTCCAGTGAAACGTGGTCCATTTAATAAAGGATAACCATCATTTTTTAATTTTGTAGTTAATTCATTTACATGTTCTTCACTACCGACAGAGAAAGCCATATGAGCATAGCCAGTTATGTTGGGGTTAGGCTCTTTTTCTATACCTTTTTTACGCATAATTTCAAGTCTTGCACCAGATTCGAACGTAATAAAATAAGATTCAAATTGTTTTGCTTTATTATGATATAAAGAATTCGCTTTACCATTAAAGTACTTCGTATAAAAAGAACACATTAATTCTAAATCATTTACCCATATTGCGATATGTTCTATTTTCATAGTTTTCACCAATCCTAACTTAACTAATTAGGCTTTCACTTTATAAAAATTGTTTTTGCATTGCAAGAACTTTGATCGGGCGTTAAAGGTGGTATTAATTTTTGGTTATTTATGAGCATACAATGTGTAATTAAGTAAAGGAGCAACATAGTAATTAAAGAAAAAGGTGAATGTAGCATATGAATCCATTTGAGCAAATGATATACGTTGGTGTCATTATGTCTATTGTATTATCTGTATTGATTTTAGGATCTTTATATTATAATCCTCGTCTTTCGTTAACTGAGTATCCAAAAGATATTCAAAAGTTAGTGTTTCCAAAATCGATTCATGAAAAAAAGCAAACGATTTACTTTAACATTGCATATAATGCTATTCTTTTCGGTACTCCTTTCGTTTCTACATATATATTACATAAACATGAAAAATTATTATATATTGATGCCTATATACATGCTTTTGGTATTTTAATGATTTTTAATGTAGTAGATTTGTTTATACTGGATTGGCTAATCTTTTGCTGGATTACCCCAAGATTTGTTGTTATTCCTACTACAGAAGGCATGAAGGGATATAAAGATTATAAGTTTCATTTAAGAGGGGCTATAGTCGGCACAAAATTTTTAGCAATCGTAAGTTTATTTTTGGCAGGAATTGCAATAACTATGTAGCATAAAAAGTATTGTTTCATTTTGATAGTAGAATTTTAGGTAACTTTAATCAAACTAGTATTAGTATATTTTTAATTTTTATAATACAACCTCATAAATATTAATATATGTTATATAGAGCGAAAATTCATTTTATCCCGCTTTAACGGGCAGTAAGACCCCCACCCTCAAAATTCAGGAAAAGCAAAGAATTTAGGTGGGGGTCGGGCTGTCCCTAAAAGTCCGATTGGTGAGGGATGATAATCAGTGGGGGATGAAGAAAACCCCCACTGATTAAAGTTTCACTTTATCTCATTCTACTGCTGC
>NZ_NVEC01000028.1 GCF_002571225.1 Bacillus sp. AFS059628 | reverse complement strand
TCAATGTCAACTAAGTTTTTCAATTTCTTTTTTGTCGTCTTCTACGTTTCTGCATCAGCGACGGTTATTAATATATCATGCAGTACATACAGGGTCAATACTTTTTACAAAAAAATTTCACATCCCGTTAAAACTTTAAAAATGCTTTTCAAAAATTCGTATAGTCTCCCTTCACCCTTTATCCTAATCAACATTTCATATCTTATCACTTTATCATGTTTCTATCCGAATGAAAATTCTAAATTTTATGTTATTATTATGTTATAGGAGTGTGGTGAGAATGAGCATTAAGTATTCAAACAAAATTAATAAAATCCGGACCTTTGCATTAAGTTTAGTATTTATCGGCCTCTTCATTGCATACTTAGGAGTCTTTTTCCGTGAAAACATTATTATTATGACAACATTTATGATGGTTGGCTTCTTAGCTGTAATCGCTAGTACTGTCGTTTACTTTTGGATCGGTATGTTATCTACTAAAACTGTACAAATTATTTGTCCAAGCTGCGATAAACCCACAAAAATGCTCGGTCGTGTCGACGCATGTATGCATTGCAACCAACCTTTAACAATGGATCGAAACCTAGAAGGAAAAGAGTTTGATGAGAAATACAATAAAAAGAGCTATAAATCATAGGCACATATGATTACAATAAGGAAAATGTAATCTTACAAAACTAAACATGAAAAGGTGATTTCTTAACCAAGAAATCACCCTTTGTATTTACTCTTAATTAAATCCTCCTGAACCTAACGAAATTCCCATATATAATAAAGAAAGAGGNNCCTCTTTCTTTATTATATATTACGCCTTATGACACTCTGGACAAACGCCATAAATTTCTAAGCGATGACTATTAATAACGAAGCCTGTCGTTTTCGCAGCTTCCTCTTCAAGCTGTTCCAAACCCCCATAAGGAAAATCAACAATCTTACCACATTTTTCGCAAATCACATGATAATGTTGACTTGTAACATAATCAAATCTACTTGAAGCGTCTCCATAAGTTAATTCCTTTACAAGGCCAACCTCTTTAAATACACGTAAGTTATTATAAACAGTTGCAACACTCATATTTGGAAACTTACCTTCTAATGCTTTATAAATGTCATCCGCTGTTGGGTGCGTCATAGATTCCACAAGGTACTCTAAAATAGCATGACGCTGTGGAGTAATGCGTACACCCGTATTTTTCAGCATTTCTAGCGCTTCTTTTAATTCTTCTTTGACCACCGTCATGCACCCCGATTCTATACGGATTATTATTTTATAATTCTTATAAAGAGTGTACTCCTTTTCTTATAAATCGTCAATATTTCTACTATAAGTATGTGGTTTATTTTTGTATATAGCCTTATTCTTATGTATCTTTCCCTATTTTTTATACATTTACAATAGAAAAAAAGTGCGACATAATCGCACTTGGAATACTATCATCTGAGGAGGTATGCCCTACACTTCACTTTATGTAAGTCAATAAAATATGTATAGACACTCGCCTTACTTCTGTATATTTTATCTCCCCAATGGATTTACTTTATATAAGAAAGAACATCTTCAATATGTCCCTTCACTTTCACTTTGCGCCATTCTTTTACAAGCTCACCGTCTTTATTAATAAGGAATGTAGAACGCTCGATTCCCATGTACTCTTTTCCAAAGTTCTTTTTCAACTTCCAAACATCGTACAATTCCGCCACCTTATGATCTTCATCTACTAAAAGTACAAATGGAAGTTCATGCTTCTCAATAAATTTCAGATGTCTGTTCGCTGAATCAGGACTTACACCAAGAATAACTGTATCTTTCTCTTGAAATAATCCATATGCATCTCGAAAATCACATGCTTCAGTTGTACACCCTGGAGTCATATCTTTCGGATAAAAATATAGAACTACGTTTTTACCACGAAAATCAGCTAAGCGAACTTGTTCCCCGTTACTTCCCTCTAATGTAAATTCTGGAGCCATTTCTCCTACTGTGATCATTGTTATCACTCCTATTCTTTTCTTATACTATATCAAATGCTATCTTATTTTTCATTGTCTATTACAGACCTCATTACAAAAGCAAACGGTAATGTATATCCAATTAGCGCTTCTGCAATCGCAATCCATCTCCCTATTCCAATCGGAGCTATATCACCGTACCCAACGGACAACAAAGTAACTGCGCTAAAATATAAGCAAATTTCTACAAGTTGAAAAGATTGGGCATGCAAGCTTTCTCCATCTTCTTTCAAAACTGCAAAGCCCATTTCTTCTAATACAACATAACTTAACCCAAACGCAATTAATACCGTTGTATAAATTAGAAACAAGGAGGCTAAATTATACAGCGAAAAGAAACGTCTAGAATCTGAATATGAACTCCATAACAATTGGACACTTCTCAAAATAGCGATTGCTGCAATTAATAGAATAAATCCCCATAACATGTCCTCCACCTCATTTTATATGTATGAGACGGCCATTGGATTTATCCCTTAGAAACAAACAAGCCCCTATAATTAATTACCAGCACCACGGTACCTTTTTACCCCTTGATTCCAAAGAGTGATTGCAATCGTAAAACAGATAACACCAACAAATGGTGTTGCAAATGCATAGCTATTCCACTCTGTCTTTCTTAAGAAGTATGCTGCTGGATACACTCCAACAAACGCAAATGGTAGGACAAACGTTAAAATGAAGCGAATCACCCGGTTATAAATATTAACAGGATAGCGACCATAGTTACCTATGTTATACATTAGCGGCATAATTGAACTTTTTGCATCCGACCAAAAACCAAGGCTCGCAAGCGTAACAAATATCCCTCCATATACAAGTGCGCCCCCTCCTACCATTAGTAAGAATAAGAAGAAATCGTACCAGTAAAAAGATAATTGTAACTCCACTGCTGCGTAGCCCATTACAATCATCCCTGTAATCGCTCCAATTAAAGATTCAAGCTCCATTCTTTCTAATATAATTTGAAATAAACTATGAATCGGTCTTGTTAATATACCATCCATTTCTCCTTTAATAATGTAACGATCATTAAAATCCCATATGTTAAAGAAGGCTGAAAAAATGGCAAATGGCACTAAAAAGAAACCATAAATAAAGATTACTTCTTCTCTACTCCATCCTTTTAATGCTTGTGTATGTCCAAACACAACGAGAATAAAGATTAAATTAACAGCCTGTAGTGATAAATCAGAAAGTAATCCAACGATAAAATCGCCCCGATACTCCAATTTTGTTTTTATATATTGGCTTGCATATTGCAAAAATAGTTTTATATATATCATCTCATCATCCCCCTTGTACAATTAGACGTTTTCTCGCCGTTCTCCACATGAGTACAATTGGAATAATAAGTACAATTGCCCAAATTACTTGGAATAATAATGCCTCATACAATTTACTTCCTTGTATACCTTCCGAAAAAATCATACTCGGAATATAACTAATGGCCTGAAACGGTAAAAACACCATTGCCTTTTGGGCCCATAACGGATAAAAACTAATTGGTAATAATAGACCTGAAAATAAATCAATAACAACACGTTTCGCATACATAATTCCACTATTATTAAATAAGAAGAATGTAAGCATTCCCGTCATTAAATTAATTTGTGTATTAATAATAAAACTAAATATTAAAGACAAGAAGAAATATAACCACGTTTGAAAATTCGTTGTAATTTGCAATGAAAATAATAAGGTAACGATAACCATACCCGGAATTGAAAAGAAGGCAAAGCGAAATATTCCTTCACCAAGACCTTGCATCACTTTCATTCCTAAATAGTTATATGGACGAATAAGTTCTACCGCTACACGTCCTTCTTGAATCTCCATCGCAATTTCCCTGTCTATATTATTAAAATAAAAGGCACGTGCCATCCACGCAATTGCGATATACGTAGTCATTTGCGAAATAGATAAACTTTCAATATTCTCTTTTCCGCTATAAATTGCTTGCCATAAAAAATAATACGCGCCGATATTAATTGTATAAATTAAAATCCCGCTATAATAGTTTGTACGATACGCAAGCATCATTAAAAAGCGAATTCGAATCATTTCAATGTACTTACCCATGTTTAATACCTTCTTCATAAATGTTACGAATAATTTCCTCTGTAGACACTTCGTTGATTTTTAAATCTTTAATTTGAAAGGCTTGTACTACTTTAGAAATAAGCATTGAAATAATAACTTCTTCATTCGGGATTTTGGCAATCCACGCGTTTTCCTCTTTCGCTTTCGACCAAACGACATGACTATCCGGCATAACCATTGATAAATCCTGATAGGAAACTGGTGCAACAAACTGAAAATGTATTTCTTTCTCTGCTCCCCACTGCGTACGAAGATTATTTAAAGAACCGTCATACATAATATTTCCTTCATCCAGCATGATAACGCGCTCACATAAAGCTTCAATATCAGTAATATCATGAGTTGTTAATAAAATTGTTGTTTTATAACGTTCATTCATTTCTTTTAAAAATTCACGTATTTTCAATTTCACAAGTACATCTAGCCCAATTGTTGGTTCATCTAAAAATAATAACGGCGGATTATGAATTAATGCTGCCGCTAATTCACAACGCATTCTTTGACCTAAAGATAACTTTCGTACTGGCTTATCTAATAAAGGACCAATATCTAACGTTTCAATCACGTGCTCCATATGTTCTTTATACTGAGCGTCTGATACACCGTACACTTTTTTTAATAAACGAAACGATTCTTGTACAGCAATGTCCCACCAAAGTTGTGAGCGTTGACCGAAAACAACACCAATAGTTCTTACAAATTCTTCTCTCTGCTTATGCGGATTCATCCCATTTACTAAAATGTCTCCTGATGTCGGAGTCAAAATCCCCGTAAGCATTTTAATTGTCGTTGATTTACCAGCACCGTTCTCACCGATATATCCAACCATTTCACCTTGTTTCACAGTAAAAGATACATCATTTACTGCTGGTACTATTTTATAATTACGATTTAATAAATCGCGAAATGCACCCTTTAAACCTGGACGACTTGAATAGGCTGTAAATTCTTTACGTAACCCTTGTACCTCAATTACCGATTTCATAACCGGACCCCCTTCCTAAATGTCACAACGAATAGTTTACCCAACTGCCTTCTCTATCACAAACAATACGTCTTTTCGAAAAACATGTTAGAATAATACATAGATTTTTGTAAGGAGATGAATGGTAGTGAAATTCACAAAATCAGAAGCATTACATAAAGAAGCTTTAGAACATATCGTTGGCGGCGTTAATAGCCCTTCTCGTTCTTTTAAAGCAGTTGGCGGCGGCGCTCCTGTTGCTATGGAACGTGGAAAAGGCGCTTATTTTTGGGATGTAGACGGAAATAAATATATCGATTATTTAGCAGCATACGGTCCTATTATTACTGGACATGCTCACCCACACATTACAAAGGCAATTACAACAGCTGCTGAAAATGGTGTACTTTACGGAACACCAACAGCACTAGAAGTAAAATTTGCAAAAATGTTAAAAGAAGCAATGCCCGCATTAGATAAAGTCCGTTTCGTAAACTCTGGTACTGAAGCAGTAATGACAACAATTCGTGTCGCTCGTGCTTACACAGGCCGCACAAAAATTATGAAATTCGCTGGTTGTTACCACGGTCATTCTGATTTAGTACTTGTAGCAGCTGGATCTGGTCCTTCTACACTAGGAACTCCTGACTCAGCCGGCGTACCACAAAGTATCGCTCAAGAAGTTATTACCGTTCCATTTAATAATGTAGAAACGTTAAAAGAAGCATTAGATAAATGGGGACATGAAGTAGCAGCTATTCTTGTAGAACCGATTGTTGGAAACTTCGGTATTGTAGAACCGAAACCTGGCTTCCTTGAGAAAGTGAATGAACTAGTTCACGAAGCTGGTGCACTAGTAATTTATGATGAAGTTATTACTGCTTTCCGCTTTATGTACGGTGGTGCTCAAGACTTACTTGGCGTAACACCAGACTTAACAGCTCTTGGTAAAGTTATTGGTGGCGGACTTCCGATCGGTGCTTACGGTGGTAAGAAAGAAATTATGGAACAAGTTGCCCCACTCGGACCTGCATATCAAGCCGGTACAATGGCAGGAAACCCTGCTTCTATGGCATCTGGTATTGCTTGTCTAGAAGTTCTTCAACAAGAAGGGATTTATGAGAAATTAGATGAACTTGGTGCAATGCTTGAAAAAGGAATTTTAGAGCAAGCTGCCAAACATAATATCGATATTACATTAAACCGTCTAAAAGGTGCTTTAACTGTATACTTCACAACAAATACAATTGAAGATTACGATGCAGCACAAGATACAGACGGTGAAATGTTCGGTAAATTCTTCAAGCTTATGCTTCAAGAAGGAGTTAACTTAGCGCCTTCTAAATACGAGGCATGGTTCTTAACGACAGAACATACAAAAGAAGATATTGAATATACAATTGAAGCTGTAGGCAGAGCATTTGCCGCTTTAGCAGACAATAAATAATCTCGTCATTAAAAGGAAAAAAGAAAGCACACCTTTCTTTTTTCCTTTTTTCTATTTCATAAATCCCTTATTAATAGTATAATTATTCATAATTATCTGTTTAATTTTCTTTTATATCCTTACTATCTTTGCATAAAAGGCTGCTCACGCCTTAAATAGTAAGATTATTCAAACTTCAATAAGAGGGGGGATTGACGGATGCTCAATAAAACAAATACATGGACACCGTCTTTATTTCGAGGTTATAAAAATGCAGAACATGATGCGTGTGGAATCGTTTCCGTTATGGAGAAACGAAAAATTCCTACAAAAGAAAACATTGATCTTTGCATACAATCGCTCGTTAAAATGAATCATAGAGCTGGTTTCATTAATGGTGAAGGCGATGGAATCGGTATTCACATTGATGTACCAAAAGCACTTTGGAGTGAAAAACTAAAAAGTAGCGGATATAATCCAACGATCGTGGATCATCCCCACTTTATCGTTGGACATTTTTTTCTAAGCAAAAACGCAAATGTAGTTAATTTAAAAAATCATATTCGTACCCAACTAAGCAACGAAAACTTTGCAATTCTTTTTGAAAGTGACGATGTAATAAACTCCGATGCACTCGGTCCACTTGGTAAACAAGAAGAACCTTTATTTTGGCAAGTTGCCCTTATCGCTGAAAATGAAGTTAAAAATATTGAGCAAACATTATTTTCAGTAACGATAAAAATAGAGGAAAACGAAGCGATTCATGTTGCTTCCTTAAGTCGTGATCATGTTGTATATAAAGTTCTCGGTGCTGGTGATACGCTTGCGGCCTATTACAATGATTTACAACATCCGCTGATCTCTTCAACTATGACACTGGGACATAATCGCTATTCTACAAATACATTATCTAATTTTTTTCGTGTACAACCATTTAGCATTCTCGGACATAATGGTGAAATTAACACAATTGCCAAGTTACGCGATCAAGCTGACATGATTCATGTTCCACTTACTGCTGGGGGTAGCGACTCCCAAGATTTAAACCGCACCTTAGAAACTCTACTTGTTCAATACGACTACAGTTTATTTGAAGCAATGGATATACTATTCCCACCAATTATTAATGAAATTAAACTTTATGAACCACATTTACAAGATTTATATACGTATATACGTGAAGCATGGGGCCATTTTGCACAAGGTCCAGCTGGTATTATTTCACGCTATAAAGATGAAGCTGTTTTCAGCGTCGATTCCCTTGGACTACGACCAGTTTGGAAAGTAGAGACAGAGAGTTCTTATATTTTCTCTTCTGAACCTGGAGTTGTATCTCCAACTGAATATGTAGCTGAACCGAAACCACTCGCTCCTGGAGAAAAAGTCGGTCTAAAGTGGAATGAACAAGATGAGCTTGTTCTTTATGAATATGACAAATACCAAGCTCAAGTATACGACCGTTTTAAAAAGCGAGTTAATACTAAAGATTATCATTTAAACTTATCTACCCCTGAGACGAAAGAAATCCAAGGATTATGTGATTCTGTGCAAGTTGAAACGAAGCAATACGTTGCTTTCGGATGGGATCGTGAACATATTCAGCTTCTTGAACAGATGGCAACAAAAGGCGTTGAGCCAATTCGCTCACTTGGGCATGACTCACCACTCGCTGCACTCGATACTGATAGACGAAATATCGCTGACTTCATTAAGGAGAGTGTAGCTGTTGTTACAAATCCAGCAATCGATCGTGACCGAGAAGTTGAACACTTCTCCACACGAACGATACTTGGCGAACGTCCAAGTTTATTGGCTGGTGCTAAACAGCCATTTGTAGTTGAGATGCTTTCCCCAATCATTTTAGAAGGAAGCGTAGCACAATCTATTGCAGAAGAATTACACACAATTACGTACGAACAACTTATAGAGCTATTCAATACTCATAGCTCTATCGCTACAATCTCTGCTACATTCAGTCAGGCAGAAACTTTACAATGCGCCTTAAATCGAATTAGTTCTGAAGCGATAACAGCTGTGAACGATGGAGCTTCCCTATTATTAATAGACGATGCTGATGCTCACCTAAATGGACGATTATGGATTGATCCGCATTTAGTTACCGCTAAAGTACATCAAATATTAAGCGAAAATAAATTACGCCGAAACTGCTCTCTCGTTATACGTTCTGGTGCCCTTCGCTCCTTACACGATATTGTCACACTGTATGGATTAGGAGCAGATAGTATTAATCCATATTTATTATTTGCAACCGTAAATGATGGGACGAAAACACCTATTACGAATTTATATCATGCACTTAATAAAGGGCTAGAGAAAGTCATTTCAACAATCGGAATTCATGAATTACGCGGTTACGGTCGCCTCTATTCTTCTATCGGATTACATGAAGAAATCGCAAACATATTACAAATTACGAATTTCTTCGGTTCAAATAATTTAGCTTTCTCGCTTGAGTCACTTGCTGAAGATGCACAAATGCGAGCAGATGATTATAACAATCCTAAAATTAGAATGCGAAAATCTTTTCATATATTCCCGCGAATTTGGAAAGCAATCGGTGATGTCGCAAAAGGAAACTCTTATGATGATTACCGTGAAAAATTAAGTGAATTAGAAGAAAACAATCCAATCGCGATTAGACATCTTATTCAAACGAAAGAAACAAAACATGTCGTTCCGGCTGAAGAAGTGTCCATCAGTATTCAAAATCATGATTTACCATTTATTATTTGCTCCATGTCATTCGGTTCTCAAAATGAAATTGCCTTTCGTGCATATGCAGAAGCGGCCGATCAGCTAAATATGATTAGCTTGAACGGTGAAGGCGGCGAAATTAAAGACATGATTGGAAAATATCCACATACACGTGGACAACAAGTTGCATCTGGACGATTTGGTGTAAACGCCGAACTACTAAATTCATCAAACCTAATTGAAATAAAAATCGGGCAAGGTGCAAAGCCTGGTGAAGGTGGGCATTTACCAGGTTCAAAAGTAACAGCCAAAATCGCTGAAGCACGTAACGCTACAATTGGCTCAGATTTAATTTCACCTTCTAACAACCATGATATTTATTCCATTGAAGATTTAGCTCAAATGATTACAGAAATTAAAACGGCCAATCAACTTGCGAAAGTAGCTGTAAAAGTTCCTGTCGTCCCTAACATTGGAACAATTGCTGTCGGTATCGCAAAAGCTGGTGCTGATTTTATTAACATTAGCGGATTTGATGGTGGTACAGGTGCCGCACGTATTCACGCATTGCAACATGTAGGGCTTCCTGTAGAAATTGGTGTGAAAGCCGCTCACAATGCTTTATTAGAAGCAAATATGAGACATAAAGTAGAAATTTGGGCTGACGGTGGTATTCGAAGTGTGAATGATGCCTTAAAAATCATGCTTCTTGGGGCAAACCGCATTGGATTTGGTACATTATCCATGATTGCAATTGGTTGTACAACTTGCCGTGGATGTCATCTAGATACTTGTCACGTTGGAATTGCAACACAAATTGAATCTGAAGCTCAGGCAAAAGAACACGGATTACGCCGCTTCGTCCCACGTGAATTAGAAAGCGCCGTCGCTGGATTGTTACATTTATTCACTACTTTTGGCGTAGAACTAAAACGATTAACAGGAAATCTTGGTTATACAAATTTACAAGAAATTGTTGGGCGTTCCGATTTATTAGAACAAGTTCGAGGCGAAAATTTATTAGACTTATGTAATTTACTACAAACAATGGAACATCCATCTATCACAAAAACAGAAGACGTACCAGAAAAACAATTTGAAACAGTTCATTCCCCTCATTCGAAAGAATTAGTAGGAGTTGGCGTAGAACAACGCGTTATGGGCGGTCTAGAATCTTGCTATCGCGTTCGTAGTAAATTATATGAAGACACGAAGCTTGAACCACTTACATTAAAGTATACGAATGGCTCTATTCCTGGAAATGGATTAGGTGCTTACAATAGTGAGAACTTATTTATACACGTAAATGGCGGTGCACAAGATGGCATTGGTAAAACCTCCTTTGGTGGTGGTATTTATATAACGAAAGCAAAAGGAAAAGACGGCATATATTATAACGGTTCTGTCGGAAAAGGTTTTGGATACGGTGCACAAAAAGGAGCGCTATACGTTCAAGGTAACGCCGATGCTCGCGCTGGCATTCGCCTCTCTGGAGCAGACATGATAATTGGAGGGCGCATGACGAAGCCACTCCGTGAAAAAGAGCAAGGAAATATAGGAGCATACTCTAATATTAAAGGTTTCGCTTTTGAATATATGACAAATGGGCGAGCGCTTGTTTTAGGAGATCCTGGTCCATGGATTTGCGCTGGTATGACTGGCGGTGTTGTTTATTTACGTCATGATTCAAGCTTAGGTTTAACAGAACAGGCCTTAAGAAGAAGAATCGCAAAAGGGGCAAATGTTACATTACAGCCAATTAGTAAAAATGGTGTGCAAGATGTGACTGCATTATTGCTAGATTATATTCGTGTATTAAATGGGCATGAGCAATACGAGGAAGTCGCTTTATTAACACCGTTACTCGATGATATGCAGCAACAGTTTTTTGAAATCACCCCGAAAAAAGAGCAGGCTGATCCATCTATTTCAACAGAGTGATATGCCTAATTTTCATCTCCAAGAAAAAAATTGACGAAGTACACTTCTCATAGTAATCTATAGTAACAATTTGAAACCTGCTGAAATTCAGCAGGTTTTTTTACTAAAAATTGATGTTTAAAAAGAATTAGGAAAAAGTATAAAATGAATCTTAATTTCTTATTAACGTCACTAAAATATCACTTGCTAACATATTGTAATGAATGTATAGTATCATGTTGTACATTCATTATGACAAGAGAAAGGATCTTATTAAGGGTATGAAACTTGGTGCTCGCATTTTAAAAACGGGTGTTGCCATCACATTAGCTTTATTTGCTTGTATTTTACTTAACTTACCGAGTCCGGTATTTGCGGGAATCTCAGCTATATTCGCTGTGCAACCGTCTGTATACCGTTCGTATTTAACTGCACTTGAACAAATTCAAGCAAACGTCATTGGTGCGGTATTCGCTATCGCATTCGCTACTGCTTTTGGACATAATCCTTTTATTATTGGATTAACATGTATATTAGTAATTGCACTTACACTGCAATTACGATTAGAAAACACAATATCAATTGCTTTAGTAACAGTTATCGCTATTATGGAGTATCAAGGTGAAGATTTCTTTAGTTTTGCCTTACTTCGATTTGCAACGATTATGGTTGGTATTATTGCCGCTTCACTTGTAAATTTAGTGTTTATGCCACCAAAATACGAAACAAAACTCTATCATCGCATCGTTGATAATACAGAAGAAATTGTAAAATGGATTCGAATGAATAGCAGGCAAGCTTCTGATTTTACAACGCTAAAAACTGATATTGATCGTATGAAAGAAAAAATGATCAAATTAAACCATTACTATTTGCTGTATAAAGAAGAAAGAAGCTATACGAAAAAAGTACAGTTCGCAAAAATTCGTAAGCTCGTTTTATTCAGACAAATGTTAGCGACGACAAGCCGTGCTTTAAGTACGTTAAAATCATTGCATCGTACTGAAAACGAACTGCGCTATATGCCAGAAGAATTTCAGGAATCTATCCAGAATGAACTTGATTCATTAACACATTATCATGAACAAGTTTTATTAAAATTTATTGGTAAAGCAAAAAAACAACAGTCCGTTGAAATGCTGGATGAAGTTGAAACAGGTAAACAAGAATTAATAGATATCTTTATGGAATATCAAAATAAGGACGATGAAGAAGCATATAAAACATGGCTACATCTCTTCCCTCTTATTTCTGCCATTATTAACTATAGTGAAGAAGTAGAGCATTTAGATTTACTTGTGGATAGCTTCTACACATACCATAAACCAGAAGCAGAACTTAAAATCGATGATAAAAAAGAAGACGAATAAAAAACAGCTCCTTTTACGCTAAAGGAGCTGTTTCTGTTATATGTTGAAGTTGATATAAATTGTAATAAAACCCTCTTTTTTTCATTAATTCTTCATGAGAACCTGTTTCTTTAATTTCACCACCTTCAATATAAATAATCGTATCCACATGTGTAATTGTCGCTAATCGATGTGCGATTATAATCGTCGTCCGATCAGCAGCTAACGTCTGAAGTGCCTCTTGAATATATCGTTCATTTTCTAAATCTAAAGCGGAAGTCGCCTCATCTAATATAAGTAACGAGGGATTCTTTAGAAACACTCGTGCAATCGCTACACGTTGCCTTTGTCCACCAGATAACTTTACACCGCGTTCCCCAACGACAGTATCATAACCATCAGGTAACTCTATAATAAAATCATGAATTTGCGCAGCTTTGGCAGCTGCAATTACTTCTTCCTCTGTAGCCTTCGGATTTCCGTATAAAATATTTGCCCCGATTGTATCGCTAAATAACAAATTATCTTGCAGTACAATTCCAATATGACTACGTAAATTTCTCATATCATACTTTCTGACATCTATCCCATCTACATAAACTGCACCTGAAGAAACATCATAGAAACGAGGGATTAAACTAGCAAGAGATGACTTCCCTCCCCCACTCGCTCCTACAAGCGCGACCTTCTCTCCAGGCGACATAGTTAATGAAAGGTTATGTAATATCTCTTTTTCATCCGAATTGTAACGAAAAGATACATTATCAAATATCACTTCACCATTTAATTTCTCCGTTTGTACAGCACTTGGGACATTAACAATATCATATTTTTCATCTAACAGTTCAAACACTCGATCCATCGATGCGAAAGACTGCGTTAATGTTGTAGAGGAATTAACAAGGCGGCGAAGTGGACTATATAAACTATCCATATATCCAACAAAAGCAACCATAGTCCCTAATGTTAATTGCCCCTGAATCACTTCATATGCTGCAAAACCGATTACAAGTAATGGTCCTAAATCTGTTAACGTATTTACCGCCGAAAATGTTCTCGCAGTCCAACTCGTATGCGTTAACGCTTTCGTCAAAAATTCATTATTTCTTTTTTCAAACTGCTTCCCCTCATACTCTTCTAATGCAAAGCTACGTGTCACTTGCATCCCTTGAATACGCTCATGTAAATACCCTTGCATCGTTGCTAACGCTTGTGAACGCTCTTTCGTCAATTTTCGAAGACGCCCGAAAAAATATTTCACTGCTACTACATAAATAGGTAAAATTAATAGCGCAACAAATGTCAATTTTACATTCATAGAAAACATAACAATAATAGCAATAGCAATCGTTGCTGTATCTAACCAAACATTCATCAAACCAGTAATTACAAAGTCCTTCGTTTGTTCTACATCATGTATGACACGTGAAATAATCTCGCCTGTTTTTGTATTCGAATAATAACGTAAACTCAACTTTTGCAAATGACCAAAAATATGTTTTCGCAAATCATATAGTATTGTATTTGCGATACGCTGCGCAAAATATTGACGATAATATTCAATTGGCGGTCTTAATACTGCAAAAATAAAAAAAGCAATCCCAATTGCAGTTACTAGTTGGGACGTTTTATCTTGAAGTGAACCCCCGCCCTGAATTACATCATCAATAATATACTTTAATAACCACGGCATAATAAGCGGGATGCCGAATTTAACTAGACCAATCATAATCGTAATAGCAATAAGCCATCGATATGGTTTAACAAATTGCAAATATCTTTTTATACCTTGCACCTAATCCCCCCTCTAATAGGACAAACCTGCCGGGAAATCCCCTGCAGGTTTGTTTTAATTTCTGTACATTAAATATCTCTCATACCACATATCTACAAAGTCTGGCGCGAATGGCCCTTTTCTTTGATGAATCCATTGTGTTAATTGTGCTACATTTCGTTTTAAAATCGTATCAATCACAGGTGGATATTGCATAATTTGACTATGTTTTTCATACTCATCTTCATCTAAAAGCGTATATGTCATATCTGGATACACTTTAATATCTAAATCATAATCAATATACTTTAACGCTTCAGAATCATATGCAAAAGGTGAGCTTAAATTACAATAATAATATACTCCCTCTTCCCTTAACATTCCAATCACATTAAACCAATAGTTTGCATGAAAATAACAAATTGCTGGTTCACGCGTAATCCATGTGCGACCATCTGATTCTGTCACTACTGTACGATCATTCGCTCCGATTACAAGGCTTTGTGTCCCTTTTAAGATTGTTGTCTCTTCCCACATTCTATGAATGGAGCCATTATGTTTATAACTATGTATTTGTACTTTTTCTCCTTCTTTGGGAAATCCCATATATGCTCCCTTCTTTCAACTGCAAATGCCCTTTGAACTGCATTCACTTTTTTTCTATTATAACTTTTTTGTCGAAATTTTAAAACTAAAGCGACAAGACTCCATTTCTCACACTGAATACGATATCTTTAATCTTCTTAGGAGGCGAGTGTTTTATTTACAAACAAGGAAATGAGAATAAAAAAAGCCCTTCCTTATTTCCATGTAAAGAAGGACCTTTCACTTGAAGACAACGGCATGCCTTATCCTAAATTTGAAATCATTTTTTCAGTTTCAAAAGATTGAATTACACTATTTGTTTGCTCTTCAAACTTCTCATGTAATAACTTGAGTGCTACTTCTGTTCTATATATTTCTTGGCGTATAAAATGTAATTCCTTTTTATCGCACGTATCCTTTTCGCTCATTTCAATTTGCTGATACTTCTCTAGATGAGCTTGTAACTTCAACAACTCATCCATCGTTTCTAATTGCTCTCCCACCAACTTATCAAAGTCGTTCATTACTTACCCCCTTTTAGATTTATTGATCAGTTATTATTCCTCATTACATATTTCTAATCTTTAACTTCCTTCTCCTTTGACTACATTTGTTGACTTATTAGAAGTTATGTCGTTCGCTTTATTTTCATTACCATGACCAAAGCACAAAGAAAACACTTCTCCCGAATTAGAGAAGTGTTTTTCTTTCATTACTGATTTGAACTAGAAGATTGTGATTGTTTTGCAGCTGATTGTGCATTTTGTTTTTTCACAGCATGCACATCTGTTTCAGTTGCAAATTCAGTACCATAACTAGCGTTTGCACTTTGTGCACCAGAAGCTTGTGCTTTCTTTGCTTCTGATTGTGCATTTGCTTGTTTTACTGCTTGCACATCTGTTTCAGTTGAAAACTCTGTACCATAACTAGCATTTGTACTTTGAATGCTAGCACCAGAAGTTGCCTTGTTATAACCTTGTTGTTTTTTATTCATCTTTCTCACCTCCACAACCAATAATGTAACCAATTTACTTAGAAGCTATCCGTGATTTTCTTTTTTAATCTCCGTATATATCTCTTATCACTCATTCAAACTATAGGAAATGGAGGTGGAAATATGTATATAGGACGCGATATGACTGAACTAACGATGGTTTCAAAAAATGAGTGGAAAGAAGATGAATTGGCTTATTTTCATCATTCATTACAACAGATTCTTCCGTATTTAAATGCAGAAGGTCAAAGTATCTATAAAGAAATTGTAAAAGAAATTGAAACAAGAGGCGGCTTACAAGAAGGTGAGGCTAGTTGGACTCATGGGACAAAAATTTCTTACGATTAAAAAAGTGTTCCCAATCTAGGGAACACTTTTTATTTATTGCATTGTAATTTTTTCAACACAACTTTCATAAATCGTACGATGTGATTTCGAGAAAGGCAACTGTTCAAAAGCTTCTTTCGATACAAATTTCAATGTATCTGTTTCAACAATATCACCAGTTACTTTTCCGTAAAATACAAATATATCCCAAGTGCGATGGGTAAACGTATGTTGTACATTCATTGCGTATTCTTCAATAGAAATTGAAAGCTCAAATTTTTCGTTCATATAATCTATAAGCTGTTCCTTCTGATTACGAATCCCTTCGCCAAGTTCAACATTCGGAAACTCCCACATATTAGCTAATAAACCGGTACTTGGACGTTTATTAATGACGTAACGACCATCTTCCGTTTGAAGCACTCCTGCAACAAGCGGTACCATCGTAGGAGCCTTTGCTTTACTTTTGACTGGTAATTCCTTTTGAACACCTTCAGCATATCCCCTGCAATGCTCACGTACAGGACAAAGTAAGCATGCTGGATTTTTTGGAATACAAATTAGTGCGCCTAACTCCATTAAACCTTGATTAAAATAAGATGGATTTTTAGCCGAAATAATTTCACGCACAATCTCTTCAAACACTTTTCTAGTTTTCGGTTTTGCAATGTCATCCCATACTGATAAAATACGGGATAATACACGCATAACATTTCCGTCAACTGCCGGCTCTGGTATACCATATGCGATACTTAAAATAGCACCTTTTGTATATGGTCCGACTCCCTTTAACTTTTCAATTTTCTTTACATCATTCGGTACAATTCCGCCGTATACTTCTTTTACTTCCTTTACGGCCGCATGTAAGTTTCGTGCTCTAGAATAATAACCTAAACCTTCCCATGCTTTTAACACTTCTTCATCATCAGCATTTGCCAAAGCTTCTAGAGTAGGAAACTTCCCCATAAAATTCGCGTAATATGGTTTTACAGCTTCCACTCTAGTTTGCTGCAACATAATTTCTGAAACCCAAACACGGTATGGATCTTTATTTTTACGCCACGGTAAGTCGCGTTGCTCTTTTTCAAACCAACCAATTAAATCATTTTGAAACTGCTCTATGTTAAAATTATTTAATATTTCAAGTGTCAAACTTGATCCCCCTCATTTTTTTGCATATAAGTACTATTATAAAGAATTTAGGAAAAAATTTAAGTAAGATGACATAGGAAATAGAAGGCAAAGGACTTGAGGTATCGAATAAAAAGAGTTACATTAATAAAAAACGGAGGTGGATTTCTATGGACACAGCCACTCACCTTGTTATGGGCGTTACTCTAGGCAGTTTGGCCATGTTAGATCCAGCCATAGCACAAAGTGATATTGGGCCACAAGCAGTTATGCTCGCTACAATTGCTGGTTCCAATATTCCTGATATCGATACAGTTTTAAAATTGCGTAATAACGCTAAATATATTAGAAATCATCGCGGTATTACTCATTCCATTCCTGCAGTGATTCTTTGGTCATTCCTTATAAGTGGCATCTCTTTCGCCTTCTTTTCAGACGCTCCATATTTGCATCTACTACTTTGGTCATTTATTGCCGTCTTTCTTCATGTCTTTGTAGATATTTTCAATGCCTACGGTACACAAGCATTACGGCCCTTCACAAAAAAATGGGTAGCACTCGGTATCATTAATACATTCGATACTGTCATTTTCTTCATCCATATACTCGCAATTGCTTGTATGCTCGTAGGTTCCCATAAAGGATATACTGCCTTAGCAGCGTATATATTGATGGTTGTTTACTATATCGGACGGATTATGATGCATAGAAATATAAGAAGCGTTGTACAAAAACGTTTCAAAAATGTTGAGAAGATAATTATTTCTCCTTCTTATCGATTTTATCATTATCATTTAGCAATCGTTACAACCAATTATTACTACGTTGCTAGATGGCATCGCGGTAACATCATGGTATATGATAAATTCGACCGGGTACCGTTCCCAGACAATACTATTATGCGCGCTGCTAAACAAGATGAAAACATCTCAGCATTTTTATCTTTCTCCCCTGTGTATCGCTGGGACATTTTCGATTATGATCATTATTACGAGGTTCGATTCATTGATTTGCGCTATCGTAGTAAAGATTATTATCCATTCGTTGCGATCGTTCAACTCGATCATAATTTAAATATTATTAGTTCCTATACAGGATGGATTTTTAGTGAAGAAAAACTTCGAAAAAAACTGGAGTTACTTCCACATTAAAAAAAGCGACTTAAGTCGCTTTTTTTAATGTTTTAAATGATCTTCTTGATTGATTAAATGACTATATTTCGGATTATTTGTACGCATTTCATGAAGGCGTACTCCATGATTATTAATCCATGATCGCACCACTTGTTCAGTCATTTGCTCTCCTTGGTAACGACCTGACTTTGCATAAGTCGTTTGAAAATCTTCCCACAATAATTCAACCCACGCACGAGCTTGTGCATAAGAAAGTTTATCATTTTTTTCCAACAGTTCTTTCGTTAACGCTTCATAAATATCATTCATATTCTAATCTCCTTTACCTAATTATCCCTTCATTTCTAAAGGATAGTTTCTTCTATTTTGCACATTCTATAATTGATACTTCTTCAAGAGGTATCAACTGATGATGAGGAGGGCGTTCGCAATGGGTAAACAAGCCGAATTTTGGTCTGAGTCAAAAAACAACAGCAAAATCGACGGTCAACCGAAAGCGAAATCACGCTTCGCTTCGAAACGACCTAACGGCACAATTAACACGCACCCACAAGAACGTATGCGTGCTGCAAATCAGCAGGAAGAATAGTACAAAGTAAATCAACTTCCTACACGAGGTGATAAAGATGAGCTACCGTGATCGCTTAGATAGTCGTTCTGAATTATTCAACCATACGTGGACTCGTCCGAAACATGCAAAAGCGCAAGTTAACGGACAGACGCAACAAACCCAGTCTCTCATTATATTGGCGAATGAATGTAAAAAACGCCAATTTTAGAATCTCCTATCTCCTGTAACGCCTACCAAAGATGAAAACCAGAGAGATATTCGCTCTCTGGTTTTTATTTTTCTTGTAATAAAGAAATCGGTATTCCAATCTCTTCATTATCATTTTGCTTATGTCCCCAAGCAAATACCCCATTGAAATACGTAATTTCAAATAATATACCAGGTTCTTCTACTAATTCATACGTCTCACCGATATGGAATTTGTTTATGTCAGTCATATAAGCGCGTGCCATTGCTATCTTTCGCATTAATACATCGAACTCATTTACAATTCCAAGTTGCTCAGCTTTTATCGCTTGCTCTTTCAAAAGCCCAATTTCTTCCCTTAGCTCATATGGTGTCATTTCACTGTAGCGCTTTGGCATATTCATCTTATTCTCCTCATCCCTCTTCGCGTTTCATTTGCAAAAATACCTCTATTTCATCGATAGAGAATCCTTTGCGATATAACGCTTGTTTCATCTTATTTTCGAATGTCCATCCATCATACTTCTTATATTTCTCATAATATTTATTCCCATGATAGTGTAACGCTTCTTGTTGCTTTTCGTCATCTTTTTCGTCTTTCAATTCTTCCAAACAAATTTGAATCACATCTCTAGAATATCCTTTACGAACAAGCATTTCGTCTAACTTTAGCTTCATTTGTAAAAAGGAATGCTTTTGATAAGATTTTTTCTTCTTTTCTATAAGAATTAAAGCATTCTCAATTTGCTTTTCCTTCGGATATTCTTGTAAACTATGTGTAATAATTAGATCCTGAACACCTTTATTTAACAACTCTCTTTTAATAACAGTGGGACCTTTTCGATTCACATTGCTTTGCGTTCTCGTATATAAAATAGCATACTCTTTATCATTAATATATCGGTCATGTAATAATTTCGAAACGACTTCAGAGATGATGGCCTGTCCCACTTCTTTTTTTCGTAAAAAATCTTCTATTTCTTGTTTCGTTCTCATTTGATAGGATAAATAGGAGATTGCTTGTAAATATGCTTTTTGTACCTCTTCATTGTACAAAATATTTCCTAATGCTATTTCATCAATTTCTAAGCCCTTTTGTAATCCGTGTTTTATTAAGATTACTTCATTCACACTAAACCCGTACTCTTCACCTTGACCTTTATCAATATAAATATTAAATCGTTCTTTCGATCGTTTTTGTACTTCTATTTTTGTAATGACAGCCATACTCTCACCTCTCTATTATTTTAACATAGTCGAGGAACGTTTTTGCTTTTTAAGAATATATATAATGAGGAGGAAATACTTGTGAAAATCGCAATTTCTGGTGGTACCGGCTTTATCGGTAAATACCTTTCTACTTTTTTCATTCAAAAAGGACATACGGTTTACATTCTCACTCGAAACAAAACTACTGAAACTTCCGACCCTAACCTTCAATACGTACAATGGACACCAAATTTACAAACCTTCCCCCTCTCTTCTATCGATGTAGTTATTAATCTAGCTGGAGAATCTATTAATAGTAGATGGACAAAGAAACAAAAGAAAGCCATTTTAAACAGTAGAATTCAAACGACAAAAGGACTCATTAAACAATTGCAGACACTCAACATAAAACCGCACACATTTATTAACGCAAGCGCTATTGGATACTATGGAACGTCTGAAACAGAATCTTTTACAGAACAACATGAGACTCCTGGAGATGACTTTTTAGCAAATACAGTATGTTCATGGGAACAAGAAGCATCTAAAGCTCGTTCTCTCGGAATGCGAACAGTATACGCAAGATTTGGAGTCGTATTAAGTGCAGATGGAGGAGCTCTTCCAAAAATGCTACTCCCCTATCAATTCTATATCGGCGGTACAATTGGATCTGGAAACCAATGGTTATCATGGATTCATATAGATGATGTCGTTCGCCTGATTGATTTCATCATACAAAAAGAAGAAATTGATGGACCTCTTAATCTCACAGCTCCCTTACCTATAAGAATGAAGGAATTTGGAGAAACCATTGCAGCTATAATGAAAAAACCTCATTGGTTACCTGTCCCTTCCTTTATGCTTCACGCTTTACTTGGTGAGATGAGCATACTTGTATTAGAAGGACAACATGTATTACCTAGTAAAGCAATTGAGCATGGGTATCAATACACATTTCCGGCAGTAGACCATGCATTACAAAATATACTTTCGCATACAATGTAGTACTTCTAAAACACAGTTTTACAGGGGCCCTTTCAAAACTTTTATTTTCTAGAATCCGGAGCATTATTACACAAATAATCTTTCAGTTACTTTCCCCTAAATTCCATTAACATTATAAAGTAACAGAAATGAGGTACCTATGAAAATATTGCTCAAACAAGCCATTGTCTATCCTATTACATCCCAAAAATTTCAAGGGGATGTACTCGTTATAGGAGAACGAATTGCCGAGGTCAAGCCTACCATTCAATCTACTCAAGATATGACAGTTATAGACGCGCGTGCTCTTCATCTTTTACCCGGATTTATTGATGTCCATACTCATCTTGGTCTCTATGATGAAGGCACTGGTTGGGCTGGCAATGATGCAAATGAAACATCTGAAGTTTCAACACCACATATCCGTTCTTTGGACGGAATCCACCCTTTTGATATTGCATTTCAAGATGCTGTACAAAATGGCATCACAACTGTTCACGTTATGCCAGGAAGTCAAAACATTATTGGTGGTACGACTTGTGTAATAAAAACAGCTGGAACTTGTATTGATCATATGATTATTCAAGAACCTGCAGGCTTAAAGATTGCCTTTGGAGAAAATCCTAAAAAGGTCCATAGTAATGGAACAAAAGAATCCATAACACGTATGGGAATTATGGGATTACTTCGGGAATCATTCTATGAAGCACAGCACTACGGGCATGAAGCTGATTTTCGAATGCTTCCTATCTTAAAAGCATTACGTCGCGAAATACCCGTACGTATCCACGCTCACCGAGCAGATGATATTAGTTCTGCTCTACGCTTTGCAACAGAATTTAATCTCGATTTACGTATTGAACATTGTACAGAAGGACACTTTATTGTTGAAGAACTTTCGAAACACAATTTGAAGGTTTCAGTTGGCCCCACGCTTACACGCCGTTCTAAAATAGAACTCAAAAACAAAACATGGGATACTTACCATATATTATCCAAAAATGGAGTGGAAGTTTCCATCACAACAGATCACCCTTATACACCCATTCAATATTTAAATGTTTGTGCTGCTGTCGCGGTAAGGGAAGGATTAGACGAAAAAACTGCACTAGAAGGAATCACTATTTTTCCAGCACGAAATTTACGTTTAGAGGATAGAATTGGAAGCATTGAGGTTGGAAAAGACGCTGATCTCGTGTTATGGACCCATCATCCTTTCCATTATTTAGCCAAGCCTGTACTAACCATGATTGATGGAAAAATAATTTACAAAAAAAATAAAAAAAACTAGTTTATTTTTTTGACTAGATAAAGTATTATACGATTATAAACTGAATGAAACCATAATCAATTTGTGTCGTGATTATCATTTTCAAATTGATGAATGGGGAAGGCAAATGGTGCGCCACCAGCGTTAGAAACTGGTTCTAGTGGGTTCGATTCCCACCCCGAAATTTTTTAAAGATTGATATAAAAATTTCGAGGGTGGGGTGTTTTTTCGTCATGCTACCCTCGTGTGAGGAGGAGTTAGTATGTTAAAAAAACGCGACTTACACGACAGCCACGTTCTATACGAGTTAATGGTGGATCCAGCTGTCTTCCCTTTTGTGCGTCAAAAGGCTTATTCTTATGAGGAATATTTATTTTTAACGAAACAAACGATTGAAGCTGAAGAGCGTGGGGAATTAATTTCACGCACAATTTTAGATGAATGGGGTAACCCTATCGGAACAATTACTTTATTTGATGTGCAAGAAAAAGCCGGATTCCTTGGAACATGGCTTGGCAAACCATATCATGGAAAAGGTTATAATAAATTGGCAAAAGATTCATTTTTTAGTGAACTTTTCTATGAATTAGATATTGAAACGATCTTTATGCGTATTCGCAAAATAAATATTCGTTCTATTAAAGCTGCAGAAAAATTACAATACGTAAATCTAGCAAACGAAACAAGAAAAGCCGTTTATGATGAAATTAACGCGAATGAAGAAGTATATAACTTATATGAAATTCCAAAAGATCAATATACACTTGCTACAATGCGAGATACAACGTTCCAAGATGCTCATCACTTAAAAGAAGCATAATCTAAATTTTTAGAAAAGATAATTAACCATTAACATTTTGACCTATACGTATATCACCCGATGTCTTTGGAAACGATAGATAGTGACTTTAGGACACGAGGTGATTTGTAATGGATAGAAAGAAACGTGACAAAGTAAAAAATGCTTTATCTAGTACACAAGAAGTTCTCTACCAACGAGAGTTTCGTAAAGCAGATCGCGCAGCGGGTTATCGCTCGAAAAGTATTTAAAGTGAGAATGAATAATTAGAAGTTCTCCCCCCTAATTATTCATTCTCATTACATATTTTTCTACGTGATAGAGTAGAAAAAAGGTTCCTTATAAATAAGGAACCTTTTTTATGTGGATAACGTTATCCACATAATTGATAGAATTGTGAATAAATTACACAAACCCTTCACAAGTTTGTATGTTGTAACGCATAGAAAATGTTAGAATTGTGGATATTTTTCTAAAAATTGTGGACAATGTGGATATAGTTGTTAATATTCCGACTTTACTGTTTAATGAAAGCGCAATCTCCATGTGGATAAGTCTTTCTCTCAGAACACAATAAAAAACCCTCTTTAAATATTCCAAAGAGGGTTTCATATTAAGTAAATGATTGTGCAAGAGCAGGTGATTTAATAGGTATATGATTCGGCTTTACATGATTTTCTGCCAAAATTGTATCCACAATATGGCCAGCTGGCTCCGGACGATAAATGCTTTTCATCGCTTCTTTCATTTGAAGAAGCTTCATATCATCTTGTAATAACGCCTCTGTCTTTGCAAAAACCTCACTATCATCACGAATGACAACTGCCGCTCCTTTTCTTTCAAAGTACATCGCATTTTCATTTTCTTGCCCTGGAACAGGTTTATATAAAATGACAGGTACTTGCAATGCTGCCGCTTCACTTAGCGTGATACCGCCTGGCTTCGTAATCATACAAGAAGTAACACGGAATAATTCATCAATATTTTCAACATAACCGAATACTTTTAATGCATCAGGATTGTTTTCCTGTAATCCTAATAAATCCTGTTTTAATGCTTCATTTTTCCCACAAACAACAACTACTTGTAAATCAGGTACTGACATAAATGATTGGCATAGTTCTTTTACACTCCCTAATACCCCATGAGCACCTGCTACAATTAGTAAAATCTTTTTATTCTTACATAACTGATATTTATTATATATAATGTCTGGATTGATCTTTAACTCAAAACTATTACGAATCGGAATTCCAGTTTCAACAATTTGCTCCGCAGGCACACCAATATCAACCATAACTTTTTTCACATGATCAGTTGCTACAAAATAACGATCTACTTCCCGATGAATCCATATTTTGTGCACACAAAAATCTGTTAATACGTTATACACAGGAATTGAAATACCTGTTTGCTTTTTCAATTCTGGTACAGCTATAATCGGAAAGGTATTAATAACAATATCCGGTTTCTCTGCTTGTAAAAGTAATTTCAAACGTTTTCTTCCAAAATTCGCATACCAAGATGCTATTTTTTTATCATAAATTTTTTCTACACCATAATAAAACAAGCGGTATAATTCTTTTCCTATTGTATAACTTTTTAAATATAAATATTTTGTAATATCAGTTATAACTGGATGTGATTCTCCGAACAAATCGCATACAATTACATCTTTAATTCCTTTTTGGCGAAATGTTTGTTCTAATGTTTTCGCTACTTGCACATGACCGTTACCGTAATGTGCAGTTAATATTAAAACCTTGGGGTTTTTTATCAAACAAATCCACTCCTAGCTTATTGTTTCTCCATATTGCATATACGACAATAGGAAAAACATTTTCCTTAAAAATTACATAAACAGACTCTAATATTTCTCTTTCAGCTATGTACCTGTCGTGGATATGCAAAGCATATAAGATTGACCCCTTAATCCTATCTGTGCTCATATCTTTACATTATACTTTCCTATAAGAGCTTTCGCAATAACTTACAAATGTTCTCTATTTCATGATACTCACTCTTTTACTTCTTAATTCTTTTTACTATTTTGATTTCCCTTTACAATTATGTAAATTTCTCCACTTATTCCTTACAAAAATATGGATATTCTATTTTCAGTATACTCTTTTCTTTATATATACTCTAGGTTTTATTGTACAGAAAGAAAAAAGTCTAATCCAATATTTGGATTAGACTGCTTGTAAAATATGTCTTGCTTCTTCTACATTTTTTTCAGTAGGTGGTTCTACATTCGCTAGTGGATACTTATGCCCAAGTGCTTCCCATTTATATACACCAAGCTTATGGTATGGTAACACTTCAACTTTCTGAACATTAGACAGGCTTTGAATAAAACTAGATAGTTTTTGTAGATCCTCTTCATTATCAGTAATACCAGGAACTAATACGTGTCGTACCCAAATCGGTTTATTTTTATCCGATAAGTAACGAGCAAATTGTAAAATATGTTCATTTGGTTTTCCTGTTAATTTACGATGTTTCTTTGAATCAATATGTTTCAAATCTAATAAAACTAAATCTGTGTACTCCATTAAAATATCTAGCTTATTTTGGAATTCTGGTTCTTCAGAATAACAACCACCCGAAGAGTCAATTGTTGTATGAATTCCAACTTCCTTACATTTCTTAAATAATTCAATTAAAAAATCTAGCTGTAATAATGGTTCCCCACCACTAACTGTTATACCGCCTCCGGAAGCTTCAATAAAAGGAAGGTAACATGTCACATCCTGCATTACTTCTTCGACTGTTATTTCTTTTCCTTTACCAATCTCCCACGTATCAGCATTATGACAATATTGACAACGTAATAAACACCCTTGTGTAAATATGACATAACGAATTCCTGGGCCATCAACAGTACCACAAGACTCTACAGAATGAATTCTTCCTTTTACCATGTTATACTTCCTCCTTTATTGAAACAGCCTCCCTCTGCTATTTATAAAATACAGAGGGACACTTTTTTCACTTACATGCTTTCATGCATTGTACGGTTAATTACATCGATTTGTTGTTCACGAGTTAATTTAATAAAGTTTACAGCGTAACCAGATACGCGAATTGTTAATTGTGGATATTTTTCAGGATGTTCCATTGCATCCATTAATGTTTCACGGTTAAATACGTTAATATTTAAGTGATGTCCTTCTTTTACTGCATAACCATCAAGCATTGATACTAAGTTACGTACTTGTACATCATCTTCTTTACCAAGTGCTTTTGGAATAATAGAGAATGTATTAGAAATACCATCTTGCGCATCTTCATATGGTAATTTAGCTACAGATAATAATGAAGCTAATGCACCTTTTGTATCACGTCCATGCATTGGGTTCGCACCTGGTGCAAATGGTTCTCCAGTACGGCGACCATCTGGAGTGTTACCAGTTTTCTTACCGTATACAACGTTAGATGTGATTGTTAAGATTGACATTGTATGAACAGAATTTCTATATGTTTTATGTTTACGAAGTTTATTCATAAATGTTTTTACAAGATTTACAGCGATTTCATCTACACGATCATCATTGTTACCGTATTTAGGGAAATCTCCTTCGATTTCAAAGTCAACTGCGATTCCGTTTTCATCGCGAATTGGTTTTACTTTTGCGTGTTTAATTGCACTTAAAGAGTCTGCTACTACAGATAGACCCGCGATACCTGTTGCCATTGTACGAAGAACATTTGTATCATGAAGTGCCATTTCAATACGTTCGTAGCTATATTTATCATGCATGTAATGAATAACATTTAATGTGTTTAAATACAGGCCTGCTAACCATTCCATTGTCATATCAAACTTATGCATAACTTCTTCATAATCTAATACTTCAGAAGTAATCGGTGCGTACTCAGGACCAACTTGTGCTTTAGATTTTTCATCTTTACCACCGTTAATCGCATATAGTAATGCTTTTGCTAAGTTTGCACGTGCGCCGAAGAATTGCATTTGTTTACCAATTCTCATTGCAGATACACAGCAAGCAATTCCGTAGTCATCGCCGTAGTCAGCACGCATAATGTCATCATTTTCATATTGAATTGCTGATGTTTTAATAGACATTTTCGCACAGTAGTTTTTAAAGTTTTGTGGTAATTGTTTAGACCAAAGAACTGTTAAGTTTGGTTCTGGAGCTGGTCCTAAATTATCTAATGTATGCAAGAAACGGAATGAGTTCTTTGTTACTAATGGACGACCATCTAATGCCATACCACCGATAGACTCAGTTACCCAAGTTGGGTCACCAGAGAATAATTCATTATAATCAGGTGTTCTTGCAAATTTCACAAGACGTAATTTCATAATGAAGTGATCCACAATTTCTTGTACTTCTTCTTCTGTTAAAGTACCATTTGCTAAATCTCTTTCAATATAAATATCTAAGAATGTAGAAGTACGTCCAAGACTCATTGCAGCTCCGTTTTGCTCTTTAATTGCTGCAAGATATGCAAAGTATAACCATTGGAATGCTTCTTGCGTGTTTGTTGCTGGCTTAGAAATATCAAAACCATGAGAAGCAGCCATTTGTTTTAACTCTTGAAGTGCACGCATTTGCTCAGATAACTCTTCGCGTAAACGCATTGTCTCTTCGCTCATTACACCGCCAGTTAAATTTAAATCAGATTTTTTCGCTTCAATTAAATGATCTACCCCATATAACGCTACACGACGGTAGTCACCGATAATACGTCCACGTCCGTATGCATCTGGAAGGCCAGTAATAACACCTGATTTACGAGCAGCTCTCATTTCTGGTGTATAAGCATCGAACACACCTTGGTTATGAGTTTTTCTCCAATCTCTAAAAATACGACTAAGTTCTTTATCCATTTCATATCCGTAAGATTCACAAGCTTGTTCCGCCATACGAATACCACCATATGGTTGTAAAGAACGTTTAAATGGTTTATCAGTTTGGAAACCGACTACTTTTTCAATATCTTTATTTAAATATCCTGGTTCATGTGATGTAATAGAAGAAACGATTTTTGTATCCATATCAAGAACGCCACCGTTTTCACGTTCTTTTGTTGTTAAATCCATTACTTGATCCCAAAGTTGTTTCGTTGCTTCAGTTGCTCCCGCTAAGAAAGATTCATCTCCTTCGTAAACGTTTACATTATTTAAAATGAAATCGCGAACATCAATCTCTGCTTTCCATTTTTCACCTTTAAAGTTTTCCCATGCGTTTTTAACATTTTCTAATACTTGAGTCATCCTAATCTCCTCCATTTTTGATTAGTACAGGACTAAGATTTTTTATATAACAGCTTACACACTTAGAATACTACTTTTTTACGAAAGTGAACGAAACAGTTGTGACATGTTTGTGAAATGTTGAGCAAACTACTATATGTATAGTGTTAACTTCACTTAAAAGTCTTTATAATTAACCCTTTCCTTAATTGTATTTTTTTGGTATTATTATATACGAGTCCTATTTTGTAATATAAGAACAATACCCATTGTAGAGCTGTAATACTCTTATCTCCTAATCTGTTATAGTTTTTATAACAGAACAAAAAAGTGTACATATGTTGTACACTTTTTTGTTACTACTCTAAAACATCTCTTTTTCTATTCCCATCATAGAATCCGCCACGATTACCTTCTAATACAATTAATTGCTCTAATCCTTCTATATGATCACCTATAATTCGCAAAACAGCTGGGGGATGACCTATTTTTGCAAAATGTTCACTGGGACGAATACGGTTCATCTGATCGACCTCTACACGACTTACACATGCAATTTCGAAGCCTAACAGAATCGCTTTCACTTGAGCTACACAAGGTGATAGTAAAGATCTATAACCGATTTCTTTCAAGCATTTACGGCTAAACGCATTCGGTACAGCAATAAGAGAACCTACCCCTAAATCTTTTCTATCACAAGCTAAATTTAACGCATATTTAAACGCAGTTACAAGATGAAGCGGTACTCTTAAATCTAAATAATGATTTAAATCATTTAATGCGACATCCATTCCATCTGCAATAGCTTTTGCGAAAGGATATAGTTCCCTAGCCGGGATAACAAAATCACCGTCTATAAACAACACAATTTCCCCTTTTGCAAAGTAAGTTCCAAGTGAACGCCCTACATCGTTTCCAAGTGCTTCTTTATATATAATTGTTGTTGCTCCCTTTTCTTTTGCAATCGTTGCGGTTTGATCAGACGAGCCATTTACTACAACGATAATTTCAACAGGTTCAATTTTTCGAAGTTCATCTATAACATTTCCAATTGTTTTCTCTTCATCTTGTACAGGAATAATGACTGATAATTGCTTTCCTTTATACAATTTAGATGTAACGCCCCATCCTTGATAAAGATCTTCGAAATCTAAAGTATGATAGACACTATCTCTTTTCCTATTTCCATCATAATATCCGCCGCGTTCATCGCTACCTACTATTCGCTCCGCTACAGCTTCTATATGATCACCTATCATCCGTTTTTCAGATTGCGAAAGACCTGTGCCATACGAAGCATGCTCGGTCGGCCGAAATTTATTCGGTGTAATAACGTCAATTGCACAATGCCGACTAATTCTCCATTCGCTTTGAACTAGGCGTAAATGAGCGACAATAGGATTAACAAAGCTTTCATATCCAATACTTTGAACGACTTCTTTCGTCAATGCATGAGGTACATCTAATAAGGAATCAATTTTTAATTCTTCACGCTCTAACATTGCATTTAATATTTGGCGCCATACTGTAATAGAATTGGGTTTTTGCCTTTTTAAAAATAGTGCATCCAAATTATTTAAAACGACGTCGGCCTGACCATGTAAAATCGGATTCAGGAATAATTGTAATTTTGAAGTTTGAATAGCAAAATCACCATCTATAAATAGTAATACATCACCTATCGCGTGTTTTGCGCCAACCGCACGGCCAACATCGTTCCCTAGTAGCTCCGTATGCTTGATTACTTTACACCCTAAACGATCAGCAACCTCTTCTGTACCATCGTTACAACCGTTTGCTACTACAATAATCTCTAATGGATTTAATCCTTTTGCCGATTGGATAACATCTGAAATCGTTTCAGCTTCATTACATACAGGTATAATAACCGATAGTGATTTAGCCATTATTTTCTTCACGGAACCACTTAATAGTTTCTTTCAATCCTTCTTCCCACGTTACTTCTGCTTGAAACTGAACAAGTTCTCTTAATTTCGCAACATCCGGTCTTCTATTTGGAATTTCTTCAAAGCCATGTGGGTATACCTCTTCGAAAGGAACTTGGACAATTTTCGAAGAAGATTTCGTTAGTTTTTTAATTACTTCTGCTACTTCTTTTATACTCTTTTCATTCTCAGAACCTATGTTAATAATTTCACCATTTACCTTTTCATCCATCGCTCGAATCGTTGCCTCTACCGCATCACTTACATACGTAAAACAACGTGTCTGCTCTCCATCTCCATATACGAGAATGTCTTCTCCTTGCAAAGCCGCACTAATAAATCGCGGGATTACCCCTGCATACGGACCATCTTTCGCTCTTGGACCATAAATATTAAAATAACGAACAATCGTTACCGGTAAACCTTCTAATGCGTATCCTAAACATAATGTTTCTTCTAATGTTTTGCACACTGCATAACTCCAGCGTATTTTAGAAGTTGCCCCGTATAATCGATCTCCCTCTTCAGAGAAGGGTGGCTTTGCCTTACCATATACTTCTGAAGTAGAAGCAAAGACTACTTTTTTCTTTTCTTTTAGCGCTGCTTGTAAAATGTTTCTCGTTCCATCAAAATTTGTTTCAATAAGCTCGATACTCTTTTCCATTGTCGTTTTCACGCCTAAAATTGCTGCTAAATGAAACACTACATCATGTTGGTTTACTAATTCATAAATAGAATTTTTATCTAAAACACTTATTGGAATAACTCGAATTTCTTTCATTAACTCATCATGATATTTATTTTTCCCTTTATAGAAGTTATCAACGATCGTAACTCCATACCCTCTTTTCACCAACTCTTCAGCTAAATGTGAACCAATAAACCCTGCTCCACCTGTAATTAAACATTTCTTACTCATACACTCACCTTCTTTATAATTCCACGTGTATCTATTACTCGCTTCATTCCTTTAAAAAGCTTCCAATCGATATTAGAGTGATCCGTTAAAATTAAAATACAACCCGCTTGTTTAACGACTTGTTCATCCAAAGAAACAGATTGGTACACCTTATCTTCAAACTTTGCAGAAGAAATATATGGATCGTGATATTCGATTTCATATCCTTCTTTTAGTAACAATTCAATAATTGGTAAAGCCGGTGATTCTCTCAAATCATTTACATCTTTCTTATACGCAATTCCTACAATTAAAACTGATGCAGGTGATTGCACCATGCCTTTTACTTTCCGGACTATTTTCTTTGGCATTTCTTCATTAATTACATGTGCCGCTTCAATTAATTGACTAATTTCCCCATTCCTTTTTATTCTCCATTGGAAATATAAAGGATCGACTGGAATACAATGTCCTCCTATTCCTGGTCCTGGCCAATATGGGGTAAATCCAAACGGTTTTGTAGATGCGGCTTCAAGCGCCTCATAAAAATCAATTCCTAAACTTTCACATAGTGTGTTTAACTCATTTACTAAGGAAATATTGACTAGGCGCTGAATATTTTCAAATAACTTACACATTTCCGCTACTTTCGGAGAACTAACTGGAACCACTACATCAAATGTAGTGCTATACAACTCCTGAACTTTTTGTTTACACTTTTCTGTTTGTCCACTAATAACTTTTGGAATCGTTTGAACAGAATAGTGACTATTAGCCGGATCAATTCTCTCAGGGGAATATCCGATATAGAAATCTTCTCCTACCTTTTTCCCTGTTTGAGAAATAATAGGAATGATAACTTCCTCGAGTGTACCTGGATATGTGGAGCTTTCAAAAATGAAGGTTTGTCCTTTTTGAAGGTTTTGTTGTATATAATGTGAGGCTGAAATGAGGGCACTTAAGTCTGGTTCTCTTTGTTCATTAATTGGAGTCGGGACAGTAACAATAACATAATCACTATTTTGAAAATCAGCAATGCCTTGATCCGGTGTGTTCACCATTAATTTTTTTTTCATCAATAAACTTTGTAACTCTTTAGAAGAAACATCCGGAATATAACTTTCTCCTTTTATAATTGATTCTATTTTTCTAATATCTTTATCTAACCCAAGTACTGTATGCCCTCTCTCTGCAAAATGGACTGCTAAAGGAAGGCCAACATACCCTAAGCCAATAATAGCTACTTTACTACTATTCATTTGTATTCTCTTCTTCCCTTCTCAATTGTTGAATGATATCTCTATCTCTATCTCCATCCGTAAAGCCACCGCGTTCGTCCGTACATTGTAATAAATACGCAATCGCCTCAATTTGATCACCGAAAATACGATCAAATGCTGAAATACGCCCATTTACAAATTCGTGTTGCTCTGGACGTACTCGATTTGTTTTTATAACATCTACTAACTCTACTGGTGTAATAGAGAATCCTTCTAAAATAGCTTTCATCTGAGCTAATGGAGGAATCACAAGAGAATCATAACCAATTTTCTCTATTACTTTTTTATGGATAGCGTGTGGTACTGCTGTTAATGAGTTATTCCATAAATCTGGTCGCTTCGCTATCAAATTCACAAAATATTTTCCCATGCTAATTGGATCTGCTGGATGAAACATATCTAATAAACACTGTAAATCATTTAATGCCACATCACTTCCATCTTCAATAGCGCGCAAAAATAGAATTAAATTTGTTGCCGGAATAACAAAATCACTATCAACAAATAAACAAATATCTGCCGTAGCATACATGGCCCCTATCGCCCGTGCTACATTATGCCCAAGCGCTTCCTCCAACTCAACAACAATAACATTCTCTAGCTTTACTTGTTTAATGGTCTTTACGGCAGCTCCATTCGCAACAACTATAATTTCATCTACACCTGCTTTTTTCACTTCTTGTATAACAGACCTTATAGTTGTTTTCTCTTCTGATACTGGGATAATGGCACTATATTTCGCTTTTTTCTTTTGTAATACAACTGGTTTATACTTTCCTACAAACTCCCTATCTTTATTGCCCTCTGAAAAACCACCGCGATTACCGTATGTTTCGATTACGTATTGTAAAGCTCGCAAATGATCACCCATAATACGACTAGTCGCTTTCGGATAAGGAGAGCCAGGTGATGTACCCGTATGGACAGGACGAACTTTATTTGTGTAAATGACATCAACTGAAGCCATATCAGAAATATCTACTCCTCTAGACATCGCCATCGCTTGAAATAGTGCTGGGTCCGCTAAATTCCACCACCCTAGTTTTTCAATCACTTCACGACTTATCGCATGTGGTATCGCAATTAAAGATCCTACAACAAACTCTTTTTTGTTCAAATAACGGTTTAACATATATTTTCCAACCGTCGTATAATGCGGTCTCATCTTCAAATAAACGGACCATGTTAAATTATTTAAAACAATCTCATGTCCTTGCTCTATTCCTTTAATAAAATTGTATAATTCTTCACTTTTCATGACGATATCGCCATCTAAAAATAAAACAATTTCACCTTTTGCTTCTCTAGCACCAATTGCCCGTCCCACATCATTACCAAGAGAATATCTATAATAAATCACACGACAATTATGCTGTAGCGCTATTTCTTTCGTACCATCTGTCGATCCATTATCTACTATGATAATTTCATATGGTTCCAACTTCCTTACTTCTACTAAAACTTTTGATAAAGTACTTGCTTCATTATGCACTGGAATCACAACTGACACTCTCATACTTGTATCACTCTTACCCTTCCAAGCGAACATAAGCAATAATAGGAATACGTACAACTACATCTTCTGGTGGTCCATAAGAAGGAGAAGTACGAACAATTACTGCCCCATCCGTCACAGATAAAAGAACGCCTGCAATGATTTCTACAGCTGTCACAACTTGTACTAGTTCACCAACATGGTTACGTAATTCATCAGTAAATAACATATATAACTCTCCTTTCTTACGCTTCTTTAATTGATATAATACTTGTAAATGGTAATAAAACTTCTGTTCCTATTCCTTCTTGCAATGTTAAGAAATCATCACCAACTGCTACAATCACACCTGTTAACTGTCCAACTGTCACAGTAATTTCTACGTTTTTACCCAAATACTGCTCTGCAATTTCTTTAAAAGGTGATGTATTACATTCTTTTAAAATGTTACAAATAATAGATTGAAATCTACTTGATTCAATAACTTCTTCCGTAGCTTGCTTAGAGTTTCTTTGAATAAATCTCGCGAAGTTTTGTGAAAATAAAAGTCTTTCCACAGCAGGTAATAACTTATTATCTAAAAAATAATCTAATTGCCTATTAAACAATCTCGATAACTTTTTCCAATACTTACCGAACAGACACATATATTTCTCCTCCTATTATTTTAAGATTATAAAAATACATCCATACATCTTAATGTATACAAAGCAGGCTTTTTTTGTGATAGGTAAGACATACATTTTTCAAGGAAACAATGTTTTCTAATCAAACAAAAAAGACTATCCAATAGGATAGTCTCTTACACTTCAATATTTCGCAACATCGTATAAATGTCGTTATTCACTTTACCAAATGATTTAATGTTATTTTGAATGTTAGATAATAAAACGACATACACACTTCCGTTTTTACTAAATCCATTTAAACAATTCCATCCTGGCATGACACCGTGATTCGAATAACTTCCCGGGTCTACATACCAACCAAATCCGTAATCTTTTTTTCCACCTGTAAACATTTGATCATAACTCTCTTTTGAAATTAACTTTCCAGAGAAAAGTGCTTCATTAAATAAATATAAATCATGTGCGCTTGTATATATATCACCACAACCATATAATTGTGACATACTTGGAATATTAGGTGTTGTCATATTGTTATTTACTATTTTATAACCCGTTGATGGGAATCTTGTTTGTTCTAACTCTCTACCAAAACCAGAATGTTTCATACCAGCAGGTGCAAAAATATGCTGCTTAATATATTCTTCTAACGGTTGGCCACTTACTTTCTCGGCAATGTAAGCAAGTATAGAGTAGTTCGAATCCGAATACTTCCATTTCTCCCCTGGACCCCCAACACGCTTTTGGTTTCCTATTCGTTTTATCAGTTCTTCATGCGAAATATCCTCTGTTCCCTGCTCATACTCTGGAATTCCTGATGTATGTGTTAGTAAATGTTTTAACTGGACCCCATTACCTTGAGGGAAATCTGGAATATACTTTGCAATCGTATCCTCTACGTTTAATTTATTTTGATCTTTTAATTGCATAATAGCAGTCGCTACAAATGCCTTTGAAATAGAACCAATATAAAAAGTTGTCTCTGAATTATTCGGTACTTGTTTCTCTTTGTTCGCCATACCGTACCCTTTATTCAAAAGAACTTTTCCATTCTTCACAATAACAGCTGTCCCGCTAAATCCTGCGTTTTGTAAATATTGATCTAATTGAGCGTTTTCATTAATTTCTTGAGGTGGTCCCTCAGCAGGCTTTTCCAAAGCTTGTGCTTGCTTCACTTGTTCTTCCTGCTCTTTTTGTTTTTGTGCTTCTTGCTTCTTTCTTTCTTCTTCTTTCTTTTTTAGCTCTTCTTGTTTCTTCATTTCTGCCGCTGCTTTTAAAGTTTCTTCTTTCTTATTATGCGCAACAATTTTTGTATACATGAAATATACAAGTGAAAATAGTAGGACGAGAATGATTGTTCTTTTTATGTATACAATCGGCCGACGTGATTTCCCATTCGCATTATTTTTTTCCTGATCCATGATTGCTTTTTCCCCTTATTCACCAATAATTTACTTCCTCTACTAAAGATTTATTTTAGCAGATTATGGATAATCTATTCTATGTCATCCCTACTTTATCACGCACTGCACATATTACCAACCTATATGCATAAAAAAGAAAAAGAAAATTTACAAAGGTAAGATTGCTGTTAAATTTTTAACATAAAAAAAAGAGGATATCCCCTAAAAACTGATATTATCAATCTTTTTGGATATCCACTTATCTAATTATTTATACGTGTTTTTTCATATCATCGGCAACAGATTCAACATTTGTACCTACGATAACTTGAACACTCGTGTTACTTAATTTCATAACACCCTTCGCACCAGCACGTTTTAATGCTGCTTCGTTTACTTGACCAGCATCTTTCACTTGTAAGCGTAGACGTGTTGCACAGTTATCAATAACTGTTAAGTTTTCTTTTCCACCTAAAGCTGCTACGTAAGTTTCACCAATTGAACCTGCAACTGGAGCTTCTTCGCCTTCAGCTACTTCCTCTTCATCTTCACGACCAGGAGTTTTTAGGTTGAACTTCTTAATTAAGAAGTAGAATACTACAAAGTAAATTGCTGCGTAAATTAAACCGATCCCTGCTAGTAACAATGGTTTTGTTGCAATACCGAAGTTTAAAGCATAATCGATTGCACCGGCACTAAATGAGAAACCATCGTGTATACCAAGTGATGTTGTAATAAATAAAGAAAGACCTGTTAATACAGCATGAATACCATATAATACTGGTGATAAAAACATGAATGAGAATTCAATTGGTTCTGTAATACCAGTTAAGAATGAAGTTAATGCTAGACCACCTAACATACCTGTAACCATCTTACGTTTTTCTGGTTTAGCAGCCGCAATCATTGCGAAACATGCTGCTGGTAAACCGAACATCATAACTGGGAAGAAACCTGTCATGAACATACCTGCTGTTTTATCACCCGCAAGGAAACGAGCAATATCACCATTCACAACATTACCTGCTGCATTTGTAAAGTCCCCAAATACGAACCAGAAATATGTGTTCATTACGTGGTGTAAACCAATTGGGATTAATAGACGGTTTAATAAACCAAACAATCCTGAACCAATTGCACCTAAATTAACAATTCCATGAGCTAATGCATCAATGCCATTTTGAATTGTTGGCCAAATTTGCGCAAATAGAATTCCTAATATTAGCATCACAACCGATGTAACAATCGGAACGAAGCGTTTTCCAGCAAAGAACCCTAACCATTCTGGAAGTTTAATTTTATGGAATTTATTATAAAGAAGTCCTGCTATAACGCCGACAATAATACCACCTAAAACTTTCATATCCACTTTAGTCGATAATTCGGCTGCCTTAGATACTTGTGTCATTGTATCTGCAAGCTTAGATGGATCTACATTAGCGCTATTGCCTATTAAATCTTGGACTTTGCCTAATTTATCTTGTAATTCAGCAGTAGAATACCCTTTGCTAAGTGCATCAATACTATTTTTCATAACAAGATAGCCAATTGCACCTGCAAGACCTGCTGCACCACTACCATCAACTGAAAGACCGATTGCAATACCAATTGCAAAAATAAGTGCTAAATTATCAAAAACTGCTGCACCGGCCTGTGCCATAACAGGAATATCAAATACATCTGGTTGCCCTAAACGAAGCAATAATCCTGCTGCTGGTAGTACGGCAATTGGAAGCATTAACGCTTTACCAATACGTTGTAAAAACTGCAACATTTTAATTCCCCCTATCAAATTTATGAAATCGTTATCATTATAAGTACGCCTTAGAAAACGCTTTCTATTTACATAACCATAATAACATATAGTTGTATAGATGTGTAGTTTTTATTTTTGAATTTTTTATGGATAAATCTCCTATTTCCAAACTGTTATATAAAAGGAAATTTCTCCTTTTTAAAATACAGAATACTTGAAACGAAAGACCTTATTATAGCACATATAACTTTCGTTTTATCATTCCACTTTTTCATGTTATTATTTATTTCCGAGCATATCGGGAAAAGTAAACTTAGTTAATTCGAAATAGGAGCGTTGGTACTATGCAGTGCATTGAAACAAACAACTTACAACAGTTGTTAGAACAAGTAAAACCATATACAAAAAAAGGAAAACTTGCTACTTATATCCCCGAACTAGGAAATGCGAATCCAGATGATTTAGGGATTGCCATTTTCCATAAAGAAACAGAATACATCCATGCTGGCAACTCACAAACACTATTTACTCTTCAAAGTATTTCAAAAGTAATTACACTTGCACTTGCACTTTTAGATCGTGGTGAAGAATATGTATTTTCTAAAGTTGGAATGGAACCAACTGGTGATCCATTTAATTCTATTATTAAGTTAGAAACGACAAGTCCTTCTAAACCACTTAATCCAATGATTAATGCAGGGGCACTAGCTATTACAAGCATGTTAGCAGGAAAAGATAATGAAGAAAAAATGGAGCGCATCCTTCATTTCGTACGTGAAATAACAGATAATCCTACTATTAATTATTCTTCTAAAGTTGCCAATTCAGAATTAGAGACAGCTTACTTAAACCGTTCACTTTGCTACTATATGAAACAAAACGGCATTATCGATTGTGACATCGAAGAACTTATGGATTTATACACTCGTCAATGTGCAGTTGAAGTAAACTGTATCGATTTAGCACGTATCGGCTTAATTTTTGCGATGGATGGCTATGATCCATATAAGAAAAAACAAATTATCCCTAAACATATTACAAAAATCTGTAAAACATTTATGGTCACATGCGGTATGTATAACGAGTCTGGCGAATTTGCGATTCGCGTTGGTATTCCTGCAAAAAGTGGTGTAGCTGGTGGTATTTTCGGCTGCGTAAAAGGCGAAATGGGAATCGGTATTTTCGGCCCAGCTTTAGATGCAAACGGAAATAGTATCGCTGGTTTTAAAATTCTTGAACTTCTTTCTGCTCAAGAAGGTTGGAGCATTTTTTAATTGAGAGTTATCCTGCTATACTAGCAGGATTTTTTCATTCCATAAAAACCTTAACTTTATCAGCTACCAATCCCCTACAAAAACAGTGCTGAAAGTTTCTCTATATCATGCATATTTGCTCCCCCACCCTGAATAGTATAGTACAACCTAGCGCTATATGTGGAGGTGTGAAGGATGAAACTAATATTTCAGATGGAAAAACAGCCTGTTCTTGAAAAAACAATTCTTCTCTTTATATTGAGTATTGTAGAAAGCTTAAAGTTAAAAGTGGTTTCACTCGATGAAGCTCACCGATACATATTCAATTTAGAAGTACTTGAACTATTAATGGATCGGAACATCGATGATCAAGTACTTGAACTTATTCATTTCGGAATGGGACTTGAAGACATTCATCATGTACTTCCGGAAGAACTTGAACATACGATTGAAGAATTAAAGTGGCTTTGCATTCAAGTGTTAAGTGAATACAGCATGCACGAAGAATCTGAACAACTAATTGAAGATATACGGTAAAAAAGCACCTATGTAGGTGCTTTTAATGTTTTTTCAAACTATTTTTATACGTCTCAATATTTACTGGTAGTTCTTCCTCTTCTAAAGTATGTTCATTTACATCTTTATGAATGAACGCACCTTTAGGCGGTTGATGGTCATGCCCTTTTTTCTTATGATCAAATGCTTTTCCGCGTCCCATACGGATCCCCCTTTCGTTAAAAGAAATCCGTATTAGTATGGGGAAAAGTACGTCGACATATGCAATCCTTTGCCGTATTTCCAAGGAAATACTCGAACATTGTTTTCTGTTCTCCTTACAACAACTGATCAATCCCGATAAGAATTAATAAAACTCCCGCAATAACAGTAGCCCATTTCCCTAAGTATGCTGCTAAAAATCGTTTCCCTACATACGCAAAACCACTAATACAAATAAAACTAAACACCCCAGAAATAGTTGCTGTAAGCCACAGATTCAAGTTTGTTACCCCAGCATCAAATCCACCCGCAATATTATTAATAGATAATGCAATCCCTAAAACAATTGCTTCTGAAAAACTAATTGTTTTAGAACCATCAAAATCTGCTTTTTCTGGATCACGTAAAATTCCCATAAGTACACTACCATCGTTAGAGCTTACGGTATTTCTTTGCCCCAAGAAAGGCTGGCACAAAATAAAAACCCCGATTACCCCTAAAACGATTGCTCCAATCAAGTTTGCAGTAAACTCTGATATAAATAACGCAATCCAGTTTCCAAAAAAGCCAGCTAATAAAGTAAATAAAAAACCAAAAAATGCGATGATAAAATTGTTAAGCCATGAAATTCGAATTTTACGAATGCCATATGCAATCCCGACACCTGCATTATCTAAATTAGAAGCAATCCCGATTAAAAAAATTGAAAATAGACCTGCCGTACTCATAAACAGCCACCCCTTTTTCACACTTTTCCATGCATCTTATGAAAATGTTGAGCAACTGTGCCTGTCTGTTTCATATACATGTAATAAATGCTCAACATTTTTTCAACAATAAAAAGGAGTGCCTTCACTATGCCTAAAGAAAATCCAAATGAGCGGCTTAGTAGATTAATAAAAAAACTTTTAAAAGAACGTGCCTTATCTATGCGCCAACTCGGAATGCTGACGAATATTGATCCCGCAACAATTTCAAGAATTATGAATGGTAAACAACCGCCAAAGCAAAAGCATCTACAAAAATTTGCAGAATGTCTGCAAGTTCCACCTCAATTGTTTTTTGATGAAATGTATCCTGATTCTCCTCACATTAATAAGGAAAAGACGGATATGTACACATCTCTTGATACAATTCAACAAACGCTGCAATCCTCTAACTTATTCGATTTCGACTACACAACAACTCGCGTAAAACAAGAACTTGAAAGCTATGAACGATATGCTCAAACAGCAGAAGGTGAAAAACGTATCCATGAAAGTTTCGCGAGCAAATTAGAACAAATTGATAGTGCTGGTCCTTTCATTGAACAATTAACGGATATGTATCAACAATTTTGCAATGAAACTAATCCAAGAGAAGAGCGTGCAGTTCTTGGAGGTGCATTACTGTATTTCATTTTATCGACAGATATTATTCCCGATTACCTCTTTCCAATTGGCTATTTAGATGATGCAATTGCTGTTGAATTAGCAAAAGAGAAATTAATCGAACTCAAACGAAAGACATAGAAAAATAAAGAACTATTTCAGTTGTTTTTATTCAACTCTGAAATAGTTCACTAAAAAATCGTACAAGTATACATACCTGTACGATTTCAACATACTAATCTATTTTTTCGTATGACACCATTCATATATAAATGCTGTTATTACTTTTGTAAATTCAATTAACTGTTCTACTTCAACTTTCTCATTTATTGAATGAGCTTCTTCTAATGTACCTGGTCCGTAAATAACAGCCGGAATATGAAATTCACTAAACCAACCACCGTCCGTTACCGTTGCAGACATATCTAAAATTGCATTTTTAGATAAAATTGACTCGTGTACTGAGCTAAGCGTTTTTACAGCTGCGTGTTCACTATCTATTTCTAAAGAAGGAAAAATTTCGCCACGATCCACAATCATTGATTCTCCACCCCACTTAAATTGTGGTGGATTTTCACTTAACCACGGATCGGCAGCCGCTACTTTCCCAATATACTCTTCAATTTCTTTTATTATTTGTTCATGTGTTTCATTTGGATAAAAGTGCACCGTGATCCATAATCGGCACTCATCCGCAATAAACGCTGCATGTCGTCCGCCCTCAATAACAGCTGGATTAATTGTTGTTGTTCCAGATGGATAACCTTCATATGTTTTCATAACCGCCCAATGACGCTCTAATTCTTGTAAACTTTGTACAATTTTCATCATTTTTTCAATCGCACTCGCTCCGAATAAACGTCCTCCAGCATGAATCATTTGTCTGCGTGTTGCATCATGGAACGTTTGGGGGCTTTTCACAGTAATCCATCCAGTAATTACGCCGCCCTGTCCTTGCATATGTAAATCACTCGTATCCACTACGACTGCAAAATCAGCATCATAACCTCTTTTGCAACATTGAAGCGTACCTGCCTCTCCAACTTCTTCCCCGATTACGGATTGAAAGATTAAATCTCCAGGCAATTCAATGCCTGCTTCTTGTAAAAGCTGAATAGCAAATAATGCCCCAGCTAGTCCCCCTTTCATATCTGCCGCACCACGTCCAACTAACCAACCATCTCTTATAAATGGCTCAAACGGATTCGTTTCCCACGCCCCATCTGCTGATATTTCCGCTACATCCATATGCCCATTAATAATAAGACTTTTATGTGTGTCACTTTCTATCCCTTTTTTTATCCCAACAACGTTCGGGTCATTTGGATATACATCCCATTTATCAACACTAAAATTTCGTTTTCTTAGAAACTGTGCAACAAATTCTTGCGCCTCATTTGTATTTCTCGCCGGCGGTGCTGGTGTGTCAAAACGAATTAATGTTTTTGTAAGGTCTAGTAACTCATCTTTTCGTAGATCAATCTGTTCTAATAGCTGTGAAACTTCTTCATTCATCGCTAATTCCCCTTTGCATACGTAGTATGTTCCCAGCTTTATTTTCACAAAAAAAGAGACTGTTTACAATTTTACAGTCTCCAAACTAATCACTATTATAAACTCTCTATTTCTGTTGTATTTGTCTTTTCAATATGCTCTAAGTTACTCCCCTTATTTCTTGTCGCACGGTAAAACAGTAAACAAACAATCATAAAGGGAATACCACAATACAATGCCATTCTTTGTTCTGGAATAAAGGCCATACCAACAATTACCGTTACATTTAATACTAACGCAAGCAGTGGTACGAACGGATACAGCGGTGTTTTAAATTTCAAGTCTTTCACATCTCCGCCCTGCTTCACATATGACCTTCTAGCTAATAAGTTAGATAGAGCAATAGATGCCCAAACTAATATCGCTCCGAACCCGGCAATAGAAAGTAGCCATAAATAAACTGTATCTTCCGCATAAATACCTGATAGTAATGAAAGACAACCTACAATTGTACTTACAATCAACGCATAAATAGGAACACCATTTTTAGATAACTTACCAAAAATCGGACTAATCATTCCTTGATTAGACATAGACCATAGCATACGAGAAGTTGCATATAATCCTGAATTCGCAACGGATAATACTGCTGTAATAATAACGAAATTGATAATATCGGCTGCATAAGGAATACCAATTTTATCAAATACAACTACGAATGGACTTTCTATCACTCCTGCTTGTTGCCATGGGAATAATCCTGCAAGAATGAAAATAGATAATACAAAGAACACAAGTATACGCCAAACTGTATTATTAATTGCCTTCGGGATTGTTTTTTCTGGATTTTCACTCTCCCCAGCTGCAATACCAACCAGCTCTGTTCCTTGGAAGGAAAAATTAACAGCAATCATCGTAATTAAAATAGCGGATAATCCATTTGGAAACAACCCACCATAATCAGTAAAGCTAGAAAACATTGGTGCTGGTTCATTTCCTTTCATATCTAGAAAACCAAACATTGCTGCCCCGCCCAAAATAATAAATGCAATGATTGTAATGACTTTAATACTTGCAAACCAAAATTCAACTTCTGCAAAACTTCTTGAAGATAACGCATTAATAGCAAAAAGTAATGCCGCAAACACTACGCACCAAATCCAAGACGGTACATCAGGAAACCATCGTTTCATTAAAATACTAACTGCAATTAGTTCAATACCTATTGTAGCCGACCAGTTTAGCCACGACATCCATCCGACTACATAACCCGCTGCAGGGGAAATATGCTTCGTAGCATACGTTTGATAAGATCCTGCATCAGGCATCGCAACAGCTAATTCTCCGAGACAGAGCATCGTTAAATACATAACAAATCCTCCAACAAGATAAGCTACAATCGCTCCTCCAGGCCCAGCTTCATGAATTGTATACCCCGATCCTAAAAAAAGTCCGGTACCAATAACTCCTCCAAGTGCAATCATAAATATGTGTCTGCTTTTCAATTCCCTTTTTAATCCTTGGTTTTGATCCATCATACAAATCCCCCCTTTTCCCTTTGGAAACCCATTTCATGTAAGCGTTTTTAAAATTATTTATACGAAAAATAATTATTGAAAAGAGCAAAATACATAGTATTAATCACTACCTGTTATTAAAAGATCATCCCTCACTGTTATTAATAGCTTTTGATCAGCGATGGCTTGTCCTTCTACTACTTCTAATGATTCGATATACCCACTGATTCCTACCTTAATTTCTACTTTCTGTTTATCTATTGTTTCAATTAACGCTAATTTCTCCCATTCGTATACGTAGGAACTTTCCGTAACAAATAACTTCTCTACTTTCCCGTAACAAGGACTATACACGCCTTCTATAACCGTCTTCACTTTATAAACTCCTCCTTCTTATTAATTGGTACTGAAACGTTGCATATCCCTCCTTTAGAGATTTCAACTCTTATTTATGCAAAATGCGTACCAATCTTCAATTCCTACTTAAAATGAAGGTTCCTAACAAAAAAATCTTCATAACCGCAAAATTTTTCTATCATGTAAGAAGTTTTAAAAGAAAAATAGCAAAAAAATTTTGCGATTTTATAAGAATTTTAATAAAATTATAAAAAGTCAGTCTTCATAGGGTGAAATGAGGAGAAGGTAATCTATGCGTACAGAAGAAATTAATTTAAAACAGATCATTGAAATGAATATGCTATATGAAACTTTACTCAATGAGCTCGATATCGGGATTCATATTATTAATGAGGAAAGTAAAACGATTATCTACAACCGCAAAATGATGGAAATTGAATCAATGGAACGCTCAGATGTATTATATAAAAGTCCTTTAGAAGTATTTGCATTTGAAGAAAATAAAAATAGTACTCTTATAGAGGCATTAAAATTAGGAAAAACAAACAAAAATATAAAACAAACGTATTTTAACAATAAAGGGCAAGAAATTACAACGATTAATAATACTTTTCCTATAATAGAAAACGGAAAAATTAAAGGCGCTATTGAAATTTCAACAGAGATTAACCATTCCAAACAAACAATGAAAACAAGCCTTTCTCGAAAACAAAATAATAAGTTTACCTTTGATCACATAATCGGTGATTCTAGTGCTATTCAATCCATCATTACAGAAGCTAAAAGAGTCATTCGTACATCCTCCTCCATACTTATCGTAGGGGAAACAGGGACCGGTAAAGAACTATTTGCACAAAGTATCCATAACGAAAGTCAGCGTTCAGGCAAACCATTTATTTCACAAAACTGTGCCGCTATACCTGATACACTCATGGAAAGCTTATTATTTGGTACGAACCGAGGTGCATTTACAGGAGCTATCGATAAAGCTGGTTTATTTGAAGAAGCGAACGGAGGAACTTTGTTATTAGATGAGATCAACTCATTAAGTACAGCACTTCAAGCGAAGTTACTGCGAGCTATACAAGAAAAAACAATACGAAGAATCGGAGGCACACAAGAAAAAGAAATTGATGTTCGTATTATAGCAACTATTAATGAAGACCCTCTTGAAGCTATTACACACAATCGATTACGAGAAGACTTATATTATCGATTAAGCGTCGTTACTTTATATCTTCCGCCTTTACGTGAACGAAAAGAGGATATTCCGGCTCTTGTTCAGCACTTTATCGAAAAATACAACATTCAATTTGGACTTAGTGTAACAGATGTAGATGTGCATGTAAGAGAATTTTTGTATGTATATGATTGGCCTGGAAACGTAAGAGAATTGGAACATATCATTGAAGGTTCAATGAATTTAGTTGAAGATGAAAACATCATTACAGCGTTTCATCTTCCCACTCGCTTTCGCGAACGAATAAAAAAGGAATTCAATATGCAACCTCTCCTAACTAATAACGATACTGATACACCTAAAACGTTAAAACACACAATAGAAGAAATGGAAAAAAACTATATCACTCAAATTCTGAAAGAGTATCACGGTAATATTTCACAAGCTGCAAAGTTTTTGGGGTTAAGTAGGCAAAACTTACAATATCGAATTAAAAAACTGCATTTACACATATGAAATGAAACTTGAATGAGTCGATTACTAACTCTCACCTATTCGACTTTTATTGCTTATTCATATAGCAGAAATCTGCTTTAAAGTACAAATAAACATTTGGTAAAATATGCTATAATAAACATATAACATACTAGAAAGGAACGATATATATGAGTAATGATAACAAATTAAAATTATTACAATACTTAGCCTTCTTCCCTACCATTGTATGTATGATGTTACTAGTTGATATAAACGCCTATCCTTATGCAAAACTATTAGCAACAATTAGCGGCTCTTTTGCAGCTATTATGCTTGCTGGTTTTTGGAATTTGAAGATACGTATGAAGAAAGATCTTCTTAACTCCAAACCATAAAAAAAATCGAGCCTACACAGCTCGATTTTTTTATTACTATTAAAACTCAACATTCTCCAAATACAAACCACTCGCCTCAGCAAGGCAATTAATTTGATTGCGTTGTTTCGCCTCTAAAATGTGTGGAATTGCTTCTGCATCTAATTGTCCTAATCCAACTTCAATTAATGCTCCAACAATTTTTCGGACCATGTTATGAAGGAATCCGTTACCACTTACTCTAATTTGTACAAATCCTGCTTCTCCCATCACTTCAAGTGTATATACTTCTCGCACCATAGACTTTTTCTTTGATTTTGCATTTGAAAAGGCAGTAAAGTCATGTGAACCAACTAAATGTTTCGCAGCTTCTTTCATGCTTTTCACATTTAATTTTTTATTCACATGCATGCTATATTTACGCATAAATGGATTTGTGTGCTCTTCATTCCAAATTTTATACAGATATGTTTTTGCTTTAGAATTGTAACGAGCATGGAAGCGATCATGTACTTCTTCTACATTCGTAATACTAATATCATTAGGTAAATATTGATTTAAATATTTTTTGACTTTATGTTCCACTAACTTCTCATCACTTTGAAAGTTAGCAACTTGATTCAATGCATGTACACCAGCGTCTGTTCTACTACAACCGATAATTTCAATTTCTTTTCCGACCATTTCAGAGATGACACTTTCAATTTTCCCTTGAATCGTATTATCGTTATTACCGAGACGTTGCCATCCTTTAAAACGTGCACCGTCATACTGAATCGTTAATTTATAATTGTACATTTCATTCTCCTTCATAGAAAATATTCCCTCGAACCGTGAGGGAATATGAATATACTTTACTTTCTAACAAGCTTCACTACATTTTCTACATGAGCTGTATGCGGGAACATATCAACTGGTTGTATATATTCCACTTCATAGCTCTTCATTAATGCTTGTACATCACGAGCTAATGAAGAAGGATTACAAGACACGTAAACAACTTGTTTTGGCTTCACTTTTAAAATTGTTTCCAGTAATTTATCATCGCAACCTGTACGTGGTGGATCGACAACAATTACATCTGGACGCCATCCTTCTTTTACCCATTTCGGTAACCATTGTTCAGCTTTACCTGCTTCATATTTCGTATTTGTAAATCCGTGACGCTTCGCATTTTTTCTTGCATCTGCAATCGCTTCTGGAATTACATCCATACCACGTACTTCCGCTGCATCATTTGCAAGCCAAAGTCCGATTGTACCAACGCCACAATACGCATCTACAATTTTCTCATTGCCTGTTAAAGCAGCAGCTTTTTTCGCTTCATTGTATAAAACAACCGTTTGTTCTGGATTCAACTGGAAGAATGCACGTGCTGATAATTCAAATGATAAATCACCAAGCGTTTCTTGAATTACTTCTTTTCCAGCTAATTTAAATGTTTTATCACCGAAAATAACAGATGTTTTACGCCAGTTTACATTTTGCATAATTGATTTAACAGCTGGCATCTGTTTTTGTACTTCTGCGATAAATTGCTCTTTATTTGGCAATTCTTCTTTTGTTGTAATAAGTGTAACTTGTACTTCCCCTGTTTGCACTGCAGTACGTGTCACAATTGTACGTACTAAACCTTTTTGCTTTTTCTCATTATAAATAGAAACATTTAACTTTTCTAATATACGTCTTACAACTTTTGTCGCTTCATTCGTTGCTTTATGTTGAATCATACAATGAGCAATATCAATTAACTGATGTGAGTTTTGTTTATACAGCCCTGTAATAACCTTTTCGTCTTTACGCCCCACTTGTAGTTGACTCTTATTACGATAATGCCATGGATTTTCCATGCCAAGCGTCGGACGAATTTTCTCTTCCAAACCGTTGTTCATATACTTCTGGAATGCTTGTACAACGATATCACGCTTTTGATTTAGTTGTTCTTTATAATCTAAATGTTGCAATTGGCAACCGCCGCACTCTTCATATACCGGACATGGTGCTTTCACACGATGTGGTGAAGCTTTACGAACTTTTTTCACTTTCGCTTCAGCGAAACCACGCTGAATTTTCGTTGTTTCAGCAACAACTTCTTCTCCTGGTAATGCCCCTGGAATGAAAACAACTTGTCTCTTAAAATAACCAACGCCTTCTCCGTTAATCCCAAGACGTTTAATTGTCACAGGAAACGTTTGACCAACTTCCAACTTACTCTCATGTTGCTTTTGTATCATTATTACACCTCTACTCTATACTTTTCCATAAATATAACGCTGCATAACTGCAGTATGGTTCACACTCTTGTTTCACTTTTTCTAAAAATGCATCATCAGGTTTATCATCTAATTGAAATACACCTTGTACTGCACGCTGAATCCCAATGTCCGCTTTCGGAAACATATTTTTCCGTCCAAGCCCAAACATTAAAAAATTTTGCACTGTCCATGTACCAATCCCCCTAATTGGTAACAGTTGTGCTGAAACCTCTTCTTCCGCCCTGGTTTCTATACTCGCTAAATTTAATGTACCGCTGACAATACTTCTACCTAATCCTACTATATATTCAGCTTTTCGCTGACTAAACTTCTGCTCTCTCAATTCCTCTATTGAAATGTTTGCTACTCTTTCTGGAGTTGGGAAAAAGAATACGCCGTTCTTTTCTGTCCCATATCGTTTCACAAACTGTTCTGTTAACACAGTAGCAAATTTCAAATTTATTTGTTGATGAATGATACAGCGAAGAAGGCAAGCAAAATAATCAAATTCTAAAATAATTGGAGTATAAGCATATGTTTCAAATAGTGGACGTAATGATGTGTTTAAAAAATGATTTTGTATATCTTGAAACGGTTCATTCCAATGAAAAATGGCCCTCATTCGTTTCATGACTTTCTCTGGATCTCCTGTCTGACTAGAAATCCAAAACTGTGGATTTTGAACAGTACCAATCCCTTGCAGGCGAACAACAATCTGTTCCTCGTCTATACAAATCGGGACATAAATAACTTTCTCATCTAATTGAATGACGTTAAGAGGATCAAAAGATAAACGTTTTAATACTTCTTCGAAATGATACGGATACTCTAACGTAACATGTTCGCTCCACATACGTTTCCCCATCCTTTTTACACATCATTATAGCATGAGAAAACCGCAAGCATACATGCTTACGGTTGATTGCTTTTTACTAAGTCATCTAGACTTTTAAAATGATACCCTTTCTCGCGCAAATCATCAATGATTTTCGCAAGTGCTTCTGCATTATCTTTTGATATTGCATGAAGTAATAAAATAGATCCTGGATGAATCATCGTCATAACATTATTATGGGCATATTGCCACCCTCTTTGCTCATCCACTTTCCAATCCAAAAATGCAAGTGACCAAAATACATTATAGTAGCCCATTTCTTTCGTAAGAGCTAACGTTCTTTCACTAAATACGCCGCGCGGAGGACGTACATATTTCACTTCTTTTTGCCCGGTTACTTTCTTAATTTCTTCCGTTACACTCGTTAATTCTTGACGAAGTTTCTCATCATTTACCGCTGTGAAATCAGGATGGCTCCACGAATGGTTTCCAATAATGTGTCCTTCATCTTTCATTCTTAACAATAAATCTTTTTGTGTTTTAATGTAATGCCCCGTTACAAAGAAAGTTGCTGGTACTTTTTTTTCTTTTAATACGTCTAAGATTTTTCCTGTGTATCCATTCTCATAACCATTATCAAATGTTAAATAAATATCCTTTTTCTTCGTATCCCCTAAATAAAAACCACCATTTTTCTGTAGCAAATCTGTATATAACTTTCCTGCATCTGGTACTGTTTCATTTTTAGGGCGCGGGATTCCCCAGTTATGTGGAGTATTTGTATAAGCTAGTGCCGAAACTGGAACAAGTGCCATCATAATTGAAAAAATGAGACCGATATATAACCATTTATGTTTCATAAATAGTCTCCTTTCCATATATAATCGTACTCGTAGTTTCTGTTGCTACGCATTCTTTCATGCTGAACATGTTTTTCTATATATACCAAAAAAATGCATCTCGAATCGCTCGAGATGCATTTTTGTTTACTTAAATACTGGCTCTTTAAAGCTAGCTAATTTTTCAAGTGATGTTTTATCAACATCTGCATGTAAGCTATTACCGTGAGAATCCATTGTTACAACTGCTTTAAATCCATCGATACGTAAATGCCACATTGCCTCTGGAATACCAAATTGTAAGAAATCAACATCTTTCACTTCTTTAATACATTCAGCATAATATTGCGCTGCACCACCGATTGCGTTTAAATATACACCACCGTGTTCTTCTAAAGCTGCTAATGTTTTCGCACCCATGCCGCCTTTTCCAATGACAGCTCTAATACCGAATTTCTTCATAATATCACCTTGGTACGGTTCTTCACGAATACTTGTCGTTGGACCTGCCGCTTTAATTTGCCAATTGTCATTTTCATCTTTCACAACAACTGGACCACAGTGGTAAATAATTTGTCCATTTAAATCTACTGGACAATCGTTATCCATTAAATGCTTATGAATTGCGTCACGACCTGTATACATCATGCCATTAATTGTTACAACATCACCAACGCGAAGTTCACGAATTTGCTCTTCTGTAATTGGCGCTTGTAATACAATTTCACGCTGCTCTGTTTTTTCTTGTACTTCTTGCTCCAGTGTATCTTCACCTTCTTGATATAACCAATCCATAATTTCACCTGTTTCAGGATGGATTGTTACACCAAGGCGACGGTATGCCCAGCAATTATACGCCACAGATACGTAGAAACTAGCTGGCAGACGGTTATACACGCCAATTTTACAGCCAAGTAAAGTTGTTTCTCCGCCAAATCCCATCGTACCAATACCAAGCTTATTCGCATTTTCTAATACGTACTCTTCAAGTTGTTGTAACTCTGGGATTGGATTGACATCATCCAATGTACGGAATAATTGATTTTTTGCTAATTCGTAACCTGATGTGCGGTCTCCCCCGATACCAACACCAATTACACCTGCACTACATCCTTGACCTTGTGCTTGATATACCGCATGAAGAAGACATTTACGAATCCCTTCTAAATCACGGCCAGCTCGTCCAAGTCCTTCTAGTTCACACGGTAAGCTATACTGAATATTTTTATTCTCACAGCCACCACCCTTTAGGATTAAACGTGCATCAATATAATTTTTTTCCCATTGTTCAAACTTAATAACCGGTGTACCTGGTCCTAAATTATTTCCACTGTTGTCTCCAAAAAGAGAATCAACAGAATTTGGACGAAGTTTACCATCTTTTGTCGCCCGCTCAAGCGCATTATAGATAGCTTCCTTCAACTTTAATTGATTCACACCAACTGGTGTATAAATTTTAAACGTTGGCATCCCTGTATCTTGGCAAATTGGCGAGATGTTATCATCAGCCATTTTAATATTATTTGTAATTGTGCCAAGTGCCATCGCAGAACGAGTCCCTGCATTTTCTCGCTCTTTCGCTTGTTGAATCGCACGACGAACATCTTTCGGTAAGTTCGTTGACGTTTCAACAATTAGTTGATACATGCTTTCTTGAAGCTTTTCCATTGTTACTTCCCCCTCAATTGTGAACGCTACCAAAACGTTATGAGCTGAAATTTCCACTATTATGCTCTGCAGCTTTTTATTTGTTTCACGCTATTCAAGCATACATGAAATTTTTCACAACTTGATTATACCTCTTTTTCTATCGTCCTTCTATTATCCGCACAGAAAAAGGCTACCAAATTGGAATTGGCAGCCTTTTTAATATATTATTCGTCTTTTTTAAATTGCTCACATTTTAATTCTAATTCATCTAGCATTGCAAGAAGACGATCTACATCTTCTAATTCTACTTCTTCAGGTTCAATTGTATCAATTACTTCAATGAACATATTTAAACGTTCTTTTAAATATACTAATTGTGTGTCTTTATCTTGAATTGCTTTTCCCATGAAGGCACTCTCCTTTTAATTCGAGTTGCTTTTATTATACCGCAAAAATGATTGCTATGGGTATGTAAATTCATCAATATTGTCACAGTCATCCATTTAAATGTAAGCCCTCTCTCTTTTTTCAAAAAAAGTTTCACTTTATAAAAAGCGCATATTCTTCTATTATAGAGGATGGACAAATTGTTATTTCAATAGTCAAAGGAGTATTTCATATGACGATATCACAAAAAATGAAGCCGATTACTCCTTCTTACGATCCATGGGAAGCGTATATGGACCTTGAAGAGTACGGCAAACTACTATTAACAAATGTTGAGTTTACAACAACGACGTTATGCAATATGCGCTGTGAGCATTGCGCTGTTGGTTACACGTTACAGCCGAAAGACCCGAATCCGCTTCCGATGGATCTTTTATTAAAACGATTAGATGAGATTCCTCATTTACGTTCTTTAAGTATTACTGGCGGAGAACCTATGCTTTCAAAAAAATCCGTCGACAACTATGTAACACCACTCTTAAAATACGCCCACGAACGAGGTGTTCGCACTCAAATCAACTCAAACTTAACTATAGATTTAGCACGTTACGAACAAATTATTCCCTATTTAGACGTATTGCATATATCTCATAACTGGGGAACAATTGACGACTTCGTTGAAGGCGGATTTGCAATGATGGAGCGTAAACCTACGTATGAACAGCGTGCAAAATTATTTGAACGTATGATCACAAATAGTAAAGCTCTATCAGATGCAGGTGTACTCGTATCAGCCGAAACGATGTTGAATAAACGAACTCTACCACACATTGAGCATATTCATCGTCAAATCGTTGATGAAATGGGATGTAAACGTCATGAGGTTCACCCAATGTATCCAAGTGACTTCGCGAGTAATCTAGAGATTTTAACAAAAGCTGAGATTCGTGATGCAATTGAGCATTTACTAGAAATTCGCGATGAAAATGTATGGATGTTATTTGGAACTTTACCTTTCTATGCTTGTAGCGATGATGAGCGAGACATTGCCACATTTAAAAAATTACAAGAGAGTAAAAATGTAACTGTTCGTAACGATCCAGATGGCCGTTCTCGTTTAAATGTAAATATTTTTGATGGAAATATTATTGTAACGGACTTTGGTGATGTTCCACTTCTAGGTAACATTCAAACAAATACGTTACAAGAAGCGTATGAAAAATGGAGCGCTTCAAAAACAGCAAAATCATTAAGCTGTCATTGTCCTGCAGTAAAATGTCTTGGACCGAATATTCTTGTAAAAAACAGCTACTATCCAACCGAAGATTTCTTATCAAAAACAGCAAATATTACATTATAAAAAAACGTCAGCTTATAAGCTGACGTTTTTTATCTTATTGTGAATGAGAAGAAGAAATGAATTTAAAATATAAATGATCATGAATTGGGATAGCGGCTCCAATTCCTTGAGAAGTAATATTTTTTACAACAAGCCTTTTTTGATTTCCTTTTAATACGAGGTATACTTCTCCAAATGTTACTTTTCCTTTTTCATTTACTGCTGGTGTATAAGCATATAAATATCCAAGTTGACTCGGACTAATATTATACACACGCTCATGCCCTGTACCATAACCAATAGTCGTTTTAAATGAAAGCGGCAATTGTACTTTTTCAAGTGCTTTGAGAAGCATCATTTTCTTCACATCTGCAGCATCTTTCATATCTGCTGTTAAATCGCCTTCAACCGTCTTTTGTGTTTCTTGCTTATAGCGTAGTGGATATAGGCGATCTCCTCCGCGATTATCGTACACATTGCGATTTACTTGTTTATATTCCCAATTAACCGATGTATCAATCGATTCATAATGTAAAGCCCATTGCCCTAAATAAATCTTTGCTCGGTACCCTACCGCAAGTGGCGCATTCGAAATTGTTGTTTCATTAAACATTCGAATTAAGTCCGGATTTTCAATTTTAATATTTGCTGTTTTTAATAATTCTTGAGCAAACTTACTCGGCTGTAAACGCGGTAAATCTTGCGCATCATTTGGAAACGTATTGTCTTTAGAAATATTTAAAACAGATGAAGGCATTTTTGTTTCTACTGTTGTCTTTGCAAAGCCACTGTTAGGAAATAATAAAATAAACGAGACCATAGTTGAAAGACATATGCTGTATACTCGTTTCACCTGTCTGGCTCCTTCCTACATAAAGGTATATATACTACTTCGTTTATTGTTTTCTCTGAGCACAATTGTTATGCCTATTTTTCATAATAAATAAAAACCAATTCCCATAATGACATACGCAGCTAATAAAGTACCGCCTTCAAACCAGTTTGTATCTCCATCATTTGAAATCGCAATCGTTAAGAAAACAGCTGTAATCATAGAAACAAGTTCTGGTATTGTAAATACTAAAGGCATTCTTTGCGTGAAAAACATAGAAAGCAGTACTAATACAGGAGCAACAAACATGGCAATTTGTAATGTAGAACCTATCGCAATCTCAACTGCAATATTTACTTTATTTTTATACGCCATAATAATTGCAGATGCATGTTCTGCTGCATTCCCAACAATTGCAACGATAATAACACCTATAAACAATTCTGACCAACCAAATGATTTTGCAACTGTCTCAAATGTATGCACGAGCGCCTCTGACACATACGCTACCGCAATTGTCGCTATTGCTAAAATGAGTAGTGCTTTCCCTTTTGACCACTCTGGTTCTTCCTCATGAGCGACTTCATCACTTTTATGCTGATATACACCGCGGTGTGTAACTAACTTAAATAGCAATGCAGCAAGGTACATAATAATCATAATAATTGAAACACCAATACTTAATTGATACGTCTTTCCAGCATCCATCTTCATTGAAAAAATCTCTGGGATAACAAAAGCTACTACTACAGCAAAGATTAATAAAGCCGAATTATGCCTTGCATCATATACATTAAAACTTTGTCTTTTATATTTAAGCCCCCCTACAAAAAAGGAAAGCCCTCCTACTAATAATAAATTTCCAAGTACAGAACCCGTTAAAGAAGCTAACACAACTTCAATTAATCCTGCCTGAAGTGCAAAAATCGAAATGATTAGTTCAACAGCATTACCGAAAGTAGCATTTAATAATCCGCCTATTCTAGGCCCCGATACAATCGCCAAACTTTCTGTCGCTCTCCCCATAAAACCCGCTAGTGCGATAATCGTAATGCAATATACAGCGAACATAATTGTTTGAGGCCAATGAAGCGTTTTTCCAAGTACAGAAAGTGGTACCCCGATTAGCGCTACTATAAGAAAAATTTTATTAAACATGCTTTTCATCCTTCCATCGTATGTATTTCTCCTCGATATTATTATTATTCTTCTCCTAACTTGTCCAATTTCATCACAATTACGTTTAAAAAATCGTGTTGATGAAAAGAGTATGAAAGATACTTCATTTTATTTAGACGAGGAAAATTACAAATTATGAAAAGAGGTTAAAAACATGCATTTAAAAGAAAAAATCGCAACCATTATTCAAGGCCAACGCACTGGTGTATTATCTACAGTACGTAACGATAAGCCACATAGTGCCTTTATGATGTTTTTCCATGAGGATTTTGTACTATATGTTGCAACAGATCGAAAATCAAAAAAGATAACAGATATTGAAAACAATCCAAATGTACATGTACTACTTGGCCGTGAAGGAAAAAAATTAGATGAAGATTATATTGAAATGGAAGGCTTAGCCTCTATCGAGGAAGACTCCACATTAAAAAACAAGTTTTGGAATAATAGCTTAAAACGTTGGTTGCTCGGTCCTGAAGACCCTAATTACGTATTAATAAAAATCAATCCTGACACAATTTATTACATCGATGGTGCTGGTACGACGGAGCCCGAGTTTTTACGACTATAAAATAAAACAAGCCCCCTTTAGGTGGGCTTGTTTTGTCGAAAAGTTCTTCTGAAAAAAACAATAAAATAGGTAGAACTTTCTAAAGATTCTGTTATATAATAACAGTAACTTAAATAAACTGTATTAAAACAGATTGAGAGGAGAAATAAAATTGATGAAAAGAGAAGAACGCAAAAACATGATTGAGTTTATTGAAAAGAAAAAAGGGATTGAACGTGACGAATTATTGTTTATGACGGATGATGAAGTAGAACATATTTATAATGTAACGTACTTTCTATATGAAGAAATTGCAGAGTAGTATAATAATCCCCACCTTATTAAAAATATAAGGTGGGGATTATTTCGTTATTAATACATGAGAATGATTTTCATGTATAATAATGTAAGATTGGAGGAATTTTACTATGAGTTCGTGGCTCTTATTCGCACTATTATCAGCAATTGCTGCTGCCCTTGTATCTATTTTTGGAAAGATTGGTTTAGATGGAATCGATGCCAACGTCGCGACAACGGTTCGTTCTATTATTATGGCATTATTTATGGTAGGCGTTATCATTATACAAGGTAAATTTCAAAATATTGGTGACGTACTGCTAAATAAAAAAGCACTGCTCTTTATCACATTAAGTGGAGTTGCAGGTGCTTCGTCATGGCTATTTTACTTTCTTGCCCTCAAAACAGGGAAAGTTTCACAAGTGGCTCCTGTTGATAAATTAAGCGTCGTATTTTCTATCATTCTCGCGATGATCATACTCGGTGAGAAGTTAAACTTTATGACTGGCATTGGTGTTGTCTTTATTACAGCTGGTGTACTATTTATCGCTTTCAGCTAAAAAAACCGCTAGTAGCGGTTTTTCTTTTTCTTTATGTAAAACCATACGACACATGTAACAACTACCGAAATGGATAAAACCCATATTCCATAATGATGTAAACTATACTCAACGAAACGCCACTTCTCTCCTAACTTCCAGCCGAGTCCAATAAAAATACTTATCCAAATAAGTGCACCACCGTAAGCGTATAAACAAAAACGCCAAAGCGTTAAATTCGACATCCCTGCAAAATATGCTGTTAAATGACGTACTCCTGGGATAAAGTAACCAATCATTAAAAGAAATGGTCCATATTTTTCAAATAAAATATGTGTTTTTTCAATGTGATGTTCTTTAATTCTAATTTTTGGTCCATATTTCTTTAAAACAGGGAGTCCAAGTTTTAAACCTAGTATGTAACTTAATGTAATACCTAACATCGCACCAGCCATCCCACTTAAAAACGCAGCAGTTCCTGACATAACACCTTTTGAAATGTTATAACCAACGAAGGTCAATAAAAACTCGTCTGGTATTGGTAATCCAACAATCCCACCAGCTAAAGCTATAATAATTCCAAAATACCCATAATGCGCGATTAACTCGCCAATATGTTGTTCCATTCGGAAGACACATCCTATGCACAATCGTTATTCCACATTGTGCCCTTTCTATCTTTCAGACAAACATGGTATACGTATTCACTATACATTGTTTTTATAATGAACTCTACTTCTATCCATCCCTTTAGCGAGAAGAAAGTAAACAATTAATCAGTAGAGATTTATTCATTCTCACTAATCTTTAGCACACATCAATCATGCGCCCATACTTCACCCACTTCCCTTGTATTTACCGATTTTTAAAGTGCTAGTCTTACTATCCACAAATAGCAGGATTAAAAAATAAAAATTCATATGCTTGTTTTTTTGTTACAATAAAGGAAAGTTACTTTTCGCAACGGTTTAACTCTCAGGAAAAATGATATACCTAGCAAAAACATAGTTTGGTCGATATAATGCAACTTCTACCTATTAAAAGAACATGCACCCTTTACATACAACATCATTTTTCTAAATTATACAGGGGGAACGAACATGACCATTGAAAATCAATTTATCCAAAAAGTTTACTATAAAACATTTTTAACAGAAGAAACTTCTACTCCAGTATCAGAAGTACTCGGTGAAGCATATATAAATGAATCTACCAATGAATTCTCCAACATTTCTAATATCCGCTTTGCTCAAGGTGAATTGTATTACCAAAATAAAGACTTTGAAGCAGCAATATTTAAATGGGAGAAAGTAAATAACGAACTGGCACTTTGGGCAACCAAAAACATTGCAGATTCTTATTTTGAACTAGGATTCTTGCCAAAGGCAGAAGAAATATATCAATCTATCCAAACGGAAGATACAACTCTTACAATGGAAGTTTCCTTACAACTTCTTTCTCTTTACATCGAACAAGATCGTTTAGGTCTAGCATTTAAGACGATTAGTGAGGCTGTTGCATTCCAACCCGACTATCCAAATATTACTTCCATTGCTCGCTCATTCTATGAAAAACAAGCAGATTGGAATAATGCCATTGAACTTGCCGTTCAAGAAGGAATTCGAACAAAATCATTACACTGGTTCGACACTTTAATCAATTATGTGAATCAAGGATTTACGAAACAAATTAAACCAGAATATTTCTATGAATCTTTAAAAGCTCTATATACAATTGATCAAGTCCAATTTAAAGAACTTGTTATTGCTCTTTGGAACAGCTATCAAAATGAAACATTACATCTATCTTGGATTCAAACAATAAATCATTTATTCTTACATATTGAAACAGACAACAATGACGATTGGCATGAAATTGTTGAACGCTACCAAGATACGTACTTTGAATTAATTACTGGTGAACATTTCATGCATGAAATGCAAGGCCTTGTACCAGACTTATTAACAAATTGGTTTAGTTTAACGAAAGCAAAAGATGCCCTATTTGTCTCTGCTGCAGTATTAGCGTGGAATGAAGTCTCACCTACAACGTTAGAGTCATTACTCGTAAAAAGTGCAGGAGCCCTCCTCTCTAATTCAACAGCTGAAACAAATGTAAATATGGAAACCGTTTCTCATTTATTCCAAACAATTGCTGTATGGGCTGAAAAAAATGATGTAGATTTAAGTCATCAATTTACCTTACTCGTTCATGAACTATGTGATTTAAATGTTACACAATTGCTAATAGCAGGAACTAGTGACCATGATAAATCATCATTCGTCAATTCAATATTAGGAGAGAACATCTTAACTGAGACTGTAACAACTCCTATTCTATTTAAAGATGATAGCCACACTGAAATAACAGAATTCACTGCGTTAGATGTACACAATATACCGAATTTTGATGAATTCCATCAAATAATGGCTACACCTTCCGAGTCAGAACTTGAGAAAAAATGTATAGAAATTAAGTTACCAAGTAGATTTTTAAGAAAAAATAAGTTTGCATTCCTTGTTACGCCATCTGTTCAAGGGCAAGTGGATACAAATAGTGCATATTTTGAATACTTACAAGCAGCGGATAGCCTTATTTACGTATTAAATTCGGCTTCACCATTACACGGTGAAGAGCTTGATACATTGCTTTATTTACGTGAGCAAGTACCAAACTTACAAATTCATTTCGTATTACACACAAATAGTGCGAACAATAATGAAAAACTAATGAGTAAGATGAAAGTCCATTTCCCAAATGCACAGTTCTTCCCATACTCTCCTTCACAAGAGAGTAGTCAACAACTCGGAGATGTGACAGAGTCTATTCTTTCTAATCTAGCAGGGCGCGACATAGAGCAAGAACGTATAGAAAAACTAATATGGTTTACTCAAAAGACAATCGCATACCTTGTAAATGAACGTGTCGAATTAGAAAATACATTAGTGAAATCAGTACGCTGGAATAAACATATCTCAGTAAAACTAAACGGATTTATTAACAATCTTACTGCACTTGAAAAAGATAAAATTCGTTCTATTACAGAATCTTATCTTTTAACGAAAGAAGAAATCACACGAGACATCCACTCTCAAATCCCAGAATTATTACAGAGCTGTTCTGACCTTGTTCAAGAAGATAGTGATTTCAAATTAGTGCATGAAGAATTAAATGCTGCGATGAACGAACGAATCCAAAAACATGTACAGCAAGTGCTTCTTCCTAAATTTACTGGTTTTATTCAAGAGTGGATTGAAACAGCGCATAATGAATTTATTCAAGCTCAATCTTATTTAGATGAAATGAGCGAAACGTTTAATAAATTATATAAAGAAGAACGTATGAAACTTCCTTGCGATTTCAAATTACTAGATGATTGGAATCGAGATGTGGTACGTATGACAAATAGAATTACAGTATCGAACATCAATATTTTATTGCGCTTTACACCGACACAATTTTTCTTAAAGAGTGCGGGAAAACTATTTGGTAACATGCAAAAAAATCAATCTATGCTCGCAAACAAATATAAACAATATATTGAAACGGAAGATTATACGGAAATTGCTCAAACAATCTCAAAACAATTCTTCCTTCAATTTGAAGTATTTGAAGGTGCATTAGAACGAGATATCATGATGTTCTTTAAAGATCCACTTAGCATATTGAAACAAAATGTCGAAGCTGCCCAACTTGAAATACAAGAGGACGAGCAAACATTAGCAACGTTAAGAAGCAACCCAGAAACTTACCACGATCCGTTAGCATTCTTTAAACTACAACTATTGCAGCACAAATTCGTTTTAAGCACGAACAAAAACAATGAAAACGTCTATGAATTTAATGAGTCGCCAACGATTTAATATAAAAAACCAAGCAAATTTGCTTGGTTTTTTTACTTTAATTCATTATTTTCATGTGTTCAAATGGATAATAAATTGCCGCTAATTCTCCTAATACATCTGCTTTATCAATAAGTCCTAAACCATTTCTACTATCTCTACTTATTAAGCGATTATCTCCCATAACAAAAATTTTATTTTTAGGAACTGTAATCGGTCCAAAGTCCTCTGTTAAATTCATAAGTTTTTTTTCAGCTTGTTTTCTATTACTATACAAATACGCTTCCTCTATCACTTCATGATTCACATATAATTGATCGTTTCTGACCTCAATGACATCGCCAGGCAAACCAATAACCCTTTTCACATAAAAATTATCCGTCTTTACAACAATAATATCTTCTCTCCCATAACTTTCAAATTGCTTTGCCAACTTATTTACAATCACCTTATCCCCATCTTGTAACGTCGGCTTCATGGACGCTCCTTTTACAGTCGTAGGAAAAAATACGAATATTTTCGCCAAAAACACCAACAAACATGCAATTGCAATTGTTCCAAAGAATTCACGCAAACGTTTTTTCTTTTGCATCATTCCACCATCTCATCATCTTTTTACTTTTATTATAAAGACTTCAGTTGTATAATTTCCATAAAATTCTGAATCGCATAATTCTAATATTAAAAATTTCAAAATAAACTACTCCTAAATTTCTTATTTTATATACCATAATCTATATATTTTTTTACTATGTATGGATAGTAAAACTACCATCTCAAAATTCGGCTGAAGCAAAATAGTAAAAAGATACTCTTCGAATAGCCTATTCACTATTCAAAGAATATCTTTTTATATTCCCACATATACAATACACATTTGAGCCGCTACATATGTAAACCAAATCCAAAGTGGTTCATACTTTAATTTGCGCCCTCCAATATCTGTCACGCCAATAATAAAATCAGAAATCACAAATAGTAAACCACCAAAAGCCGGTATCCACCATATTCCTGTATTCTCATAGTATAAGGCGAATGCAAAGCAAGCCATTCCTCCAACCCACAATCCGTAAATTAGCGCTCCTGTCGTAAACAATTTATCTTGTTTATCATTTCGGATAAAGAAGAACCATCCTATAATGAGAAAGAGTCCGTATACGAGTAAACCAATCCAAAAACCATTCCATGAAATGCCTGTTTGCAAAAATGCTTTTACATAAAAACAATGAGCAAGAGCAAAAGTAATCATCCCTCCAATTAACCTGTGACCAATTGGAATTAAACCTGCCATAAATAAATCTCCTACAGTTGATAACGTCATACCTAGTGCAACCCACGTACTATACTCTACTGACGGATCTTGTAACCATATCCAAATTGCACTTGCTGTTAAAGAAAAACTAAGAATAAGACGCACCGCTAAAGGTAACGGCATGTTATTTCTTGTTTTTTTCGTCTGTCCTATTGCGTACATTGCACCAATTAAAAAAAGAATGATTTGTCCAATTAACACCATATAAAGTAGATTCATAACATGTTCTCCCCAATAAATGCTTTTTGTATCTTTTTTCGTTACACCTAGTCTATTATCCTTTTTCTCTGTAAAAAAAGAAGAACTGTACTGTTCTTCTTTTTTAATCGTCTTCTCTTTCTATGCTACTTGTTTTTCTTGCTCTATTTTTTACTTAGCTGGCGTCCGATTCACGACGATAATTCCCGCGGCTACACATGCTAAACCGAATAGTACAAATGAATGAATTGCTTCTCCTAAAATCATGCTCGATAATAACACACCAAATACAGGTATAAAGAACATATACATTGATACTTTTCCAACTTTGTTGTACTTCATAATTGTATTCCAAATGCAAAATCCTGCTGCGGATAAGAAAGATAAGTAGATAAGCATAAGTATTGCATGTACACTAAATGTAAATGGCATGACTCCAACTTGCAAAGCCCCTATACATAATAGCCCGATAGAACCAAAAATCATTTGGTATGCTGTCATATAGCCAACATCTAATGTTTTACTACCTTCTTTCGCCAATATATTCCCATATGAGTATAACATTGCTGCACTAAGAAGTAATAAGCTACCGATTCCGAAATGGAATGACAAACTGCCATCACTCGGTACATTTACTAAAATGACACCACAAAAACCGATAGATACTCCAATTACTTTTCTCATATTGAGCGCATCGTCTTTATATAAGAAGTGCGCGAGTAAAATTTGAAAGAATGATGATGTCCCTGAAATGATAGCTCCTTCAATACCAGAGCTATAACTCATCCCAATATAAAAACATATATATTGAAGAAATGTTTGAAATAAACCAATTTGTACTAACTGCTTCCCTGTTCCTTTTTTGAAGCTCATATCTTTTCCTAACGCTTTAAAGAAGAATAAAAGCATAACCCCAGATAAAAAGAAACGATAGCCAGCAAATAATATTTGCTCCCCAACTTCTTGTGGCTGAATTCCAAGTTCAGCATAACTTAATTTAATAAAAGGGAATGCACTTCCCCATAAAAAGGTCGCTACTATTGCAGCAATAAATACGCCAATCGGATGGGTAAAAAATTTCTCTGTCTTCACTTGTTGTCTTCCTTTCCGATCTTTTTATGAACAGTATTCATATATACCAAAGGAATTGAGAAAACACAAGTTTTCAGTTTATACGTAAACAAAAACATATCATCCAACGAAAACATATGCTATACTATAGAATAATTACAAAATAATAACTGTTAAAAACAGATTCAACAGAAATGCTGCTATCCATTATGGATGGCAGCTTTCGTCGTTTTATAGGGGTTTCGATTTTGATTATTTTTCTCAATAAGAATTTGGAAGGAGCGAGTAGTAATGAACTCAGAAGTAAAAACATTACAAGTGCAAAAGTCTATTTCTCATCCCTCTTTATGGGATATGTTAAAAAAACATTATGAACTTATATTTGCAATCGCATCTGGTATTTTCATTTTAGCTGGTTGGTTATTTACAAAGAACGATGCAATGAATGTAGGCATTACTTGCTATATCCTTGCTTATATAGTTGGTGGATATGCAAAAGCAAAAGAAGGTATTGAAGATACAATTGAAGAGAAAGAGCTAAATGTCGAAATGCTTATGCTCTTTGCTGCTATAGGTGCCGCACTCATTGGCTACTGGGCAGAAGGCGCGGTTTTAATCTTCATCTTCGCACTAAGCGGTGCGATGGAATCTTATACATTAAGTAAAAGTCAAAAAGAAATTTCAGCACTTCTTGATCTACAACCTGAAGAAGCATTACGTATTTCAAATGGAACTGAAGAACGTGTTCCTGTTGGACGATTACAAATTAACGACATTATTTTAATTAAGCCAGGTGAACGTGTTCCTGCTGACGGTACGATTTATAGCGGTGAAACAAATATCGATGAGGCAGCGATTACTGGTGAACCTATTCCAAATGAAAAAAAACATGGGGATGAAGTATTTGCTGGTACTGTAAATTTACGCGGTGCTATCGAAGTTAAAATTACGAAGCCAAGCGATCAAACATTATTCCAAAAGATTATTCGTCTCGTTCAAAGTGCACAAAGTGAAAAATCACCATCACAACTATTCATTGAAAAGTTTGAAGGAACATATGTAAAAGGTGTACTACTCGTTGTTGCACTTATGATGTTCGTCCCTCATTTCTTACTGGATTGGAGCTGGAATGAAACATTTTATCGCGCTATGATCTTACTTGTAGTCGCATCTCCTTGTGCACTCGTTGCTGCCATTACACCAGCAACATTATCTGCAATTTCTAATGGAGCAAGAAACGGTATTCTCTTTAAAGGTGGCATACATTTAGAACGCCTCGCTTCTGTAAAAGCGATTGCCTTTGATAAAACAGGAACATTAACAGAAGGAAAACCTACCGTAACAGATGTATATGTTCGAGAAAATATGAAAGAAAAAGAAGTACTTTCTATTACAGCAGCAATTGAAAGTCACTCTACACATCCTTTAGCGGAATCTATCGTTAAATATGCACAACATGCACATGACATTACATTACAAAAACCAGAAAATGTTGAAGATGTAACTGGTTTTGGTCTAAAAGGAATACTTGAAAACAAAGCTTATAAAATAGGTAAAGCTGACTTTATCGGTGAAGAAACAAAGACATTTCATAATGGCATTTCTGCCTCACTTGAAAAGGAAGGTAAAACTGTCGTTTATATTAGTGATGAGGAAGGCATTCTTGGGCTCATCGCTTTAAAAGATACACTTCGCCAAGAAACAATAGCTGCTATTCGTGAATTACAAAGCATCGGTGTCGAGGCAATTATGATTACTGGAGATAATGAAGAAACGGCAAAAGCTATTGCCTCTGAAAGTAATATAAAAGAATATTACGCATCATGCTTACCAGAAACAAAAGTTGAAACGATTAAAAAGCTAAAGAAAAAATACGGGACAGTAGCAATGGTCGGAGATGGTATAAATGATGCCCCTGCACTCGCTACCGCTAGCATTGGTGTAGCAATGGGGGAAGGAACAGACGTAGCTTTAGAAACTGCAGACGTTGTACTTATGAAAAACGAATTATCTCGACTTTCTCAAGCGATCCGCTTATCAAAACGAATGAATCGTATTGTAAAGCAAAACGTAATCTTTTCACTAGCTGTAATTGCAATGCTGATTTGTTCAAACTTCATGCAATTTTTAGCTCTTCCATTCGGTGTTATCGGGCATGAAGGAAGTACGATTCTAGTCATTTTAAATGGCTTACGATTATTAAAAGGAAACAAATAAAACGGGCCCCTCATAGAGGACCCGTCTTTTTTAATGGTAGCTATTATGCCCGTTCGCACTACCACTCGTTTTATGCTTTGGATGCGAACTGCTCTTTTGTTTATTGTTATTTTTGTTGTTGTGATTCTTTTTATTATTACTCATGACATATCCCCCCTGTTCCCTATTATTATGGAACAAGAGCTCACTTTTCATTACGGGAATTATTGTCACTCGTCCTATAATGATGGAGTAAACCATTAATTTCACCGCCAAGTAAAATTACCCATCCAGTCAAATAAAACCATAACATTAAAATAATGATACCACCGAGACCACCATATGTATTAGCGTAATTAGCAAACTTATCTACATAATAAGCAAATGAGTACGATACCACAATCCACCCTACAGTAGCAAATAACGCTCCTGAAATGACTTCTCTTCTTTTTAACTTTCGATCTGGTGCAAATGTATATAAGAAACTAAACAAGGCAAATAGTACAAAGAAACTCGCTACTAATCGTGTAATGCTCCATACGAAAGAAAAACTTTCTGATAAACCGAGTGCTTTAAACACCGCTGCTCCAATAACTTGTCCGAATACCGGGACAATTAACGCGAAGACAATCATAAAAATGATAGCTAATGTAAACACAATTGATAACGCTCTTGTTGTAATAAAAGAACGTGTTTCCTTCACGTCATAGGCGCGGTTAAAAGCATTCATAACCGCATTAACACCATTTGAGGCAAACCATAACATGGATAATAAACCAAATGATAATAAACCACCATTTTGCTGATTTACAACTTTATCTACATTTACCTCGATTAAGTTCATTGCATCATCTGGTACATAAACTTCTAATAAACTAAGCACATCCTCTGTTTGAATGGGAATAAATCCAAGAAGCGTAATTAAGAAAACAAGCCCAGGAAAAATCGCAAGCAAGAAGAAATAAGCGAGCTGTGCTGCCAAGCCCGCTACATCATCGCGCATCGTCCGGTCATACAAATCTTTACCAAACGAATAAGTACGATTTCTTCTCACCTTTTCTAAAATTTTTCTCATATATGTTTAAACGCTTTTCTTCTCTTCTTTATCTTGCTTCAACTCAATGTACGCTTCAGTTTTTTTTTCCTCTACATTAGAGTCTTTCATAAATAGTTCACGCGCTTCTTTCATACCGCCATCTTCAGCAACTACTGGCTCTTCTTCTGCTTTCAGTTCATCTACTTTTGGAGATACAGCTTGAATTTCAATCGTTTCTGGCTTCTCTGCTGGTTCAACTTTTTTCTTACTAAAAATTTCTTTCGTTTCTTTTAACGTCTCTACAACAGATGGCGTCAATTTTTTAATTTCTGCAACTTTCGCTTTCACTACATTTAAATCAGCAAGTTCGCGTCCTTTATCTGTAACAGTTTGCACTTTTTCTTTGATCTTTGCATTTTCACCAATTTCAATCATTTTTGTTTTTGCTTTTTCTGCAGTATTTTTTACTTTTTCACGGTTTTCTTTTTTCAACATAGATACAGCTACACCTGCAGCTACACCAATCGCAATGTTTCGAGCAATATTATTTTTCTTTGCCATATTCCTTCACCCTTTCATTTCTTATGTTAGAAAGTATTTCTTTCTAAGCTTCCTCATATTCCTTGTTCATTTCGAATGAAAGCTAATAGCTTTGCACACCCTTCTGTTACAAGGTCATATACTTCTTGGAAATTCCCTGTATAGTAAGGGTCGGGAACGTCTGTCCAGCCACCGTCTGGAACAAAATCGGACAGCCTACCAATATAGCCTCCAGTTTTACCTAAACTTTTTAAATCTGCTATATTCTTGTTGTCCATGGCAATAATATAATCAAACTTTGTTAAGTCTTCTTTTTCTACCTGCCTTGCTTTAATTCCTTCAAAAGTGACTGCATTTTCTTTTAAAATTTTTTGTGTTCCTTTATGTGGCGGATGGCCAACATGCCAATCTCCAGTTCCTGCAGAATCAATGACAATTTTCTCTTCGAGTCCCTCTTTTACGACAAGATCTCGAAAAATCGCTTCTGCCATTGGAGAACGGCAGATGTTCCCAAGACAGACAAACAATACTTGAACCATATTTTTGTTTCTTCCCTTCTTGGTGCATTTCTTAATATATACTTATAGTATAAACAACCAATTATTAAATATAAAGGAAATCCCTACTAATTTAATAGGATTGAAAAGATTCATTAACGAAAATGATAAAAAATGTTAAGATAGCCTTATGTTATTTTAAAGGGGGACACTTCGGTGGATTTATCCGTAAAGTCAGAAGAAAACGTTGAATATATGGTCGAAGCTATTAAAGAAAAATTACGTATGGTTAATGCTGGAGCGATGAGAGCTGCTAGCTTTAATGAAGAGATGTACGAAGACTTACGTGACATTTATGAGCATGTTATGAAACGTGAAACATTCAGTATTAGTGAAATGCAAGCTATTACAGAAGAATTAGGTACATTAATTAAAAAGTAAAAAGCCTCCTTATGAGGCTCTTTTTTATTTCCAACAAATTCATGACAACTCTTCTCTTTCTCTCAACCAACTGTAAAATATTGTACAATAGAAGTAGAACCTCACCTTAGATTTTTTTCTCCATACATACTACTCACAAATAATAGCAACACTACCATTGCTAACTGTTTTTACTGGAGGTGCTTACTTATGAGCAATTGGTACAGTAAGACGAAAGATCAAACATTAATCGACTTAGAAACAAATGAACAACACGGTTTAACAGATGAAATCGTAAATGAACGTTTAAAGCAATATGGTTTTAATGAATTAGCTACAAAACAAAAACGCACTTTATGGCAGCGTATTTTCGCCCAAATTAATGACGTCCTCGTATATGTCCTTATTATTGCTGCCCTTATTTCAGCCTTTGTAGGTGAATGGGCTGATGCAAGCATTATCGCGCTCGTTGTAGTCTTAAACGCTGTTATTGGCGTCGTCCAAGAATCAAAAGCGGAACAAGCTTTAGAGGCATTGAAAAAGATGGCGACACCTAAAGCTATCGTCAAGCGAAATGGTGAACTAAAAGAAATTCCATCTGAGCACGTCGTTCCAGGTGATATCGTTATGCTCGATGCCGGACGATATATCCCATGCGATTTACGCCTAATCGAAACCGCAAATTTAAAAGTTGAAGAATCTGCTCTAACTGGTGAATCTGTCCCTGTTGATAAAGATGCAATCTACCACCCTTCCATGCAAAGTGATGAACAAGTACCACTTGGCGATCAAAAAAATATGGCCTTTATGTCTACTCTTGTAACATACGGAAGAGGCGTCGGTGTTGCTGTTGAAACTGGTATGAAATCACAAATTGGTAAGATTGCAACCCTTTTACATGAAGCAGACGATGATATGACACCACTTCAAAAAAGCTTAGCACAAGTCGGAAAATATTTAGGATTTGTCGCTGTAGCGATTTGTATCGTTATGTTTCTCATCGGCTTTTTCCAAGGTCGGGATACGTTAGAAATGTTTATGACTGCTATTAGTTTAGCCGTTGCAGCTATTCCAGAAGGCTTGCCAGCTATCGTTTCCATCGTTCTTGCAATTGGTGTGCAGCGCATGATTAAACAAAACGTTATTATTCGAAAACTACCAGCTGTTGAAGCTCTCGGCTCTGTCACAATCATTTGTTCAGATAAAACAGGTACGTTAACGCAGAATAAAATGACCGTTACTCACTTTTATAGTGATAACACATATGATCATTTAGAAAATTTAAATGCAAATAATGATGCGCAACGTCTATTGTTAGAAAATATGGTGCTATGTAACGATGCGTCTTACAATAACGAATCACAAACCGGAGACCCGACTGAAATTGCTCTTCTCGTTGCTGGAAGCGCTTTTAACATGCAAAAAGATCATTTAGAAAAGATACATGAGCGCGTTAACGAGATGCCTTTCGATTCAGATCGTAAAATGATGTCAACCGTGCATACATACGATGACAGCTATTATAGCATGACGAAAGGTGCTATCGATAAGCTCTTACCTAGATGTACCCACATATTTAAAAACGGTAAAATAGAGGATCTAACAGAGGCTGATCAAAATCAAATATTAGAAGCTGCTGGGGCAATGTCTCGAGAAGCTTTAAGAGTGCTTTCATTTGCATTTAAACAATACAATTCAAGCAATGTGAATATAGATCATCTCGAAGAAAACCTCATCTTTATTGGTCTTGTCGGTATGATTGATCCACCGCGAACTGAAGTAAAAGATTCCATTACAGAATGTAAAAAAGCCGGTATTCGCACAGTTATGATTACTGGAGACCATAAAGATACCGCCTTTGCGATTGCCAAAGAACTTGGTATTGCTGAAGAATTATCTGAAATTATGATTGGAACTGAATTAGACAACATTTCAGATACAGAACTAGCAAGCAAAATTAATTACTTACATGTATTCGCCAGAGTCTCTCCAGAGCATAAAGTGAAAATTGTAAAGGCATTACGCGCGAAAGGAAATATCGTTTCTATGACTGGTGATGGCGTCAATGACGCTCCATCTTTAAAACAAGCAGATGTTGGCGTAGCGATGGGCATTACAGGAACAGACGTTGCAAAAGGGGCAGCGGATGTCGTGTTAACAGATGATAACTTCTCATCTATCGTGAAAGCTGTTGAGGAAGGTAGAAATATTTATCGTAACATAAAAAAATCAATCCTCTTCCTACTCTCTTGTAACTTCGGAGAAATTATCGCTTTATTTTTAGCCATTTTACTCGGCTGGGCAACACCACTACGCCCTATTCACATTTTGTGGGTAAATTTAATTACGGATACACTGCCTGCATTATCACTTGGGGTTGATCCTGAAGATCCAGATGTGATGAAGGAAAAACCACGGGATGCGAAAGAAAGTTTATTTAGTGGTAGCGTTCCTTTTCTTATTTTCAATGGGGCTGTCATTGGACTGTTAACACTAATAGCCTTTATCGCCGGAGCAAAATTCTATACCGGAGATACAAATTTATTCCCTCTTTTCCCAGAACGAATTGATGAAGATGCTCTATTACACGCTCAAACGATGGCATTTGTCGTTCTTAGTTTTTCTCAGCTCGTTCATTCATTTAACTTGCGTTCAAGAACGAAATCCATTTTTTCAATTGGGGTATTTACAAATAAATATTTAGTCTTCTCTCTTCTTATCGGTATTTTAATGCAAGTTTGTATCATCTCTATCCCACCTCTTGCAAATATATTCGGTGTGCATGCATTAACGATGCGAGATTGGGGATTTGTTCTCTTATTAAGTATCATTCCGCTTGTTGTGAATGAGATTATTAAATTAGTGAAGAGAAACTAAAAGGCAATGAGGACTCTTCCTCATTGCCTTTTCATTTACCCTTGTAATTCTTTTTTAATGTTCTCAGTTAATGTAGCCATACGTTTGCGGCTTTCTTCACGCTCACGTTTATTTTGTTCTTCAATTTGTTGTGTTTCTTGCATACCTCTTGAAATAATGTTCCAAGTTTCCTCAAGCGTTTCCATCTTAATACTAGAAGAACCTGATAATCTCGCCACTTCCACACTTTGCGTTGCGATATTTTGTGCATTTTTCTTAAGTAATTCATTTGTACGGCGATCCAGTTCAGCCATAGAATCTGCAACAAGCTTTTGACGCTTCGCATTTACAGCTTGAATGATACCATTTTTAAAGATAGGAATTGTTGTAATAAATGCTGTATTGATTTTACCGATTAATTTATTGTTACCACGTTGAATCATACGAATTTGTGGTGCTGTAAGTAACGCAACCATACGTGCTTTTTCTAAATCATCAATACGCTGTTCTAAAATTTCAACAGAGTTTTTAAGAGACTCTAATTCAATACCTGCTAATTGGTCATTGTTACGTACACGCTCTTCATACATTGGAACTAGCTCTGTATTTAAACGCTCTAATAACATTTCCCCTGCTACTACATATTTTTCTAAGTCTAAGTAATATTTTAAGTTTTGCTCATATAAACCGTCTAACGTACCAATTGATTTCTTCATTTCATCTTGATACTTCGTAATTTCCACATATACTTTATCAATTTCGCGGCCCATCGTTTGATACTTGCTAAAGATTTGTTCAATCATTTTATCCGCTTTTTTGAACATACGTGAGAAGAAACCACTTTTCTCTTCCGCAAAGTCTTTGCTATCAAATCGGTCCATAATTTTACCAAGTTGTTTTAATAATTCACCCGAATCTTCTATTTTTGATAATGACATTGTATGTAAAATTTGATCAGCAAAACGTGAAATTTCCATAGAAGGTTCTTTTCCAAGTTCAATTAATTCTAATTGATCTTTAATATCTACCGCATTATAAATACGTTGTACATCCGCATCTTGTCTAAGCTGCAAGCGAACATCTTGTGCTGTTTGCTCATTTAATTCTGTTTTCGAATCTAGTACGACTGGGTTATTCATATGGTATTCTCCCTTTCCTTATAAAAATGGACGAAATAGTCCTTTTATTGTTTGTGATAAATTTTTATAGGCTGATGAACCATGAAACTCAAGATCGAAATTAACTTCTTCAAGCCAATGTGAATCAAATGCCTCCGCTTCAATATACGGTTCAATATCGTTTCTTCCTGTTGGATTGAAGTGGAATACATCTACTCCTATTTGATTTAAAAATAGTAATAAAACAGCATCAGAACGAGTCAATTCTCCACTCTTCTCATTATTAAATATAACAATTTTTGGTACATCTTGTGAATAATCAAATTTCTCAAGCTGCTCTAAAATATTCGGTGGTATTTGAGAAAGTTGTGCGAAAACATATAGCGCTACATCTTGTTTCGTCTCTTTTGCAATTGGTTTACACATTTCACTTTCACACGTATGGATGATTGCCTCTGCAATACCATGTTGTAATCCTTCTGGCAATCGTTTATGCGGCCACCAATGACTGTTCATAATTAAATCTGGATGTAATTTCCCCCCGCGGTCTAACGCGTCTCGATAATGATATTGGAAATTTGCTTTTTGTTCTTTCGTAAACGGGAATGTATTAATTAATAAACTGTTATCAAATGATGTAACAGCCTTTAATCGTTGAAAATATTCTTTATCATTTTTTGAAACACCTGATATTTTCGCAAATAAAGAAGGAATATAAATGTGTTTATTTTCAACAAAGAATGTCGGGCGTACGAACGCCTTTTCCTTCGTAATTAAAAAGAGTTCATCGTATGTTGTTTTTAATGTACGAGCTACAGGCGTATAGGAACGGAATTGCCACGGCTTGTACAGCAGTGAATTATCGTGGTGAAGTACTTGCTCAATTTCTTTTGAAGCTTGATACGCTACTGTTGCCACACGCTCGCGACGGCGATCTGGAAATGGTTCAAGAGAAATGCGACCTGGATGAGACACAATAAAAGTTCTTCCTTCTTCATCAACATTCTCAAATCCATCTTTTCCTTCTGGATGATAATAAAGTACATCGCAGCCGAGCATAATAAGAAAGTATAAGAAATATATACGGCTTTCCTGTGCATCACCGTACCAAACGATACGCGGCATTTGTTTCTTATAGTTAATCGTAGAGAACCACTTCGCTACGTAATTTTCGCTTAATTTAATCATGTCAATTAAGAAACGACGGAAGCCTTCTGTCTTTAAAGATTGATTATGTTGTTTCTCATATAATTTCAATACAGAAATAAATGTCGTATGTATATAATGTTGTAAATCAGGATTATCTACTTTCGGCAAAAGTTGTTTCCCAGATAAGTGCGCCACTAGCCTATTTACTGTCAGACCATTTGGTGCTTCTTGATGTAATCCGAACACTTCTTGAATGTGACGAAGTTTTTCTGAATCAATCACTTTGTTTAAATTTTGTTCGTGTAAAACTTCGATTCCTTTCGCTTCACTATAATCAAACAGCTCATTAAAATATTCATCTACATCATTAGGAACGCCAAGGATTCGACATGCTATATAACTAAATTTCATCTCATTCTCTGTCAGCTCATAGTTTGGACGTTTTTCTAAAATTGTTTCAAATTGCTTTAAATCTGATTCATCTTTTAATGCATATGGTTGAAGTGTAAAACGTGAAAACACAACAGTTCACCTCCAAAAACATTTACTTTTTCTAAGTCTTTCTTCTATTATAAACTATTTTTGGTTATAAAAAATGGGCGCTCGTAAAACGAGCAAACCCATTTCAATTATTTATTGTCTTCTTTAGTAGCTGCAACTTCTTCTTTAGCTTGTCCAGAATTCTTCATGTAGTGAAGTATAAATGTTGCTCCAAATGCTACAACTAAAATAATGAAGAACACTGTATGGCTTATTTCAATATGAATAACAGACAATAACATTTTTGCTGCGATAATTAAGATTAAAATATATGCTGTCGTTTCAAGTTCTGGAATACGTTCTAACAACTTTAAGAATACACCAGCGATACCGCGCATCATTAAAATACCGAGCATTCCACCTAATAATAGAATCCAAACTTCGTTTGATACACCAAATGCAGCAAGTACGCTATCTACAGAGAATGCGATATCCATTAATTCAACCATCGCAACTGTTCCCCAGAAGACACCAAACATTCTGAAGAGAATACTGTTTTGGTTCATACCATGAGCTTCCTCTTCTTCTGCATTACCTTTTCGTTTATCAATAAAGTATTTAACTGAAAGCCATGCTAAGTAAAGTGCACCTAACACTTTTACCCATGCTAATTTAATTAAGAACATTCCAATTCCAATTGCGATAAATCGAAATACATAAGCTCCAATAAGTCCATAGAATAATGCTTTTTTACGTTTTTCTTCCGGAAGGTGTTTTACCATTACCGCTAATACAAGTGCGTTATCAGCAGATAACAACCCTTCAAGTACAACAAGTGTACCTATTAATCCCCAAGATACTGGATCCTGCAACACTTTAATCCACATGTCCAAGTCGAAAAACTGAGCATACGTATCAAGGATTCCTTGCAAAATACTCATCTTACCTTTATCCCCTATTCTTTGCTAGATTTATAGAAAGGTCAAAAAAAGGAAACGAATATCGTTTCCTTCCTATGCATCCAAGCCATACGCTCTTACAAGCGCACCTAAACCACCTTGGAATCCGCTTCCTACTGCATTAAACTTCCACTGTCCATTATGACGGTATAATTCACAAAAGACAACTGCTGTTTCGATGGAGAAATCTTCCCCTAAATCAAAACGAAGAACTTCTTCATTCGTTTCTTCATTCGCTAAACGAACGAACGCATTTCCTACTTGTCCAAAGTTTTGACTACGGCCTTCTGCATCATAAATTGTAACTGTAATAGCAATTTTGTGCACATCTGCTGGAACTTTCTTTAAGTCCACAACAAGTTGCTCATCGTCACCTTCCCCTTCACCTGTGCGGTTATCTCCTGTATGTAGAACAGATCCACAAGGAGACTGTAAATTATTATAGAAGATAAAATCAGTTTCCTTTGTACATTTTCCGTTCGCATCTAATAGGAATGCTGATGCATCTAAATCGAAATCTGATCCACCGTCGTAAGATTTAATATCCCAGCCAAGACCAATTACCGCTTTTGTTAAACCAGGACTCGTCTTACCTAAATCAATCTTTTGTCCTTTTTGTAACTGAATAGCCATTTATATTCACCTCTATATTTTAATCTTAAAGAATATATCCATCCGTAAATATATATTTACGGATGGATATATAACTCTATTACTCTACGTCTAAACCAAAGTTATTACATAGAGACGCTAATCCACCTTGGAATCCACTTCCAATTGCATTGAACTTCCAGTCACCTGCATGGCGGTATAGTTCACCTACTACAACAGCTGTTTCAATAGAGAAATCTTCTCCTAAATCGTAACGAATTAACTCTGCATTCTTTTCTTCATCTAAAATACGTACGAAGGAGTTAGAAACTTGTCCAAAGTTTTGGCTACGACCTTCTCCATCGTAAATTGTAATTGTGAAACAAATACGTTCGATATGTGCAGGTACATTTTTCAAATCTACTTTAATCGCTTCGTCATCGCCTTCACCTTCACCAGTTCGATTATCTCCTAGATGCTCTACCGCACCATTCGCACCTTTTGGATTATTATAGAAGACGAAATCCTCTGCACCTGAAACTTTACCGTTAGCACCTACTAAGAAAATACTAACATCTAAATCGAAATCGTTTTGTCCGTCATAACGATTCGTATCCCAACCAAGTCCTACAAGAACTTTTGAAAGACCTGGATTCGTTTTTGTTAAGTCTACCTTTTGTCCTTTTTTCAATGAAATTGATGCCATACACAATTCCTCCTCGGTTTATTTTATTGATAACGTGATACAATCTCACTTAAGTTTTTATCTTGTGTGCCTTCTCCAACAGCTGAAAACTTCCATTCACTTCCGTGGCGATACATTTCACCTGCAATTAGAGTCGTTTTGCCAGCATAATTATCCGATAAATTATAGCGTGCTAATTCTTCACCAGTTTGCGGGTTTTGAATACGAATATATGCATTACGAATCATCCCGAAATCTTGACGACGATTTACACAGTCATAAATATTTACAACGAATACTAAACGATTAATACGGCTCGGAACTTTATGTAATTCTACGAAAATTGTTTCGTCATCACCAGCGCCTTCACCCGTTAAATTATCTCCTGAATGAATCATACTACCACAAGTAGAAAGCTTGTTTCCGAAGTAAACTAAATCGTTTTTGTTTAAAAAACGATCCCCTTCTAACATAACAACAGATGCATCACAATCTACATTTGGTTTACTTCCAAATAATGAAGACAGAAACCCACCTGATTGCCCAATTGGATCCCAGCCTAAGCCAACCTGTAGTTTTGCTACTTTTGGTTGTCCTTTCGTTAAATCGATCTTTTGACCTTTTTCTAAAATAATAGGCATGAAGTTTCTTCCTTTCTACAAAGCATTTTCCAAGGCGGAAAATATTGTATTCTTCCCTTATATTGTAGCATTATTTACCTAGTGATAAAAAGGATAAATTCTCAGTTATATGAAAACATTCATATAATTTACTTATGATGATGTAAGAAGTGGTAAATAGAACCAATCATTCCTGCACAATTACCGTTTTGTGCAAGTTCAATCTCACAATTACTATAAATCTCCTTATCTAAATATTTTTCTACCTCTTCTTTTACTTCTTTTAAGAACTGATTTCCCCTATCAGTGATTCCTCCACCTATAACAATCACTTCTGGATTAAAAATATAAGCAAGGTTACTAATTCTAATCGCTAAATGTTTAAAGAAAACCTCAACTGCTTGCGTAACTTCTCTATCACCTTTATCATACAGTTCGAAAATCTTTTTTCCATTCCAATCGCTTTCACCTTTATATTTTCGCACAAGACGAATTACCCCTGAAATGGAAGCGACCTCTTCAAACGGCTTTCCTTCTATTAACATATTTCCCCATTCACCAGCACTAAACGAATGCCCTCTATATAACTCTCCATCTATAAAAATTGCTCCTCCAATACCAGTTCCAAGAGTAAGCATAATAAAGTTTCTTTTTCGGTTTCCAATACCTTTCCATTTCTCTCCCAAAGCTGCACAATTCACATCATTTTCAATGGACACAGGAACTTGTAATACTTCTTGCAATCTATCAATAATAGGAATAGTCGCGTAGTTCCGAATATGCTCCACTCCTCCCGTTACAACCCCTTTATGAATATTAACAATTCCCGCAGTACTAATACCAATTCCCGAAACCGTATGTTCATTCATCAATTGTTTGGATAGAAGAATAAGTTTTTGAATGATTTGTTCCCCACCCAAATGAATTTCTGTTGAAACTGTTTTATGCTTTAATACCGTCCCTGTTTCTGAAACAATCCCATATTTAATTTGTGTACCACCAATATCAAATGCAATATATTCTTTCATCTGCTGTCACTTCCTCTACTGTAATGAGTGTAAAGTTCCCCCAATCTACTATTATAAAGAATTTACACTAACCCTTTTCTCTCTTCATAAATACACCACCTTTTTCTATATATAGTTTTTTTTGCATAAAACTCTTTTTCCTATGAAATATTACAAAGGGATGTATTTTACATGGAATATTAATTTCTTAGGAGGAAAACAATGACGAAAATCTTCATTTTAGCATCAACACTCTCTTTATCTTTTTTTAGTGGTTTAAATATCGGTAATGCAGCAACGGAAAACTTCTCTCCAGTAACAAACGCAATTGTACAAAATAACGATCATTTAGCAGAAGGTAACTCAAAAGATAATAATAAACCACCAGGAAACAATGGTTCTCAGGACGATAGTGGTTCTGACGGAAGTGGTTCTGGTGGCAATGACTCGAGCGGTAACGGTTCTGGCGGCAATAACTCTGGCGACAACGGCTCTGGTGGCAATAACTCTGGCGACAACGGTTCTGGCGACAACGGTTCTGGTGGTAACGGTTCTGATGGTAACGGTTCTGGTGGCAGCGGTTCTGGCGGCAATGGCTCTGGCGGCAGTGGTTCTGGCGACAATGGCTCTGGTGGCAATGGTTCTGGCGACAATGGCTCTGGTGGCAATGGCTCTGGCGGCAATGGCTCTGGTGGCAATGGTTCTGGCGACAATGGTTCTGGCGACAACGGTTCTGGTGGCAGTGGCTCTGGCGGCAATGGCTCTAGTGACAATGGTTCTGGCGGCAATG
>NZ_NVEC01000027.1 GCF_002571225.1 Bacillus sp. AFS059628 | reverse complement strand
AGTTAAACTACCTGTCTCCTGTAGAATATAAGAAACAGGTAGCATAGGTGTTTTTTTCATGTACCAAATTCGTGGGTCAGTTCATTTCCTCTCTGTGGGTGTTTTTTATAAGCTCTTCGGGTCATCTTACCTTTAAGAGGCAGAACTAACCTGATTTCTACCATTTCTTTTGGAATAATATAATGCATCATCAGCTGCTTGAATAAATTGCTCTGGAGATTCTTCATACACTGAAATGCCTACTGAAACTGTAATATTTATTTTTGTTCCATTTAACAACTGAAATGAATGGTTTTCAACAGCTGTACGAACTTGTTCTCCCGTACGCATTCCATAAGCTATTCCCTTTTTTGGTATCAAAAGAGCGAACTCCTCTCCACCTTTTCGAAAGGCCAAATTTGGGAACGATGAAACTTCTCTTAAAATATAACCTATTTGTTTTAATACTTCATCTCCTGCAGGATGTCCATACGTATCATTTACATACTTAAAATGATCAATATCTATAAGTAGTAAACAAAGTGAATCATTCGTCATACGCTTATTACCAATATGACGATTCATCTCTAAATCAAATTGTCTTACGTTTCCTAAACCTGTCAATGCATCTATCGTTGCATATTGCTTCATCGTTTGAAATAACTCATTGGATTGCAATACATAATTTGCACTTATAAATGTGATATATGCTGCAACACTACTACAAACTAAATATAGTGCTACTATAGACATATCCTCAAATAAAATAGAAAGCGGCACTGCTAAAATAAATAAACTGTATACATTAAACCAGACCCACTTTGTAAATATAGAGGCTTTCATCCGCCAAATGAAAGTAATCCCAACACCTATCAATATAATCGTATAACAAGCCAATTCAGAGGCTAAAGAATACTCAGTTAAAAATAATCGGGTAATCAAAATAATTGTAACTGTTATACTACTAGCTATCGGACCTCCGATTATAATTGCCAAAATAACCGCTAAATAGCGTAGATCCAACATAATATTTTCAATATGTACACCAAAGTACATCAACAATACACTTAACATTCCAGTAATAATACCTACTACACATTTCTGCCAAAAAGAGAACTCTTCTTTTAACGGCCTATCTCTTAAAATCTGACCTCCAACAAAAATAAAGGAAAGAATAATTGTTGTATTTACAAATAAGTCCTTTAACATAAAATAATCTCCCTACTTTTCTATCTATCCCTTTCCTTATTTTATTGTATACGAAATACCTATAATTCCCAAAGCTTTTTATTTATTTTTGCTGTTCCACGTGAAACAGCAAAAATAAAAAGGGCGAAAATTCGCCCTTTATTAACAACAACGTGATATCTTTCCACCCTTCGCATTAAATCTAGCTTCTTGCGCTTCTGCAAAAAACTGTTTTTGACATACAACTTCTTCTTCTGGATGATGCTTTTTCATATGCTCTACATATGTTTCATAACTTGGCACCCCAACGAGCAAACTAATAAAGTGTTTTCTTTGTCCCCATACTTGTCGTAGTCTTTTAAGCATAGTTTCTCGACTCACTTTCATCTCTAGGTATATATGGTGCCTCTTTTAGCGACATTGGCTTATTTCTTAATACTTGAATCCAAATTCTAATCGCAGAAATTAATACAGCAATTACAACAATCATAAAAATTCCGCAAAGTGCTGCATCGATATAATCGTTGAAGATGATTTGCTTCATTTGAGCGACATTTTTAGCTGGTGCTAACACTTTCCCTTCATCTAATGCTCCCTGAAACACCTTTGCATGAGATAAAAATCCTATTTTAGGGTTTTCATGAAATAGCTTTTGATAACCCGCCGTCATTGTTACAATAAGCAATCCAACAGTTGGAATAAGCGTCACCCAAACATATGCCTTTTTCCCCATTTTGAACAAAATTGTCGTTCCAAGTAATAATGCAATACCTGCTAACATTTGGTTTGCAATGCCGAAAAGTGGCCATAATGTATTAATCCCACCAAGCGGATCAACTACCCCTTGATATAAGAAATAGCCCCATCCTAATACACATAACGTTGTAGCTATTACATTTGCTAATGTAGAATCCGTTTTCCCAAATGGCTTATATACATGCCCTAAAATATCTTGAATCATAAATCGGCCTACACGCGTTCCAGCATCAATTGTTGTTAAAATGAATAAAGCTTCAAAGAGGATTGCAAAATGATACCAAAATGCCATCATGGCCGTTCCACCTATTACTTGCGAGAAAATATATGCCATACCTATCGCTAACGTTGGCGCACCACCTGTACGTGATAAAATCGTTTGCTCTCCAACGTTCACAGCGAGATCTTTTAATTCATTTGGTGTAATAGCAAATCCCCATGAAGAAATAACTTGAGCTGCTTGAGAGACATCCGTACCGATAAGTGCTGCTGGGCTATTGATTGCAAAGTAAGTTCCTGGTGTTAATACACAAGCTGCAATCATCGCCATCGCGGCTACAAACGACTCCATTAACATCGCTCCGTAACCGATTGGCTGTGCGTGTCCCTCTTGCTCAATCATCTTCGGCGTCGTACCTGATGAAACGAGAGCATGGAATCCAGACACTGCACCACAAGCAATTGTAATAAATAAGAATGGGAATAAGTTTCCGGAGAACACGGGACCAGTTCCATCAATAAATTTTGAAACTGCCGGCATTTGTAAATCTGGTGCTACAATTAAAATACCGATTGCTAACCCTACAATTGTTCCAACTTTTAAAAATGTGCTTAAATAGTCACGCGGTGCTAAAAGCATCCAAACTGGTAAGGCCGATGCGATAAATCCATATATAATAAGCATAATAGCAATCGTTTCACCACTAAACGTGAACATACTTGCAAGGGTTGGATTTTCGGCTACATACTGCCCTCCAATAAGAGACAATATAAGTAGGATAATTCCGATTGCTGACCCTTCGCCAACCCGTCCAGGCCTAATGTAGCGCATGTATACTCCCATTAAAATAGCGATAGGAATCGTCGCTGCTATTGTAAACATTCCCCAAGGACTTCCGACAAGCGCCTTTACTACTACTAATGCTAATACCGCTAATAAAATAATCATAATGCCTAAAATGCCAATCATTGCAATGAGCCCTGTAACAGGACCGATTTCATCTTTAATCATTTCTCCTAAAGATTTACCATTACGTCTCATCGAAGCAAATAAAATTACAAAATCTTGCACAGCTCCAGCGACAACTACCCCAACAATAATCCATATTGTCCCTGGTAAATAACCCATTTGCGCTGCCAAAATCGGTCCTACTAACGGTCCTGCCCCAGCAATCGCTGCAAAATGATGCCCAAATAATACCCATTTATTTGTCGGAACATAGTCCTTTCCATCGTTTAATGTATGGGCTGGTGTTTGCCGATTATTATCTAAACCGAATACCTTTCTCGCTATAAATCTACTATAAAATCGATAAGCAACTGCATATACACATACCGCAGCTACTAAGAGCCACACGGCATTAATAGTTTCACCTTGCGATAAAGCTATTACACCAAAAGCACCCGCTCCTACTGCTGCAATAACTCCCCAAAGCAAAATCGACTTCAATGTTCTCACATACAATTCCCCCAATACTATTTCTTAGTGGGATTGTACTAAATTTTCTGAATATTTAACTTAAATCCTCCTTATCATGAAGGATTTTTAGTTTATCATGTTAAAAAGTTCGCATTATCTACTATAATTCAATTTTATTTCGGAGTTTTTTCACATAATTACGACTAACTGGAATCGGTTGCTCATCATATTTATCTAAATACAAATTATATGTGCCATTATAGTAAGGTTTTAACTCTTGTACATATGACATGTTAATTAAATAACTTTTATGCACACGTAAAAAATCATATACATTTAGCTTATTTTCCAGCTCCTGAAGTGTATATGTTGAAATATACTGATTATTTGTTGTATAAATTGAAACCGTTTTGTTTTCCTTATTTTTGCTTACATATACAATATCTTCAGGGAAAATATACCGAATCCCCTCTTGACCTTCTATCGGCAGTTTTCGTAAATAACTCTTTGCTTTCTCGCCTTGCTCTTTCCCCATTCTATATAAAAGGAATTGCAAATCTTCTTCGCGAAATGGGCGTAGTAAATAATAAAATGCTTGAAAACGAAATGCCGTAATCGACTCTTCTATATCTTCACCCATAAAAATAAATTTCGTATAACAATTTACTTCACGTAATAAACTTGCATATTCAAAACCTGTTCCATCTAGTAATTTAGAGTTCAAAAAAACAAAATCTGGTGTATGCTTTTTCATGATAAATAATGATTCTGTTCCTGTGTTTGCTTCAAAACATTCTACATTCCTTATATTTTCAGTGAATTTTTCAGCTAAACTTCTTCGCTCTTCTGCTTCTTCCATGATCAGTAAAATTTTCATTCCTTCAACCACCTAATTCCTTTGTCCGTATGTCCTGTTGTATACATTCGCTTTTATAAGGAACATTCCCTTTTTCTTACTATACCATTATTTATCTAAAAAAACAGAAAAAAGGAAACCTTCACGGTTCCCCCCTGCCTTTTTATTCCGCTATCGGTAAGGACCAATAATCAGCGTGGGAATAACCCCTCACTGATTAAAGCCTCATCTTATACTAATTCTCGTTGTTTCGTTTCTTGTCCGAGTACAATTACAGCAAGTACGCCAATTAAAATCGATCCACAGAAAATCGTAAATATTAGTGATAGTGAAGCCTGTGAAGCAACCAAATACCCTACTAATAACGGCCCAAGAATACCGCCAATACGACCAAATGCTGCAGCCATCCCTGCACCTGTACCACGAATAACTGTCGGATACTGTTCAGGTGTATAAGCGTACAATGCACCCCAAGCACCTAAATTAAAGAAGGATAATAACATGCCTGCTACGATTAATACCGTTAATGACTCTGCCACTCCAAACAAGTAAGCACTGCACGCTGTACCGATTAAATACGTAACTAAAACAAATTTACGACCAAGACGTTCAATAAACCAAGCAGCTGTGAAATACCCTGGCAATTGAGCTAACGTCATAATCAGTACGTATTGGAAACTTTTTATTAAGCTAAATCCTTTTAATACCATAACACTAGGTAACCAAAGGAACATCCCATAATAGGAAAAGACAACAGAAAACCATAGAACCCATAACATAATTGTTGCCTTACGGTATTCCCCAGACCAAACTGATTTTATATTTTCAATAACGGACGGTCTTTTTTCAACCTTTTGGAATCTCGGAGAATCCGGTAAATTCCATCTTAAGTATAAAGCATATAGTGCTGGAACCGCACTCAATACCATTGCAACTTCCCAACCATATTTCGGAATAACAAAATAAGAGATAAGAGCTGCAATTAGCCATCCACCTGCCCAAAAACTTTCTAATAGCACAACTATTTTGCCACGTTCATGTGCTTCAACGCTCTCCGATACTAATGTAGAAGCAACTGGAAGTTCTCCGCCAAGCCCCATACCAATTAAAAATCGTAAAACAAGGAACATCGCAAGTGTTGTCGTTAAAGCAGTTAAACCACTACCGATAGAAAATAGTAATAATGTAATAATAAAGACTGATTTCCGTCCTATTTTATCTGATAGTATTCCAAAAATGAGCGCTCCAACTGCCATACCAATTGAATTAATGCTGCCTATCCAGCCCATTTCTTGCGTACTTAATCCCCAATCTTTTTGCAGCGCTACCATTACGAATGAAAGCATTCCAACATCCATTGCGTCAAATAACCATCCAAGCCCTGCTATACCAAGTAGCTTTCGCTTCGAAATTTCTTTCACCTTACCCACAAGAAGTCCTCCTTACACAGCTGTCTTTACACATCATTTTACATGTGTGAATTGTATAAGTAAAATACTTTCGTGTAAAAAAATTCTCCTTCATCATTCCCAAAAAATAAAATACTTATCCCACTATTTGAGCGCCCAGTAAGACCCTTGCCTCAAAATTCAGCTGGAGCAATGAGTAATAGATGATAAAAACCTTACTTGATCAAAAATGGCCAAATAAAAAAGTAGCGATAGGACGCTACTTTTTTGAACGCATGACTTCTTTTAAAAATTCCGCTAATACTAACTGACGACGCCAGCGCGTTGGATTACTACACAATCTATAAAACCACTCTAAATGGATTGCTTGAATCCATTTTGGTGCGCGTTTTACTTCTCCAGCCCATACGTCTAAACTTCCGCCCACTCCAACAGCCATTTTCGTTTCTAAACGATGCTTATTCGTTTGGATAAAGTTCTCTTGTCTTGGGAAACCAAGTGCGACAAGTAATAAATCCGGCTTTGCTTCTTGAATACGAGAAACGATATTCTCTTCTTCTTCTTTTTTAAAATACCCATCTTGTATACCAACAATAGATACAGCTGGATATGTCTTCGTTAGATGATCTGCTGCAGCTTGTACAACATGCGGTTTTGCACCTAATAAGAAAACTGATACTGGTTTACTATCTTCTGATAACGATGCAAGTAAATTACACATTAAATCAAACCCTGCTACACGTTCCTTTACAGGTGTACCTAACATACCACTTGCTTTTACGACTCCAATACCATCAGGTGTAATTAAATCTGCATTTAATAATGTTTGATGGAACGCTTCATCCTTTTTTGCACACATAACAATTTCAGGATTTGCTGTTACTACCTGAAAGGTATGTGTTCGCTCCACTTCTAGTTGTTCTTTTAAATATTGGACCGTTTCATCCATTGTCATTGTAGAAAAAGGAACGCCCAGAATATCAACTGTTTGTACTGCCATAGTTAACTATCCTCTCTATCATTACAAGTTTTTCGCTATTAATTGCTTATATGTTTCCTTTGTATCTTCATATAGTTTTTGAAGTGAGAAGTTCATAGTAGCATGCTCATAAATATGTTTCCCCATTGCTGCTAATTCTCCAGTTTTCCACTTATCATACGCTTCTTCTAAAGCTAATGCTAATGCCTTTCCATCACCTGTTGGCACAATCCATCCGTACGTTTCATCTACAATTAATGGTTCAATTTCTCCCGCCCTAGTCACAATTGATGGTACGCGTTGATTTGCTGCTTCTAATAAAACTAGTGGGAACCCTTCACTATGGGAGGTTAATAAATTTACATGTGACGACGCAAATAATTGTTTTACATCTTGACGATGCCCTAAAAACTCAACTTTATTATTAATCCCTTTTTCAGTAGCCAATGACTTTAGATTTTCTTCTAACGGGCCATCGCCAACTAACAATACTTTAATTTTCTCTAATTTTGTTTGTTGTAACGCATCAAATAGAACTTCATGTCCTTTCACAGGATGCAATCGTGCTACTTGGATTGCCGTAAATACATCTTCATCAATATTGAACATTTCTTTTTTATTATAACCTTCTGCTTTTTCCTTATCATATTCAATTCCATTATAAATAACATGCATCTTTTCATTAGAAATACCTAAAGCAGCTAAACTTTTCTTTAATCTATTTGTTACAACAAAAAATAAATCTATATTTTTTAAGGCTTTCAAATTTAACTTAGTAAAAATCCAACCTTTTAAGCCTTGTTTAGTAAAGTCTTCAAATGGATCACTATGAATAGTCGTTACCCATTTTGCCGTTATTCTCTTTTTCATTAAAGAAACATAGAAATTCGCCCTAGGACCATGCGTATGAACTATATCAAATTTTTCATTATTAATGAATTCACCTATATTCTTTAAAATGGATAAATCATAGCGAGATTTTTGTGAAAACACATGGACTTTTATCCCTAACTCTCTTGCTTCTTTCGCAACAATTCCATCTTCAAATACCGCTAATTCTACTTCACCAGTTGGAAACTGATCAAGAAGTGAAATAATATGTGTTTTCCCTCCCCCATCTTCTGCTCCTGCATTCATATGCAATATCCTCATATTTTTTCCTCCTTTAAATCCTCGCTACATTTCCATCTATCTTTATTTTACTGTACTAAAAAATAAAAGCTAACAAAAGTTAGCTTTTATTTTGATCATTCAATTTCTAAGTCTACAATTAGATAAGCTAACACCACTACAAAGTAAATCCCAACTCCTGGTGCTGTTAAAATATGTCCTGCAATATAAGCAATACCTAATGCTAACAATAAGCTTGCTGCAATCATTCCATATTTTATATTAAATATCTCTTTAAACCTTGTAATAAATACTAGTAGGATTCTTAAGCCGTAATAAATAAATGGAATCATTAGTAATGCAAAACCAATAATCCCAAAGTCATAAAACCAATCGTGGAAGTCCATTTCAATTAGCTTTGGATCTGGCTGCTTTTGTTCATTATATTTAAAATTACCTGCATAACCCATTCCTAATAACTTTTGTGACATTGGCGCTTCTTTAAAGAACTGCTTATGTCTTTCTTCATATACTTGACGTCCGCTGAAAATAAGATTTTCTTGATTTTCTTTCTTTTGCTCTTTCTCAAGCTCTTTCTTAACTTCCTCTTCTATCTTCGCCTTTTCTTCTGGCTTTTCAACTTTATGATGATTTTCTTCTTTTGCTTTAAGTTCTTGCTCTTTTTTCAGCTTTTCTTTAATTTCTTTTTCCTTTTGACCTTGCTGTGCCACATTTTGCTCTGATAAATAGTTATTGTGAATACCCATATTTTGTGCTAATGGCGTTTGTTTAAACGTTCCAACTACACCAGCTAATAGGACAATAGCAATGAATGCATTAAACACAAGAGATCTTTTGTTTGGATTTTTTCTATCAAATAATAATTGTAGTACAATGATTCCGATTGCTGCCGCTAACGTAGCACCAATTGAGCCCATTCCTACTTTCGTACCGACCTGAATTAATGAGTAAATCATTAAAAGCGATGGAATCCAATATAAAACGTGTTTCCAGCTCTTTGTTTTTTGAATAGAATATAGTACCACAATAGGGAAAATAATAGCTAAGATTGAACCTAGTTCATTCCCTGCATAGAACCAACCTCGAGAACCTACCTTCATCCATTCATAACTACCAAAGTCAGTAGATGTTGAAATAGAAATAACCATAATTGCGTTAATGATTAATGTAGCATATACAATACTATTTCGAACCTTATCACTAATATTAACTTTCTTTTTCAATGATTTTAAAGCTAAAATGTATGATCCCAGCATGATATATATATATAATGCTTTCGCAACGAATTTAACTTCTTCACTAAGTACAATAGGATCCTTAACTAGTTTATTATTAATAAATCCTACCCCTAAAACTCCGGCTAATAATATAAGATAAATTAAAAACTTTCTATTTTCCTTCTCTTTTGCCTGAATTAAAATGTAAATACCACCAACAGCCATAATAAGGAATCTTACTAAAATTCCAACGGTAGCACTTGACTTTAATAAAGTGATGCTAAGAGACGTTAATAAATCTAAAACAGGCTGTAAAATAATAAAAAAGAGCAAAAAACGCTCAAATCTAACCCTAGCTTGATTTGCTAACATTCCAAGACCTCCATACAAAATCTTAACATTATCTTTTAATCATAATTTTTTATCATTCAAACACACCTAGCAATTATAACATAACTCATATTCAAATCGAGAACTATTTTTCCAGCTAAAACTAGCCAGGACAAGTATTAATCAGTAATAGAAATTACTGTCCTTTAGCTATACTCCCTATTTTTACAAAAGCTATCTAACAACCATCCCCTTATTTTTGTCAGTATATACATATTTTTTTATCATTTTATACAGATGTAAATAACATATCTAACATTGTAACATTTTACCAACTAGGTAACATCAAAAAAATGTAAAATTAATCTTTTCATATCTTTTTCAAATTACTTTATAGCTATTTTCCAAACATTTTCAAACGCTTTCTTTATGTATTTTATCCGTTTTTCTACATGTAGCGAAAAGTAATTGTTATTTCCAATACTTTAGTGTATATTTTTTCTCTGGAACATCTTTAAGAGGAAGGGATTAAGGCCATGTTATTAATCGATATATTTACGTTTCTTGGCATTATCGCCGCTGCCATTTCTGGTACATTAGTTGGTTTAAAAAAAGATTTAGATTTATTTGGTGTCCTTTGTTTAGCTGTAGCTACTGCGCTCGGCGGCGGTATTATTCGTGATATTATGATCGGTAACCTGCCTCCCGTCGCATTTGTTAAACCCATTTACTTTTTCGTAAGCGTATTATCAGCATTATTTACTTGTATGTTTTTTGAGCGTATCAATAAACTTCAAGTTGTTATTATGCTTTCTGATGCTGTTGGCTTAGGTGTTTTTACAGCTATTGGTGCAAATGCGGCAATGTCACATCATGTTGACGCCTCATTTTTAGTTGTTTCAATGGGAGTCATTACAGGTATTGGAGGCGGTATTTTGCGTGACATTTGCGCTCAAGATATCCCCTACGTATTCCGAAAAGAAATTTACGCCATCGCTTCTATTTTAGGAGCAATTAGTTTCCTAATCACATATGCAATGGGGGCACACGTATTGGCTTTCTATGTTTGTTTACTAGTAACATTCATTATTCGTGTTGTCACTGTCATATATAATGTACATTTCCCAGTTTTCTTTAAAACACATGCTAAAATTAATAAAGGTCATTAAGAGAATTCTATATGGAATTCTCTTAATTTATATACTATTCTACACACCAATATAGAGTAATTGTATATAAAAATATATAATTATATTAGAACTAAAAAATGAAAACGCTTTACAAACAGGGGGAAGAACGATGCTTGGGGTTTTTAAAAAACATAACAATAAAACAAACGTCAGTATACTTGAATTAAGTAAGAATCAACAAATCACTTTTAACGTTCCTACTAATTCTGAACTGAAAATTCAAATGGATATGCTACATATTTCAAAAGAAGATTTACAAATCGTAAAGGTACTACAGCCCTTTATTTATGAAGAAATTGATTGGATTACTGAAAAATTCTATTCCAATATTACAAAACAGCCTAATTTAATTACGATTATCGAACGTTATAGCTCTATTCCAAAACTAAAGCAAACTTTAAAAACACATATAAAAGAATTATTTAGCGGAGATATGCATGAAGACTTTATTGAACAACGTGTTAGAATTGCCAAAAGACATGTACAAATTGGGTTACATAGAAAATGGTATACTGCCGCTTATCAAGAATTATTCCGCTCTATCATGAAGATTTTAAAAACGAAAATTACAACAATTGACGATTTTTCTTATTCCATAAACGTAATAAATAAATTATTTACTCTTGAACAAGAACTCGTTATTGCGGCTTATGAATCTGAATATGAAAGAATGCAAAAAGAACTTGAAAAAGAAAAAGAAATAACAGCTATGACCATTACGCATATTGCAACAGAACTAGCATCTGTATCTGAAAAAACAAGCGCTTCTATTCAGCAGTTAACCGCTAAATCTGAAACGATTGTAGAGATTGCTAAAACAGGTACGTCATTAGCTACAACATCAGAAGAAAAAGCAAATAAAGGTAAAGAACAATTAAATGAGCAAAATAAACGAATGGAATACATTCAAACGAACATGGAAACGATTATTACAGATACGCATGAACTTCTCGATATTTCTAACAAAATTAACGAAATTATAGATATTGTAAAATCAATTGCAGAGCAAACAAATTTACTCGCACTAAATGCTGCAATTGAATCTGCGCGTGCTGGGGAATTTGGCAAAGGCTTTTCTGTTGTAGCTGGAGAAATTAGAAAGTTATCAGAGCAAACGAAAGAATCTATATTTAACGTTACAAAGCTCGTTGAAAAAACAAATGAACAGATTGTTCGTGTCTCTTCTTCCGTGAAACAAATTAGCTCTCTCGTATCTGAAGGAACTGATAGTATGTCTGCAACGGATCAATACTTCCAAGAAATCGTAAAAGACATGTCTAACTCGAAAGAACAGAATAAAAAAATTGAAAATGAGTTAGAAACCATTTCACAAGTAATGAAAGGAATTCAAGACGATTCCTCAAAAATGGCTCTAACAGCCGATAGTTTACAACTGGAATTAAATCGATAGAGTGAAGTTTATGTCAGTAGAGATATTTTATCCCTGCTGACTCTTAGCTTTCATCTTCTATCCATAAAAAAAGAATCCAAACTGGATTCTTTTTATTTTCTGAAAAATATTTTTTGACAATACACATAACTCATATAAACACCAAAGCTCTGCAAAATAAACAATGCTGGCATAATTACATTGTAATATGCCATATCTACTTGGAAGAGCTTTAACAATACGTAGCCACTAGTTAAAAATAAGAACAACATATATCCCTCATTTTGTTGTTTCTTAATAAGGAAGTGTAATAGAGCTATAGTCATAAACAATGTTACGGCTATATATATCAGTTTTTCACATTTAAAAAGAATAGAATTTATTCCCTCATCTGAAAACTGATTTATCATCGGTTCTAAAAGTTTAAATCTTTCTCCCTCAATCTCTTTTAACTTTTGATCAATATGCTCTGTTACACTTTGATTTTTCGATACTCTTTCCTCATGTTGCGTTTTTCCAATTAAGACAGATTGAACATACGTCTCATTCGTAATCGTATATTGTGACAGTCCCATTGTCTTAATTCCATAATTCACACTAAAATGAGCACTATAAAATAGAATAAGTACCCCTATCGTCTTTAGTAACACTTTTTGTTTCGTTGCTGATTGAAACACTTCAATTAATAATACATATATCGTGATAAAAATAGGAAGAAATAATCCCATTGGGAAAATCATATTACTAAATGCAAATAAAATCGCTGAAAACACCCACATATAAGGATGATCTAATCCTTTATATAAAAGTATGTAGCAAGCAAAATAAAATAAAAATATTGCAAGTGACTCAGGAGTTAATACGGAACTCATGAATATATTTGGAATATACAGAGCATAAAATGTGGAAGCAATACGACCGCATTCTTCTCCAAAAACTATTGCCGCAATACGATAAATAAAAAATGCAGTTCCTGCGCAAAATAACACATTAAATAGTTGTAAAGCGAATAATGTATCACCAAATATACGAATAATTACTGACTCATATATAATAAACGGCAAATGAGTTACAGTCCCTATATTATTACCAATTGCAATCTCCTTTGCAGACTCATACATCACTTTCAGATCACCAATTATTGGAGCGTCTACAAATAACAGCATACTAAGCCTCACAACTATAGATATACTTATAAGAAAAATAAGAAATTGTTTGTCTGTAAAACGATATTGTAGAATTGATGCCACTAACAAAATGAGTATGACGAAAATTGCCAATATGATTGTTACACTTGTTGTACTTCCCCCAAAAAATTGCTTACTTGTCTCAAATGCTGTCCAACAACTATAAACAAAAAATGCAAGCATCGCACCAATCGTAATTTTATTGAAGAAAGATGAAAAATTTGTTTGTATATGATTCATATGTCCATTGCACCTCTATTTCCATTCATAACAAAACGATTCTATCATGAATGGGTACACGGCTGATAGGGAATTTCTATGACAAATACATAGTCATTACTTTTTGCTTGCAATGTAAGCGAATCCTCTTTTACACTACATTTTAGATAAAATAAATTTTCTTTCAGTTACATGAATACAAATACAGAAGTTTAAATAATCCTCTTTTGGAATACGCTTTACTTTATTAAATATCTAATATGAGTAATCCACTTACACATATTATTCTGATTGAAAACAGACTATAGGGGCTGAATATATGGAAAAGAAATTCATGCGAGAATCTAAAGCAATTAAAACAACACGTGTTTTTCCTAACGATTTAAATAATCACCAAACACTTTTTGGAGGGAAATTATTAGCAGAAATTGATAGTATTGCTTCAATTGCGGCTGCAAGACATAGTCGTAAACATTGCGTAACAGCATCTATTGATTCAGTTGATTTTTTAACTCCAATTCACCAAGCTGATTCTGTTTGTTATGAAGCATTTGTATGTTATACAGGGAAATCTTCAATGGAAGTTTTCGTAAAAGTAATCGCAGAAAATTTATTAGCAGGCGAGCGTAGAATTGCTGCTACTTGCTTTATTACATTTGTGGCAATAAAAGATGGAAAACCTTCGTCCGTACCACAAGTACTTCCTGAAACTCAGGAAGAACATTGGTTACACACAACCGGTTTAGAACGCGCGGAAAATAGAAAAAAAGGACGTTTAAAAAGTAAAGAGATGGCTGAAGTTTTAACTTTAAGTAAGCCATGGAATATATAATAAGATACTCTCACTTCATACATGCACAGGTTTATTTCATCCTTGCATGTATTTTTTTATCGTAAAAAATTCTATCTCTTATCTTTTATTTACTGTTTGCCTCCTAAACAACCCACCAGTTTTTCCTTTATTTTGCTATACTATTAATGGTATATTAGATAAGGTTCGTTTAAAAATAACTATAATATAATTAAGTATATAAGGGATGGTGCGATAATGTCTATTGAGGTACCAATTTCAATACCAAAAACGTTAATTATTATTCCTGCGTATAACGAGGAAGAAGCAATTGCAGATACATTAACAAGATTATTAAAACTAAAACAGCATTTTACAGGATTAAGCATTTGCGTTATTAATGATGGATCACATGATAAAACAGCTCAAATCGTAAATGATTTTCCTGTTCATCTTGTGAACTTACCATATAACCTAGGTATTGGATCAGCTGTACAAACTGGTTATAAATACGCTTATGAGAATGGATATGATATTGCGATTCAGTTCGATGCTGATGGGCAACATAATCCTGATGACTTGTACAAAATTATAAAACCTATTGCTGAAGACCAATGCGATATGGTGCTAGGTTCACGTTTTACAGAGAAAACAGCCTATAAAGGTAGTATTTCCAGAAGAATTGGTATTTTTTATTTTACTGCTCTACTGAAAGTCCTAACAAAACAAACCTTTATGGATCCAACTTCTGGGTATCGTGCTATCAATCGAGAAGTAATTAAGATTTTTGCACATAATTATCCAAAAGATTATCCAGAACCAGAGGTCCTTATTCATTTAAAAAAGAAAAAATTACGCATTAATGAAATCTCCGTAAATATGCAAGAGCGCCAAGGGGGACAATCTTCTATTACACCCCTTAAATCTGCATATTACATGATTAAAGTAAGTCTCGCTATATTGATGCAAAAAATTGTGAAAGGTTGATAATAAATGCCTATAATTACCTTTTCATTTATCTTCATTCTATTATTATTTTTATTAATTATTAATTCCATTCGTCGTGGAGCTTTAGAAACTAAATATGCCATTTTGTGGATTTTCGTTTGTGTTTCAATGGCAATTTTAAGTTCTACTGAAAAAATTATAAATTGGATTGGACAACTATTACACGTAGAATATCCTCCATCTGTTTTATTCTTATTTGGACTATTATTCTGTTTCATCTTAATTTTTGACTTAACAAGAAAAATTTCTAAATTACATCATCAACTTGTAACGTTAACGCAAGATTATGCGTTATTAAAGCAAAAATTAAAAGTAACGCAACCTGAAACCGATAACGAATAGTTTTCTATTTAAATATGAATATATACAAAAAACATCTTAATTTTTTTAAAAAATTAAGATGTTTTTTATTACAAACTATTTTTTTCTAATTAATAATTTACTAATTTTCATAACCGTTGCCACGGTCCCTACTCCAATTATAATAAATAAGAATGGTATTAACGGTAATGCATAACGTTCATATGCAACATAAAAACATGTTAAAGCTGTTTGTAATACAAGGATTGACCATAAAAATGTAGTCTCTCTCCACCTTTTTAAAAGGCAGATAAACGAAAGTACTGTACATATTAAAAACGTCGTCTTAATAAAATTATATATTTCATTCATATCTTTTGCAGAAACATTGAACACTTCAATATTATGCTCTATAGAATAATACGGTTTTTTCCAAAGAATTTCTGGCTTCAAGACTATATAACTCTCTATCATAGATTCCTTATCAGTTTTCCACCATTCTTTCATTTTATCAATCGCTATTTTTTCTTCTAATTCCATAAATTCATGTGCTTCAAGATTAGGGTACTTTGCATGTAACTCTATTTCAAGTTCCCCCATATCCTTACCTTCTGGGTAGCCTTTCCCTTGATACGTTCCAAGTAATAACGGATTCCCTGCCCCAGCAGTTAGTGGGATAAATTTATCAAATTGAATGTAATTGCGAGCCCACCATGGTCCAAGTACGATAAGCCCTATTCCTATGCTTATAATCGCTTGCTTCATCATAATACGGAATGGGTAGCGTTTCATTAAAAGGTACCCAAATAGTAAGATTGGATATAAGGCAATTTGTACGCGGAGGTACAGTGCTAAAAAGTAGAAAATTAATACGATCAGAAGATGTTTCGTTTTATGAGTATCAGCTAATTTTAAACTCCAATATACTAATCCTAATGAAAGGAATAGAAATGGCCCTTCTGTTAAAGTTAAATTTTCCATAACAATCTCTGGAGGATACACAGCTAATAAGAAAGCACCTATTAATCCTGCAGCAGGATTCAATAAATAAGTACCAATCTTATAAGTTAGCAAAATACTAAGTACCCCTAAGAGGATAATAATTAATTTTGCTACAAAAAGACCTTCACTGCCATTTCCAAAAAAATAAAATACAGCAGCTAATAAGGCTGGAAAACCCGGCATGATATGAATCGTTGGTTTATCTGGTTCATGATATGTTAACATCCCTGTTTCCAATAAAATATTTGCCGTTTTTTGATAACCTATATCATCACTAGCTATAGATAAATCTGCACCATGTGTTTGTAAAGTTGCAAAACGAAGTGCAAAACCGACTATCATAATAATCCCTAAAAGGATTATATTAGATTTGCGAGTAAATCGCCTTAACATCTCATCTTCTCCCTTCAGATACATAATTTTCAAAATATATTTCTATATTTTTACAACACAATACGTTCTATAATAAATACTTTTTATACAAAGTACAACAATAGAAAGTTGATTTACAAAGTTTATATGCGTTAAACTTATACAGATGTTCTTGTAATCTTCTTCCTTTCAAAAGGCTTGTATATATGATGCAAGACATAAAAAACTTGAGGAGATAAAAATTCTATGATGGAACAAAAGCAACTTGTTTCTGTTGTCATACCCCTGTATAACACGGAAAAATATATTGAAGAAACGATGCAGTCAATACTAGATCAAACATATAAAAACATTGAAATTATAATTGTAGATGATGGGAGTAAAGATCAATCACCTTCTATCGTGAAAAACCTTGCTGAAAAATACCCAGGGCAAGTAAAATACGTTCATCAAAAAAACCAAGGTGTTTCGGTAGCCCGTAATACAGGTATCGAAAATGCTAGCGGAGAATATATCGCTTTCCTTGATAGTGATGACTTATGGCATCCAACTAAAATTGAGAAGCAAGTCGAAAGTATGCATAAAAACGAAATGGACGCGTGCTATTGTGGTTATATGAATTTCTACGAAGAAACAGGTGAGAAAGTTGAGCATACAACAAACTTCATTAAAGGCGATATGACAAAAGCGTTCTTAACACATCAAGTTGTCGCTCAAACAAGTACTTGGATTTTCAAACGATCTATCGTTATGGATCATAACATTCGTTTTACGCCAGAATGTAGTTGGGGAGAAGATTTGGAGTTTTTATTTAAACTAATGAGTGTGACAAATGTATGCTATGTAGATGAGTATTTAACATATTATCGAATCTTATCAGAAGGAAATCTTTCTTCTAAGTATAAAGATTATGAATTAAAAACAACAAAAGAACTGGAAGTATTCAATCGTATGAAAGACTGGGTACATAATAAATCTCAAGATTTCATTACACAAGACCCCCAGTCACTTGTTGAAATCCTTGAGACTTATTTATTTCCTTATACAGTCATCAATAACGCTTGTATATACATTAAAGAAAACTCTCAATTAGATAAATCACAAGTCAAATTAATTAAAAAAGATATAAAGAAATATTGCCGTAAAATCTATTCAAAAAACGGAAAGCGTAGTAAAAAGCTATATGCAATGCTTTGGTTTGTACGAATTAAATTTTTGTTTTCTTAAACCAAAAATTTAATGCTACTCTCTCTTTCTGTAAACAGATCAAATTACAAATAGGACAAACTAACGAGATCCTAAAGAATAGAAAGGTCTTTTCTCATGAAAACAAATAAAATTTTAAAAAACGCATCCTACCTCTTTGTAGGAAACATTACTGTTCGCTTTGTACTAGCTATTGCAACAATTCTCTTTGCACGATATGTTTCTCCAGAGGATTACGGTATGTTTACAACTGCATTAGCTGTTTCAGCTGTTATTTGTTACTTTACAGATGCAGGTTTAACACATACATTTATGCGTGAAGGAACAAGAAGCGATGCTAATATTAGCGTACTAATAAGTAGTTATTTACGCATTCGTTTAATATTAGCTATCGTAATTTCTGTACTTTTCGCTATTTTTGCCCAGTTCTTCTATCCTGACGCTTACTTACGTGCGATGGTATATTGGGTTGTTCTACCAACGATGTTCGGAGCAACCTTACAAGGTGTTGGTATGGCTTACTTCCAAGTTACAGAGCGCATGCAATTTACAGCTATTATTTCTGTACTACAAGGTGTAACAGCTGCTGCTGCCCTATTATTAGGGATGTCTTTTCAATGGTCACTTATGATGGTTGCTGCCATGTACGGGGTATCTAGTCTTGTAACAGGTGTTATTGCCTTTATAATGACAATACGCTATACGAAAGTCCATAAAGGTTGGGATAAAGGTATTTTAGATCAACTACTTATTTTCACAATCAATGGAATCATCATTATGCTCTTACCACAATTAGGGCCTATTATATTAGAAAAAGTTTCAACATATAAGCAAGTTGGATTCTTTGGTGCTGCATATAAAATACCTGCCGTACTATATCAAATACCTGGAGTAATTGCAGCTGCCTTTTATCCAAGGCTTTTTGCTTTTGGTAATGAGCAAAATATTGAAGAACATAGAAAATTATCAAGCTTTGAACTAAAACTTATGTCTTTTTTAGGAATGGGAATTTCTATCCCCTTTATTGCTGATCCAAGTTTCTGGATTGTTAGTTTATTAGGGGAAAAATATGCTCCCGCCGGGGGCGCTCTTGCTATTCTAGCGTTTATGGTTATTTTACAATCAATTAACTATCCACTAGCTGACAATTTAACAACGATTGGCCAGCAATGGAAACGTGCAACAACAATGACTATTGGATTAGTTGTTGCCATCATAGGTTATATTGTATTAGGTAGTAAATATGGAATGATGGGGGCTGCTGCAGCAGCTATCCTTACAGAAATTACACTATTAATTGGATTTACCCTCTTTATTCGTAAAGGCATGCAATTATTAGTTAAAGGAATTATATTTAATTCCTTAGCCTTTATTATTAGTTACGGTATATACCGAATTGCATTAATCAACTTACCGCCACTAATTGCTTTAACTCTTACTGGTATACTATACGGTATGATTGGAATTGGAATTGATCCTCAAATACGTGGATTCGTTTTAGGGTTTATAAAACAAAAGCTCATTCGCAAACATACTTAAAAGCAAAAAGCTTTTCCTATTTAAAAATGGAAAAGCTTTTTGCTTTTTTTATATCCCCTCATTTTTCTTCAGTAAAAAAATTCTATATATTCCAGCTCAAATTGACTTACTTTCTGAAAATGCCTTATACTAAATTACATGTAAACTATGAACTTCAACACTTGTAAAAATATATATGCTTCAACAAAAATATATATTTTCTCATGTTAAAACTAAAAAACACACCTTTAAAAATTGGTGTGTTTTTATATGCTAACTAAAAACTAGTGGCTACATGTAACGACTTTCAAAGGAGGATTATCAATTTTTATGAGCATAAAGCCGAATAATACATTCTTTTCCAAGAAAACAATGATAATTATGCCAATATTATTATTGTGCGCTTTTGCTTTTCATTATTTCTTTTTAACATCTAACCAAGCCTTTTCTGGTACAGGGGATGCGTTACGTCAATTTGGCTTTTTTACGTTCCTTCTACAACATGCCTTTAAAGATGGCAACCTTTTTTGGTCTTTTGATTATGGTTTAGGTGGAGATTTATTTGGAGAGTTTAGTTATTATTACAGCACATCACCGTTTTTCTGGATTACACTGTTACTACCTAAACTAAGTCTTGAACAAGTATATGATATGAAATTATACATGAGTATTTTAAAAAACTTTTTAGCTATGTTATTCATGTATGGTTCTTTACGTTATCATAATAAAACAGTATTCTCATCTTTTGTTGCTGCTATTATATATGGTGGCTGCATTACTTTCATGCGTCATTCTTTACTATGGGATTTCATGGCTGATGCCATTGTATTTTTACCATTAGTAATGTGGGGGCTTGATAAATATATTATTGAAAAGAAGCGAGGACTTTTCTTAATTGCTTCTACTTTAATGTTAGCATCAAACTTTTATTTTGCTTTTATCACAAGTATTTTCCTGTTCATTTATGCATTGTTCCAATACTTTGCAACACAGCAAAATAAAACGATTATCTCTTTTCTAACCTATTACATTAGAATCGGCTTACTGTACGGACTATCACTCGGTTTAGCCGCCGTTTGCTTCCTCCCATCAGTTAATGCCGTATTTAGCGCTGATAGACTATCAAAAAAGTTTGAAATACCATTATTATTTGAAGATACATTTTATAAAGATTTAATGGAAAATATTTTCTTCATGTATAGTGCTGAAAATCATCAATTAGCTTTACCAGCTTTAATTTTATTCTTAATCGTATTTGGAATGTTTATACGTGATAAACTTGTTAAAAACAAAGTATTCTTTACGTTTTTCATGTTTATTCTGTTTATGCTTCCATATACATATTCTGTGTTTAATGGTTTTTCAGCAATGCAATCTAGATGGTTTTATTTGTTTGTATTTGTAATTGCCCAAACAATTGCATACATTCTAGATTGGATGATTATTCATAAGAAAGACTACAAATTACCTTATTTAATAAGTTTATTAGTGTCTATTGGATTATTCATTTATGCATTTTATAGAAAAGCAAATATAAATGTAACTGATAAACCTTTACAAGACGTTGATAACATTTTACTCGGAACTGTCATTTTTTCTGTTATTACAGTATGTTTATGGCGCTATATTTCTAGATCTTTCATACAATTTTTAGTTATATTAAACATACTCGTTAGCACAATTTCTATGAATTATATGTATGCGAATAATATACTTAGTACAGTTTATGGACAGAGCCAGATTTCAACTGAAAAGTTACACGAACCAGGCTACGATAATAAAGAAGAAATTGACGCAATCCGCTACATCCAAGAACATGATAAAGGCTTTTATCGTATTCTTAATCCAGGTAGCGAATATAACGCACCAATGCTACAAGGATATCATGGCGTAAGTACGTATCAAAGTTTAGTTAATTATTATGTCCATGACTTTATGAAAAATAAATACGGCGTATACCAAAACTACGATACACCTTCAATGTTTTATCAAGCTGATAGTCGACTACTACTTGAAAATATGCTAGGTGTAAAATATCGCGTATTAAGCGCTAATACAGATCCAAAGAATATACCTTATGGATATAAACTATTAAAGCAAGTGGGACCATATAATATTTACAAAAATGATTATGCTTTACCGTTAGGATATGTATATGATTCGGCTATAAGTGAAGAGGAGTTTTCTAAATTAAACTTCGCTCAGCGTGATCAATTATTATTACACGCTGTTGTCGTTAATAATACAAAAGAATTTTCATTAAACCATTTTAATAAACAAGACCTTAAATCAAAGGCAATATCTATTAAACCAGAAAAGGCAAAATTCGAAAACATGGAAAAAGAGGGAAATAAATTAATTGTTCATGGTTTTGGAAATATGATCGTACCTATCAATTATCCTAATACGTCTGGTGACCTACTGATAGAATTAAAACTGAAAAATACAGGTACATTCAATACAACTGTTAATGGAAAAACGCTAGGAAAAGGTGACGATGCTGGTGCATACTCATATCCATTAGAAAGGTTCGTTTATAATTTAGGCACTAATCGTCCAGACAACCTAACTATTTCTATTGATAACGCAGGTGAGTATGAATTAGGGGACTTACAAGCAAATATCGTAAACTATGAAAGTGTACAAAAAGAAACAAAAAAATTAACTGAAAATAAGCTTGAAAATATTTATTATAAAAACAATTATTTAAAAGGGGACATCAATTCAAATAAAGATGGTCTACTATATTTATCGGTTCCATATAGTAAGGGCTGGACTATAAAAGTTGATGGAAAAGAAACAGAATTTACAAAGGCAAACTCTGCCTTTATCGGTGTTCCAATTACAAAAGGTTCACATGTAATCGAAATGACTTACGTTACACCTTACTTCAAATTAGGTATGATTATATCGATCATTTCACTAATTATTTGTGTAGCTTTATTAATTTTCACAAATCCAAACGCACGACGAAAATTCTCTTTTAAAAAGCAATAGTAAGCACCTAATTAATCATGAAGCTATCCAATTGGATAGCTTCATATAAAAATGCGTAATATTGTTTTAACCCATTTCAAACAAGGAGTGTCAAAAATGACTCTTTCAATCGTTGTACCATGCTACAATGAAGAAAAGGTGCTTCGTGCCTTTTATTCAGAGACTTCTCTTGAAATTCATAAATTAACTACCGATTATGAATTTGTTTTTGTTAATGATGGTAGTAAAGATGATACATTAAATATTTTACGTGATTTAGCTAGTGCAGATTCATCGGTACATTATATATCATTTAGCCGAAACTTCGGAAAAGAGGCTGCAATGTTAGCCGGTTTAAAATATGCTACAGGTGATGCAATTGTTATTATGGATGCTGACTTACAACATCCTCCTACGTTAATAAAAGAACTATTAGAAGGATATAACGAAGGCTACGACCAAGTAATTGCAAAGAGAACAAGAACTGGTGATTCACCTGTTCGCTCTTTCGTCTCTCGTCTTTACTATAAAGTGATGAATAAATTTGTAGATATTGAACTAGTAGACGGCATTGGTGACTTTAGACTTTTAAGCCGAAGAGCAGTTGATTCTTTATTATCTTTAAGTGAATACAATCGATTTTCAAAAGGCTTGTTTTCTTGGATCGGTTATAACGAATTAATCATTGAATATGAAAATGTATTACGTTCAGACGGGGAAAGTAAATGGACGTTTTCAAAGTTATTAAACTACGGAATCGACGGTGTAATTTCATTCAATAATAAGCCGTTACGCCTATCTATATACCTTGGATTATTAACAACTATTTTGGGACTTTTATACGTAATCACTACATTCGTTCAAATCATACTTGGTGGTGTAGAAGTTCCCGGTTACTTTACTCTCATTTCCGCTATACTATTTATTGGCGGTATTCAACTCATATTCCTAGGTGTTATTGGTGAATATATCGGTCGTATTTATTATGAAACAAAACGTAGACCGCATTTTATTGTAGCTGAAAAGAAAGTTAGTGAAGTGAAACAAAAAGCATAATAAAAAAGTTACTTCTGTAGGTAGAAGTAACTTTTTTATATATTAACATTTACAAACACTTCTTTTGAAAAAATATACATTTTGAAATGATGGCATTATATGAAAGAATTTAGTATCATGATTCAAGGTACTATTTCAAGTTGGACGGAGGATACTATGAGCTTATTAACAGTTGAAAAATTAGGACATACATTTGGCGATCGTACATTATTTAAAGATGTATCTATGCGATTACTAGCAGGTGAGCACGTTGGATTAGTTGGTGCAAACGGTGTTGGTAAATCAACATTCATGAATATCATTACTGGTCAGCTTATTCATGACCAAGGTCGTGTAGAATGGACACCGGGCACACATTACGGTTACTTAGATCAGCATACGGTTTTAACGCCTGGACGTACAATTCGTGACGTACTAGCGGATGCATTTTTACCGCTATTTGAAAAGGAAAAAGCTTTAAATGAAGTTACAGAAAAAATGGGAACTGCTACACCAGAAGAACTAGAAGAACTTCTTGAGCAAATGGCAGAAATACAAGATGCACTTGAGGCGGGCGGTTTCTATTTACTAGATATGAAAATTGAAGAGGCTGCACGTGGTCTTGGAATTGATGCAATTGGTTTAGATCGTGATGTTTCAGCACTAAGTGGTGGACAACGTACAAAGGTATTGCTTGCAAAGCTATTACTTGAACAACCAGAAGTATTATTACTTGATGAACCTACCAACTATTTAGACGTTGAACATATTCATTGGTTAACAAATTATTTAAAAGAATACCCACATGCGTTCCTGTTGATTTCCCATGATACGGAATTTATGAATAAATGTGTTGATGTTATTTTCCATCTAGAATTTACAAAAATGACGCGTTATACAGCAACATATGAAAAATTCCTAGAGCTAGCAGAAATCAATAAAAATCAACATATAAACGCTTATGAAAAACAACGCGAGTTTATCAAAAAGCAAGAGGACTTCATTGCAAAGAACAAAGCTCGTTATTCAACGACAGGTCGTGCAAAGAGTCGTCAAAAACAACTTGATCGTATGGAGCTTATTGATCGCCCGGAAACAGCAATTAAACCGGAATTCTCATTTAAAGAAAGTCGTGCAAGTAGTCGCTTCGTCTTTGAAGGTGAAAATGTAGAAATCGGATATACACATCCGCTACTACCAAAGTTATCAATGACAATCGAACGTGGTGAAAAAATTGCTATTGTTGGATGTAACGGTGTTGGTAAATCAACATTACTAAAAACAATCTTAGGTAAAATTAAACCTTTAAGCGGTAAAACAAGCCTTGGTGACTTCTTAGAGCCTGCATACTTTGAGCAAGAAGTTAAGGCTGACAATATAACACCAATTGATGACGTATGGAATACATTCCCTGGTCTAGACCAGCATCAAATTCGTGCGATGTTAGCAAAATGCGGATTAAAAAATGAACATATTTCTCGCCCATTAAGTCAATTAAGTGGTGGAGAACAAGCAAAAGTTCGTTTATGTAAACTAATGGGTGAAGAAAGTAACTGGCTACTATTTGACGAGCCGACAAACCATCTTGATGTTACAGCAAAAGCGGAACTTAAGAAGGCTATGAAAGCATATAAAGGAACAATCCTCCTTGTATGTCACGAACCAGACTTCTATGAAGATTGGATCACAAAAGTTTGGGATGTTGAAGAGTGGTCTCAAAATAGTAAGTAGTCTTAAAAAACTCCTTGTATGGACAAGGAGTTTTTTGCTTGTTTTTATTAAGAATTTTTTATATTGTAATATCCCATAAGTCGTAATTGAAATTCTTTTAATTCCGGATATGTCTCTAAATTTGCTAACATTCCTCTAATGACCGGAATTCTTGGATTAGACAATCTCATCTCCGCCTCTAAAACATCTAATGTAACAAGTAATTCATCATTTTCTAATTGATCTGCTAATGTACGTTTAAATGTAATAATTTCTTTTAAAAAATGTTCTTTAACCTGTTCCTTAATAAGTTCTGATTTACAAAGAAACTCCCCAAGCCTTTCTTCATGCAAAACAGGTTTCTCTGCAGATTCTACAAGCCCTCCTACTAAATGATCTACTCTTTTTAAAATAAAAGTTGAGACATACGATAAGTCAATTTCTGGCGCCTGTAAAATAATTAATTCCAAGTATCCGCGGCATATACCTTCTACCATAATTACTAAATCCAATAAATAGGGTATAACCTTTTCACCATAAATGGACAATAAACTATTCCGATAAAATGCATGGGACTCTAACTTCATCCGCATCATAAACTCTTCCACTTCTTTATTAAAAGGAATCGCATTTTCCCTCGCATGCATAATAATAAATTCTTTATGCTTTTGTATATCATTAAACTGGCAATGCAATTGTTTCGCAAATTTTTCACGCGGCAATAACGATTCTTTTTCAATATCCATCATTTTATTTTGAATCTTGTCATAGTAATATCGAAGTGTTGCTAATAAAAGCTCTTCTTTCGATTTAAAGTATAAATAGAAAGCTCCCTTAGATATACCACAAGCGGTCACAATTTCCTGCACTGATGTCGCATTTACACCCTTAGTCGCAAACAACTTCATAGCCATCTCTATAATTAAACGCTCTTTTTCTTTCATATCATGTCTCTCCTAAATTTAATCTCGCATCTTATTATGAATGTATTATACCATCTCTTTTCATTGACGACTGACCAATCAGTCAGTTATATTATGTATTAGACTGACCAGTTGGTCAATACAATACAAAGGGAGCGCAAACATGAACAAAATTATTAATTTCTCGTTAAAAAATAAGTTCGCAGTTTGGCTACTAACCATTATTGTTACCATTGCAGGTATTTATTCTGGGCTAAATATGAAGCTAGAAACAATTCCTGATATTACAACACCTGTTGTAACAGTAACCACGGTTTATCCTGGTGCTACACCAGAAGAAGTAGCTGATAAAGTTTCAAAACCGATGGAAGAGCAACTACAAAATTTAAGTGGTGTAAACGTTGTTAGTTCATCATCTTTTCAAAATGCATCTTCTATTCAGGTAGAATATGATTTTGATAAAAATATGGAAAAGGCTGAAACAGAAATAAAAGACGCACTCGCAAATGTGAAACTGCCAGAAGGCGTAAATGATCCGAAAGTTTCACGTGTAAACTTCAATGCCTTTCCTGTTATTTCATTAAGCGTAGCAAGTAAAAATGAATCTTTAGCTACCTTAACTGAAAATGTAGAAAAAAATGTTGTTCCAGGATTAAAAGGACTTGATGGTGTTGCATCTGTTCAAATTTCAGGTCAACAAGTAGATGAAGTACAACTTGTCTTCAAGAAAGATAAGATGAAAGAGTTGGGTCTAAGTGAAGATACTGTAAAAAATGTAATTAAAGGATCGGACGTATCTTTACCACTTGGTTTATATACATTTAAAGACACAGAAAAATCAGTTGTTATAGATGGCAATATTACAACAATGAAAGCATTAAAAGAATTGAAAATCCCAGCTGTTCCTACCTCACCGAGCGGTCAAGGTAGTCAAAATCCTGGGGCCGGTGCACAAACATCGCAAATGAATCCAGCCGCTATGAACGGGATTCCAACAGTTACGTTAGACGAAATTGCTGACATTAAAGAAGTCGGAAAAGCTGAATCTATTTCTCGAACAAATGGAAAAGAAGCAATTGGAATTCAAATCGTAAAAGCTGCTGATGCGAATACAGTTGATGTTGTAAATGCAGTAAAAGATAAAGTAAAAGAGCTTGAGAAAAAATATAAAGACTTAGAGATTATTTCAACATTTGACCAAGGTGCACCTATTGAGAAATCAGTAGAAACAATGCTGAGCAAAGCTATTTTCGGCGCTATCTTTGCGATTGTTATTATTATGCTGTTCCTACGAAATATCCGAACAACATTAATCTCTGTCGTTTCCATACCACTTTCTTTATTAATTGCTGTATTAGTTATAAAGCAAATGGATATTACGCTTAACATTATGACACTCGGAGCAATGACAGTCGCTATCGGGCGCGTTGTGGATGACTCCATTGTTGTTATTGAAAATATTTACCGACGTATGTCATTATCGGAAGAGAAGCTGCGCGGAAAAGATTTAATTCGTGAAGCTACGAAAGAAATGTTTATCCCGATTATGTCTTCTACCATCGTAACAATTGCAGTATTTTTACCGCTTGGACTAGTAAAAGGTATGATTGGTGAAATGTTCTTACCATTCGCCTTAACTATCGTCTTCGCTTTATTAGCATCGTTACTAGTGGCAGTTACAATTGTACCAATGCTAGCTCACTCTTTATTTAAAAAAGAGAGCATGAGGGAAAAAGAAGTACATCATGAAGAAAAACCAAGTAAATTAGCAAACATTTATAAATGCATACTTGCATGGGCTTTAAATCATAAAATTATTACATCAAGTATCGCTATCCTTCTATTAGTTGGTAGTCTTGCACTTGTTCCAGTTATCGGTGTAAGTTTCTTACCATCTGAAGAAGAAAAAATGATCATTGCAACGTACAATCCTGAACCAGGTCAAACGTTAGAAGACGTTGAAAAAATTGCAACGAAAGCTGAAAAGCACTTCCAAGATAATAAAGACGTCAAAACAATTCAATTCTCATTAGGTGGCGAAAACCCAATGAGTCCTGGTCAATCGAACCAGGCAATGTTCTTTGTGCAATATGATAACGACACGAAAAACTTCGAAAAAGAGAAGGAACAGGTCGTTAAAGATTTACAGAAGATGTCTGGAAAAGGCGAATGGAAAAACCAAGATTTCGGAGCAAGTGGCGGTAGTAATGACATTAAACTATACGTGTACGGAGATAGCTCGGAAGACATTAAGCCTGTCGTAAAAGATATTCAAAACATAATGAAGAAAAACAAAGACTTAAAAGATATAGACTCTAGTATTGCAAAAACATACGCAGAGTACACTTTAGTCGCAGATCAGGAAAAGCTAAGTAAAATGGGTCTAACGGCGGCGCAAATTGGAATGGGACTTTCTAATCAACATGATCGCCCTGTTCTGACAACAATTAAAAAAGACGGTAAAGACGTCAATGTATATGTAGAAGCTGAAAAACAAAATTATGAAACAATCGATGACTTAACAAATCGAAAACTTACAACACCACTCGGTAATGAAGTGGCTGTGAAAGATGTGATGACTGTAAAAGAAGGGGAAACTTCAAATACAGTGAAACACCGCGATGGCCGTGTTTATGCAGAAGTAAGTGCAAAACTAACATCTGATGACGTTTCAAAAGCATCTGCTGCTGTTCAAAAAGAAGTAGATAAAATGGATCTTCCTTCTGGCGTAGATGTTTCTATGGGCGGCGTTACAAAAGATATTGAAGAATCATTTAAGCAACTTGGCTTAGCGATGTTAGCTGCGATTGCCATTGTATACTTCGTTCTTGTCGTTACATTTGGTGGTGCCCTTGCACCATTCGCAATTTTATTCTCGCTACCATTTACAATTATCGGAGCTCTTGTTGCCTTATTAATCTCCGGTGAAACATTAAGTGTGTCTGCAATGATTGGTGCGCTTATGTTAATCGGTATCGTTGTAACAAACGCAATCGTACTTATCGACCGCGTTATTCATAAAGAGAATGAAGGTCTATCAACACGTGAAGCTTTATTAGAAGCTGGTGCAACACGCCTTCGTCCGATTTTAATGACTGCAATTGCAACGATTGGGGCCCTTATCCCGCTTGCATTAGGATTTGAAGGTAGCGGCTTAATTTCTAAAGGACTTGGTGTAACCGTAATTGGTGGATTAACAAGTTCAACGTTATTAACACTTCTTATTGTTCCAATCGTTTATGAAGTATTAAGCAAATTTAAAAAGAAAAAAGCAAAATAATAAAAAATAACCTCGCAGTTAGCGAGGTTATTTTTTATTTCCAAACAAGACTAGAAAATCACCATAGCCTTCTTTCTCTAATTCCTCTTTTGGAATAAATCGAAGGGCTGCAGAATTAATGCAGTAACGAAGTCCATTTGGTCCTGGACCGTCTGGAAATACATGCCCAAGATGTGAATCTCCTTCTTTACTTCTCACTTCTGTACGCGTCATATTATGACTCACATCCATTTTTTCTTTCACACTAGCTGACATAACTGGCTTCGTAAAACTAGGCCATCCACACCCACTATCAAATTTATCTAAAGAAGTAAATAACGGTTCTCCTGAAACGATGTCTACATAAAGACCTTCTTCTTTATGATTCCAATACTCATTTCGAAATGGTGGTTCTGTACCATTTTCCTGCGTTACATAAAACTGCATCTCATTTAGTTTTTCTTTTAAATGAGCATTATCCTTTGGCCAATGTTGCTTAATAAAAGCATCTCGTCCCGAGCCTTTACGGTATAACTCGTAGCGAAATGTATTTTTCTTATGATATCCTTGATGGTATTCCTCAGCCGGATAAAACGTAGTAGCTGGTAATATTTTTGTCGCAATTGGCTTTGAAAAGCGTCCACTCTTTGCAAGATCCGCTTTTGAAGCCTCTGCTTTTTTATGTTGCTCTTCATTATGATAAAAAATCACTGTTTCGTAAGACTGTCCGCGATCGTGGAATTGTCCACCTACATCGGTCGGATCAATTTGTCTCCAATATATATTTAATAACTCCTCATACGGTATTTTATTTGCGTCAAATGTAATTTGTACTGCCTCATAATGTCCCGTCGTTTCTGAACATACTTCTTTATATGTTGGATTCTCTTTATGACCACCTGTATAGCCCGAAACAACTTTTATAATCCCTTCCATCTCTTCAAATGGCAAAACCATACACCAGAAACATCCTCCAGCAAATGTAGCTAACTCTACCTTTTCATTTACAGCCATTCTTTCACCCCTATTCTATGTTCTTCTTACAGTATGGCATAAGGAACATCATGTTATAAAAGAAAAAGCATCGAACATCGATGCTTTTTCTTACTTCACTTTATTTTTTCCAACTTCCTTCTCCATCTCATCACTTGTCACATCTAAGACGTCTAATAAGAAAATGAAGATTGGAATACCGATAATTAATCCCCATACACCTAAGAAGTGTTCTGAGAAGATTAATACCATAAACGTATAGAAAATCGGTAAGTTTGTTTTTTGGGACATAAACTTCGGATTTAACACGTAACTTTCAAGCGCATGAATGACTGTTACGATAACTAAAATATAAACAACGTACATAATACCGCCGATATTGTAAGCAATCATACAAAGCGGGAATAACGAAATGATAACCCCAGCTACTGGAATTAAGCCGAGTAAGAAGATCATTAACGCTAAACCTAATAATTGCGGGAATCCTAATATCCATAGTGCAATAACAGATAGAACACAGTTAACAACTGCAATTAAAAATTGTGCTTCGATTACTTTTCCGAATGAACGTGCAAATTTCTTACCGAAGTACTCAATTTCAGTATAGAAAATTGCAAGTCGGCTTTCTTTAAACTTTGCAGTAAAGGCAACGATACGAGCTTTCTCCAATAAGAAAAATAGGCTTAAAATTAAAGAAAGTAACACTTGAAGGCCAAATTTTCCAACATTCGTAATCGATTTATATAAAATGTCTACGCCTTGTCCTACATACTTCGACAGTTCCATATGATTGACAGCATTAACTGCATACTTAATTAATTCACTATCTGGTGGATTTCTTAAAAATACGTTAAATTGATAAATCAATTGTGAAATTTGTATCGTTAATACTGGTAAATATTTAAATAGCGTAATAGCAATTCCGCCAATTAACATGACATATAGAAATGCTATAATGAGTTTTCGATTAATGGGCATGAAATGATCTAATTTGCGGGAAATAAACTTTTGGAATCGATCCATTAAATACGTAAGAATAAACGTAATTAAAATTAAATTCAACATACTTTGCAGCCCGTATAACACGAGAGCAAGTATTACTAATATGAGTAACCTCTGAAATCCTTTGCTTTGAAACAGGTTTTTTATTTGCATAATCGACGAGTACTCTCTCCTGTCCTATAAAGTAAAACGTTAATAAGTAGATTTTTTCTCTATTCTCTACCTTTAATTATTCATTCATATGAAGATTTTTATAAGCTTATTATATGTCTCCCTTAGCAGACCCTATAGTAGCTTACTTCTTATTTTACAATACAATGACCTAATTCAAAACGTATTCTACACAGTATTAATGAAGATTTAAGGAAACTTACATTTTGTTAAAATAGGTCTTACCACTACTGTAACATAAAAAGCAAGCTATCAGTAGAAATCTGTCCTACAAATAGCTTGCTTTTCTCATTTTTCCAAGTAAGTTTTACTAGCCAATGAATGGCATAAACATCGGTATGACAACTACAGTTACAACCCCAACTACTGTTACAGCAATACTCGCCATAGCTGCCTCTACTTCACCCATTTCAATTCCTACTGCTACTCCTAATGCGTGACCTGCTGTTCCAAGTGCTAAACCTTTTGCAATTGGATGTTTTACTCTAAATGTTTTTAAGAATAATGCTCCCAATGCGTATACAATAACTGCGTTAAAAATAACTGCAAATGATGTAATTGCTGGTATACCACCGATACTTTCAGAGATTGGTAATGCAATTGCTGTTGTTGCTGCTTGTGGTAACATTGAATTCATTACTGCTGTATCTAAACCAATTGCTTTTGCAACAATAAATACAACAATTACTGAACAAATAGATCCAACTACGATAGCCGATAAAATTTGCCACCAATATTTTTTTAACTTATCCACTTGTTTATATAATGGAATTGCAAATGCAATTGTTGCTGGCTCTAAGAAGAAACTAATCATTTTTCCGCCAGTATTATATTCTTCGAAAGTAAAATTACCTACTTTTAGAAAGACAATCCCTAATACCATCGCTACGAATAATGGTGTGAATAAGAAGAATCCTTTTGAATGCTTAAATAATAATGTTCCGATTCCGTATGCGATCAACGAAACGACAATTCCGAAATATGGAGTCATTGTGCTTGCCATGTTCATTCCCTCCAAACAATATATACTAAATTGGTTACGCAACTTTTCCGTGCTTGCGTCCTTTATTTACTACTTTCAATTCTTTCGTATCTTTTGTTTCTTTATCGTCTTTGCCTAAAATGAATTGTGCAAATAACCCTGTTACAGCGAGTAAAATAACTGTTGCGACAACAATTACAGTTAAAATTTGTACAAAATATTGTCCCATTACACCAAGAGAGTTAATAACTGAAATACCTGATGGGACGAAAAGGAATCCGATAATACCTGTTAAAGCTGTTCCAAGTGATTCAACTTGCTCCAATTTAATAACTTTTAAACATAATAGACTAAATAAAATGACTAACCCGATTACCGATGAAGGCATCGGAATTGGTAAATGTGTTGCAATAATATTAGAAACTAACATAATAGCTGAAAATATGAATGCTTGTGATAAGAAACTATATACTTTTTTCGTACTCATTTCGGCCACCTCTTTCGATTTGGTACCTTTATTGTATAAAATACAAACGAAACTGTAAGCGTTTACACATTAGAACGTCAAATATACAAAATTAGTTACAAAAATAGGCAGATGAAATGCAAAAAGCTACTTCTTAAATACGAAGTAGCTTTTTGAGTTCTTTTGCATATGTTCGGCTAACAGGTACTTTTGACCCTTCTTTCATAATTAAGTTATAAGTAGAGTTAAACCACGGTTGTATTTCCGTAATATGATTAATATTTGCAATAAAACTACGATGAACACGCATAAAACTTGCTTGCGGCAACTTCTTTTCCAAAATGACAAGTGTATCATGTGTTACATATGTTTCCTTCATCGTTTTTACTGTCACTTTTCCGTCCACAAGTCCTACATATATAATATCTTCAATATTCACAAGTACGATCGATTCCTCAATTGGTAATGCTAATTTATGCATCTCCGTCGTTACATCTACACTCTTTACTTCCTGTTTTGTTTCTAATTTTATTTGTTTTTGCTTTTTATATTTCTTTAATGTCTGTACGATACGTTCTTCATCAAATGGCTTTAAAATGTAGTCTAACGCATCTACTTCAAATGCTTGCAGTGCGTATTGATCGTAGGCAGTCGCAAACACAATTGCAGGTGGATTTTTCATCTTCTTTAATATATTTGCGATCTCAAATCCGTTATCATCCGATAACTGAATGTCTAGGAAAACAATATCTGGTTTGTTTTGCATTAGCTCTTCTAATGCATCTTCTACACAATCAGCCTCACCAACTATTTCTACTTCTTTCGTTTGTTCTAATAAATATTTCAACTCATCCCGTGCTAACATTTCATCGTCAACTACTAATACTTTTAACACTCCGCTTTTCCTCCCCTACTTTTTTCGGGATTACGAAGGAGATTTTTGTCCCTTGCTCTAATTCACTTTCAATTTGAAGCATTGTCTCTTTCCCAAATAACCCGATAAGTCGTTCATTAATGTTATATAAAGCCGTTCCAGTCCCTTTCTTTGATGGAACTACCATTTTTCCTAATTGCCCTAGACGTTCACTCTCAATCCCTTGTCCATTATCTCGCACTTCAAAATGAACCATCTCCTCTTCTTCAAACACATGTATCTCAACTTGGCAAACTGGCTGCTTTTTCGGAAAAGCATGACGTAATGCATTTTCAACTAATAACTGAAGTACAAACGGTGGAACTAAGGTCGTCTTTAACTCTTCCTCAATGTACATCTTCACCTCATACTTATTTGGAAACCTCGCTTGTTCTAAAGATAAATATGCATGTACATGATTTAACTCTTGTTCTAATGGAATAAGTAATTGGCGTGCTCCTTGCAAATTACAACGGAAATACACGCTAAGCTGTAATAATAACTTCCTTGCCTTCTCTACATCTGTTCGGCATAAAGCTGATACTGTATTAATCGCATTAAATAAAAAGTGTGGGTTAATTTGTGCTTGTAATGCTTTTATCTCTGCATCTTGCAATAATTTACTTTGCAACTCAGCTTCACCTAATTCAAGTTGTGTAGAGAATATTTTTGCTAACCCTTCTGCTAATTCCTCTTCTACGCGACTTAACTGATTAGAATTTTTAAAATACAGTTTTAATGTCCCAATTGTATTTCCATGTGAAGTTAGTGGAATAACGATCGCCGCTTGCAAAGGGCAGCTTTCATGTTGACAATTAATAACCTCACGCGATTTTGCCTTCATTATTTTTCCCGTATTCAACACTTCTTTCGATAAACCCGTTATTAAACTATGTGAAGGAATATGATGATCTGATGCTAATCCAACATGAGCTAATATTTTCTCTGTATCTGTTAAGGATACCGCATCTGTTCCCGTAAAGCGGTGAATAATTTGTGCCACATGTTTACAAGAATCCTCTGTTAATCCGCGGCGAAAATATGGTAATGTTTTGTCAGCAATTCGTAATACTTTATGCGTTTGCAGGGCTTTCGCATTTTCTTCCTGACGCAAAATAGCTTGTATCATAGAAAGTAAAATAAAACTCCCAAAACTATTTACAAGGATCATTGGTATCGCAATTGTTTTCACGATACTACTCCCATCCTCTACGATTAATAGGATCATAATCATTTCTAAAGAAACGATAAACACACTTAAAACCGCTGAAAATTTAGGCGTAATTACACGATTATATTTTTTGAAAATGTATCCAATGTACCCTGTTATAACACCTGCTAAAATTGACGAAATTGCACAACTTAGCGCTGTCGTCCCGCCAAGCATATAACGGTGAATACCTGCAATTGATCCTACTCCAATGCCGACGATAGGACCTCCAAGCAATCCACTAATTCCAACACCCATAATACGTGTATTCGCAATTGTACTAGATGACGAAACACCTTGTAGCCAATTTTCTTTCATAATTGTATTCCCGGCAATTTCAATTCCTGTGTAATTGCTTACAATTGTAAACACTGAAAAAATACAAATAAGCTTAAGCTTATCTACATATCCATCTTGCTTATGAAGAAGGCGCCTGAACGTTTTAATATGAGAAAGTAAAAATCCTAAAATAACAATAAGTCCGACACGTTCAATCATCATAAGTACTAAATTTAGCATCCGTGATTCATTCCTTTTTATATGAGTTAGTTTTATTATGGGAAAATAATGAAGTGTGCGTCAAGAAGAATGAAATATCTTTTGAAATATTTTACACATAACAATTCCCTCATTATTTGACAATGTAATAGAAGAGTGCTAAAAATAAAGTAATATAATACAGTCCTTTAACCCAACCCCGTGAGGTTGAGAAGGAAGTCGGAATATACTCTATACGTATGCCCTTTTTTAGGGATACGTATGAATTTTTGGCCTTCTCATCATATCAGGTGAGAAGGCCTTTTGTTATTCTTCCATAGCGACTGTAGAAAGAAAATGAGGAGGAGTAATGATGAACGTCACTACTGATGTACAATCAACAACAGAGGAGACGAAAGAGAAAAGATATAAAACATTATTTGGTTCTGCGCTAGGGTATGCAGCAGAAGGTTTAGATATGTTGCTCTTATCTTTCGTACTCGTCTACATTTTAAAGGAATTTCATTTAAGCCCTGTTGAAGGTGGAAACTTAACATTAGCCACCACAGTAGGAATGCTAATCGGGTCTTATTTATTTGGATTTATTGCTGATTTATTTGGTCGTATCCGTACGATGGCCTTCACAATCTTACTATTTTCACTCGCAACAGCACTCATTTATTTCGCAACAGATTATTGGCAATTATTAATTCTTCGCTTTTTAGTTGGAATGGGAGTTGGTGGTGAATTCGGGATTGGAATGGCCATCGTAACTGAAACATGGTCGAAAGAAATGCGCGCAAAGGCAACATCCGTTGTGGCACTTGGATGGCAATTCGGCGTACTAGTCGCTTCACTCCTACCAGCATTTATCGTTCCACACTTTGGATGGAGAGCCGTTTTCTTATTTGGACTCATTCCCGCACTACTAGCTGTCTATGTCCGAAAAAGTTTAAGTGAACCGAAAATATGGGAACAAAAACAACGATACAAAAAAGAATTGTTACAAAAAGAAGCTGAAGGTAGTTTAACAACTACTGAGGCAGAGCAACTAAAGCAAATGAAAAAGTTCCCACTCCGAAAGTTATTTGCAAATAAAAAAGTAACGATAACAACAATTGGTCTTATTATTATGTCATTCATCCAAAACTTCGGATATTATGGAATTTTCACATGGATGCCAACTATTTTAGCGAATAAATATAACTACACATTAGCAAAGGCGAGCGGCTGGATGTTCATCTCTACGATCGGTATGCTAATTGGTATTGCAACTTTTGGTATTCTAGCTGATAAAATTGGTCGCCGTAAAACTTTTACAATCTATTATGTCGGTGGTACTATATACTGTCTCATTTACTTCTTCTTATTCACAGACTCAACATTATTGTTATGGGGAAGTGCATTGCTTGGATTCTTTGCCAATGGCATGATGGGAGGATTCGGGGCAGTTTTAGCCGAAAACTATCCTGCTGAAGCTCGCTCTACAGCAGAAAACTTTATTTTCGGTACAGGACGTGGTTTAGCTGGATTTGGGCCTGTTATTATCGGCTTACTTGCTGCAGGTGGTAATTTAATGGGAGCATTATCTCTCATCTTCATTATCTATCCAATTGGTTTAGTTACGATGTTATTATGTGTTCCAGAGACGAAAGATAAAGTATTAGAATAGATTGAAACTGTATCCTTCAAAAAAATAGTTGGATAAATAGGAAAGAGGAAGTATCTCAAATGAGATGCTTCCTCTTTTTATATAAATACAATTATTTACTTTGATTTACTAGCTTTTTGGAACAAGAAGGAGGTTTTCTCTTCTTCTTTTACAATACCTTGCTTTAAAGCTAATTCCCCCGCAACTTTTGGCGCTAGCCATAGCATTGGGAATAACAGAATGGATACCGGGACAGCTGTTACTACGATGAATGATTGCAGCGCATTAATACTTCCCTCACCCATGTATAAAAGAATCGCTGCAACTGTTCCCATAATAAGCGACCAAAACACTCGTAAGCTAATTCTAGGGTCTCCATCTCCAGTCACTGCCATTGAAATCGAATACGCCATTGAATCCCCTGTTGTTACTACAAATAAAATTGTTAATAAAAGAAATGCCGGTCCAATAATGTGAGAGAGTGGCAGTTGCTCTGTAATTGCAATCATAGCCGCTGGCATGCCAGATTCACTTAATGCTGCCGATATAGAACCAGGATTCATTAACTCATAAAACACACCTGATCCTCCCAAAATAGTAAACCAAAACGTTGTAATAATCGGTGCAATAATTCCAATTGCAACGATTATTTCTCGGATTGTTCTTCCTCTTGAAATACGGCTCACTAAAATTGCCATCATCGGTCCATACCCAATAAACCATCCCCAGAAAAAGATTGTCCAGGATCCTAACCAAGTTGTATCACCACGATATGTGCTCATTGGAATAAATTCATTTATATAAAATCCAAACGAAGAAACAAATGAATCAATAATAAATCCACCTGGTCCAAACAGTAATACGAATAGCATTAATAAAACTGCTAACCTAACATTTAAATTACTTATAATTTGAATCCCTTTATCAATTCCTGTTACCGCAGATATAGTAGAAACAGCTACTACACAAACAATAATGGCTAATTGAGTCGTAAACACATCCGGGATGTTAAACAATGCTTGTAGGCCATAACTTGCTTGTAGACCTAAAAATCCAATTGGACCAATCGTCCCTGCCGCTACCGCAATAATGGCAAATACATCGATCATTGTTCCAAGCCAACTCTTTCGCAATTTCTCTCCAAAAATAGGATATAAAAGCGTTCGAGGTTTTAATGGCATACCTTTATGATAATGACCATACATCATAACTACCGCACTAATTGTCCCTAAAATCGTCCAAGCCAGGAACCCCCAGTGCATATAACTTTGTGCTAAAGCAGGCATAACTGCTTCTTTCGTTCCAGCAGTTATACCTTCATGTATTGGTGGCACCGTCATTAAATGGTACATCGGCTCTGCCGCTGCCCAGAAAACACCACCTCCGGCCAGTAATGTAGACATTATAATAGCAAGCCATTTTGTCGTACTAATCTCAGGTTTTTCTAATCCCCCAAGTTTAACTCTCCCATACTTCGAGAACGCCATACACATTGCAACAACAAATGTACCAATTAATAGAATCTGCCAAAAAGCACCAAAGTATTTAATTGAAGCTGTAAAACTGCTATTAATGACTCTCTCTACGTAACTTTTATTTAAGAAAACCGCAATTACAAATAATAAAAGCGAGCCACCACTAATAAGAAATACAGGCCAATCCGTTTTTCGACTCTTCATCCTCATTTACACTTCCTCCTTCCTCAGCAATCTAAAAAAACAACTTTATTATGTTTTATTGTTTACACCCAAAACATAATGATTATATAAGCATAATAATTCATCAATTTTCTACACACTTATGTTGTCCCTAAAAATATGCTAAATCCCTTATTTAAAAGAAAATTTCTATTCCTCTTACATAAAAAAGCAAAACAAAAGACCTTATATTTCTATAAGGTCTTCGAAACAGAAATTTGATTATAACATAAGGAACTCTTTGGTTCAAAAAGCTCCTTCCAAAAATAACCGAGAGTAAAGGCTTCCATTTGCTACGTAACAGTAATGAAAAAAATTATATTTTTATAGAAAACGCCCTATACTACAAACTATTTATGAAAGAAATTCGGCTTCAAAATTTCATTTGGATACGGTTTATGATAAATATGAGTGGTAGCTGGAGATAATGGTGGAATGAGCCATACCCAATTGCCGGTTACAACACGACCACAAGCAGCTTCTTGCTTCTCAAATTGCTGAAATTGTTGTGCAGCAGTATGATGATCAACAATACTAACTCCTTGTTTTTTAAAGGAATGTAAAACAGCCACGTTTAATTCAATTAATGCCTTGTCTTTCCATAACGTACCGTTTCTCGATGTATCTAGCTTCATCATCTCCGCAACTGCCGGAAGTAAATTATAACGATCATGATCCGCTAAATTACGGGCCCCAATTTCCGTACCCATGTACCATCCATTAAACGGAGCGGCAGTATAAGAAATGCCCCCAATTTCTAAGCGCATATCTGAAATCATCGGTACTCCATACCACTTGACTCCTAAAGATGAAATTGGGTACTCTGGATGTTCAATTGGTACTTCTTTCACTTCGTTTTTAGGAATTTCTTTATATACAGGTTCCTTTCCATCGATAGAAAACACCAGTGGCAATACATCGAAATTCGTGCCTTCTCCTTGCCAGCCAAGTTCCTGACAAAAATCCGTAAATGCAGCGGAATGAGAGTCACCAATCACTCCCATTTCTGTTTTATATCCTGCATATCGAATTAATTGATGATTATAAATTCGTATATTATTCTCTTCACCTTGATATTGCTTAAAAATCGTAATTGTCGGTTTCACTTTTCCATCGTTCGTTGCATATTTAATATGATGAATCAACGCATTATATACACCTTCCTCATTATCTACTTCACGTGCATCTAATATGTGCATCTTACTCCAAAATAGTCTTCCGATACATCGATTACTATTGCGCCATGCCATTCGCGATCCATGGACAAGTTCTTCAAATGTATGTTCATACGTCCCCGTCTTTTCTATTTCAACTTGAATTTCTTTCATACGTTCTTCTATGAATTGTTCTTTATTAAGTTCTTTATAGCAAATCGTAATAAATTGACTCGCTTCCTCTATTAATTGTTTCGTTTTACTCATAAACGATCTCCTTCTATTCCAACAAAACGTTCTACTTTACAGTATAAGCAAAAAGAATAAGAGTCACAAACGAAAGTCGAATTGTTACTTTTATTGTAATATTTTTCAGAAAATTAAAGAGATTACTATTGACTTACATAAAAAATAGGTGTATTTTTGACTCAGGTAAATTATTTTTACCAAGACCAACTTTTAAAGAGAAAGGAGGTAATGTTATGTCTTCATTTCAATTGCCAAAGCTTTCATATGACTATGATGAACTAGAGCCATATATCGATGGCGACACACTTTCTATTCATCATGGAAAACACCATGCGACATACGTAAATAACTTGAATGCTGCTTTAAAAAACTATACGGAATTACATAATAAATCTTTAGAAGAGTTACTATGTAATTTAGAAACTTTACCAAAGGAAATTGTTACAGCTGTCAGAAATAACGGTGGTGGACATTATTGTCATAGTCTGTTTTGGGAAGTAATGAGCCCACAAGGTGGCGGCGAGCCTAATGGAGACGTTGCAAAAGTAATTGATTATTATTTCAATACCTTTGACAACTTAAAAGATCAACTGTCTAAAGCAGCAATTAGCCGTTTTGGAAGTGGCTATGGGTGGCTTGTCCTTGATGGTCAAGAACTTACTGTTATGAGTACACCTAATCAAGATACACCTCTGCAAGAAGGGAAGACTCCATTACTCGTCATCGATGTATGGGAACACGCCTATTATTTAAAGTATCAAAATCGGCGTCCAGAATTTGTTACCAATTGGTGGCATACAGTGAACTGGGACCAGGTAAATGAAAAGTATTTACAAGCAATTCAGTCACAAACACATTAGTCGTGCGTATAAGGTAAGTTTGGTAATGTAAAATTAGTATTGTCGAAATCCTCCAGAATCCCCCGGATTGCCACCGGGGGATTTATGATTATTTCATTGCATGTATGTAATAACGTAATACTTGTTCTATTTCTATTTTCAACTCTCGGAACGGGAATCCTAGTTTACTAGCTTTTCCATTATGTAATGTACAATTAATCACTTCATTATAAGGCGCTACATGATCTCCTACCTCTTGAACGAGTGCTTTTAATCCCGTATTTTCTTCTATGAAATGAATAACTTCGCTAGTAGAAACTACCCCATTGCTACAAGCATTAATTGGCCCTTCTATGTCCTTCATCCCGCACCAAGCTAAAAATTCTCCTGCTTCTTTCTCATGTATAAATGACAACTCTCCATCTAAATGCTTCACGGCGACAGGCTCTTGTTTCACAATATGTTCAACGTAAAAATGTAATCTTTTCGTATAATCGTTTTCTCCAATAACAACTGGAAAACGCACTGCAACAACTGGAAATGTTGCTTGTTGAAATACAGCAGCTTCAGCTAATCGCTTGCCTTCACCATAAGTAAAATCCTTCCTATCCCCATACGTAATGGCATACTCATACGGATTAAAGTTTTCTTCTAACAAGCCTATTGCTGGCTCGTAAACAGCCATTGAAGATGTCATAACGTATTTCTTCGTTTTCCCTCGTAACACTTCACATATTATCTTCGCTGCATTCGAGCTATAGCATAAATTATCGTATACAATATCATAACTTTTATCTTCTAGACGCTCTGTTAGTTGTTTTTCATCTTCTCTATCTACAATAAGTCTTTTTACTCTACTGCCAAAAGAATCTTCCGTAATTCCTCTCGTCGCAATCGTTACATCGTGCCCATCTTGCAAAAGCGCTTCTACTAAATGTTTACCAAAAAATCTTGTTCCCCCTAGCACCAATACTTTTTTCAACTTCATCATCCCCATTTTAATAAATTGTAAAATACTACCTCTCTATTATAAGTGTTAACATATAAAAAGCATGGAATTCGTTTAACGATTCCACGCTTTTCTACAGAACATATATTAACGTACTCGATATTTATAAATACAATAACAGAAGTATAAAATAGAAATTACAGATACATAAACCCATAATTCATATACGAATCCCTCTCCCCATACTCCCATAAAATAAAAGAGTGAAGGTAACGTCAATGTTACCCATGATTGTACGAAGGCAATCCTTCCAAGATATTGATTGATGTTCTTTTTTTGTGTATTTAATACAAAGAATAAATACCAAAGTAATGCCCACATAAACCACGTTAACGCATTCACAACATCGTGGAATTGAACAAATGAAACAACCATATAGAATAAAGCAATAATTGCTACCCAAATGCAGAACCACCCTAAACCGCTACTGTCCATTCCTTTTATAAAAGTAACACCTACATATAAATAGGTTAATCCAAATAAGAAAGTAGCTGCATATGAATATACTGTCCAATTGCTTTGGTCAGAAATCATGATCAAATAGAACGGAATAATAATTTGTAGTGCACCTACAAATAAATTAAAAACACCCGCACTTTTCATCTCTGCTTTTCCTAATATAACAAGACTATTTAAAAATAAAGCTGCACCCGAAAGTAATAATCCTACGTAACCCATATATATTCGTGTGAAAGTCTTTCCCTTTCACACTTTTAACCTCCCCACAATATAAAGTGATTCTTTATTATTTTTCTTCCCATTTAAAACTACATACATAATTTTTAATCTAAATAGGTCAGACTTCCTACCTTAAAGAACGCCAGATTTAAAACGCTTTCAATTATAAATAACCCTATCAGAACATTAATAGGATTCCTTGATTATAAACGTACTCTAACCATGACACAAGTATTGATGTTATTTTAAATATTACGTTTTTCATTTCTATAAAAATTAATAGGATAATGCATTTTTTCTATCTCACTCTACTAATTTCTAACATGGAATATTATAGAATGAGCTAGTCAGTAATACATTCATCTTTATAAGATAGTCGTATTACTGACCTAAACTTTCATAGTTAATATTGATAGTTTCTCATCCCTAATAATTGCTATTTATCATAAATATCATTCGGATTAATTGTGGGAATAAATCCATTTATAGAACTATATTTTTTAGATACGGTATTTGGAGTAACGGTAAACGTTACAATCTTATTACTTTGTTGTTTAAAATAGCGCATCCAATTTTGACTCCATTCATCTTTCGTAATAACTTGTTTATTGAAGTCTTCCCACAATACACCATGTATAAAATTCAAGGATGTATTTTTGATTGTGTCAAATCCCCAATTCTGTATAAGAAGCAAATCAGAATCAGCACCTTTTATTTCTTTTAATAAATTTACATATGCTTCGCGAAATTTCCCTTGTGTAACTGGCTGATCATAAAAATAGTCATCAATATCACCAGCGGTATCTAAAAACACACCGTCTATTCCTTTTCCAATAACTTGCTGTTTCACCTTATTTACAACAATCCGACGGTAATGTTCATCAGCTAAATTCATAATATATGTATCCCACTGCTCAATCTTCATTTTCTTACCGTCTCGATAATAATAGTCTGATTCAACTACTTGCGATTTATGCCACGATTCTAATTCTAAAACACTAACATACCCAAGGACTACTGTTCCTGATTTTTTTAATTGCTGAACTTGCCCTTTCGTAAATGCATATGGCTCTATAATGACCATGTCATACTTTGAAAGTCTCTCAATTACTTGCTCATTTGCTTCACCATAATAAATTTTATAACTTCGTACATTTTTTAAAACTGGTTCCACGACATTTGCTTGTGCGGATGTACTTGAGGAAAAAATAAAAGAAAATATAGCTAAAAAGCATATGGAACGTTTCCACTCCATAATAATATCCCCCCCTATAAAACTGTAATTTTTTATCATTTTAAATATTAATACAAGTATAGTAATACAATAACATTTTACATTTTTTCAAACTCGACATTTAATAAAAATTCCAATAAATACAATACATTAACAAAAATTAGAATTTTTTTCACTTGAATTTACTACATCTCTGTTGATAAAATGATTTGGGCTTCATATATTATATATTTTAAAATAATTCTTTTAAATTATGTATTTTATTTCAGTGTACTATTCCTCAAAATTAAATTTGCAAACGAAAGAAGGGATTTTTTATGCACTATAGACAATCTAATTTATTACAAAAAATGATTGAACCTACGATTCTCTTTATTGCTCTATTTTTTCTCTCAATACTAACTGATTTTCTAACACCAACGTATGAATACTTCTTACTCTTATTTATTACATTAATTATTTCGAGCCGGTATGGCATATCTATCGCCCTTTTCACCTTTCTAGAAGCAATGATTTATATTTTTGTAAGCGGTATATATAAAGAAGATGATATATTACTGTACTTTTATTCATTAGATTACTGGATTAATTGGATTTTCTTACTTGTTATTAGTTTATGTTGTGGACTAATGAGTACTGCACAAAAAGAACGGTATGAAGATGTACATATGATAAATAATGAGCTAAAAGCCGAAAATAAAGAATTAAAGTATGTTGTGAAACAATTGGATGAAACACGTATTACACTACGTTCTCGTGTACTTGAATCAAATAATCACTTATCTAAAATGTATCATATGTTTAAAGCTTTAAATCATACACATCCTGAAATTGTACTCGATGAAGGAATAAATGTATTAAAAATGTATTTCGGAGCAAAAAAAATTGGTATCTATCACGTCGATAACAATAAACAATCACTTCGTATTAAATTAAGAGCAGAAACTGGTAAACATACATTACCTCAATCCATTTTTGTTAAAAATGCTTCGCTAGTCATCAAAAATGCTGTAGCGCATAATCGACCTTTCTTCCGTACAGAAGAGGATTTTCAAGACGCTCCACTTTTAGTTGGTCCCGTCCTATTCCAAGATGATGTACAATACGTCATTATATTAGACGAAATTGAATTTTCAAAAGTAACTTCTGAGCAATTCGAACTTTTCACATGGTATTTACGCTGGATGGGCGATCGTTTACAAAACGCTTCTAATCTTTGGCTATCAAGTCAAAAGGATCGTACATTCCCTAAAACGAGCATTTATTATGAAGATGAATTTGAACATTTACTAAAAATAGAAAAGAAACGTTACGAAACATTATCTTATCCATATTCCTATTTTGAATTTACTGTTCCACAAGATTCCTTAGAAATGATAAATTCTATTTTAAAAGATCATTTGCGGAATATTGATATATTCGGTTATAGCACGACCAAACAAAAAGTTATGATTCTATTACCTGGCACTGAAGAAAAGTTTTTATTACCAGTCCAAACTCGTATACAAAACGCTCTTTCTTCTAAAGGAGTGATATTCTAATGATTTTACTCCTTCTTTACTTTATTTATGCTATTTTGGTTTTTCTTTTATTTCGATTTACGAAAGGTTTGATTACTGAAGATAAGAAAGGAATTATTGAATTTTGCTTGATTATCTCTCTCCTTTTCCCGCTTGTCGGACTTATTGTATCAGCAATCATGTTATTACTGAATATAAGACGCTCCAAAACCGAGTGGTTACAGCAATACTCTGAGTATGTTTCCTTTCAAGTTGATCATTATGAAGATATTTTGGCAGCTGCAAAACAAGATATGGACCTAATTTCATTTTCTTCTGGATTAGAACTAGATAAGCCTGAATTACATAAACAACTCATTGTACAGTTAAGCTCCTCCTCTATTTCCAATGAAGGAGGCTTATTGAAAGAAGCCATTCACCATAAAGATCCTGAAACTGTACATTACGCAGCAACTACTATTAATTTACTAAATGAACGGTACGAAAAACAGATCGAATACTTAAATAAGCAATTTCTACAAAATCCACAAAATGAAATTGCAAAAGAGTTGGTTTCTAACTATTTAAGATATATAGACAGTGGTCTTCTTTCTAATCAGAAAAAGGAAAAAATAATCGCTGAATTTATGAATTTTATTACACAAAGTGTAGAACTATTCCCTACCGAATCTCTTTACCCTTTCCACCTTGGAAATCTGTTTCTACATACAAAACAATATGCAAAGTCTGAAGAACAATTTTTAAATCTTATTCATTTCTATCCTGAATCATATTACGGTTATGTTGGGTTACTTGAAATATATTATGAGCAAAAGTTATGGGACGAGCTCTATAACTTAATCAATAATCTAGCAGTTGCAAAAAGAGTTCATATACTACCGCGTAAATATCAATTATTTGTAAGGCAGTTTGGAGGCGTACACATTGAAAAAGGGGATTAATATATATATCGGAATTGTTAGTATCATTTTATTTCTCTTAATTACATCTATCCTTATATATCGAACAGAAAATTTCTATCAAAAGTTTTCTGTTCCTAAAACTAAAGAAACAGATACTGTTAAAACACTCAAAGCAAAAGATGTAGCCCAAAATGGACAAAAAATGCAATTATACGTTTTAAAAACGGATAATACATTAGGGCAACAAGTCGAATTTAATACGAAAAAGGCTATGGATTACGCACACCTACACTATAAAGATATTACAGCTAATGAAATTAAGGGACTTACTCCCTCCCCCTATACAGGGATTATTATTACAGGTGAAATAATGGCGCAACTTCCACAAGCTGATATTCAAAATTTTGTACAAATGGGCGGAAGGGTTATTATCGCAAACCGACTTGATTCAGATCCCTCCTGGAACACATTATTTGGTATTACAAAAAAAGAAGGCTTTAAAGATGTGAAAGGATTAACCTTTGAAGAAGTTTTATTCCCTGGTTATCCTGATCTCTCAAGTTCTTCTCCATTGTTCACTCATAGCTCAATGAATATTACGCTAGATGAGAATACAACTAATACTTGGATTACTGCAGAAGATACTCCCATCCTTTGGACCAATGACTACGGTGAAGGAAAAGTCTTATATTGGAATACAACAGCATTGAACGATAAATTAGGTAGGGGTATGTTCGTTCAATCACTGGGTACTATTTTCCCGACTTTCGCTACAGTACAACTTGGAGCGGAGATTATGTATATCGATGACTTCCCATCTCCAATTCCAAGTGGAGAACTAAAAAACTTAACAACAGAAAAAATTTCTGTTGAAGAATTTTATAAAAAACATTGGTGGAAAAATATGAAGGATATCTCTGAAGAGCTTGACATTAAATATACAGGGGTTGCAATTGGGACATACCAAAATAAAGTAACGCCACCTTTTGAAGATTTCACAGGTAAAAATAGAAATACCTATTTATTATTTGGGAGAGAATTATTAAGTCACGGTGGAGAAATCGGTATTCATGGCTATAACCATCAACCTTTATTATTACCACCAGACCAAGTAGATAAAGCACTTGAATATGTTCCGTGGAATTCAAAAGAGGACATGGAGAGATCCTTAGATGCTTTACAAAAACTCGTGTATAACTTCTTTCCAAACGAAAAACTAAAAACCTATGTACCACCATCCAATATTATAAATACAACTGGATTAAGTGCATTAAACGACGCGGTTCCAACTATGGAAACAGTTGCTTCTCTATATGTGGGAAGTAAAAGTAACGGCAGTTTAATTCAAGAATTTGGACCAGACGAGCACAACAAAAATATTTATCACTTCCCGCGTATTACGAGTGGCTACGCTATCCCAGATGAAGAACAATTTATTTTAGCTGATGTTACCGCAAATTTAGGGGTTATCTCACATTTCGTCCATCCAGATGATATCCTTGATGAAAAACGTTCGGGTAATTTAACATGGGAAGAATTATTTAAGGCTTATAAAACGACAATTAAAGAAATACGAGAAAGATATCCTTATATAAAAAGTATGACACAAAGCGAAGCAACTGCTTCCATGAAAATTTATCAAACTGGTGATTTAGCTGTTTCTTATGAAGATGATGCTGTTCACATTGCATATAAAGGATTACCAAACCACACTGCAACGATTATACGTGTGGAAGAAGGGAAAAAACTGAAAACCGGTTCATTCCCATACGGCACAGTTACAAAGCTAGATTCACAAATTTATAGCGTTATATTAAAACAAGCTAACGCTACAATTCCAATTAAAGGGGTATAGCAGATGAGAATAGGTTTAGTCGTTGAAGGAAGTTATCCTTTTGTCAGTGGCGGAGTAGCAAGTTGGGTACAAATGATCATCCAGCAATTTAAAGAACATGAATTCACAATTTTTGCGATCGTACCGCAAATAAAAACAGAAGAGGAATATCAATATGAAATTCCTAACAATGTAAAAGATATCATTATGATTCCCTTACAATCAGAAAGTGACTCAAAACATATAAAAACCAATTTAACGACTGATGAAGTACAAACACTTCAAAAATGGTTTACATTCCAAGCTAACGACACAGAAGCATTACAAATATTAGGGAATAAGCAAAAGCTAGGAACACTACATTCCTTCTTCGAAAGTCGTGAATTTTATGAAATAGTGAAAGAAAGCTATTGGTATGAAGAAAGTAGTGGTTCTTTCTTAAATTACTTTTGGATGTGGAGATCTATGTTCACACCAATCATTCAAATTTTACAAATTGATTTTCCTGAGTTAGATCTTATCCATTCTGTATCTACAGGCTATGGTGGGCTTCTTGGAGCTGCAATTAGTGCCAAATCTGACATACCATTTATTCTAACAGAGCATGGTATTTATTCTCGGGAACGTGAAGAGGAAATACTCCAATCAACTTGGATACCAATCGAATACAAAAAAAGATGGGTTTCTTTCTTCCATCATTTATCTCACCAAGCATATGAACAAGCTGCTGATGTGATTACGTTATTCGGACGGAATAGTACATATCAAAAAGAACTAGGAGCTCCGGCCCATAAACTAAAAATTGTTCCAAATGGTGTTACTTTATCTGACTATAAAGGGCTACGTAAGCCAAAACATAATTCAGATAAACTCATTATTTCTGCTATTATACGAGTTGTGCCAATTAAAGACGTAAAAACAATGATTTATGCAGCTAAATTATTATTAGAAAAAGGTATTCCGTTTATCTTCTACTTATTAGGTCCTGATACAGAAGAACCAGAGTATGCCCAAGAATGTCGTGATTTAATTCAGCAACTTGGATTAAAAGAACATGTAATAATGACTGGCAGAGTAAACATTAAAGATTACTTAAAACAAACGGATATTCTCGTATTAACTAGTATATCTGAAGGACAACCACTAGCTATGTTAGAAGGAATGGCATCGGGATTACCATGGGTTGTTACAGACGTTGGTTCTTGTAAGGAGTTAATTTATGGACAAGATGAAGATCCTTACGGCCAATGTGGCTTTGTTGTACCACCTGTATCTCCTGAACAAGTTGCCACCCACTTAGAATGGTATTATCGCCACCCTGAATCCATTCAACAATTCGGAAACAATGGACGTAATCGTATTGAAGCATATTATCAATTATCAGGTGTTGTTGATAGTTATCGTAAGCTTTATTTAGAAAGGGGTGCGAAAACATGGCAGGTATAGGATTTAGATTACAAAAATTATTTCAGGAAGACTACTATTCTTCAAGAGTAAAAGCTTATGGATTTTCGTTATTTGTTACAGCCGGTCCTTGGTTAGTCGTTATTTTAGCAGTAACAACTATTCGATTCATTTTGAGTTTATTTCATTCTATTTCAATTGAAGAACAGCGCCTTTTCACTATTTCAATTTCATATTGCTTTATTTTTTCTCAAATTATTTACGGAGCATTGCAGCTCATTGTAACTAGATATGTAGCTGACCTTTTATACGAACAAAAAGCTGATAAAGTATTTTCTTCATTTTTAGGAATGACGAAGATCACACTTTTTTTAGCTATTATGTTATGGCTTTTGTTTGCATTTTTCACACCATTAGCTTTATATTATAAAATCGTGATGCTATTTTTATTTTTAGCTTTAAATATCATCTGGATTCAGTCCATTTATTTAACAGCAGCTAAAGATTATCAATCAATTGCACTGGCATTTTTAATCGGATCCATTTTTTCCCTATTAGGAATTATCCTAGTAGCTTACTGGCACCCTACACTTGGGTTAGAACATGGATCTGCCCTATTGCTTTTAATTTCTTTTACACTCGGTACTTTCATTACACTAGTATGGTTAAGTATCGTTATTGTACGAATGTTTCCAAATAGTGATGCTACTGAACAATTTACCTTTCTGTCTTATTTAGATAAATATCCAGAATTATTTTGGTCAAGCCTATTTTACAATGTGGGTATTTGGGTATGTAATTTTGTTATTTGGTTTGGAGACGGTCGGGGAAATATTGAAGACACATTTATTTATCATCAAATTTATGATACTTCTGTTTTCTGGGCGTATTTAAGTATTATCCCAACCTATATTTTCTTTGTAGTATCTATTGAAACCAGGTTTTATGAAAGATATAAAAAGTTCTTCGGTTCGGTAAACAATGGCGGAACATTACATACGCTTTTACAATTGAAAGATTCCATGAACTTTGTCTTAAAGCAGGAAATGGAACGTATACTTCGTAATCAAGGTATTTTTTCCTTACTTATTATTTTTATAATATGGATGTTTAGTTCGCAATCTGGAAACACAACACTTAATTATTCTATTCTGCAACTAACTATAGTTGGTGCTTATGCAAATGGAATGGTGCTCGTTATTACATTACTACTCCTATACTTTGAGGATCGTAAAGGGGCATTTCGAACATCAGCTATTTTCTTTTTTGCAAACTTGTTATTAAGCCTTATCCTGCTTCCATTTGGATTCAATGGTTACGGCATTAGTTTCGCAGTTGGATCTTCTATTACATTCCTATATGCTATTTCTAGGCTCTTTACTTACATTAAAGATATTGATTATTATACATTTTGCCAGTCAAATATTCCTATAAAACAGCGGACCTTTTTTACCAAATTAGCTAATAAACTTAACGGGAAATAAATACAAAAATGACCTTTGCTCATGCAAAGGTCATTTTTTGTATCTACATATTAAACTTCCAAATAGCCATTTTTATTATTTAATTGCCATCTCCAAGAATCTGCACACATTTCTTCTAATCCACGTTTTGCTTCCCATCCTAGTTCACGTTTTGCCTTTGATGCATCTGCAAAACATATTGCGACATCACCAGGACGACGCTCTGTAATTTTATAAGGAACTTTTTTTCCTGAAACCCTTTCAAATGCTTCAACCATCTCAAGTACACTATACCCTGTACCTGTGCCCAGATTATAAGCATCTACTCCTGTTGTATTCAGTACTTTCTCTAGCGCTTTTACGTGACCTTTTGCTAAGTCTACAACATGTATGTAGTCACGGATGCCTGTTCCATCTTTCGTTGGGTAGTCATTTCCAAATACACTTAATTCTTTTAGCTTACCTACTGCCACTTGTGTGACATATGGCATTAAGTTATTTGGAATTCCATTTGGATCCTCTCCAATACGTCCACTTTCATGTGCACCAAATGGGTTGAAATAGCGAAGTAACGCGATACTCCATTCTGTATCCGCAAATGCTACATCACGCATAATTTGCTCAATCATTAATTTCGTTTGACCATATGGATTTGTTGCACTTAATGGAAACTCCTCTGTAATCGGTGACGTTTCCGGGATACCATATACAGTTGCAGATGAACTAAAAATCATCTTCTTTACATTATGTTTCTGCATTACTTCACATAGCACTAACGTGCTCGTAATGTTGTTATGATAATATGTTAATGGAATTGCTACTGATTCCCCTACAGCTTTAAACCCTGCAAAGTGAATAACTGCTTCGATTGCATTTTCTTCAAAAATTGCGTCAAGTGCTTCTTGATTTAAAACATCTTCTTTATAAAACTTAAATTGTTTTCCTGTTATTTCTTTCACTCGATTTATAGATTCTACCGAGCTATTCGAAAGATTATCCACTACTATAATTTCGTAACCGCTATTTAGTAATTCTACACATGTATGACTACCAATATACCCTGCTCCACCTGTTACAAGTATTGCCATAATTATAGTCCTCCATATTTCATTCATTATAAACTTCTCAAAGTATATCACATATTTCTTATCCTATGTTTAATATGCGAACACAGAAACTTACATTTTATCCCATAATATTTTTATAACATATACGATTCCAATCAAGTAATAAGAAAAACGCCACATNNATGTGGCGTTTTTCTTATTAAATTACATAACAATATACACTTAGAAAATGCGCAAGACTACCTAATAATACAAAAACATGAAAAATTTCATGATGTCCCATATATTTAAACTCTAGCCATTTTGGCTTTGTTCCATAAATAAATCCACCAATTGTATAAAAAATGCCCCCAAGTACTAAGAAAACAATGCCTCCTGTACTTAAATTTTCAGCTAACGGTGCAAAGAATAAAACAATTAACCAACCCATCGTAATATAAATTGCTGTCGATAACCATCTTGGACAATTAAACCAAAACATTTTAAACACAATGCCACAAATCGCAGTTGCATAGACTAAACAAAATAATAGCAAACCACTTGCTGAATTTAATGTAATTAAGCAAAAGGGTGCATATGTACCTGCAATTAATATAAAAATCATAGAATGATCTAGCTTCCTAAAGAAGTAAATAACACGTTCATTGGCCACAACACTATGATATACAGCTGACGCCGTATAAAGGACCATCATTCCAATACCAAACAAAATAACAGCTGTAATTGCAGCAAATGATGGCATCTTGATAGAAACTTTCACAAGCATAGCTAATAAGGCAATAAATGATAATATCGCTCCACCTAAGTGAGTAAATGCATTAACTGGTTCCCTTACATAAGCATTCATAATAACACCCCTCATATAATTACACGTAGTTTTGATAACTACTTGTAATTATATACACATTTCTTTTTAAGGTCAACATTTACAATTCATTTGTTTCGTAATACCATATTTAAAGATGTATTAGACATTAAGTTCCACTAAGTTATAAAAGTGAGGGATTCTACGTGGAAAATATAAATGAATTACTTGAGACATTGCATTTAGAAAAAAATATTAAACTTGAGGATATTCCAAATGTTGACTTATATGTAGATCAAGTTGTCCAACTATTTGAGAATACTTATGCAAATACAACGAGAACTGATGATGAAAAAGTATTAACAAAAACGATGATTAATAATTACGCAAAAGGGAAACTATTCATCCCTATCAAAAATAAAAAGTATTCAAAAGAGCATATGATTTTAATTAGCCTAATTTATCAATTAAAAGGTGCTCTTTCCATTAACGACATAAAAAGTTCATTAGAAACTATAAATGACTCCTTATTAAATGATGATTCATTCGAATTAAATACGTTATACAAAAATTATCTTGCTCTTACTGAAAGCAATGTCGAAAGCTTTAAACAAGACGTAAATAACCGTGTTACAGAAGTAAATGAGATTTCTTCCTTAGAAGACACAAAGCTAGAAAAATTTCTACTACTAACATCCTTCGTGACTATGAGTAATATGTATAGACGTTTAGCGGAGCAACTAGTGGATGATTTAAAAGAATCATAAATAAAAACTATCCACCTATTAAAGTGGATAGTTTTTATTTACTTAATTGCTTCATGAACTTTTAGTTGTTTCCCTTTAATCGTTGTAGTCTTCATGACTTTCAAGACAAGTGGTCCTTTTCCATTTAATATTTCAACGTAAGAAACATTATCTTGTATCGTAATAATGCCTATATCTTCCGCTGTAACACCTTTAATTTTAGCGATTGTACCGACGAAATCTACCGCCCTAATTTTCTTTTTCTTCCCACCATTAAAGTACAGCTTCATAATGCCTTTGTTGATGTCTGCATTTTTATCTTTCTTTATAATTGGTTTAGCATGTATCTTTTCTTCAAATGCAGCTTTCCCTTTCATAACTTCTTCTTTCAAAGGTCCAATTGCCTTTGGAATTTCAAAGCCAATATACTCCTCAATCTCTTCTAAAAATCTATTTTCATATGGTGTTATAAATGTAATAGCTTTTCCACTATTTCCAGCTCGTCCCGTTCTTCCAGTACGATGTACATAGCTTTCTTTTTCAAGTGGAATATCATAATTAATAACATGTGTAATATTATCAATATCAATTCCCCTCGCAGCCACGTCTGTTGCTACTAAATAACGGAATTTTCCTTTTCTAAAATCATCCATGACTTCAAAACGATCTTCTTGTACCATACCACCATGTATTTTGTCACAAGGATAGTTAGCTCTGTTTAATTGTCTATATACATGATCTACATTGTCTTGTGTACGGCAGAAAATAATACAACTATCCGGATTCTCAATCGTTGTTACATCTTTAAGTAGTGAAAGCTTCTCATCTTCTATCACCTCAAAAAGAGTATGTTCAATTTTATCCGTCGTAATCCCAGCCGCTTTAATTTCAATATGAGTTGGTGAATTCATATATGTACGAGACAATTTCTCAACATCTTCTGGGAGTGTTGCTGAAAATAACATTGTCATTCTTTTTGTAGGTAATTCATCAATAATTGCCTCTACTTGATCGATAAAGCCCATATTTAGCATCTCATCTGCTTCATCAATAACTAAATACTTCAAACACCCTAAAGAAAGGGTACCCTTCTCAATATGATCCAACACACGACCAGGAGTCCCAACTACAATATGTGTCTTTTGCTTTAATTCTAATTTTTGACGTGCAAATGGGGATTTCCCATAAACTGCCGCAGCCTTGATTCTTTTGAATCGACCTATATTTGTAATATCTTCTTTTACCTGTACCGCAAGCTCTCTCGTTGGTGTTAAAACTAATGCTTGTGGTTTATTCTCTTCCCACTCCACCATTTCACAAAGTGGAATACCAAATGAAGCTGTTTTTCCACTTCCCGTCTGGGACTTCACAACAAGATCCTTCTTTTGTAATGCGACTGGAATAACCTCACCTTGTACTTCTGTTGGATGATCATACCCTAACCCAGTAAGCGCCCTTACAATTTCTTTACTTAATTTATACTCAAAAAAACCTTTTTCACTCATATATTAACCTCATTTTATTCTGTATTATTTTCTTTTTTATCTTTTGTATACGTTACTATCGCCCTACTTATTATACTTGAAACCTTACATAAAAAGGTGGATCATGTCAGATTCATCTTTTTATATAGAAATAAACCTTATCATTTCATATATTGTTCAACTACTTGATAACATCTTTTACTCGTATTGTTAGCATTAACCTTTTCAAAGTTCCTACATCTACTCCCAAAAATAAAAAGAATACATACAACTTTGTGTAATTATCTTTATTTTCCGTATTTTTTATAGACGAACAATACTAATAAAAAAACGTTTTAGGTTCGTTTTTAACGTTATTTTTTAGATATAAAATCTACTTTTTTAAAAAATGTTAAGAAATCCTTTGACTTCTTAATGAAAATAATGTAAATTATCATATGGACGAACATTTTTGATTAATAAAAATAAAATATTCGTATTTTAGGGGTGTAAATGATGGAAAACGTATTCGACTATGAAGATATTCAATTAATTCCTGCAAAATGTATTGTGAACAGCCGCTCTGAATGTGATACAACTGTCACTTTAGGTAAACATAAATTTAAATTACCTGTCGTACCTGCAAATATGCAAACGATTATTGATGAAAGAATCGCAACTTACTTAGCTGAAAACAATTATTTCTATATCATGCATCGTTTCCAACCAGAGAAACGAATCTCATTCATTAGAGATATGCAATCACGTGGTTTAATCGCTTCTATTAGCGTTGGTGTAAAAGAAGACGAATATGAATTCGTACAGCAATTAGCTGCTGAACAACTTACACCTGAATACATCACGATTGATATCGCGCATGGACATTCTAATGCTGTGATCAACATGATTCAACATATTAAAAAGCATTTACCAGAAAGCTTCGTTATCGCTGGAAACGTTGGAACGCCAGAAGCGGTAAGAGAATTAGAAAACGCTGGTGCTGACGCAACAAAAGTTGGCATTGGACCTGGTAAAGTTTGTATTACTAAAATTAAAACAGGCTTTGGAACTGGCGGTTGGCAACTAGCTGCACTTCGCTGGTGTGCAAAAGCTGCAAGTAAGCCAATTATCGCTGACGGTGGTATTCGTACACACGGTGACGTAGCTAAATCTATTCGATTTGGGGCGACTATGGTTATGATCGGTTCTCTATTCGCTGGTCATGAAGAGTCTCCAGGGGAAACAATCGAAAAAGACGGCAAACTTTATAAAGAGTATTTTGGTTCAGCTTCTGAATTCCAAAAAGGCGAAAAGAAAAACGTTGAAGGTAAGAAAATGTTCGTTGAGCATAAAGGTTCTTTAGAAGACACTTTAATCGAAATGGAACAAGATCTTCAATCTTCTATCTCTTATGCTGGTGGAACAAAATTAGACTCAATTCGTACTGTAGATTATGTAGTCGTGAAAAACTCTATTTTCAACGGTGATAAAGTATATTAATTTTTAAATGTAACTCGAAGGACAAGCATTTTTATGCTTGTTCTTTTTCCTATATAGAAATGTAAAATATTTTCATTTTACTGAATTTTCTAGTATTATATTTTTAGATACTTATACTAAGGGGGTTATAACAAATGAAAAATACCATTGAGAAACGCCATATTCGCGCGGAAGTCCCTGCTGAGCTAACATGGGACCTCTCTGATTTATACGAATCTGATAAAGAGTGGGAAACTGCATTACGTGTATTAACAGAAGATATAAAAAAACTTGATGTGTTTAAAGGACAATTACACACTAGCCCTACTACTTTATTACATTGCCTACTTTTAGAAGAAGAGCTTCTAATGAAGTTAACAAAATTATACTCCTACGCAAATTTAAAAGAATCTACTGACCGTACAAATCCAGTTGTTCAAGCGAACTCTTCCAAAATTGCTGCTTTATGGACGAAAGTACATACTGCACTATCCTTTATCCGTAATGAAATCCTCTTATTTGACGAAGGAACGATTGAAAAATATTTAACAGAAGAAATCAAACTGGAACCTTTCCGTAAATCATTACTAGACATACTACAAAAAAGGCAGCACACGCTCTCTCCTGAAACAGAAGAAGCTCTTGCTGCACTTGGCGAAGTACATAGTTCTCCATACAAAATTTACGGTATGACTAAATTAGCCGATATGGATTTTAACTCCATACAAGATGAACAAGGAAATGAACTTCCTGTATCGTTTGCATTATTTGAAAGCAAATATGAGTTTTCTCCAAGCGCAGACATACGTAGGAAAGCATACTCATCATTTGTTTCCACCTTGAAACGATACAAGAATACAGTGGCAACAACATATACGACTGAAGTAAAAAAACAAGTGACACTTTCTCGCTTACGCAAATTTGAATCTGTTACTCATATGCTTTTAGAACCTCAAAAAGTTCCTCTTGAAATGTATAATAATCAACTTGATATTATTTATAAAGAATTAGCGCCTCATATGCGCCGTTTTGCAGATTTAAAAAAGAAAGTATTGGGACTCGATGAAATGCTGTTCTGCGACTTACATGCGCCTTTAGATCCCGAATTTAACCCGACAATTACTTACGAAGAAGCTGGAAAACTTATTCAAGACTCTTTACAAGTACTCGGGGATGAATATAGTTCCATTATCGAAAAAGGATTCAAAGAAAGATGGGTCGACCTTGCAGATAACGTAGGGAAATCAACAGGGGCATTTTGTTCAAGTCCGTATGGTTCTCATCCATACATTTTAATTACATGGCAAAATACGATGCGCGGCTGCTTCACATTAGCTCATGAATTTGGGCATGCTGGTCATTTTTATTTAGCAAATAAAAACCAACGTATTATGAATGTACGTCCATCTATGTACTTCGTTGAAGCACCATCTACAATGAATGAATTACTATTAGCCCAGCATTTATTAGCGACGAATGACGATAAGAGAATGCGCAGATGGGTAATCCTGCAACTACTTGGTACATATTATCACAACTTTGTTACTCACTTACTTGAGGGAGAATATCAAAGAAGAGTATACAGCCTAGCAGAAGAAGGAGAAGCACTTACAGCTACAACTTTAACTGAAATAAAAGCAAATGTACTTTCAACATTCTGGGGAGATTCCGTAAAAATTGATGAAGGTGCTGGCTTAACTTGGATGCGTCAACCTCATTATTATATGGGCTTATATTCTTACACGTATTCCGCAGGCCTCACTGCATCTACTGCAGTAGCTCAAATGATTAAAGAAGAAGGACAACCTGCCGTTAATCGCTGGTTAGATGTACTTCGCGCTGGTGGTACAATGAAACCACTTGAATTAATGAAACATGCCGGAGTCGATATGTCAAAACCAGACGCAATCCGCAGAGCTGTTTCTTACGTTGGTTCCTTAATTGATGAATTAGAGAGCTCTTATCAAGAATAAAGTGAAACTTTAATCAGTGGGGGGTGTCCATCCCCCACTGATTATTAGTTGAACCAATCGGGCTTTTACGGGCAGTTGATTTCCTACCTAACTTCTTTGCTTCCGCTGAATTTTGAGGTGGGGATCTTACTGCCCGTTAATGCGGGATAAAAAATAAGCCCTCGCTTTATGAGGGCTTATTTCATATTTACTTTCCAAATCTTTTACGGTATCCACATTTTCTGCATAGCTCTTCGACTGCAACTCTTCTCGAAAATCCATCGACAATGTTTGTAGCTCTTTCGCCTTCTATAATGTTAGAAAATGAATCATTATTAATATTCCCAAGATTAATAATCCCTTCACCATCTAAACAACAAGGAATAACTGTTCCATTCGCTAAAATACCAGCTTGATTTCGAAGACCGTGACAGAATCCTCTTCCATCATCCTCTTCTTCATGTAATGCTGGCCACTGGAATTCATAGTCTTGATTAATAAAGACACGCTCCGCAATTTTTATACCCTTTCCTGGTGTAAGCTTCTCTTCAATTTGATAAGATAAATTAAACTCATTTTCAATGATAGATAATAACTCTCTATTCTTCTGGATTTCAGCATTTGTTTTATTATCCTGCGTTAAGTTCCATAATCTAAGTGAAACAATTAAATCCGATTGACTTGTCGCCTCTCTAATGAAGGAAAGTATACTTCTTACATACCCCTCTTTGTCTTGTGAACCTGGGTGTCCATCAAAACTATGCAGTGAAAAATTCATTTGTCTTAAAGCAGGCTTATTTAACAATCTATGCCTTCTCTTATTAATTAACGTTCCGTTCGTTGTAATATTAACTTTAAACCCTTTTTCATGGCTTAAATCTAACAATTGATCTATTTTTGGATGTAGCAACGGCTCACCCTTCACGTGCAAATAAATGTAGTCTGTGTGTGGTTTAATTTGGTCTAACCTTTTTGCAAAATCCTCCACAGAAATGAATTGCTTCTGTCTTTCCGTCGGCGGACAAAAGCTGCACGCAAGATTACATACACTCGTAATCTCCAAGTAAAATTTCTTAAACTTCTTCACCTTTAACTCCTCACTTCTATGACTACTTATACTTTTTCCTCTTCATATTACAGCATACTTTTTTAGAAATAGAAACATACTTATTTTAGGAAATATAGAAAACGGCCACATCTGTAGCCGTTTGAATGTACTATTACTATTTATGATACGGTTCCCCGCGATTAATACGAAATGCTCTATACACTTGCTCAAGCAATACTAATCGCATTAATTGGTGTGGTAATGTCATCTTTGAAAAAGAAAGTGATTCGTTTGAACGCTTCATTACTTCTGAACTTAGTCCAAGTGATCCTCCAATTACAAAGGCAACTTTACTCTTTCCATATGTAGCAAGACGATCTAAGCTTACTGCAAATTCTTCTGATGATTTTTGTTTTCCTTCTATTGCTAACGCAATGACGTGCGTATCATCAGAAATTTTATCCAGTATACGTATACCCTCTTTTTCTTTTACAATTAACATTTCTGCTTCACTTAAATTTTCTGGCGCCTTTTCATCTGGTAATTCAATTACTTCCACTTTTGCGTATGCAGATAATCGTTTTAAGTATTCTGCTATACCTTGTTTTAAATATTTTTCTTTTAATTTCCCAATTGAAATAATCGAGATATTCACACGTATTCCCCACCTTACAAACATGTTATCCACATAACTTATCCACATATCCACAAATGTTACCCACATATTGTGTGAGAATCTGTGTTCGATACAACATATGTCGCCTCATTTTGACAAAATTCACATGTTTTTTTCTCTTTTTCTGAGTTATCCACATTGTTGATAACCGGTGCAACTTCACACTCATCCACAATAATATCTAAAGCTAATTCAACATGTTCTAAACAACAAGGTAAATTCATATTCTTCACCTCACTTTTCTACAATAGAAAACAGGAGGTAGGCCCTCCTGTTTTTAATACTTTTGAATGCCTAGTTTAACCGTTGTTGTTGCTCGTTTTGTACCACGATAAAATGTAAGAGTCATTTTATCATTAATTTTTTTATCATATAAGGCCGTACGGAATCCGATAATATCCCGAACCGGTTTTCCATCTACTGCTACAATCACATCATGTTCTCGTAAACCAGCATCTGCACCTGGCGAAGGACTTTTCACATCTAAAATGCAAACTCCCTCTGTTATATTGCCCGGTAAATGCAATGTTTTTGACCAATAATAATTCGGAATCTCATTTAACGATCTAAGTTCAATTCCAACATATGGTCTTCTTACTTTTCCGTACTTCTCTAATTCATTCATAATAGGAACAGCTCTATTAACAGGAATGGCTAGTCCAATTCCTTCTACTTCTTTTGCAGCAATTTTCATTGAGTTAATACCAATTAATTGACCTGCTGCGTTTACAAGCGCACCACCACTATTACCTGGGTTAATTGCTGCGTCTGTTTGCAATACTTCTACTTGCCAATCATAATGTCCATCTTGATCTAAATCCACAGGGACAATACGTTCATTAGCCGAAATAATGCCTTGTGTGACAGTTCCAGAAAATTGTAGCCCGAGCGGGTTTCCAATCGCAATGACCGGTTCTCCTCTACGAACAGCATTAGAATCACCAATTTCAATTACTTTTTTCACATACTTTGCATCTATTTCTAGTACAGCCAAATCTGTGACTACATCAGTGCCTAATACTTTTCCTGGAACTTTCTTACCGTCACTTAAACTTACTTCAATACGATTCGCCCCAGCAACAACATGATTATTCGTTACAATGTAAGCTTGGCCATCTGTCTTTTTATAAATTACACCCGATCCTGTACCAGCTTCTGAATCTGCCTCTGAAAAATTATCTCGCTGAATATTAATAACGCCAACAACAGCTTCAGATGCACGATCAACAGCATCGACAAAGCTAATCTGTTTAATTCCTTGCGCTTGGGCCATATTACTTCCACTTGCTTCTGCTTGTGGAAACGCGCCTGCATCATTTGAAAACAAAGGAGCTCCAAATGCAAATAACGAAGCTCCTACAATTGTTCCTGCTATACTAGAAATAACAATACCTTTATGCTTCTTTTTTCTTGCACGTTTCATACGATAATTTTCTTCATCAATAAAGGACATATTTGTTCACCTATCTTCCTGAAAACAACTATATTCACCTTTATTGTTTACTAAAATGAAGAATTATACGTATTGAATTTTTGTCGGCATTTTTGGATCTGTATCGTGGATTTCAAAGGCTTCTCCCACTCCAAATCCCTTTTCCTCTAATACTTGTGATACTGACATACGTGCTAGTTCTTTCATGTTATTATCTAAACTTAAATGTGCTAAATAAATATGTTTTGTCTCATCTGTAATTACATCTGCCATCGCTAATGCAGCGTCCTCATTACAAACGTGACCCACATCACTTAAAATACGTCGCTTAATACTCCATGGATAACGCCCCATACGAAGCATTTCTACGTCATGATTACTTTCAAATACAAAAGCATTAGCTCCCTTAATAACACCTTTCATACGGTCACTCACGTATCCCGTATCTGTAATAAGGGCTAATTTTCTATTATTGTTATGAAAAGCATAGAACATCGGCTCTGCCGCATCATGAGACACCCCAAATGACTCGACCTCAATATCACCAAATGTTTTCACATCCCCAACTGAGAAAATAAACTTTTGCTCAGTCGGGATATTTCCTATTAAGTGTTCCATTGCGTTCCATGTTTTCTCATTTGCATAAATAGGCAAATCATATTTACGTGCCAATACACCTAATCCTTTAATATGATCACTATGTTCATGTGTTACAAGAATACCTGATATATCATTTATATTTAGTTCTGCCTGTTTAAATAAAGCCTCTGTTGCTTTACCACTTAAACCTGCATCGACGAGTAATTTCTTTTCATCCGTTCCTACATATAGCATATTCCCTGTACTTCCACTTGCAAGTACGCTAAAATGCAACCCCATTCTTTCTCACTCCAGTATGTTCATCAACCACTTGATTTTCCTTTTCACCTAATTCCATAACTTGTCCTTCAATTGCATTTACAAAGAAGTCCTGCTTCTGCTCCGTTTTTAAATTCCATGTTGGAGCGAGTACTTGGTTATTAGAAGTAGATGCGGTAAGGTTGGCATAACCAATTTGTGCTTCTTTTACATGTGTATTCCCATGAATTTTATTTTTTAAATATAGGTTTTCTAAAGCCGTTTGGGCAGTAATAATTTCTTGCTGTTTCGTTTTTTCACTTTCGCCCATTTCTTTTAAATCAGTTAGCATCGTTTGCGTGTACGACACAAGTTCATTTTTTTCATTTAATTCCACAACAATTATCGCCTGATCGTTATAAAAAATAGGCTTATCTTTATATTTTTGGAAGAAGTAAATTTTAGAGTCTTTCATCGCACCAAACTCATACTTTTGCCCATCCAATACATAGTTCTTCAAAAAATCACTATACTTATCTTTAGATAATGATTTTGTATTCAAAAAGGGCTCTTTTAGCTTACTTTCTATTTTGTACATATTTTGTATATGGGCTGTTTGATTTTTTAAAGACTGTACATCTTCTTCTTTAAATGCCTTGTTTTCCGCCCTAATAAATGACTCTTTTTTTGGTTCTTTAGGGAAATTACCCATCGTAATTTTGTTCGCTTTTAATTCTTGATCTATCTTTGTTTCTGCAATAAGCTCCAATTGATTACTATCTTGCTTTTGAATGAATTGAAAAATGAGAAAGAGGTCCAAAACAAAAAAGGTCACAATAAATATGGTTTTAATCCGATCCCAATCCATTTAGTCCTCCCTCACTCCACTCATATATTTTTTGTTTGCCAGCTTCATCTTCAACAAACTTTACATACCAAATTGGCTGTAGTCGAGCTACTTGCCCATCTAGTGATAATTTGTATCCAATACCAATGTCTTTAATGAATCGTTTATCTACTGCGGGATTATTTTCTAAGGATGCTATTACAACGTGACCTGATGGAAGAGTGACCTTTTGCTCTATACCTTTCGTATTTAAAGACAACAACGGTCTTTCATATTCCATTACTTCTTCTGATCCCCATACTTGTCTCAATTCAGCTAATCCATCTGTATTGAATACGGAATATCCATCTTCATGTAGACGAAATACCGTCTGTCCTTTATTCATATAGTCCAAACGATATGAATCCAAGCTCCCACTGTGACCATTTACAAAATCAAAGCTTTTTTGTAAAAGCATTAAATTATCTGTCGTTTTCTCACTTGAAACAGAAGAATTTTTATACTTTAGCATATGATGATCGTTTTCAATCTCCATAGACCTAATACCGTCTGTAAATGTTTCTTTCGATTTCTCGGTAATAGGACTTAAATAACGCGGGTCACTAAAAAGAGCATTCTTAAATGTATCAACCGCTAAATTAGATGAAATATATGTTATATTACTTAATTCTGTCGTTCCATCTGGTAAAAATAACTTTTTCATATCATTAATTTGATAGTCAAAATAAGGTTTTGCCGATACTATAAATTGATTTTGTGCATTTACAATATCTTTTAAATACAAACCACTTAATTTTGCTTCATATATTCTAGAGTTATCACCATCAGAAACAAAATTAATTTTAATTTCTTGATCCCTACTTCTAGAAGGATCAAGAATAATTCGATTAAAATATTTAGGCTTATTTATACTTTTTTCTTTCATATTAAACATAGATTTAACTGCATCAAATGGGATGTTGGTAGGAAAAACAAGTTCAATTTTCCCTTCACCATGCACATAAGAAAGGAAATCAGCTTTAGCAATCGATATCTCTTTGAAATCATATAATTCCCCTGCTTCCAAAGGTTTATAGATTGATTCTATATCTCCCTCTCTTTTGCTCCCGTAATGATTTTTATCTTTGTGGACAATGATAGAAGTAGGGCGGACAACATCACCGATTTTAGTTTGAGTAGTTCCTTCATTACCTTGCACAAATTTTGCGTTTTGCATAGACGTGGAATCTGGCACATACGTCCATAAGTTAAAAGTAAGAAATAGGCTAATTACAACTAAATTAATTAAAACGATCGTTTTAACATTTTCCATACTCATTCCCAATCGTCCTCTTCATCCGCTGCCATTGGTAATGTGAAATAAATAGTTGTCCCTTTTCCTTCCTCACTCTTCGCCCAAATCGAGCCACCATGTGCCTCAATCATTTCTTTCGCAATTGCTAATCCAAGTCCTGTACCACCCATTTGTCTTGAACGTGCTTTATCTACGCGGTAAAAACGTTCAAAGATTTTATCAACATTCTCTTTCGGAATACCCATTCCTTGGTCGCTTACACTAATCTCTAATAACTCACCACGATCACGTAAGCGATATGTTACTGTTCCACCTTCTGGTGAATACTTTAATGCATTCGAAATAATGTTATACAATACTTGTGTAATTTTATCCGTATCCATATCAATAAATCGGGATTTCTTAGAGAAAGATCGTTTGAAACTTACGTTTTGCTCTTTAGACATTTCAAAACGATCAATAATGTTATTAAAGAAGTCAGTAAAGTCGACCCATTCTTTCATTAAACGATGCTCTGTACTATCAAGCTTAGAAAGTTGCAATAACGCATTTACAAGTCTAATCATTCTTTCTGTTTCTTCTTGTGTAACTGTTAAAAATTGCGGTGCAATATTCGGATCTTGCCACGCGCCGTCCGTAAGAGCCTCTAAGTAACTGCGCATCGTCGTTAATGGCGTTCTTAATTCATGGGAAACGTTTGCCACAAACTCGCGGCGTTCCCTCTCTATACGCTCTTGTTCAGTTACGTCATATAATACGGCTATTAAACCATTTGCTTTCCCTGTCTCTTTTTGAATAACAGAGAAACTAGCACGTAAAATATATGGCTCATTTCTCGTACTAAAATCTAATAAAACGGAATCAGGCTCTTCGTATAAATGATCGAGCGTAAATTCTTCCTGTATCCCTAATACTTCTAAAACAGATTGATCAAGTGCCGTTTCACGAGAAACATTTAGCATCTTTTCCGCAGGATCATTTAATAAAATAATGTCTCCTTTTCGGTCGGTAGCAATTACCCCATCTGTCATATGTGATAAAACGGATGATAATTTACGTCTTTCACTTTCCGTTGAAGAACGAGCTTGTTGTAATTTTTTTGATAAATTATTGAAAGATAATGCTAATTGTCCAATTTCATCATGGCTATGCACTTTTACTTTTCTTGAATAGTTTCCTTTTGCCATTTCAATCGCTTGTCTTCGCATATCTGAGATTGGTCTCGTAATCGTTTGAGCTAACAAAATTCCAAGTACAGCTGTTACGAGTAATGCAATAACAGTTCCAGTCGCAAAAATTTGATTAATATCCTTCATCTGTTTATAGACATCTTCCATAGATGCAACAATATAAATAACACCAAGTGCATCCTTGCCGTTATCATCTAGAATAGGAGTAAGCATAACTTGTACGCGATGACCTGTACGACCATCCTTCTCAATTTTCACTTCTGGCTTTTTTTGTACCAATACCCGCTGAACAGCTATATCAGTTGATGTTCTATTTACCTTGTTTTGCTTTGACTCATCTGAAATAGCAAGTAACTTTCTATTCGAATCAAATACACTTACCTCTTGGATATCTTTCTTTCGATCAGAGGCAAATTTTCGAATTGAAGTTTTAATCGTTTCATCTGTTGATTCTGTTTCTGCTTTTGTATGACTTTTTTTAAACTCTTGTTTCAAGTTATATGATAATAAATTCGTTTGCTGCGTTAAAGAATCTCTAAATCCTTGTACAAGACTCTTTTCTAATTCTCTAACGAAATATACCCCAATAACCTGCATAGCTATCAATATTAATAGCATATATATGAGTACAAATTTTAAATGAATAGATTGAAAAAAACCGACTTTCTTCATATACTATTCCTGCTCTGGGTCACGCAAGTAATACCCTACTCCACGTCTAGTGACTATTAATGTAGGATGACTTGGATTATCTTCAATTTTTTCACGTAAACGACGAACTGTTACATCCACTGTACGTACATCTCCAAAGTAGTCATAACCCCAAACTGTTTGCAATAAATGTTCGCGCGTCATAACTTGTCCTAAATGTTTTGCTAAATAATGTAGTAGCTCAAATTCACGATGTGTAAGTTCAATATTTTCTTCACGCTTCGTTACACTATATGCATTCGGGTTGATAACAATTGGGCCAATAACCATTTCCGTATTTTCTTCTTTTTCTGCAGCACCACCTTGTTGATGGCGACGTAAATTCGCCTTCACGCGAGCAAGTAATTCCCTCGTACTAAATGGCTTTGTTACATAATCATCTGCTCCAAGCTCAAGTCCTAATACTTTATCGATTTCAGAGTCCTTCGCTGTAAGCATAATAATCGGCATTTCTGAGCTTTTACGTATTTCACGGCAAACCTCTAAGCCATCCTTACCTGGTAGCATAATATCTAATAAAACCATATCTGGCTGTTCTTCAGTCGCTTTTTCAATCGCTTCATCACCATCATGCGCCATTACAATTTCAAAACCTTCTTTTTCTAGGTTGAACTTCAAAATATCCGCAATCGGCTTTTCATCATCAACTACTAAAATTTTCTTTCCCATCATCGTCTATTTCCTCCTTATAAAGTGAAACTTTAATTGGTGGGTGTTTTCTTCATCACCCACTGATTATTAGCCCTCACCAATTGGGCTTTTACGGGCAGCCCGCTCCCCACCTAACTTCTTTGCTTTTGCTGAAATTTAAGGCGGGGGCTTACTGCCCAGTAAATAGTGGGGTAAAAATATGGTCAATATCCTTAAACACATTGATGTCTACATAGTATGTCCCTATATGACCGCATCTTTTGCTTAAGTACTTTTTCCTCTATTCTCACAGACTCATGTATGATCCACATTTACACGGAATCCTATACGATCTATAGAAAAACCTCTAGCTTCAACTGCTAGAGGCTCCTCATTCTATTTTAAAATAACTACTCCATTTTGTAAAATTACACAAATAAAAAGGATATTAAGTGGGCCCACTTAATATCCTGAGAGTGGCTCGGGACGGAATCGAACCGCCGACACGAGGATTTTCAGTCCTCTGCTCTACCGACTGAGCTACCGAGCCAAAACTATATATAAAACCACTAATGGTGGTATAAACAAAAGTGGCGGTCCCGACCGGGGTCGAACCGGCGATCTCCTGCGTGACAGGCAGGCATGTTAACCACTACACCACGGGACCAAAAATGAACATAAAAAAACATGACCCGTACGGGATTCGAACCCGTGTTACCGCCGTGAAAGGGCGGTGTCTTAACCACTTGACCAACGGGCCACGAAAAATAAAATGGTGAGCCATGAAGGACTCGAACCTTCGACCCTCTGATTAAAAGTCAGATGCTCTACCAACTGAGCTAATGGCTCATACTCACCAACGTCATATTTTCGTGACGACAAGATGTATCATAACATGTTTTCTTTATCTTTTGCAATACCTTTTTTTATTTTTTTATAAAAGATAAGAAAAAACTCATGCGGACATGAGTTTTTTCTCAAAAATATCAATTAAGCTTCGTATACGTTACGAACGATATTTGTTTGGTTACGATCTGGTCCAACTGAGAACATAGATAATTGAATTCCTGTTAATTCAGAAACACGTTCTACGTATTTTCGTGCATTTTCAGGAAGCTCGTCTAATGATCTTACACCAGTAATATCTTCTGTCCAACCTGGAAGCTCTTCGTATACAGGCTCACATTTCGCTAAAATGTTTAAGTTTGCTGGAACTTCATCGATAACTTCGCCATCGCATTTGTAAGCGACACAAATTTTAAGAGTTGGAATACCAGTTAGAACGTCGATAGAGTTTAATGATAAATCTGTTAAACCACTAACACGACGTGCATGTCTTACAACAACGCTATCGAACCAACCTACGCGGCGTGGACGACCAGTTGTCGTTCCATACTCACGACCAACTTCACGAATTTGATGACCAATTTCATCATGAAGCTCAGTAGGGAATGGACCATCACCAACACGGCTTGTATATGCTTTACATACACCTACAACGCGAGTAACTTTCGCAGGGCCAACTCCAGTTCCAACTGTTACACCACCAGCAATCGGGTTAGAAGATGTAACGAATGGGTACGTACCATGGTCGATATCAAGCATAACACCTTGTGCACCTTCAAATAATACACGGTGATTGTTATCTAATGCATCATTTAATACAACAGACGTATCACACACATATTGTGCGATTTGTTGTCCATACTCGAAGTACTCTTCGAAAATTTCTTCTACACTGAAACCTTCTGTATCATACATTTTTTCAAACAAACGATTTTTTTGTGCTAAATTGCGCTCAAGCTTCTCTTTAAATGCTTCACGGTCTAAAAGATCAGCCATACGGATACCGATACGAGCAGCTTTGTCCATATATGCAGGACCGATACCTTTTTTCGTTGTACCGATTTTGTCATCACCTTTACTTGCTTCTTCTAACTCATCTTGTTTTAAGTGATAAGGTAAAATAACGTGCGCACGGTTACTTACGCGTAAATTATCAGTACTTACACCACGATCGTGTAAGTATTTTAACTCTTCAAGTAACGCTTTCGGATCTACTACTAAGCCGTTTCCGATTACACAAATTTTTTCTTTATAGAAAATACCAGATGGAATTAAGTGTAATTTATATTTAACCCCGCCGAATACAATTGTATGTCCTGCGTTATTTCCACCTTGATATCTTGCAACTACTTCCGCATGCTCAGAAAGAAAATCAGTGATTTTACCTTTTCCTTCGTCGCCCCATTGTGTTCCTACAACTACTACTGAAGACATTATTAAAGCACCTCCGCAATTTTCAAACGATCTATTCAAACAATATAATTGTACCAAAACGGAAAAAGAAGTCAACCAAAAAGCGAACATTTTTTTATAAAAAAACTTTTTCGTTCGTAAGAATTATATTTTTACATTATGAAAGCCTTATCTTTTATATAAAAAAAAAAGAAACACATCTTATTATAAGAAATGTGTTTCTTTTTTATACTATCTTTATGCCGGCGGCGCATGTCCATCTTCGAAGCGACGTTCTAAGTTAACGAACTTATTGAACTCCTTAACGAATGCAAGCTCTACTGAGCCTACTGGACCGTTACGCTGCTTCGCAATAATAATTTCAATCGTATTTTTGTTTTCCGTTTCTCGGTCATAGTAATCTTCACGATATAAGAAGGCTACAATATCAGCATCCTGCTCAATACTTCCCGATTCACGAATATCAGACATCATCGGACGTTTATCTTGACGAGATTCTACACCACGAGATAACTGCGACAAGGCAATAACAGGCACTTGCAATTCACGTGCAATCCCTTTTAGTGTACGAGAAATCTCAGATACTTCCTGCTGACGGTTCTCTCCTGATTTCCCACTTCCTTGAATAAGCTGTAAGTAGTCAATCAAGATCATACCAAGACCCTGTTCTTGTTTTAATCTACGACATTTTGCTCGAATCTCATTCACCTTAATTCCAGGCGTATCATCAATATAAATACCGGCATTAGAAAGGCTCCCCATCGCCATCGTTAATTTCGCCCAATCATCAGAAGTTAATGATCCTGTACGAAGTCTTTGTGCATCGATATTCCCTTCTGCACAAAGCATACGCATAACTAACTGATCGGCACCCATCTCTAGACTAAAAATCGCTACATTTTCATCCGTTTTCGTCGCTACGTTTTGTGCGATATTTAATGAAAATGCCGTTTTCCCTACTGATGGACGTGCTGCTACGATGATTAAATCATTTCGTTGGAACCCTGCCGTCATCTTATCTAATTCAGTAAATCCAGTTGGTATCCCGGTAACTTCACCTTTTTGGTTATGCAAAAGTTCGATTTTATCGTAGGCATCTACAAGAACGTCTTTAATATTTTGGAATGCCTTAGCATTTGTTTGATGTGATACTTCTAATATTTTTTTCTCAGCCTCATTTAATAGGCCATCCACATCATCTTCCCTCTCATATCCATCAGACACAATATGAGTCGCTGTTCGAATTAAACGACGTAACAGCGCTTTTTCAGCGATGATTCGTGCATAATACTCTACGTTAGCAGCAGTTGGAACAACTTCTGCTAATTCTGCTAAGTAAGAAACACCACCAACTTCTTCAAGTAACCCTTGATCAGCCATCGCTGACGTCATCATTACTAAGTCGATCGGCTCCCCCTTATCAGATAAACCAAGCATGACTTCGAAAATCTTTTGGTGTTTCGTTCGATAAAATGAGTCAGGTACCAATAGTTCCGATGCTGACGTTAATGCATCCTGATCAATCAATATAGCACCTAAGACTGCCTGCTCAGCTTCTATATTATGCGGAGGGGTACGATCAGCCATTACATCACTCATACGCAATCCTCCTTGCTTAACTTAGTTTTATTGTTCACTAACATGAACTTTTACTGTTGCTGTTACTTGCGGATGCAATTTCACAGTAACATTTGTATAGCCTAATGCACGAATTGCATCATCCATTTCAAATTTACGCTTATCAAGTTTAATTTTGTGTGATTTTTGCATTGCATCTACGATTTGTTTACTTGTGATTGAACCGAATAGACGGCCACCTTCTCCAGATTTAGCCTTTAATTCTACAGTTAGTTTCTCTAACGTTTCTTTTAATTGTTTTGCATTTTCAAGCTCTGCTGCTGCATCTTTTTCTTCTTTGCGCTTTTGAGCTTCTAAAGTTTTCATACTGCTATTTGTCGCTTCAGCAGCTAATCCTTGTTTTAGTAAGAAGTTATTTGCATAACCATCTGGTACGTTTTTTACTTCTCCTTTTTTCCCTTTACCTTTTACGTCTTTTAGAAAAATTACTTTCATGATTGTGTGCCTCCCTGTAAATAGTCATCAATAACAAATCGAAGCTTCTCCTCAGCTTCATCTACTGTAACATTTTTCATTTGTGTGGCTGCATTCGTTAAATGCCCACCACCACCTAAGTTTTCCATAATTAGCTGCACATTCACTTCACCTAAAGACCTGCCGCTAATTCCAATGAAATTCTCACCACGTTTTGCAATAACAAATGATGCAGTAATTCCTGTCATTGTTAATAATGTGTCCGCTGATTGTGCAATAAGCACTTGATCGTAGTAATCATCACTATCAACTTTTGCAATCGCAATTCCATTTGTATAAATGTACGCATTTTTAATAGCTTTTGCAACCCGTAAATACTGATCCATATCTTCTTTTAAAAGCTCTTGTACAAGTACGGTATCTGCACCATGAGAACGTAAATAAGAAGCGGCATCAAACGTACGAGCACCCGTACGGAATGTAAAGCTTTTTGTATCAACAATAATACCTGCTAACAATGCCGTTGCTTCTAGCATTGTCATTTTTAAATTTTTCGGTTGGTATTCAAGTAATTCTGTAACAAGCTCTGCCGTGGAAGAAGCGTAAGGTTCCATGTAAACAAGCAATGGATCTTCAATAAAATCTTCTCCTCGGCGATGATGGTCAATAACAACTACATTTTCAATCTTGCGTAACAGCTTTTCTTCCATCACCATTGAAGGTTTATGCGTATCAACAACAACAAGTAATGAATCATCATTTGCAAATTCCATCGCTTGTTCTGGTGTAATAAAGTGAGACCACAACTCTTCGTTTTGTTTCACTTTATCCATTAAACGCTTAATTCCCTTATCAGAATCATTTTCATCTAGCACAATATATCCTTTGCGCTCATTTAATTGCGCTACCTTTAAAATACCAATCGCAGCGCCAATTGCGTCCATATCAGGAGCCCTATGCCCCATTATAATGACGTTACTACTTTCTAATACTAAATCTTTTAATGCGTGCGAAATAACTCTAGCACGTACACGAGTACGTTTTTCTACCGGATTTGTCTTGCCACCATAAAACTTAACTTTACCTGTTGCTTGCTTAATAGCTACTTGATCTCCACCGCGGCCAAGTGCAAGGTCTAAGCCAGACTGAGCCATCGCTCCAAGCTCTGATAAAGGTAAATCACCTGAACCGACACCTACACTTAAGGTGAGTGGTATATTCCTTTTGGACGTCTCTTCACGCACTTGATCTAAAATGCTAAATTTCCCTTTCTCCATCTGCGCTAAAATACTTTCATTTAACACAACGAAGAATCTTTCTGAAGATGCACGTTTTAAATATGCTCCATACTTAACGGCCCATTCATTTAGTCTTGATGTTACAAGACTTGTTATATTCGTACGTAATTGATCATCTAATCCTTGTGTAACTTCATCATAATTATCTAAATAAATGACGGCCAAAACAGTACGTTGATCCTCGTACATCTTTTCAATCTCTGTTTGTTCCGTTACATCAAAGAAATAAATTAACTTTTCTTCTTTCCTTACAAAGACACGAAACTTTCGATTATTTAAAGAGACTATATCATCGGAAGTTTCTCCCTTAATAAAAAGAAGTAACGTTTCTGATACATCATAAAGGTGCCATCCAGCTAATGCATGCTGCCCGAGACACGAAGATAAATAAGGATTCGCCCAATCAATCCCATAATCCTTATTGTATAACAAAATACCAATCGGCATCTGGTTAAATGCTTCATTACTCACTTTCTTTACCCTTGTAATCATATCTGTCGTATGTTTCTCGAAATTCTTTTGAAAGGTTAGTTCAAATCGTACAACAAGAAAAAGGACGATACAAAAAATAAAGAAGGAGACTATCCCCATTATTAAATGAAAATAACAGAGGATTGAAATGAGCACAAACACAAAAAATGCCAATACGTAAACAGGATATAAAAACCACTGTTTCTTATAAAATTCAGGCATGTATACAACTCCTATAAAGTAAAACTAACTCACCTTCCAGTTAGTAATACAGATTAAAATAGTATAAGGAATATTATTTTATCCTCCTATTTTAGAACGCAATGAAATCCCTAAATCAATTATACCTAAGATTGTCACAAGAGGAAACAGCATCGGGATAAACATGCAAGCGATAAAACTAATAATAGGAACCCCTTTCGTAAAACCTTTACTATGCGCTAGAAAAGCGATAAATGTCAGACCTTGCAGTACTAGTAGTAACGCAAATATGACATATAGGTTAGAAAATACCATATGTAAATATGATGTCGGTTCTACTTTTATAAAAGTTGATAGCAAAATAAATATAACGTAATACCAAACAATACTCTTTGGTAATTGGATATCTTTAAACTTAGGCCAATGTATAACGTCATGTTTTAACTTTCTTAAAACACTACCGGATATCATCACTGTAATCCAAGAACAACATACCGATACCATGACAAGTAAACTTGGGGATAACGTTTGTAACACATCATTAAATTGCGCTAACAAATCTTTTTGCTCTTTACTAATAGGCATGCCCGCAGCAGTAACTATCTTTTCGCTTTGCGCCATACTTTCATTAAACATATTTTGCATTTGCTTCATTAAATCTATGTTAAAAAACTTTATACTCGCAACATAAATGAGCATAATACCAATTAAGTAAGCAAGCGTCCCTGCCATCAAAATTTCTACTGGCTTCTTTTGTTTTTTATACATATGTCCTAAAACGATACCTATTAATCCAAACATAGTTGTCTTTACTAGGTTCATCGGTTGACTAACAATAACAGTAATAAAAAGCGCTGCCGTAAAAATTACAAAAGCTTTAGATAGTTTATATCTTATCGTTAGTAATATAAATGGCAACGGCAACGCAAACGTTACAACTGTGCCTAAAATTGGAACATACATAGATATAAGCAATAACATTGCATATATCGCTAACAACGCTGCACCCTCAGTAATAAATTTCGTATTCCTCATCATCTAACCTCTCTTTCAAAAAAGAAAAGCATAGCAAAATGCACAGTAGAGTCCGACTCTACTGTGCATTTCATACGCTATTATTCACCAACATATGGTAAAAGTGCCATTTGACGAGCACGTTTAATTGCAACTGTAAGTTTGCGTTGGTATTTTGCGCTTGTTCCTGTTACACGACGAGGTAAAATTTTACCACGCTCAGAAACGAAACGTTTTAATAAATCAACATCTTTATAATCGATGCGAGTGATGCCGTTAGCTGTGAAGAAACACACCTTACGACGTTTCGCACGTCCACCTTTGCGTCCTGCCATGTCTATTTCCCTCCATTCTTTGTTAAAACTAACAAATTTACTGTATTAGAACGGTAAATCGTCGTCAGAAATGTCGATCGGTTGACCTACATTTGAAAATGGATCGTCATTCTTTGTAAATCCAGAGTTTCCTTGGTTACCTTGGTTGCCTGAATTACTAGATTGACCAAATGGGTTAGAGCTTTGGTTACCGAAACCAGCTCCTGATGGTTGCTGATTAAATGAACCACGTTGCTCCCCACCGCCATTACGCGGCTCTAAAAATTGTACGCTTTCCGCAAGAACTTCTGTTACATATACACGTTTACCATCTTGTCCCTCGTAATTACGAGTTTGAAGACGCCCATCTACGCCTGCTAAGCTACCTTTTTTCAAATAATTTGCTACGTTTTCTGCTTGTTTACGCCATATTACACAATTAATAAAGTCAGCTTCACGCTCACCTTGTTGATTCGCAAATGCGCGATTCACAGCTAACGTAAAAGTAGCTACTGCAACACCATTGGGCGTGTAACGTAAGTCAGGGTCCTTAGTTAAACGACCAACGAGGATAACACGATTCATCAATCGAACCACTCTCCCTTATATATCAATTATTTTTCTTCTTCTTTAACAACGATATGACGAAGGATGTCTTCGTTGATCTTAGCTAAACGGTCGAATTCATTAATCGCTTCTGCGTTAGATTTCACGTTTAAGATCATGTAGAAACCTTCACGTAAGTCGTTGATTTCGTAAGCTAAACGACGCTTACCCCACTCTTTCGTGTTAATGATTTCTGCACCATTGTTTGTTAAAACACCTGCAAAACGTTCAACTAAAGCTTTTTGAGCTTCTTCTTCAACGCCAGGACGAATGATGTACATAATTTCGTACTTTCTCATTACACTTTCACCTCCTTTTGGTCTAAACGGCCCATAATGGGCAAGGAGCAATTAATTTATAGTAATTACTCACGAGTTTAGATTATATCATAGTAAGTTAGATGAATCAACTCACCCATACATAAAAAACTTGGCAAACACATAATATATTTGCCAAGTTCATATCTTTATTTTTCCTAGGAAATATTAAATTAAACGTTGAAACGGAAATGCATAACGTCTCCGTCTTTTACGATATACTCTTTTCCTTCTAAACGAACCTTACCAGCTTCTTTTGCAGCTGTCATAGAACCGTTTGTCATTAAGTCTTCGTAAGATACTGTTTCCGCACGAATAAATCCACGCTCGAAGTCTGTGTGAATTACACCAGCGCATTGTGGTGCTTTCATACCTTGTTTGAACGTCCATGCACGTACTTCTTGCACACCAGCTGTGAAGTACGTAGCAAGTCCTAATAAATCATATGCAGCACGAATTAATTGATCTAAACCAGATTCTTCAATACCTAGTTCTTCAAGGAATACTTTTTTCTCTTCCTCATCTAGCTCGGCGATTTCTGATTCGATTTTTGCACATACAACGATTACTTGAGAGTTTTCATTCGCAGCAAATTCTTTTACCATTTGTACATATTTGTTTTCAGAAGGATCTATTACATCGTCCTCGCTTACGTTTGCTACATATAACATTTCTTTCGTTGTCAGTAAATGAAGGCCTTTAACAATCTTCATTTGCTCTTCTGTAAATTCAACAGTACGAGCCGGTTTTCCCTCTTCAAAAGCTTCTTTTAAACGAACTAAAATTTCATGCTCATATACTGCTTCTTTATCTTTTTGTCTTGCTAATTTCGCAACACGTTCGATACGTTTATCAACAGATTCTAAATCTGCTAAGATTAGCTCTAAGTTGATTGTTTCAATATCATCGATTGGATCTACTTTCCCTGAAACGTGCGTAATATTTTCGTCTTCAAAACAACGAACAACTTGGCAAATTGCATCTACTTGGCGAATGTGAGATAAGAATTTATTCCCTAAACCTTCACCTTTACTAGCACCTTTTACGATACCTGCAATATCAGTAAACTCAAATACAGTCGGAACAGTTTTTTTCGGTTCTACTAATTCCGTTAATTTATTTAAACGCTCATCTGGTACTTCTACAATTCCTACGTTTGGATCAATTGTACAGAATGGATAGTTTGCAGATTCTGCTCCTGCTTGTGTAATTGCATTAAATAAAGTGGACTTCCCTACGTTAGGTAATCCAACAATCCCAGCCGTTAATCCCATATTTTTCACTCCTATGTCTCAATCTTTCATCATTATAGATAGTAACGAAAAAAATGACAAGTTTCCTCCAAACGAAAAAAAGTAACAGCTACCTAGCGCAACTGTTACGTTCTCTCTATTCTTCGTGCTTCACAAGTATTTTTTTCACCTTACGATCGAACTCTCTTCGAGGAATCATTACTGAATGGTCACATCCCTCGCACTTAATGCGGATATCCATTCCCATACGAATAATCTTCCAACGATTCTCACCACATGGGTGGGCTTTCTTCATTTCCACAACATCATACAAGTTATACTGCTTTTGCTCCATTCTCCAAACCCCTCTCCATACTAAATTGCTTTTCCACTCACTAATTCTTCACGATTATATAAAACCATACGTGGATATGGAATTTCAATACCATGTAGATCTAGACGATTTTTAATTTCTTTACGAAGTGCCCTTGCAATAACTGCATGTTGCATTGGCTCTACTTCAGCAATAACACGTAGTATAACTTCTGAAGCAGCTAATGTTTGTACACCTAACAACTGAGGCGTTGTTACCATTTGTTCATACTTTGCAGGTAACTCCTCTAATAACTCTTCAATGACTTGCTCTGCTTTTGCAATGTCCGCCTCATATGAAATAGATACATCCACAAACGCTACACTATTACTTACCGAGAAGTTCGTAACTTGAATAATACTTCCGTTTGGTAAAGTATGAATTTCACCTGTCCAACTTTTCACTTTCGTTGTACGAAGTCCAATTTCTAAAACGACACCTTCGAATTGGCCAATTTTTACATAATCACCTACTGAAAATTGATCTTCTAGCAAGATAAATAATCCTGTAATAACATCTTTCACTAAACTTTGAGCACCAAATCCGACTGCTAAACCAATTACCCCAGCACCGGCTAATAAACCTGATGCATTAATATTAAACACACCTAAAATCGCAATTAACATAATGAACATAACAACGTATGCCACAATATTTTCAAGTAACTTCGCTACTGTAACTGTACGACGTTCTGAAATTTGAATTGGAGAACGACTTCCCATACGAAACGCATTTCGTACAACCGCTCTTGCAATTCGCACTACAATTGCACCAATTGTTAAAATGATACATATTTTTAATGACGCAATTCCAATATGAGCCCAACGATCAGCATCTAATAAATACTGTTTCGTAGCATTAAACCACTTCGTTAATAAATCCATGTACCTCTACCTCTCCAGCCAAAATTTCTTTTTAATTATCCTTCTTATTGTATCAGAAGTCTCCTAATTGCTGAAAAAATTTTATGACTTTAATTCTATTTATTAACTTCCATGCAGGTATAAAATGGAACAAATATATATATACTAGTACTATTATTTCCGTCTTCATTTAAGTTTCACATCACATATGCACTTATAGTTTTCCATTTCACTCAACATATAACATATTTTGAAAATTTATTAAAAGGATGGGTGCTTCATGAATATTGGAAGTTTTCGCTTACCTTTTTTCGAAAAAGAAACTCAAAACGTTATGCACCAAGATTTAGAAGCCTCCGAGACAATTAGTAACTTCTTACTTTCCCATATCCCTATTAAAAACCATATACCAATTATTCTCGTTTGTATCGGAACAGATCGTTCTACAGGCGATGCACTCGGGCCATTAGTCGGTACGAAACTAGAACAAATAGGAATTACAAACTTCCAAGTGTTCGGCACACTAGATGAACCAGTACATGCGCTAAATTTAGAAGAAAAAATTCAGAATATACAGAAAGATAATCCTACTTCATTTATAATTGCGGTTGATGCCTGTTTAGGAAAATCTCAAAGTATCGGTTCCATCACTACCGGAATGGGGCCTAGTAAACCCGGAGCTGCGATGAATAAGAAATTACCAGCAGTTGGTGACTTACATATTCATGGCATCGTAAATCTAAACGGTTTTATGGAGTTTTTCGTCCTGCAAAATACAAGATTAAGCTTAGTCATGAAAATGGCTGATGTAATTGCACAAAGCATAAAAGAAACAGACCAAAAATTGTCTGTATTAAAAAAAGCAAACCATCTATAAATAATAAGATGGTTTGCTCTTTAGTTTTGCTGCGCTAATAATTCTAAAATACGATTTAAATCTTCTTTATTGAAAAATTCAATTTCGATTTTACCTTTTTCTTTTTTTGTTTCTTTAATTTTTACCTCTGTGCCAAACTTTTCTCTTAAGAACGTTTCGCGTTCTACGAAAAATATGTTTCTCTCTTTTTTCACTTGTTTTGTTTCACGTGAAACGCGTTGATTAATCTCCTGAACAATTTTCTCCAATTGACGAACATTTAATCCTTCTTTTTCAATTCGTTTCAGTAAAGATTTCAACTGTTCTTCATCTTTTATCGTAAGTAAAGTTCTCCCATGAGCCATTGAAAGTTGACCGTTTGCAATCATATCTTGCACAAAAGAAGGGAGGCTTAATAATCGCGTATAGTTTGCAATGTAAGGTCTGCTCTTACCAAGACGTTTTGCTAATTGTTCTTGCGTTATATTTAGCTCATTCATTAACATTTGGTATGCCATTGCTTCTTCCATTGGATTTAAATCTTCTCGTTGTAAGTTTTCAAGCAATGCAAACTCCATCATTTGCTGCTCATTTAATTGTCTTACAACGGCAGGCACCTTTTCGAGCCCAGCCTCTTTAGCAGCACGATACCTTCTTTCACCTGCGACAATTTCATATCCTTTAATACTCTTTCTAGCAATTAACGGTTGTAATATGCCATGCTCTTTAATAGAAGCCGATAATTCTTGAATCGCCTCTTTATTAAAGTGTTTACGTGGTTGATATGGATTCGGTCTTAATTCAGTTATCGCAATCTCCTGAATTGTCTCTTCTTCTTTCACATCTAAATCAGGAAAAAACACATTGATTCCTCTTCCTAATCCTTTAGCCACCTGCAATCACTTCCTCTGCTAAATCTATATATACTTCTGCCCCTCTTGATTTAGCGTCATACTGCATAATTGGTTTCCCATGACTTGGTGCTTCACTCAAACGAACATTACGAGGGATAATTGAACGGTATACTTTGTCTCTAAAATATTTTTTCACTTCATCTATAACTTGAATCCCTAAATTTGTACGGGCATCCAACATTGTTAGCAATACACCTTGGATTGCTAGATTTTTATTTAAGTGCTTTTGCACAAGTCGAACTGTATTTAATAGCTGACTTAACCCTTCTAATGCGTAATATTCGCATTGAACAGGAATAATAACAGAATCTGCTGCTGTTAATGCATTAATCGTTAATAACCCTAAGGATGGGGGACAGTCGATAATAATATAATCGTATTCATCACGAACTGGCTGTAATGCCCTTTGCAAACGTACTTCCCGGGAAATAGTCGGTACCAATTCAATTTCAGCACCTGCTAATTGAATTGTAGCGGGTAGAACATCTAAGTTTTCAGTTGCGGTTTTCCGTATAACCCCTTGAACATCTGCATCTTCCACAAGAACGTTGTAAATACATTGATCTAATTCGGATTTTTCTATTCCCACACCAGTCGTTGCATTTCCTTGAGCATCAATATCTACAAGAAGGACCTTTTTACCTACTTGTGCCAATCCAGCCCCTAAATTGACAGATGTTGTTGTTTTCCCAACGCCACCTTTTTGATTGGCAATAGCAATGATTTTTCCCATGATGTCACCTACTTTCAACCTTTCTATCTTATTCTAGTAACAATTATGTTTATTGTAACATGAAATAAAAGTTTTTCTTTTACGTCCTTATTAAACTTCAAAATTTATTTGTAAACTCCTTCTTCCTCTAACAAGAAAATATAGTAAAAGAGACCTATCCAATAGGATCAGGTCTCTAACACGCCATTATTATTTTTTCTTCGGGATTTGGATTGTAATTTGATAGTATTCATCAAATTCTTCTTCCTCAGAATTAACATTCAAACCACTGTCAGCAACCATTTGTAATGATTGCCTAATTGTATTCATGGCAATTCTTGTATCTCGACTTACTGCTTTTTGCTTTGCCTTACGCTTCGGTTTTGCTTCCTCTAGTAACTTTGCAATTCGTTCCTCTGTTTGCTTTACATTCAGTTGTTTCTCCACAATTTCCTGTAAAACCTTCAGTTGCAATTCCTCATTCTTTAAAGGAATGAGCGCTCGGGCATGGCGTTCTGTAATGCTTTTTTCTAATAACGCACTTTTTATTTCTTCAGGCAACTTTAACAATCGCAACTTATTTGCGATTGTGGATTGTCCTTTTCCAAGTCGTTGTGCCAATGCTTCTTGTGTTAAATTATGTAACTCAATTAGCTTTTGATATGCCACAGCTTCCTCGATTGCTGTTAGTTCCTCACGTTGCAAGTTTTCAATTAAAGCTACAGATGCTGTTTCTGTATCATTTAAGTTCTTTATAATTGCAGGAACTTTTTCCCAACCTAATTTTGTTGCCGCACGGAAACGTCTTTCTCCAGCAATAATTTCATACTTATCATCCTCATATTGCCTCACAACAATTGGCTGAATAAGTCCGTGTGTACGAATCGTTAATGCTAGTTCCTCAATACGCGCATCATCAAAAACTGTTCGTGGTTGATAACGGTTAGGAGTAATATTTACTATCGGAATTTCTTGTATTTCTTCATATACCTTTTTATCTATTTCTTCATGGCTTTCGTCTTGTAATTCGAATTCGCTCTCTTTATCTCCAAAGCCAAATAAACGAGAAAACGTATTTTTCATACATATTCCACCACCTTTTAGGCCTATTGACTATTCTCCATAAAATGTTTCCTATGAAACATTTACGTTTTCATTTATATAATTTAATCTTACGTCTAATAAGATTTATTTTTCAATAGGTAATTTATTGGGTGTTCCCGGTTTGCGTGGATATTTCTTTGGTGTCTTGCGTTTTTTCTCGATTAATAAAATATTACGTTCACTTTCTTCAAACGGTAATTGGAACGTAGACATTTCTTTTAAATCCCCGCCTAGCACCTCTAAAGCATACTTGCCATTTTCAATTTCTTCGTTTGCTGCGGCACCTTTCATTGCAATAAATGTTCCCCCAACTTTTACAAGTGGTAAACATAGCTCGCTTAATACTGAAAGACGTGCAACTGCACGTGCCATTACAATATCGTACGATTCACGTACACCTTCTTTTTTACCAAATGTTTCAGCACGATCGTGACAAAATGCAACATCGCTTAATTCCAACTTTTGTGCTAAATGATTTAAGAAATTAATACGTTTTTGCAATGAGTCTACAATTGTAACCTTTAAGTGCGGGAAACAGATTTTTAAAGGAATACTTGGGAATCCAGCTCCTGCACCAACATCACAAATTGAGAATGGTTTTGAAAAATCATAGTAAAAAGCAGCTGTAATGGAATCAAAAAAGTGTTTTAAATATACTTCCTCTTTCTCCGTAATAGCCGTTAAGTTCATCTTTTCATTCCACTCTACTAATGTTTCGAAGTAGATTTCGAACTGCTCTAACTGTCTAGAAGAGAGGGTGATACCCTTCTCTTCTAGCATAGATTGAAATTGTTCTATGTTCATCTAACAATATCTCCTTACTATTTATTGGTTCGATACTCGTGCAATTTTTCCTTGTTCGATATACACAAGTAAAATGGAAATATCCGCTGGGTTTACACCAGAGATACGTGAAGCTTGCCCCATTGATAGTGGACGAACATCTTTCAATTTCTGTCTAGCTTCAGAGGCAAGACTTGAAATTGCATCATAATCAATATCCACAGGGATTTTTTTGTTTTCCATTTTCTTCATACGCTCTACTTGTTGTAAAGATTTTTCAATATATCCTTCGTACTTAATCTGAATTTCAACTTGTTCTGTAACTTCATCACTTAATTCTACTTCACTTGGTACTAAAAGATGAATATGCTCATATGTCATCTCCGGACGACGTAATAAGTCACTTGCACGTATGCCATCTTTTAATTCACTTCCACCAATACTGCGAATTAATTCTTGAACTTCAGGACGTGGTTTAATAATAATGCTGCTTAAACGTTCTTTTTCTTGTTCAATTTGTAATTTTTTATTTGTAAATCGCTCATAGCGATCTTCCTTAATTAATCCAATTTCATGACCAATTTCAGTTAAACGAAGATCCGCATTATCGTGGCGTAATAATAGGCGATATTCTGCACGAGATGTTAGTAAACGATACGGTTCATTCGTTCCTTTCGTTACAAGATCATCAATTAAAACACCGATATAAGCATCTTCACGACCTAAAATAACCTCTTTTTTACCTAAAGAACGACATGCTGCATTAATTCCGGCCATAAGCCCTTGTCCTGCCGCCTCTTCGTAACCAGAAGTTCCGTTAATTTGTCCTGCTGTATATAAGTTTTTAATTTTTTTCGTTTCAAGTGTTGGCCATAGTTGCGTTGGCACAATTGCATCATATTCAATTGCATAACCTGTACGCATCATTTCAACATTTTCTAGACCAGGGATTGTTCTAAGCATATCACGCTGTACGTCTTCTGGTAAGCTTGTAGACAAACCTTGTACGTATACTTCTTGTGTATTACGTCCTTCTGGCTCTAAGAAAATTTGATGACGTGGTTTATCATTAAACCTTACTACCTTGTCTTCAATTGACGGACAATATCTAGGCCCCGTTCCCTTAATCATACCCGAATACATAGCTGAGCGATGTAAGTTTTCATCTATTAAACGATGTGTTTCCGTACTTGTATACGTTAACCAACATGGAATTTGATCCATAATAAATTTTGTCGTTTCAAAAGAGAAAGATCTTGGTTTATCATCACCTGGCTGAATTTCTGTTTTACTATAATCAATCGTATTACTATTTACACGCGGAGGTGTACCTGTTTTAAATCTAACAAGATCAAATCCAAGCTCCTCTAAATGTTCCGATAAAGTAATAGATGGTTGTTGATTATTCGGACCGCTCGAATATTTTAACTCTCCCATAATAATCTCGCCGCGTAAAAACGTACCAGTCGTAATTACCACTGTTTTTGCCGTATATTCAGCGCCAGCTTGCGTAATTACCCCTTTACATTCGCCATCTTCAACGATTAAACGCTCTACCATTCCTTGGAACAACGTTAAGTTTGGTGTTTCTTCAATTGTTTTCTTTAATTCATGCTGGTAAGAGAATTTATCTGCTTGCGCTCGAAGTGCGCGTACAGCTGGTCCTTTACCCGTATTTAACATACGCATTTGAATATGCGTTTTATCAATGTTACGTCCCATTTCTCCGCCTAATGCATCAATTTCACGAACAACAATCCCTTTTGCTGGTCCACCAACAGAAGGGTTACATGGCATAAACGCTACCATATCTAAATTAATCGTTAACATTAATGTTTTAGAGCCCATTCGTGCTGCCGCAAGACCAGCTTCACATCCTGCATGACCTGCACCGATTACTATGACATCGTATGAACCGGCATTGTATCCCATTGTTTATTCCTCCTAATAATCTCTATCTTTCTGAAACATCACTATATTATTTTCCTAAACAAAATTGAGAGAACAACTGGTCAATTAGGCTTTCATGAACGGTATCACCAGTAATTTCACCAAGTATTTCCCACGTTCTTGTTAAATCAATTTGCACCATATCAATTGGAACACCATTTTCTATCGCCTCAATTGCATCTCCAATTGTTTTTCCTGCTTGTGTTAATAATCCAATATGTCTCGCATTAGAAACATATGTTACATCTGCAGAATCAATTGTTCCTTCAAAGAATAAATCAGCTATTGCTTTTTCAAGCTCATCTATCCCTTGTTCTTCGATTAGCGACGTTGTGATAATACGATTTCCCGCTGCCAATTCTGTAACACGTTCCATATCGATTGCTTGCGATAAATCTGTCTTATTTACAATAACAATGAAGTCTTTTCCTTGTACCGCTCTGAATAGATCTTCATCCTCATTGGTTAAAGCTTCGCTATAATTAACGACAACTAACACTAAATCAGCTTGGCCCATCATTTCTTTTGAACGCTCTACACCAATTCGTTCAACAACATCTTCTGTTTCACGAATCCCAGCCGTATCTATAAGTTTAAGTGGTACACCACGCACATTAACGTACTCTTCAATAACATCACGAGTTGTTCCTGCAATATCAGTTACAATTGCCTTTTTCTCTTGAACAAGACTATTTAATAGCGATGATTTCCCAACGTTAGGTCTACCAATAATTGCAGTAGCAATTCCTTCACGTAAAATCTTTCCTTGCTTCGATGTTTCTAATATTTTTGCAATTTCAGCACGAACATGTGTAGCTTTCTCAATTAAAATATTATGCGTCATTTCTTCCACATCATCATATTCCGGGTAATCTATATTTACCTCAACATGAGCTAACGTTTCTAATATGTCTTGACGCAGACGGCCGATTAATTTAGATAATCGTCCTTCCATTTGATTAATTGCTACGTTCATTGCACGATCTGTTTTTGCACGAATTAAATCCATAACAGCTTCTGCTTGTGATAAATCAATACGGCCATTTAAAAAAGCACGTTTTGTAAATTCACCAGGCTCCGCTAATCGTACTCCTTGCGCTAAAATAAGCTGCAATACTTTATTTACCGAAACAAGTCCACCGTGACAGTTAATTTCTACTATATTTTCACGTGTAAAAGTCCTTGGTGCACGCATAATAGATACCATAACTTCTTCAATAACCTGATTTGTATCTAAATCAACGATATGACCATAATGAATTGTGTGAGAAGGAACCTCTGTTAAGTCCTTCCCTTTAAAAATACGATTAACTTTTTCAACCGCATCATCCCCACTTACTCGAACAATGGCAATTGCACCCTCTCCAAGCGCTGTGGAAATCGCGGCAATTGTATCAAATTCCATGTCCTTTCACCTCACTTGCTTATTTATCTCTATTTCAACATGATTATTTTCTTCACTAAATTATTAGAATACCATAACGAACCTATCTACAAAAGAATAATAACTCATTTTATTATGTCCTCATGTAAAAAACACTAAACTTATTCACAGTGGATAAGTTTAGTGTTTTTTAGTTATCCACATCTATTTTCCCCTCAAAAAAACCGGCACTCAATCGAGTAACCGGTCACTTGGAAGATATTACAACATGTCGATGTGGCTCTTTTCCCTCAGAAGTTGTAATGATATTTTGATGATTAGATAATGCTTGGTGGATAATCTTTCGTTCAAAAGATGGCATAGGCTCCAACACAACCCTTTTTTTCGTATTCACTACTTGTTTTGCTAATCGATAAGAAAGTGCTTCTAATGTAGCTTTTCTCTTACTACGATAATTTTCAGCGTCTAGTGTGATACCAATATACTGCTTCGTATTACGATTCGCCACAAGTTTTGTTAAATACTGTAAAGAATTCAAGGTGTTTCCTCTTTTACCAATCAAAACACCTACGTTTTTACCGGAAATTGTAAATTCGACTTCTCGTCCTTTTACAATTTTACTAATCTCAGCTTCCACACCCATATCGTGAATAACATTTTTTAAATATTCTTCACATTCCTGAATGGGGTCTTTCTTCAATACAATTTCTACTACTGCAGGTCGGTTCCCAAATAAACCTAAGAATCCTCTCTTACCCTCATCGATAATATTTATATCTACTCGGTCTTTTGAAGCATTTAATTGCCTTAAAGCATCCTCTACTGCCAGCTCAACTGTTTGACCCTTAGCAGTGATTACATTCACTTGCCTGATCCCCCAGCCTTACTCGCCTTAATTTCTGGTCCTTTGATAAAATACATTTGAGCGATACCAAAGATATTACCAACAACCCAGTAAAGTGATAATGCTGCTGGGAAATTAATTGCAAAGATTAAAATCATGATTGGCATAAGCCAAATCATCATTGCCATTTGTGGGTTTTGGCCAGCAGTTCCTGCCATTGCAAGCTTTTGCTGAATAAATGTCGTAATTGCTGCAACAATCGGTAAGATATAGTACGGATCTGCATGTCCTAAATCAAACCATAAGAAACTGTGCTGCTTAATTTCAGCCGTTCTCATAATCGCATGATAAAAAGCGAATAGAATTGGCATTTGAATGAAGATTGGTAAACATCCTGCTAATGGATTTACACCATTTTTTTGATATAACTGCATCATTTCTTGTTGTAGTTTTTGCTGTGTTGCTTGATCTTTAGAACTATATTTCTCTTTTAACTTCACCATTTCTGGTTGTAACGCTTGCATAGCTTTCGTACTCTTCGTTTGTTTAATCATTAATGGTAATAATGCAAAACGAATAATAAGAGTTGTAACAACAATCGCTAAACCGTAATTACTACCAAATAAGTTGGCAAAATACGTAATTAACTGAGAAAGCGGGTATACGAAGTATTCATTCCAAATTCCAGTGCTTTTTGGTGTAATTGGCTGATTTACTTCACTACAGCCAGCAGTAATCGCCATTAATGCAACAACCATGGCTAGTAAACCTAATTTCTTTTTCAAAGCCTACTCCTCCTTGTATCGGTATGTATATAGTGTAATTCATTTCCTTACGCTACTTTTTTATTCTTTTCATACCAGAGCGTTTAAAGACATGAATTAAGCTTTTCTTTACTTCTTCATATGTCATCTCTGCACAAGGCTTCCTTGCTATTATAACAAAATCTTTTCCAGAATCTATCTCATCTTTTAATTCTGTGATCGACTGGCGAATCATACGCTTAATTCGGTTACGCACTACTGCATTTCCTATTTTCTTGCTGACAGATAGGCCAATACGAAAGTATGGCTGTTCTGCTTTATCTAGTTGATACACAACAAATTGACGATTCGCATTCGATTTTCCTTTTTGAAAAACCGTCTGGAATTCATCATTCTTTTTTATACGATGTTTTTTCTTCATATCAATTGACACTCCTGTAGTTCATCAGCGGAAATTCACTATTATTAGAAAAAAAGACCACTGAACGATCAGTGGTCTACGCAGATAATACTTTTCTTCCTTTACGACGACGAGCTGCTAGCACTTTACGTCCGTTCGCTGTGCTCATACGGCTGCGGAAACCATGTACTTTGCTGCGCTTACGTTTATTTGGTTGGTAAGTTCTTTTCATTATATGACACCTCCCTGAGGAATATCTGTTAAAGACAGTCTTATAAATTATAGTTAATCAACTAGGGAAATGTCAATGGTTCTAGAAATTTTCATCAAATATTCATTTTGAACCTATTCACATACTTTTTCACAGACCCTACATTTCCTTGTGGATAAATGTTTTTTCTTGTTTTTTATATCCACAAACTCTTTTCGTACTTTTACACAGTATATCGTGTTGTGGACAAGTTTATTCCACAAGGTATTGATTTTGTGGATAACTTTCTTAATTTCATTGCTATAGCTACTTTTTTTTGATATTATAGTTGTGTTTTCACTTTGAATAAGTTTTCCACATCTTTATTTTATCCACAATTTGTGTATAACATGTGGACAGTTTTAATCACATGTGGGTAAATCATTATCCACATTTACTTTTTTTGTCGAAAACCCTATCTCATATACAAACGACGTTTTTAGGTTTTAAAATACGTTTCGTATAAATATACATTTTATATTTATTTAGGTTGTACATTTGTTGCGCAGCCTTATTCTTTTACCAACTTAGTAAAGGAGGGACACCTTTGGAAAACATCTCTGATTTATGGAACAGTGCCTTAAAAGAACTAGAAAAAAAGGTCAGTAAACCAAGTTATGAAACGTGGTTGAAATCAACAACCGCACATAATTTAAAGAAAGACGTATTAACAATTACGGCTCCAAATGAATTCGCCCGTGATTGGTTAGAATCTCATTATTCAGAGCTAATTTCGGAAACACTTTATGATTTAACAGGGGCAAAATTAGCCATTCGCTTTATTATTCCCCAAAGTCAAACTGAAGAGGAGATTGATCTTCCTCCTTCTAAACCAAATTCAGCACAAGATGATTCCAATCATTTACCACAGAGTATGCTAAACCCAAAATATACGTTTGATACATTTGTTATTGGCTCTGGTAACCGTTTTGCTCATGCTGCTTCATTGGCCGTAGCCGAAGCACCAGCTAAAGCATATAATCCCCTCTTTATTTATGGGGGAGTTGGACTTGGAAAGACCCATTTAATGCATGCAATTGGTCATTATGTAATTGAACATAACCCAAATGCGAAAGTTGTATATTTATCATCAGAAAAATTCACAAATGAATTCATTAATTCTATTCGTGATAATAAAGCGGTCGATTTCCGTAATAAATACCGTAATGTAGATGTTTTATTGATAGATGATATTCAATTTTTAGCAGGAAAAGAACAAACTCAAGAAGAGTTTTTCCATACATTCAATGCATTACACGAAGAAAGTAAACAAATTGTAATTTCCAGTGATCGGCCACCAAAAGAAATTCCAACTTTAGAAGATCGTCTTCGTTCTCGCTTTGAATGGGGGCTCATTACGGATATTACGCCGCCAGATTTAGAAACACGAATCGCAATTTTACGTAAAAAGGCAAAGGCTGAAGGGCTTGATATACCAAATGAAGTCATGCTTTATATTGCGAATCAAATTGATTCAAACATTCGTGAACTAGAAGGCGCACTCATCCGAGTTGTAGCTTATTCATCTTTAATTAACAAAGATATTAATGCTGATTTAGCAGCTGAGGCACTTAAAGATATTATTCCAAATTCTAAACCAAAAATTATCTCCATTTATGATATTCAAAAAGCTGTCGGAGATGTTTATCAAGTAAAATTGGAAGATTTCAAGGCGAAAAAGCGTACAAAATCTGTTGCCTTTCCTCGCCAAATTGCCATGTATTTATCACGTGAACTGACAGACTCATCCTTACCTAAAATAGGTGAAGAATTCGGTGGACGTGATCATACAACCGTTATCCATGCTCATGAAAAAATTTCTAAATTGCTTAAAACGGATACACAATTACAAAAACAAGTTGAAGAAATTAACGATATTTTAAAGTAGTAGCTGAATAGTGTGAATAACTTCCCTTGGTTTACGCACAGTCTATCCACATGTAGATAGACTGTTTTTACATCCTTTAACGAGGTTATCCACATATCCACAAGCCCTATTACTATTACTACTACTTTTTATCTTTATTAATTAAATAAAATCTTATACTTACCGGAGGTTTTTCTTTATGCGTTTTACAATACAAAAAGACTATCTTGTAAGAAGTGTACAAGATGTAATGAAGGCTGTTTCTTCTCGTACAACAATTCCGATTCTTACAGGAATTAAAGTTGTCGCTACAGAGGAAGGCGTTACATTAACAGGAAGCGATGCTGATATTTCTATTGAATCTTTTATTCCAGTTGAAGAAGATGGAAAAGAAATTGTAGAAGTAACACAATCAGGAAGTATTGTTTTACAAGCAAAGTATTTTAGTGAAATTGTAAAAAAATTACCTAAGGAAACTGTAGAAATTTCTGTAGAAAATCATTTGATGACAAAAATAACTTCTGGAAAATCAGAGTTTAATTTAAATGGTTTAGATTCTGCGGAATATCCATTGTTACCACAAATTGAAGAACATCATGTTTTTAAAGTTCCAACAGATTTACTAAAACATATGATCAGACAAACTGTATTTGCAGTTTCTACTTCTGAAACAAGACCAATCTTGACAGGTGTAAACTGGAAAGTATATAACAGCGAACTAACTTGCATTGCTACAGATAGTCACAGGTTAGCTCTTCGAAAAGCAAAAATCGAAGGTATTGGAGATGAATTCCAGGCGAATGTTGTTATTCCAGGTAAAAGCTTAAATGAATTAAGTAAAATTCTAGATGAGTCTGAAGAAATGGTAGATATCGTTATTACGGAGTATCAAGTATTATTCCGTACAAAACATTTATTATTCTTCTCAAGATTGTTAGAAGGAAATTATCCTGATACAACTCGTTTAATTCCAGCAGAGAGTAAAACAGATATTTTTGTAAATACAAAAGAATTTTTACAAGCAATTGATCGTGCATCTCTTTTAGCGAGAGATGGTCGTAATAATGTTGTAAAATTATCAACTTTAGAACAAGAAATGCTAGAAATTTCCTCGAATTCACCGGAAATCGGAAAAGTAGTAGAAGAAGTTCAATGTGAAAAAGTAGATGGGGAAGAGTTAAAAATATCTTTTAGTGCAAAATATATGATGGATGCACTAAAAGCCTTAGATAGTACTGAAATTAAAATTAGCTTTACTGGAGCAATGCGACCGTTCTTAATTCGTACAGTAAATGATGAGTCCATTATTCAATTAATTTTACCGGTTCGTACTTACTAAGTAAGAAATAAGGGTTGCTAGTTTTCAGATACTAGTAGCCCTTATTTGATTTTTGGGTATTACTTTCCTAATGTTAGTTTATTTAGTACAATGAAAGAATGAACACTTTCAGAAAGTGAGCGATTTTATGAAACGTATTAAAATTTCAACAGAGTATATTACACTAGGGCAATTTTTAAAGTTAGCCGATGTAATTGATACAGGTGGCGCTGTAAAATGGTTTTTACAAGAATATGAAGTGTACGTGAATCAAGAACTTGAAAATAGAAGAGGTCGCAAACTATATGCGAATGATATTATTGAAATTCCAGGAAGCGGAAGTTTCCAAGTTCAGTCATAAAGGGGGAGCCCTTTGTTTATTTCAGAAATACAATTAAAAAACTATCGCAATTATGAAAAGTTAGAGCTTTCCTTTGAAGATAAAGTAAATGTAATTATCGGCGAAAATGCGCAAGGGAAAACGAATTTGATGGAAGCTATTTATGTTTTAGCGATGGCGAAATCTCATAGAACCTCTAATGATCGTGAACTTATCCGTTGGGATGAAGATTTCGGTCAAATTAAAGGGAAATTACAAAAAAGAAATAGTTCTTTGTCTTTGGAATTAAATATCTCGAAAAAAGGTAAAAAGGCAAAATTAAATCAACTTGAACAACAAAAATTGAGTCAATATATTGGCGTGATGAATGTTGTCATGTTTGCCCCAGAAGATTTAAATCTTGTAAAAGGAAGCCCTCAAGTAAGAAGACGCTTTTTAGATATGGAATTAGGCCAAATAGCTCCGGTCTATTTGTATGAATTGAGTCAATATCAAAAGGTGCTCACACAACGAAATCACTTGCTGAAAAAGATGCAAGGGAATAGTAAGAATGAGGAAACGATGTTGGATGTATTTACACTTCAACTTATTGAGCATGGTACAAAAATATTGCAAAAGCGCTTTGAATTTTTGCATTTACTACAAGAATGGGCAGCTCCAATTCATCGTGGTATAAGCCGCGGATTAGAAGAATTAGAAATTGTTTATAAACCAAGTGTAGATGTATCAGAATCAATGGATTTGTCGAAAATAAAAGAAGTATACTATGAAAGTTTTCAATCTGTGAAACAACGTGAAATTTTCCGTGGTACGACTTTAATTGGTCCTCATCGTGATGATTTACAATTCTTCGTTAATAGTAAAAATGTTCAAGTCTTTGGTTCGCAAGGACAACAACGAACGACCGCACTGTCCCTAAAATTAGCTGAAATTGAATTGATTTACTCAGAAGTTAAGGAATATCCAATTCTTCTATTGGATGACGTATTATCAGAATTAGATGATTATCGTCAATCGCATCTGTTAAATACAATTCAAGGAAAAGTGCAAACATTTGTGACAACGACGAGTGTCGACGGAATTGAACACGAAACATTAAAAGAAGCGAAAACAATTCATGTAACGAACGGCACGGTAGATTGTGAAATAGATAGGGCATAATCCCTGTTTAAATGGAAAAGTAGGTGATCTTTGTGTCAATGGAACAAAAGCAAATGCAAGAAAATTCATATGATGAAAGTCAGATACAGGTACTTGAAGGACTAGAAGCAGTTCGAAAACGCCCTGGTATGTATATTGGATCTACAAGTGGAAAAGGACTTCACCATCTTGTATGGGAAATCGTCGATAATAGTATTGATGAAGCACTTGCAGGGTACTGTGATGAAATTAACGTTAGTATCGAAGAAGATAATAGTATTCGTGTAACGGATAACGGACGTGGTATTCCAGTTGGTATACAAGAAAAAATGGGACGTCCTGCTGTAGAAGTTATTATGACCGTTCTTCATGCTGGTGGTAAGTTTGGCGGCGGCGGTTATAAAGTTTCTGGTGGTTTGCATGGTGTTGGGGCATCTGTAGTAAATGCTCTATCAACAGAATTAGAGGTATTTGTACATCGTGAAGGTAAAATCCATTACCAAAAATACGAAAGAGGTATTCCTGTTGCAGATTTAAAGGTCATTGGTGACACAGATCAAACAGGAACGATAACTCGATTTAAACCAGATCCAGAAATTTTTCAGGAAACAACAGTATACGAATTTGATACACTAGCAAGTCGTATGCGTGAATTAGCATTTTTAAATCGTAATATTAAACTGACGATTGAAGATAAACGTGAACATAAGCAAAAGAAAGAATTCCATTATGAAGGTGGAATTAAATCATATGTTGAGCATTTAAACCGCTCAAAACAACCAATCCATGAAGAACCTGTATATGTAGAAGGATCAAAAGATGGTATTCAAGTTGAGGTTTCCTTACAGTATAACGAAGGATATACAAATAATATTTACTCATTTACGAATAACATTCATACGTATGAAGGTGGAACACATGAAGTAGGTTTTAAAACAGCTTTAACTCGTGTTATTAACGATTACGGTCGTAAAAATAGTATTTTGAAAGATGCAGACAGTAACCTAACTGGTGAGGATGTTCGTGAAGGTTTAACTGCAATCGTATCAATTAAACATCCAAATCCACAATTCGAAGGACAAACGAAGACGAAACTTGGGAATAGTGAAGCGAGAACGATTACAGAGTCTGTATTTTCAGAGGCATTTGAAAAGTTCTTACTAGAAAACCCAAACGTTGCACGAAAAATTGTGGAAAAAGGTACGATGGCAGCACGTGCACGTGTTGCAGCGAAAAAAGCACGTGAATTAACACGCCGTAAGAGTGCCTTAGAAGTTTCAAGTTTACCTGGTAAATTAGCGGATTGCTCTTCAAAAGATCCAGCAATTAGCGAAATTTATATTGTAGAGGGTGATTCTGCCGGCGGATCAGCAAAGCAAGGTCGTGACCGTCACTTCCAGGCGATTTTACCACTAAAGGGTAAAATTATTAACGTTGAAAAAGCAAGATTAGATAAAATTTTATCTAACGATGAAGTACGTACAATTATTACTGCAATTGGTACAAACATTGGCGGAGATTTTGATATTGAGAAAGCTCGTTATCATAAAGTTATTATTATGACGGATGCCGATGTGGATGGTGCGCATATTCGTACCCTATTATTAACGTTCTTCTATCGTTATATGCGCCAAATTATTGAGTATGGTTATATCTATATTGCGCAGCCACCATTGTTTAAAGTACAACAAGGTAAAAAAATTCAATATGCTTATAATGAGAAAGAGCTTGAAAAGATTTTAGCTGAATTACCAGCGCAACCTAAACCTGGAATCCAACGTTACAAAGGTCTAGGAGAAATGAATCCAACTCAGCTTTGGGAGACAACAATGGACCCAGAAGTGCGTTCATTACTTCAAGTTTCCCTTCAAGATGCAATTGAAGCAGATGAAACATTTGAAATTTTAATGGGGGATAAAGTAGAGCCACGTCGTAACTTTATCCAAGAAAATGCAAAATACGTGAAAAACCTTGATATTTAAATGAGTAATGACAGGAATCTGAGTATTCCTGTCTTCTACATATAAATCAATGTATGTGTAACGGAAATGTAAGAGGAGGTGCTCGTTGATGTCAGACAATCAACAACAAGCACGAATTCGAGAAATTAATATTAGCCATGAAATGCGTACCTCATTTTTAGATTACGCAATGAGTGTTATCGTATCTCGTGCATTACCAGATGTTCGTGATGGATTAAAACCTGTGCATCGTAGGGTTTTATATGCGATGAATGATTTAGGAATTACGGCCGATAAAGCGTATAAGAAATCAGCACGTATTGTTGGTGAAGTAATTGGTAAGTATCACCCGCACGGTGATTCAGCTGTTTATGAAACGATGGTACGTATGGCCCAAGATTTCAGTCAACGTTATATGCTTGTTGATGGGCATGGTAACTTTGGATCTGTCGATGGAGATTCAGCGGCAGCAATGCGTTATACAGAAGCAAAAATGTCTAAAATATCTATGGAATTAATACGTGATATTTCAAAAAATACAATTGATTATCAAGATAACTATGATGGTTCTGAAAGAGAACCGATTGTATTGCCAGCACGTTTTCCTAACTTACTAGTAAATGGTACGACAGGTATTGCGGTTGGTATGGCAACGAATATTCCGCCACATCAACTTGGCGAAGTAATTGATGGCGTATTGGCATTAAGTCATAATCCTGATATTACTATTGCAGAATTAATGGAGTTCATTCCAGGTCCAGATTTCCCAACGGCAGGTTTAATTTTAGGAAGAAGTGGTATTCGTAGAGCTTATGAAACAGGACGCGGATCTATCATACTTCGTGCTAAAGTTGAAATTGAAGAGAAGTCAAATGGTAAACAATCTATTATCGTAACGGAACTACCTTATCAAGTGAATAAGGCGCGATTAATTGAAAAAATTGCAGAATTAGTTCGCGATAAGAAAATAGAAGGTATTACAGATTTACGCGATGAATCAGATCGAAATGGTATGCGTATTGTTATGGAAGTACGTCGTGATGCCAATGCCAATGTACTATTAAATAATTTATATAAACATACAGCACTTCAAACAAGTTTCGGTATTAACATGCTGTCTCTTGTAAATGGGGAGCCACAAGTACTGAACTTAAAACAAAATTTATATCATTACTTGGAACATCAAAAGGTAGTAATTCGTAGACGTACTGCTTATGAACTAGAAAAAGCAGAAGCGCGTGCTCATATCTTAGAAGGGTTACGAATTGCTTTAGACCACCTTGATGAAGTTATTACATTAATTCGTAGTTCGAAAACAGCGGAAATTGCAAAGCAAGGTTTAATGGAACGTTTCGGCTTAAGTGAAAAACAAGCACAAGCTATTTTAGATATGCGTCTGCAACGCTTAACAGGATTAGAACGCGAAAAAATCGAACAAGAATATCAAGAATTAATGAAGTTAATTGCTGAATTAAAAGCAATCTTAGCGGATGAAGAAAAGGTTCTTGAGATTATTCGTGAAGAATTAACGGAAGTAAAAGAGCGCTTCAATGATAAGAGACGTACAGAAATTACAATTGGTGGTATGGAGTCTATTGAAGATGAAGACTTAATTCCAGAACAAAATATCGCTATTACATTAACTCATAATGGTTATATTAAGAGGTTGCCAGCTTCTACGTACAAAACGCAGAACCGTGGTGGACGTGGTGTACAGGGAATGGGAACAAATGATGATGATTTTGTAGAGCATTTATTAACTACTTCTACGCATGATCATATTTTATTCTTCACTAATAAGGGTAAAGTATACCGTACGAAAGGGTATGAAATCCCAGAGTATAGCCGTACAGCAAAAGGTATACCTATTATTAACCTATTAGGTGTAGATAAGGGCGAATGGATTAATGCCATTATTCCGATTCGTGAATTTGGCGACGATGAATTCTTATTCTTCACAACAAAACAAGGTATCTCTAAGAGAACACCACTTTCATCGTTTGCAAATATACGTACAAATGGTTTAATTGCAATTTCTCTTCGTGAAGAGGATGAAGTAATATCTGTACGTTTAACATCTGGTGATAAGGATATTATTGTAGGAACAAGCAATGGTATGTTAATTCGCTTTAACGAGCAAGATGTGCGTTCTATGGGACGTAATGCGGCTGGTGTAAAAGCAATTACATTAGGTGACGAAGATCAAGTTGTAGGTATGGAAATTGTTGAAGAGGATGTAAATGTTTTAATCGTAACTAAGAATGGTTATGGAAAACGTACACCAATTGATGAATACCGTCTACAAAGCCGTGGTGGTAAGGGTCTGAAGACTTGTAACATTACAGATAAAAACGGTAAATTAGTAGCTGTTAAATCTGTAACAGGTGAAGAAGATATCATGTTAATTACAGCTGCAGGTGTAATTATTCGTATGCCAGTTGATCAAATCTCTCAAATGGGACGTAATACACAAGGTGTTCGTCTAATTCGATTAGAGGATGAGCAAGAGGTAGCGACAGTAGCAAAAGCACAAAAAGATGATGAGGAAGAAACGAGCGAAGAGGTTTCTTCAGAAGAATAAGAGGGGGATATCTCCCCTCTTTATTTTTTTATAATAATACTTGCATAGGAGAGAGAAAGTCTATATAATAGGCAGAGTCAGCAAATGAGAGATACAAGTTATCGAAAAAAACTTGTTGACGAAAATAATATACTATGATATATTATAAAAGTCGCTGAAAC
>NZ_NVEC01000026.1 GCF_002571225.1 Bacillus sp. AFS059628 | reverse complement strand
CTGTTCGATACATTCTCTCTCCTAGAATGAACGGATTTGGAACGAATTTCTGAACTGTTAATCTCTCGTTATTTAAATACCCTTTACTTAATCCGTCTCCAGAAATACATAGTTCTCCAGGCACACCAAGTGGAAGCAGGTTAGAATTTTTATCTACTACAAAAACCGAAGTATTTGCTAACGGTTTTCCTATTGGGATAACCTCAGTTACTTCATTAACAAAATAATAAGTAGCATATACCGTGCTTTCAGTTGGACCATAAACATGAATAATTTTATCTTTGCCCAATTTCTCAAGGGCTTTGTTCACATGTGAAACTGAAACTCTTTCACCACCGAATAATATTTTTCTTATTTTATCTAAACAATCTATTTCTAAATCTACAAGCGCATTAAATAAAGCTGTGGTAATAAACATAATACTTATTTGTTCTTCCTTTATTAACTTAGCTAGTTTAACAAGACTTAATACAGTGTCCTTCTCAACCATTATTAACTTTGCACCATTTAGAAGCGCACCATAAATATCAAATATAGACCCATCAAAAGCATAATTCGAAAGTTGTAGTATCGTATCATTCTCATTAATTTCAATATAATTTGTATTCTTAACTACTCTAATTGCACTATAATGCGGAATAACTACTCCTTTTGGTGTTCCTGTTGATCCTGAAGTATAAATGATATAAGCTGTATCACTTGAATGATTTATCAAATTCAAATTATCTGTACTTAGCCTTAAAAAATTCTCTTGATCTAAATTAATTAACTCCACATTCAAATTAAGTTGACTTATACATCTATCTTGAGTCAATAAAACTTTTACATTACTATCTTGTAACATGTAGTCAATTCTCTCTTTAGGAGTCTCAGAATCAATTGGTAAATAAGCCGCTCCGGATTTTAAAATCCCCATAATTCCTATAATCATTTCTAAAGAACGGTCGACCATGATTCCTACAATTGTGTTTGATTGAACACCTTTTTCTCGCAGTAGTCTAGCTATTTGATTTGATTTTTCATTTAATTCCCTATAAGTTAGGTTATTACTTTTAAAGCTAACTGCCACACGGTCAGGTGTCTTCTCAACCTGTTCCTCAAACAATTGATGTATCAACCTATCTTTAGGATATTCAACGGTTGTTTCATTAAATTTATAAAGAAGGATGTTTCTTTCCTCTTCTGAAATTAAATCTATATCGATCAATTTCTTAGCATCATTTTCGATAACTTGCTTCGTTACATTTTGAATATGACACTCTAGATTATTGATTAGTCTTTCTTCATATACATTTTCATCATATACAATTGTTAGTTTCAATTTCTCTCCTATTCCTACAGTAAGGCTTAGGCTATAATTACTTCTCTCTTCGTCGGTTACAGATACAACTTCGAACCCTAATCCACTTTCCTTTTCTTCCAATCCTTTTTCATCAATAGCATAATTTTCAAATACTAATATATGATCAATAAGATTACTTTTTAAGTTGCTAAGAGCTTGAACTTCGGCTAGATTAATATAATTATAATCATTGCCCTCTATTGCATCATGTTGAGTTGCTTTTAAAACTTCTTTAAATGATTTTTCACTTTGCAGCTTTATTCTAGTTGGTATTGTATTTATAAATAAACCTAACATATTCTCAATACCTTCTACAGCTGCATCTCTGCCTGAGACAACTGTTCCAAAAACAACATCCTCACTATTGTTATACTTCGCTAGAATAAGCCCCCAAATACTCTGCATCACTGTATTTAAGGTGACGTTATTTTTATTTGCCAGTTGTGTAATCTTATCAGTTAACTCTTTTGAAAACTCTATCACTTTTTCTCTTCTCTGATACTTTCCAGCACTAGAATTATTAAATTTAGGGAGGGTAGCATTTAACTCATACCCCTCCAGATACTTACTCCAATACTTCAATCCTTCTTCATTATCCTGATTATTTAGCCAATTTATATAATCACTATAGGGTCTAGGATCTTCTAATTGATGCTCTTCACCTTTCATTTTATGTGAATAGATAGTAAATAACTCATCTAATATAATCCCAATACACCAACCATCAAGTAATATATGATGAAAGCTCCAAATTACTTTATATGAGTTATCATTTGTTTTGATCAAACAAATTCTCATAAGGGTTTCTTTTGTTAGGTCAAAGCCCTTCACCTTATCATCTACTATATATTTTTCCACATATAAATCTTTAGTGTTTAAATCTAAATCACTTACATCATTATAGCTAAACTTAATTTTTCTATCCCTTAATATTACATGTAATGGCTCGTCCAATTTATAATTAAATGATGCTCTTAACACTTCGTGCCGTTTCATAATCTCGTTGAAACTTTCCTCAAAAATAGTTTCATCTACATAACCTTTTATATCTAATATAATTTGTTCAAAATATGCATCTGAATTTTTATCTTCAATAGCATGAAACAGTATCCCCTTTTGCATATTTGACAATGGATAGATTTTCTCAACTTTATTAACTTTCATAAATTTATCCCCCTAAATAGTTTCCGTCGGAAAAGGCACAAAAATTATAAATATGATTTGTACAATTAAGTAGTCGCTATGATTGTGTTTTGCCTTCAGGATTTAATTTTCGATGAATTCATATTCACCTAGTAACTCATCAAGCTCTTCTAGTGAAATTTTATTGTAACCATAATCGGAAGCTGTTTTTTCTGATTCCGTTTGATTAATACAATGATCGATTATCATTTCAAGATTCTCTTTATACTTTTGGTTAAAATCAGCAATTAAAAATTCAGAATATTCCCCTTCGTTGAAGGTAGTGTTTATTATTAATGTATCCTCTACAATTATTGAATTAATTTCTATAGAAGCATCTCTTGCATTTTCGCCACCTATACTTTCGCCAGGTGATAGCCATGATGCAGAAAATTCTTCATTGGTCGCTTTTTTACTCATTTCTCCCAAATAATTAAATAATATAGGTGCCGTTTCATCATTTAACAAATCTTGATCCTTTTTTAGGTATTTTAAAACCCCATATCCTATTCCGTTATTAGGGATTTTTCTTAAAGTCTCTTTTACCAATTTTATACTCATAGAAATTTCTTTTTCTTTACCTAAATCAAAATATACAGGGTATATTGTAGTAAACCACCCAATAGTCCTACTAACATCTATGTTTTCAATGACTTCTTCTCTTCCATGACCTTCCATGAGAATTTTCAGCCTGTTTTCTCCTGTTAAATCTCTTACTGTTACTAACAAAGCCGCTAAAAGGATATCATTTATTTGAGTATTATATGTTTTGTTTGTTTCTCCCAATAACTTTTGAGTGTTCTCCTTATTTAGTGAAATGGTTAAGGTCTTGCTATTTTTATAATCGGTCACATCTATTTCTTCATTTTTCGCTAAAAAATCTACTTTCATTTTAGATATGTCAGCCCAATATTTTTTTTCTTTTAGAAGTTTATTACCTACCGCATAATCCATTAACTTTTCTGAAAACTCCTTAAATGAATCCGTTTTAAAACCTATATCAAGTTTTTCATTGAGATATGCTTGTTTGTATAACATTTCGAAATCTTCGAATAATATTCGCCATGATACTCCATCTATTACAAGATGATGGATAGTAATAAGCAAATGATCACCCTCATTTGTTCTAAAAATGCAAAGTTTTAACATTTTACCGTCAGTAATCGAAATTTCTTTTTGTATATTTGTTGCTAGTTGACCGACTATCTCCTGTTGATTATCTTGATTCTTAATATCATGGACATATAAATCAAAGAAATCTCCATTCAAATCACGATTATATTGGATAATTTCACCATTTTCCTCTTTATAAATCATTCGTAAAGCATCGTGTTTTTCACAAATTTTACGAAATACCTTTTCTACAATCTGTTCTTCAAATCCATTTTTTCTATACAGCATAAATGATTGATTATAGTGATTTAGCTCTTTATTATTTAATGCTTCGTTTAATACAAAATGTCTTTTCTGTATTGGCATTAAAGGAACATTTCCCTGAATTATTTCATAGTTTTTCTTTACTCTCGATTCATTTTTTACATACTTACTAAGATTTTTAATTTTCGGGTTTTCAAATAAATCTTTAATTTTGAGTTTAAGATTCACTTTCGATAGTTTAGAAACTATTTGTAACGCTTTTATAGAATCTCCACCAACCTCAAAAAAACTATCGTTAATTCCAATTTCTTTAATACCCAAGACATCCTGCCAAGCTGATACAAGATGTTCTTCCACTTCATTTCGAGGCGCTTCATAATCTGTTCCCTTAGAAAGATCCCCCTCTTGTACAAGAGGCAATGCTTTTCTATCTATTTTTCCATTCGGTGTAAGAGGCATTTTATCTAATTGAATAAAAAATGAAGGAATCATATAATCTGGTAAATAATTTGACAAGTAGTCTCTTAATTCACTTGTAGTTAGCTCCTCTTTAGCTATTATGTATGCACATAAATAGGTAAAACCAGCATTATCTTTCCGATCAATTACTACCGCCTGATTTATATTTTGATTACCTAATAGTTTAGCTTCAATTTCTCCTATTTCTACCCTAAACCCTCGAACCTTTACTTGATTGTCTATTCTTCCTAAAAACTCAATATTTCCATCTGAAAGCCATCTTGCCAAATCTCCTGTTTTATACATTTTTTCACCAGGTATAAAGCCATTTGAAACAAACCTTTCATGAGTAAGGTCTGGTTTGTTTAAGTATCCTTTTGCAAGGCCTTTTCCACCAATGTACAATTCACCATACACCCCTATAGGTTGTGGTTCTAATAAAGAATTTAAAACATAATATTTTGTGTTATTTAACGGCTTTCCTATGGGAGCATTCACCATTTGTGGTATATAATCGTACTCTTCTTCATAATAGCTAGAATCAATAGTTGCTTCTGTAACTCCATAGCTATTAATTACTCTCATATTCTCCCCATATCTTTTAACCAAATTTTTGTACTCATGTATAGGGCAGCTATCAGAACCTAATATTAATAATCGTAATGTCGTGAGATCAAAATTATTTTCATATACATAATTCATAAAAGGTATAATAAGACTTGGAGTAGATTCAAAAATATCAATCTTATACTTCTTAATTGTCTTATATAATAAATCCAGTTCTAGCTTGATATGACTCGGTACTATATACATTGTCCCACCATTTAATAAACTTCTACATAAGTCCCCTGCAAATACATCAAACGACATACTAGCCATTTGTAGTAAATTGACTTCATACTTTGACAATTCATAGTGATCTCTCCAAGTGTAATGGGCATTAACCAAATTTTTATGCTCTACTAACACACCTTTAGGGTTTCCAGTTGTTCCTGATGTATATATGATATACACTAAATCATCTGGTGAATTGATATGATTTAAATTATCTTCATCGATATCATATATATCTATATGATTTATATTTACTACTTCACCGTAGGAACCATTTTTATCCGTTAGATGTTCTTGGGTAATAATAATGTCCGCATTACTATCCTCAAGCATAAATTCTATTCTCTCTGTAGGGTATTCTGGATCTATCGGCAGATATGCTCCTCCAGCTTTTAGAACCCCCAATATTCCTACAATCATTTCTACTGATCTATCCACCATTATTGCAACTATACTATTTTGTGCAACACCTTTTTCTCTCAAAGTTCTAGCTAGTTTATTTGCTTTTTTATTCAATTCTTCATAGGTCAACTGCTTTTCTTCGAACACTACAGCTATATGATTTGGTGTTTTTTTAACCTGCTCTTCAAAAAGTTCGTGTATAGTACCTACTGGATATTCAACAGCAGTATCATTAAACTTGTTTAATATCATTTCTCTTTCTTCTTGTGAAAGCAAATTTATTTCACTTAATTTTTGTTCAGGATTATTAACAATTTCTTTTAAGATATTAACTATATGATTTCCAATTCTTTCTATTGTTTCTTTTTTAAATAATTTTGTGCAATACTCTAAAATAAATTCTATATGATCTGTATTTTCAATTGCCGATAAACTTAAATCAAACTTTGCAGCTTTAAAATCAATGTCATACGGTTCGATTTTTAAGCCTTTTATATTCAACTCTAGATTATCTAAATTTTGAATAGAAAACATCGTATCAAACAATGCGTTTCTACTAATATCCCTTTTTAAGGCTAGCTTTTCAACTAACTCATCAAATTGATAATCTTGATTTTCATAAGCATTTAAGGTATTTTCTTTTACTTTCTTCAAATAATCAATGAATCTACTGTCTGCTTTAGGACGATTTCTCATCACAAGAGTATTAACAAACATACCAATAGTATTTTTTAAATCATCATGTTGTCTTCCTGCAGTTGGTGAGCCAACTATAATGTCTTCTTGTCCCGTATATTTCGAAAGTAGCGTTGTATATGCTGCTAAAAGTAGCATATACATAGTAACTCCATTTTCCCTTGCAAACATTTTAAGCTTGTTTGTTAGTTCAGAATCTATTTCAAAACTTAATCTATCTCCCTCGCTACTTTGTATTTGTGGTCTTGGAAAGTCAGTTGGCATATTCAGAACTGGTATCTCATCCTCAAATACTTTAAGCCAATATTCCTCCTGTTTCTTTATATTATCACCGTTACAAAACTTTTCTTTCCACTCTGAATAGTCTTTATATTGAATTTCTAATGGTGCTAATTTTTTTTCTCCAAATATATCTGTTAACTCTTTCATCAAAATGCTCATTGATACTCCGTCTGCAATAATATGATGCATATCAAGCATCATGATATGCACATCCCGACTAACTTGTACGATTTCTACCCTTAGAAGAGGAGCTATCTCTAGATTAAAGGGTCTTATGAATCGCGCCACTCGTTCTGATACGTTCTCTTTCTCTAATTCACCATATTCAATTTTAAAATCTATTTCTTTTTCTATCTTTTGAACTGGTTCTCCATCAATCATTACAAAAGAAGTTCTTAATGCTTCATGTCTATCAATTAATGTTTTAAAGGCTTTTTCAAAAGTGTCCAATTGAAAGCGCCCCTTCATTTGTATAACAACTGGTAGATTGTAAGTAATTCCACTATCCTCTATTTGATTTAAAATATAAAGCCTTTTTTGAGCCGATGAAAGATTATAAAATTGCTTTTCCTCAGCTTTCTTTATTTTTGAGTAAGTACTCGTTTCTTTCCCTTTTATATATTCGCCAATGCCTTTGATAGTAGGAAAATTAAATATTTGTTTTAATGGTATTTCAACATTTAATTCTTTATGTATCTTTGATACCAATGAAAAAGCTTTTAGTGAATGTCCTCCAGCTTCAAAGAAGTTATGATTTATTCCAATTTTCTCTATACCCAAAACGCCCTTCCACACTAAAGCCAACTTCTCTTCTACTAGATTTCGAGGCGCTTCATAATGATCTTCTATAAATTTATTGAAATCTGGTTCCGGCAATGCTTTCACATCCACTTTTCCATTAAGTGTAATCGGCAATTTTTCCATCTCTATGAAATGCAAAGGGATCATGTAACCAGGAAGCTCTTTGGCAAGCAACTCTCTCACTTTATCTATGTTCAGTTCTTCATTCAAATCATTAACTGTAATAAATGCGCAAAGATATCTGTTTCCATCTATCCCCTCTTTATCAATTACTTTAGCTTCTTTTATGTTCGATTGCCTTAATAATTGATATTCAATTTCTTCCAGTTCAATTCTAAAACCGTGAATTTTTACCTGATTATCTATTCTACCTAAAAATTCAATATTTCCATCAGGTAGCCATCTTACTAAATCTCCAGTCCGATACACTCGTTCTCCTAAACTAAAAGCATTAGACTTGAATTTTTCTTCAGTTAATTCTTTTTTATTTTTGTATCCTCGCGCTACACCTTCTCCACCTATATATAATTCACCAGGTATTCCTATCGGCAGTAATTGAGCGTTATTATCCAAAACATACAATTTATAATTGCTTAGTGGTTTACCTATAGGTACACTCATTCCCATACAATCATTGGAACTGACCTTATAATATGTTGCGCAAACAGTTGTTTCTGTAGGACCATATGAATTATAAACATCGGCAATCTCAATAATATTTTTTATATATTCATACTTTAAAACATCTCCACCACTAATAAATTTCATATTTTTATTAAGTATTAAATGCTTATTTTTATCAATTTCATTGAGTAACAGTGGTGAACAGCTTACTAAAGTCACATTATATTCTTCAATATTTTTAACTAGCTCATCTATGTTCAGATCACCAATTTTTTTACTAATGATTAATTTCCCTGAATTAGCCAAAATAGGAAATATTTCTTCCGTAAAAGCATCAAATGAAAATGAAACTACTTGTAATATAGAATCTTCTTCATTTAAAGTAATTTGTTTTGAAAATGCATAAATATAGTTAATAACGTTACGATGTGTAGTCATAACCCCTTTAGGCTTTCCACTAGAACCTGACGTATATATTAAATAAGCTAAATCAGATGAATGATTTAAATTTTCTAGGTTGTCCTTATTTAAAGAACTAATTTCTTCATCATTAAATAAAATACTTGGAACTGTTCTTACTTTGAATTGTAAGTGCTCCTGAGTAACAACTAATTTTGCTTCACTATCTCTTAGCATATATTCAATTCTTTCTTCAGGATACTCAGGGTCAATTGGTAAATATGCTGCTCCAGCTTTTAAAATCGCCAATATGCCAATTATCATTTCTGGGGATTTATCCGCCATAATTCCTATTACAGTATCCGGCTTTGCACCATTTTTTCTAAGCAACCTTGCCAGTCGATTTGCTTTTTCATTTAGTTGTGTATACGTTAATTGTTCCTCTTCAAATATAACTGCAATATGATTTGGTGTTTTTAGAACCTGCTCTTCAAATAAATGGTTTAAGGTCTTATTTTTAGGAAATTCAGCCATAGTATCATTAAATTTGTGTAATATGATTTCTGTTTCTTCTTCTGAAAGTAAATTTATTTCTCCTAATTTAAGCCCCGGATTATTGGTAATTTCCTTTATTACATTTACTAAATGACCTGCAAGTCTTTTGATTGTTTCTTTTTTAAATAATTTTGTGCAATATTGCAAATCAAATTTCAAATGATCTGTATATTCTATCGCCGTAAGACTTAAATCAAATTTCGCCACATTAAAATCAATATCGCAAACCTCAGTGGTTACTCCATTTATATTAAACTCAAAATTATTTTGAGTTTGTATATCAAACATCGTATCAAACAATGCGCTTCTACTTGTTTCTTTTCTTAAATTTAGTTTCTCTACTAATGTATCAAATTGATATTCTTGATTCTCATAAGCATTTAAGGTGTTTTCTTTTACTTGTTTTAAATAATCAATGAATTTAGTATCTGCTTTTGGATGACTTCTCATTGCAAGGGTATTGACAAACATCCCAATCGTATTTTTCAAATCATCATGTGTTCTTCCCGCAATGGGTGAACCAACTATTATGTCCTCTTGCCTTGTATATTTAGAAAGAAGCGTTTTATATACTGCTAAAAGAAGCATATACATAGTAACTCCATTTTCCCTTGCAAGAAATTTAAGTTTATTTGTTAGTTCAGAATCTATTTCAAAACCAAGCCTATCTCCCTCACTACTTTGTATTTGTGGTCTTGGAAAATCAGTTGGCATATTCAGAACTGGAATATCACCCTCAAATACCTTGAGCCAATATTCCTCCTGCTGCTTTATGTTATCTCCTTTATAGTATTCTTTTTGCCATTCCGAATAGTCTTTATATTGAACTTTTAATGGTGCTAATTCTTTTTCTCTAACTAAATCAGCTAACTCCTTCATCAAAATGCCCATTGATACTCCATCTGAAATAATATGATGCATATCAAGCATCATGATATGCTCATTCTGATTAACATGTAAAATCTCTACCCTTAGAAGCGGCGCTATCTCTAAATCAAAAGGTCTTATAAATCGCGCCACTCGTTCTGATACGCTATCTTCTCCTAATTCACTATATTCAATTTTAAAATCTATTTCTTTTTCTATCTTTTGAACTGGTTCTCCATCAATCATTACAAAGGATGTTCTTAATGCTTCATGTCTATCAATTAGTGCCTTAAAAGCATTCTCAAAAACTTGCATTTGAAAATCGCCCACGATTTTGATAACTAAAGGAATATTATATGTCGTACCTTTAGATTCCAAATTATTTAAAATAAGCATCCTTTTTTGTGCCATTGATAAGGTATAACAATCATTTTCTGATTGTTTCGCTTTTGGAATTTCATTCTTTTTTTCTATATCTTCATTTTTTAAAGCTATAATAATTTTTTCTTTATATAACTTTATTCTTCCCTTTAATTCAGCTGTTATTAGTTCACGAGGTCCAATAATTTTTATCTTCCCTTGATTCTGATATAAGAAAATGTTTGATTTTTTCAAATCATTTATAAACCCTTTAATATCCATAACTAGAATCATTCCCTTCGCGGTGCCCATTCAATTTCTCACACTGTTAGTAAATAACTAAAACAACTATCAAATTTCATATACATCTTTGAAATTTAAACCATTGGGCCTAGTTTAACTGCACAATCTATTCCTTTTTCTCTGCTGAGAAGAAGTATAGATTGTACAGTTTTCCTAGGATAAATCCCCTTTTCTTATAATTAAATCTTAAATCTCAAAACAATCAACATTATAGAAAATCTGCCTTTTTACACCTATTACTAATATCTTTTACCTCCAAAAGAAATGAATTTCATTTTAAACCGTTATACCTCTTCCTCAACATAATCATAAGAACTATTTTGACGATCATGTTCAGTTGATAGGATATAATTTGCTAAACCCATTACACTTGGATTCTCAAAGAAATTGTGAATGCTTATATCTGTATTTAAAACTTTATTAATAGCAGCAACAGCACTCATTAACTTCAGTGAATTTCCTCCTATTTCAAAGAAGTTATGAGAAATTCCAATAGATTTGATGCCTAGGATTTCTTCCCAAATTGAAATAATAGTCTCTTCTACAAAATTACTTGGTGCTACGTACTCTACCTCAGTTGTTACATTCCCATCAGGCTTTGGTAATGACTTTCGGTCTACTTTCCCATTTGTAGTTAGCGGTAGCTTATCAAGTTGAACAAAAAATGCAGGAATCATATACTCTGGAAGCTTTTTAGTTAGATACTTTCTAATTTCTTGAATTATTAATTCATCTTTCCATGTTTCAGAAGTAAAGTAAGCGCATATATATTTTTCACCATGAATATCATCTCTTACGATAACAATAGCTTCTTTTACTTTTTTATATTTAAGTAGCTGACTCTCTATCTCACCAAGTTCAATCCTGAAACCACGTACTTTCACTTGATGATCTATTCTACCTAAGAACTCAATATTTCCATCAGGCAACATCCTAACGAGATCGCCTGTTCGATACATTTTTTCTTCTGGTATAAATGGATTTGAGACAAACTTTTCTGCTGTCAAATCTGGTCGGTTTAAATATCCATGAGCTAATCCTGCTCCACTTAAACAAAGTTCTCCAGCTACGCCGATTGGAAGTAGTCTCTGATTTCCATCTACTATAAATGCTGAAGTATTTGCTAATGGCTTCCCAATTGGTATTGTGTCGAATTCTTCATTGATTTCATTTATACAATAATACGTAGCAAAAACAGTACTTTCTGTCGGACCGTATACATGAATCAGCTTATCTTTCCCTAGATACTCCAATGCTCGTTTTGTATGTGATACTGAAATTCTTTCACCACCAAAAAGGATTTTTCTTATATTAGATAAACACTCTATTTCTAAATCAACCAACGTATTAAATAAGGCTGTAGTTATAAACATAACACTAATTTTTTCTTCTTTTATTAATTTTGTTAGCTTACTTAAATTCAATACTGTATCTATTGATACCATCACTAATTTTGCACCATTTAACAATGCACCGTAGATGTCAAATACGGATCCATCAAAAGAATAATTTGAAAGCTGTAAAATAATATCATCTGCATCAATCTTAATATAGTTTGTGTCACGAACAACTCTTACTGCATTAGAGTGTGATGTAACCACACCTTTTGGTATTCCAGTAGAGCCCGATGTATATATGATATAAGCTATGTTCCCAGAATCATTGATAGGAGCTAAATTCTCTTTACTCAATTGAAAATTCTCACTCTTATCTAAACTAACCATCTCTACATCCAATGAGGAATCATTAATGAACTTCTCCTGCGTTAATAGAATTTGAATATCACTATCGTGTATCATAAATTTGATTCTATCCTGAGGAGATTTAGGATCTATCGGCAAATAAGCTGAACCTGATTTTAAGATACCCATTATTCCAATTATCATCTCAGGGGATCTCTCAACCATAATTCCCACAATTGTATTTGCAGTAATCCCTTTATCTCGTAACCATCTAGCAACTTGATTAGACCTTTCATTTAATTCTTGATACGTCATTTTAGTGCCTTCAAATTCAACGGCAATATGATTAGGCGTTTTCTCTACCTGTTCCTCAAACAAATGATGTATAGTCTTATCCTTCGGATAATTCGTCTTTGTATCATTAAACCTATACAATAATGCATTTCGCTCTTTCTCTGGGATTATGTCTATCTCATTTAATTTCTTATCCTCATTTATAACAACTTGTTCGGTTACTTTTTTAAGATGCATTTCTATATTGTCTATTATTTCCTGTGGATAAATCTTTTCGTTATAAGTTAATTTTAATACTAACTGTTCTCCAGGAATTGCTACAATGTTGAATCCATAATTAGTTTGCTCTTCTCCCCTTATATTTTGACACATAAAACCTGTATTACTTTCTGCATGATTAAAACTACTATCATCCAGTGAATAATTTTGAAATACCATTACATGATCAATTAGATTTCTTTTTAGATCATGTAAAGATTGAATTTCAGCTAAATTTATATAGTTATATTTATTATTTTCTATTGATTCATCCTGGACATTTCTTAAAACCTCTTTAAAACTACTATCTTTTTCCAGTTTAACTCGAGTCGGAATTGTATTAATGAATAATCCTACCATCGCTTCAATTCCTTCTACTTCTGCCTCTCTTCCTGATACGACTGTTCCAAATACAACATCTTCTATATTATTGTACCTCGCTAAAAGAATGCCCCAAATTGTCTGCAGTACGGTATTAAAAGTAACTTGATTTCTATTTGCGAGTTGAATAATGTTACGAGTCATTTCTTTTGAAAATTCTATCATTTTTTCTTTTCTTTTATACTCATTAACTTTATTCAAGATTTTAGGAACCTGTGCTTGTTCTTCATATCCATCCAAATAGCTCTTCCAATGTGCTAATCCTTCTTCTTTATCCTGTTCTTCCAACCATCTTATATAATCACTATATGGTGTTGGCTCCGCTAAATGGCTATCTTCACCTTTCATCTTTCTTCCATAAACATCAAATAACTCACCTAATATAATCCCAAGACACCATCCATCTAACAATATGTGATGATGACTCCATACCAATTTATATGAATCCTGATTCATTTGAATTAAGCTAATTCTCATTAATGTGTCTACACTTAAATTAAAGCCTTTTTGTTTATCATTTTGTAAATAATTCTCTATAAACTTTGTTTTCTGCTCAATGCTTTCGTCTTGAATATCATAATATTTGAAACCTACTTTTCTATCTTGAAGTATGACGTGTCTTGGTTCCTCCACTAATTCATACTCAAATGCTGCTCTTAATATTTCGTGTCTCCTCATTATTGTATTAAATGATTTTTCTAAAATATCTACATCTACAGTCCCTTTTATATCCATTACAATTTGTTCAAAATACATACTTGAATTTTTATCTTCTAATGCGTGGAATAACATCCCTTTTTGCATATTTGCTAACGGATATATTTTTTCAATAATAAAACCATTGTATTTTTCTTTTATTTCTTCAAGTTCTTCTAATGTTATATTTATATCTCCATAATCAAAAGGTGTTTGATCTGGTTCTACTTTATTCGCACAGTGATTAATTATCATTTCAAGACTTTCTTTATATTTCTGATTTAAGTCCTTTATCATTTTTTCACTGTATTCTAATTTATTAAATGTTGTATGAATAACCAATTCACCATTTAAAACCATTGAATTCATTTCTATAGATGTATTCCTATTAATTTTCTTACCCACTGTTTCACCTATAGACCATTTCGATGCAGAGAATTCTCTCCTGTTAATATCTTGATCCAATTCACCTAAATAGTTAAATGAAATTGGTGCCTTTTCTTCATTCATAAATCCCTTATCTTTTGCTAAATGTTTTAATACTCCATAACCTATTCCTTTATTTGGTATTTTCCTCAAAGTTTCTTTAACTGTCTTTATGTTGGTCGAAAGTTCATTTTCATTCCCTATATCTAAAAGCACTGGATACATCGTCGTGAACCAGCCAACAGTCCTATTGATTTCGAAATTCTCTATTACGTCCTCTCTTCCATGCCCTTCCATATTTACTTTTAGCTTGTATTTCCCCGTCAATTCTCTGGTTCCAACTGCTAAAGCTGTTAATAAAATATCATTTATTTCTGTGTTATATGCCCTATTTGTATTTCTAAGTAAAGATGTAGTGAGTTCTTTATCTAATGTAATACTTACTGTACTGCTATTTTCAAAGTTGTTTTTTGTGATTTCTTTCTTTTTAGGGATAAACTGTACATTCTCCTTTGATATACTTGTCCAATATTCCCTTTCTTTCATTAATTCCCTACTCACGCTATAAGCTTTTAACTTTGATGCAAATTCTTTATAGGAATCTGTTTTGAATCCTATTTCTAGCTTTTCACCCTTTTCTAGTTGTGAATATAAAGTTTCCAAATCTTCGAGTAGGATTCTCCATGATACTCCATCCACTACAAGGTGATGAATCGCAATTAGAAGATGATCTCCTTCATCCGATTTAAATATACAAAGCTTTACAAGTTTACCTTCTTTAATATCCATCTCTTTTTGAATATTTGTAGCAATTTCATATACCTTCTCTTCCTTATTCTCAACGCCCTTAACATCATGAATATATAAATCAAATAGGTTCTTGTCATAACCCCTATTATATTGAATTATTTCTCCCTCTTTTTCTTTATATATCATGCGTAAAGCATCATGATGTTCCATAATTTTATTAAATACTTCTTCTATCTGTTTTTCATCAAATCCATTTTCTCTAAATAGCATGAACGATTGATTAAAATGATGTATCTCTTCTTGGTTTTTCTCAAAATACCAACTTTGTATCGGGGTTAATTCTACTTCCCCCTTTACTATTTCATGAACCTTTTGTTCTTTCTTTTCTCTTTTTATATATTTTCCAAGATTTTTAATTTTTGGATTTGCAAATAAATCTTTCATTTCTAATTTAAGACCAATTCTAGATAATCTAGATATAATTTGGATTGCCTTAATGGAATCTCCTCCAGATACAAAGAAATTATGATTAATCCCTATATCCTCTATCCCAATAATACTTCTCCAAATTTCAACGAGCTTTTCTTCCACTTCATTTCTCGGTTCCTCATACTCTACCCCAGTATTAATACTTCCATCTGGTTCAGGAAGTGCTTTTCTGTCTACTTTCCCGTTCGTTGTCAACGGAAGTTTATCTAATTTCACAAAATATCCAGGAATCATATAATCCGGAAGTTTCTGTTCTAAATATTCTCGAATTTCTCTTGCATGTAATTCTTTTTGTGAAACGATATACGCACATAGATATTGATTACTTTCCTTATCTTCTCTAGCTATAACAATCGTTTCTTCGATATCTTGATGAGTTGACAGTTGACTTTCTATTTCTCCAAGTTCAATTCGATAACCACGTATTTTCACCTGATGATCTATCCGTCCTAAAAATTCTATATTCCCATCAGGTAACCACCTTGCAAGATCTCCAGTTCGATACATAGATTTACCGTTATTAAATGGATTTTCAATAAACCTTTCAGCTGTTAATTCTAGATTATTCAAATATCCTCTTGCTATCCCCTCACCTGATATACACAGTTCCCCAGCTACTCCAATTGGCTGAAGATTATTTCCCTTGTCTAATATATATATATTAGTGTTTAAAATTGGTTTTCCAATCGGAATTACCTTATCACCACTTATTTGATCAAACTCAATTCTATAACTTGTGGAATCTACACAACACTCTGTAGGCCCATAAACATTTGTGATATTAGGTTTAAAATCAGCAAATTTTTCAAATAAACCTTTGATTAAATAAGGCGTTAATGCCTCTCCTCCTACAATAAATTCTTTAATTTCTAATTCTTGTTCTATTTTATTTACATAGCTAAGCATTGTTAAATGTGCCGGAGTAGCATCGGATACATTTATTTTATTTGTTGCATAATACTCAATTAAACTCATTGCATTCCAACTTACTTCCTTTGGCACAACAAATAAGGTATGTCCTAAAAGTAATGTTGCAAATATTTGTTTCACCGATGCATCAAATATAAATGGTGCTAGCAACGCGACATTAACATTAGTATTGAATCTTTTATAAATTACATCATTTAACCCATTGACTAAGTTATTTACACTATTTTGTTCTATCATTACCCCTTTAGGATTCCCTGTAGAACCTGATGTATATATTACATAAGCTAAATTTCGGGGACTATTTATTTTACTGATATTCGTTCTATTTTCTTTATATTTTAATTTATCTAATTGTATAATTTGTCCATGAAAAGATATATCGCTATGAACCTCATTCGTTACGCATAGTATCTCTATATGGCTATTACGTAACATATATTCTTTTCTTGTCCTAGGATAAGTTGGATCAATCGGTAAATAAGCTCCTCCAGCTTTTAAAATCCCCATTATACCTACTATCATTTCAATAGAGCGTTCCACCATTATTCCCGTTACTACGTCAGGACCAACTCCTTTTTCGCGAAGTATATGCGCAAGGCTATTTGCCCTTTCGTTTAGCTCTTTATATGTTATACTTTGATTTTCAAAAACAAGTGCCACATTATTAGGTGTCTTCTCTACCTGTTCTTCAAAAAGCTCTGGAAGTGTTTTTTCTTTATCATATTTTCCTTTTGTATTATTAAATTCGTTTAATAACTTACTTTTTTCTTTCTCTGTTAATATATCTATTTCACTTAATTTCTGTTCTGGATTTTCTACTACTTCTCTTAAGATATTTATAAAATGCTCTAAAAATCTCTCTATGGTTTCCTTTTTATAGAGAGCCGTACAGTATTCAATTTCTAATCCTAATCCGTCCTCTAACTCACTTACATGTATAGTAATATCAAACTTAACTATTTTCCTCTGATCTTCTAACATGCTAACCTTTAGTCCATCCAAATTTAATAGCATATTATCAGTGTGTTGAAATACCAGCATCGTATCAAATAGTGGATTTCTTGAAATGTCTCTTCTCACATTTACCTTTTCTACCAATTCTTCAAATTGATAATCCTGATTTTCATATGCTTTCAATGTATTTTCTTTTACTTCTTTTAAGTACTCTCTAAAAGATCTATTGCCCTTTGGATAATTTCTCATCGCAAGGGTATTCACAAACATTCCCATTACATTATTTAAATCTACATGTTTTCTTCCTGCAATTGGTGATCCTACTACTATATCCTCTTGCCCTGAATATTTAGAAAGCAAAGTCGTGTATCCTGCTAACATCAGCATATACATAGTAACTTCATTTTCTGTAGCCAACTTGTTTAACTGATTATAAGTTTCACTATTGATTTTTAAATTGATTCTATCTCCAGCAAAACTTCTTCTTTTTGGCCTTTTATAGTCCGTTGGCATATTTAGTACTGGTACTTCTTCATTGAACACATTCATCCAATACTTTTCTTGCTTTGTGATTTCTTCTTGAGTAAACAAGCCTCTTTGCCACGCAGAATAATCTTTATATTGAATGCTTAATGGAGATAATTTTTGACCATTATATAATTCAGCTAATTCCTGCATGAAAATCCCCATTGATACACCATCTGATATGATATGATGCATATCTAATACCACCACGTGCTCATCGTCTGTAACATGTATGATTTCAACCCGTAAAAGAGGAGCTTTCTCCAAATCAAACGGTTTAACAAATCCATTGATTATATCATCTAGCTTATTGGTACCCATTTCTCTATACGTCACTTGGAAATCTATGTCTTTTTCAATCTTTTGAACTGGTTCACCATCTACCATTACAAAAGAAGTTCTTAAAGCTTCATGTCTTTCGATTAATTTATGGAAAGCCTGTTCAAGCTGATGAACATCCAAATCACCTTTTATTTTCATAGCGAAAGGCATATTATAAGATACTCCGCTACCCTCTATTTTGTTTAAAATGTAGAGTCTTCTTTGGGCAGATGAAAGCGGATAATAATCTTGTTCTTCTACTTTTTTGATCGATGCATATACACTTTCTTTTGTAGAGTCAATAAATTCTCCAATCCCTTTTATAGTAGGTGTTTGGAAGATTTGTCCTAAAGGTATCTCCACCATAAGTTCCTTAT
>NZ_NVEC01000025.1 GCF_002571225.1 Bacillus sp. AFS059628 | reverse complement strand
TTGGTTCAACTAATAATCAGTGAGGGATGAACAAAACCCCCACTGATTAAAGTTTCACTTTATCATTTGATTTTCTCCATAAGAAAATCTAATCCGACTGCACGAAGGCTATTATATAACGAGTAGAGAGATTTTTGCTATGTAAAAGTTTACCCGGTTCAAAATAGCAATCTAAAAATTAATTTAATTTTCAGTTTTTTATTGATTTCACCATAAAAATCCATTAAAATTTATTTTAACGGTTAAATAAATTTTAATGGAAGGATGTCATTCCTTATGCAAACTCCTCTGAAAAGGAAAGAAGTACCGATTTACAAAAATAAATCATTTTTATTGCTCTGGCTTGGTAATGCTATTTCCAGTATTGGAAGTGCATTTTATTCCATGACTATTATGTGGATTGTATTTACAGCAAATAAATCATCACTTGAGTCCGCATTTGTTATTATTGCTATGATTACTGCTCAAATGATTGTTTCACCAGTTGCTGGTGTATTTGCAGATCGATACAATCGAAAAGCTATACTATTTTTCACTCATATCGCCTCTTGTGCAGTTGTTCTTCTTATACTAGCCATATACTTATCCACCCATCACATTTCACTCTACATCGCGATACTCTCTACTTTTTTATTAAACGTTTTAACAACCTTTTTAGGCCCGACTGAAGCATCTGTTTTACCTGAAATTGTTGGAAAAGAAAACTATGCTAAATATTACGGACAATTTATGGCCGTTAACCAGCTCTCTCGTCTTATAGGTAATGGTCTCGCCGGTTTTATGATTGTTTGGCTCGGTGCTACATTTTCAATTGTTCTTAATGCTTGTACATTTTTATTCGTTGCAATTTGTATCTTATCAGCAAAGATTCCCACACATTCAAACTCAACACAAACAATTCCTCCAGAAAAAACAACTTGGGTGCAAGATATGAAAGATGGTTGGCATTATATTCAATTATATCCGTACATTAAGGGACTCATTTTCATTGCATTTATCGTTAATATTGGGGCTGGTCTACTAAATCCCATCTTCCCTGCTCTTGCTTATAAAATTACTGGTGGTCCTGAAAGCTTAGGTATAATAAATATGGGGTATATGATTGGTGGCATTATTAGTGGTTTTGTCGCAGGATATATCGGAAAAAAACTCCAAAAAGGATTACTCTTAAGTGGTAGCATTTTCTTATCGGCATTTGCAATGGTTGGGCTAGCTTTCTCTCTTTCCATTTGGACAGTGGTACTTTGTATGTTCATCATTTCATTCTCTCTTACTTTATTTTCAATTATCGATGAAACTATCACCGTACTCCTTGTAGAACAAAAGTATCGCGGTAGAATAGACGGTCTAGCAAGTACTATAATCACTTCTACAATGCCGCTTACAATGCTATTTAGTGGATGGATAGCAGATATGTATGGAGTTACACTACTTATCCTATTAGGGAGCTTATTTTTCTTTGTAGGATCTGGAATCGCCTTGAAAAATCCTCACATTCGTAACGTATCTATAGAGACAAAAATTCATGAAAAGGCCCTTTCATAATTGTACTCTTTTCTCCTTCATCGTTATGTAATAACAAGAAACGTGTTATTATTTAAATAATCAAACAAACATTTACGTTGAAGGAGTCTTCTTTATGGATATAAATGAACTCGCCCTATATAAATTAATTTGTGATCCTAAACGTCAAAAGATTTTACACCATGCAAATAAACAACCTATTACAGTAAAAGAACTAGCTGAAAAACTAAACGAAAAGCAGTCTCGCCTTTACTATCACGTCAAAAAACTAGAAGAAGCTGGCATACTAGAAGTTGTAGACACAAAAGTAATTGGCAATTTAACTGAAAAATACTATAAAGCGAAACAGACTGCGTATACTTTATCCGATCAGCTCCAAAAAGAACATAGTGATGAAATTATAAACCATACACGTCATATTATTGAAACTGGTCTAAAAAAAATTCATTTAAATATGAAAAAAGACGATCAAGATGAATCTGGTCTTATAAGTACTGCTTATAAGAACCAAACCGAAAAACAATGGAGAGAAACATGTGATAACCTTATAAAATGCTTACGGCCAGCACAAGAACCTATAGATTCCTCTCCTTCTTCTAATAAAAACCCAGATCAAAATAAACAACATACGTACGCTTATGTAGTCATAAGCTATCGAATAGATGAAGACGCATAAAAAAGGCGCTACAAACAGTAGCGTCTTCTCTCACTTAATGTCCACCGTGCCCTTGACCACTTTCTTGTACAATCTCTAACCTCTCATCCAATATACCTTGTGTTTCAAATGAAATATCACTCGTACTTCCTAATAAGAAACCGTGATTATACGGTCCAAGCGTTGGGTCATCTTTAAATTTCGGCTGAATAGTAGCAAGGAAGTCATAAACTGGTTGCGAAGCTTTACCTTCTTCTAACAATACAACAGGTGCGTGTTTACCCATATGTGAAAATGGTGCTCCTGCGACTGCTAAGTCTGGTGTTTTGCTTGAAACAAATGATAAACCATGACCTGGTTTTGTGAACCCCCATCCAAATTTTGTTTTTTCATCTTTAAACTTCGCAAAGGCAACAGAATTTTCTGTTGGGGTCTCACCACTAATACGCGTTACTTTCCCGTATTTACTTAACTCTTTTTCCACTGCTTTTGAAATGATTTTTTCTGGTCCTAATACATATATATTCACTTTCTCTTTTCTCACCTTTAATGCCTCTATCGTTGCTTCTGGCACCTTATCTTTCTCTGTATATAAAAGCGGTTCTGGCATATGAGAGATCCAATTTACAGCTGGTATTGTATATAAACGTCCTTCTTCTTCAGACGAACCGATAATAACACTATTCGGGTAGCTTCCTGTTATATCGGCATATTCTTTATCCACCTCTTTAGCAAATGTAGCTGGATCCGTTTCTTTTATTTGCTTTACTTTATAATCTTTTAATTGCTCAAGGGTAGATGCACCGACATCCCCCATCACCATAATTTGTGTTCCATCTTTCGTTCCGAGCGGATTTAATCGTTTTATTTCTTTTAACGTCATTTCGGGTACCTTTTCTTTTTCTATAAATAAGATAGGCCCGTTGTTTGGGTGATGGATAAGATCGGCACTCGCGATACCTAATTGCCATTCGTTTACTGGTACTAAAATAATAGCGCCTGGCTGATTCTCTTTATGCGTTGCTGGCCATATCGTTTGCGAAGTTAATACTGCCATTTGCAGCGGATCGTTTGTGTTTAATCTCGTTACATTTTTTAAGCTTGTCGTTAATAAATCATTCCATGCACCTTCGTTCATTTCTTTCGGCGCAGTTACCTCCTGATTCATTTTCATTTCCTTTTGCTCTGTTTTGTTCTCTTCTTTCGATTCATGACTTTTATGATCCGTTTTCGTTTGCCCACATGCAGCAAGACCAACTGCTGTAATTATTGTTATCCCAAAGATTCGGGTCATCTTTTTCACTATACCGCCTCCGTATGAATCGTTTTTGAGCCAATATCATTACCTAAAATGGAATTTCAACTTTACAATAACAAGCAATTCTGAAGAAATTATGCAGATGCATGATAATCTGCACCATTTCTTCATGATTTTGACTTACAATTTAAGTAATAACTATAAATGCGGAGGTACTCTATGGTCGATATACTACTCGTAGATGATGAGCCGAGAATGCTTGAATTATTAACACTTTACCTTACTCCAATCGGATACAACTGCGTATGTGCAGTGTCCGGGGAAGAAGCTATTTCACATATAGAAAATCGAAACTTCAAATTTGTTTTACTTGATATTATGATGTCAAAGATGGATGGGTGGGAAACGTGCAAAAGAATTCGATCATTTAGTAACGTTCCTATCATTATGGTAACTGCTCGTGATCAAACGGTAGATGTCATCCAAGGGTTAAAACTCGGAGCGGATGATTACGTAACGAAACCTTTCCATGAAGAGGAGCTTTTCGCAAGAATTGAAGCTGTTTTAAGGCGAACGAATCAACACGCGCAAATCCAATATCATGGAATTTTATGGGATGAGGCAAAGCATTTCGTCTCTGTCGATAATGAAGAACTTCTTCTCACTCCAATCGAATTCTCTTTACTCGGATTATTTTTACGTCATGTGAACTACGTATTAAGCCGCGATCAGCTCATTGAACGAATTTGGGGATTAAATACAAATACAGAAGATCGAACAGTCGATTCACATATTCGTAATTTGCGTGAAAAATTACGAAAAGTAAATTTCCCTATTGATCACCACTTAAAAACAGTTTACGGAGTCGGGTATCGATGGGTTGATACTCTAGAGTAAGGAGCAAAACGATGAAACGAATTTCTATTCAGCTCGGATTTTATTTTTTAATTGTTACACTTTTAATCGAAAGTGTTCTATTTGTCTTGCTTTATTATAGCCTTGTCAACAATAGAGTAAATGAAGAAATGACAGCTTTATTAAAGCGCGGAAATAGTCACAGAGATGTCCTTGAAAAGTATTTTGATAAGCAAACAATCTCACATGTTGCGCTAATGGAATCCGAAGCCGAAACGACTGTTGTTATTACAAATGCAAATAAGGATGTACTAGCCAAATCCAACGAAATAAATACTACTATAAAAAAGCATATTGAAAAGATGCAAACACGAACAGATCATGAAGGCGCAATTATAGAGAATCATTGGAAAACATCTAATTATATATGTACAGTTAGTCCCATTGTAGTAAATGGAAAACATGAAGGCTATGTGTACATGTTTCTTGGGACAGAATCTATTGAAAAAATGGTGAATGGGCTAACAATACAATTCATTATTGCCGGAGTCATTACGTTTCTATTAACAGCCATTACTATCTTTCTCTTATCACGGTTGTTAACAAAACCATTGTTACACATGAAACATGCCACTGAAAAACTGAGTAAAGGTGATTTATCAGTTTCATTAACGACTACTCGAAATGATGAAATTGGTGAACTAGCATCGTCTATTCAAACGCTTGCTAATGATTTACATTATATGAAAACAGAGCGAAGTGAATTTCTAGCAAGTGTTGCTCACGAATTACGAACACCATTAACGTACGTAAGAGGTTACGCTGACATTGCTTTAAAAGAAAGCACATCTCCTGAGCAACGGTTGCGATATTTATCTATTATAAAAGATGAGTCTGATTACATTACAAACTTAGTTCAAGATTTATTTTCACTTGCACAAATGGAACAACATAACTTTTCTATTCAAGTAAAGGAAGTACATTTACACACCTTCCTGACTCGCATAGTCGAAAAAGTAAATGCTATGTATAAAGAAAGGTACATTACAGTTTCTTTCTCTTGCCCTCCTACTCTGCTAGTAAACTTAGATGAACAACGATTCGAACAAGTTGTGATGAACATTTTAAATAACGCTTATAGACATTCAAAAGAACATTCTCATATAAACATTTCTGTTACAGAAGAACATAAAAGTATTTCTATTACAATTGAAGATGAAGGCGAAGGTATTCCGTCTGAAGATCTCCCTCACATTTTCGATCGCTTTTATCGAGTTGATAAAGCAAGATCACGAGCTACCGGTGGAACTGGTTTAGGACTATCTATCGTGAAAGAAATTGTAGAACTACACGGCGGGAATATTACTGTAACAAGCGAATTCAATCACGGATCTTGCTTTATTATTTCATTGCCATCTATACAAAAACACGACTATCATTAATAGTCGTGTTTTTGTATCATTTTACTTTATAATATAAATTTACAAATTGCCCAAAACGTTTCGTATCTGTTAAAGTTAAATTAATTTCCGGGTTCTTATCTTGGAATAACGGAACTCCAGAACCTAATATATGCGGTGTAATTGTAACAACATATTCATCAATTAGATTATTCTTAAAGAACTCTCTTAGTAGACTCCCTCCACCGACCATCCATATTTTAGATCCTTCTTGTGCTTTTAACCTTTTTGTAAACTCCACTACATCTTCATTTACAAACTCCACGTGTTCGTTTGAACCTTTTTCTGAGTTAGAAAAAACATAACATTTTTTATCTAAATACGGGAATGGTTCTATATGCTCTACTACATAATCGTACGTTCTTTTTCCCATAATTATTGTATCAATTGTTTCATACATTTCTGTATAACCGTTATCTCCCTCTCCTTCCGTTTCCATTAACCACTCTAAATCATCATTTTCTTTCGCAATATATCCATCTAAACTCGCCGCAATAAATAAAACAATTTCACGTGACATCTTTTTACCTCCTTGTGTTTCATCTTGATAACATTATGATGTAAACAATATACTAACAATAAAACATGACACTTTATGTCATGTTAAAAAGAAAAAGGTGATACATTTGTCAAAAGCTAAACGCTTATTAGATATTCTTATATTTGCTTCTGCCAAAAAGACATTTACAGCTCAAGAAATAGCTGACGAATTTAATATTTCCGTTCGTACTGTCCATAGATACATTGTAGATTTAAGTGATATGGGTTTACCTATTTATGCAGAACAGGGTCGCAACGGAGGATATAAAGTATTAACAAATAGAGTCATTCCTCCTATTTTATTTACGGAAGAAGAAGCAGTCTCCATCTTTTTTGCATTTCAATCTTTAAGCTACTACAGAAACTTACCTTTTAACACAGAAATCACTTCCGTTACACATAAACTGTATAGCTCTCTTCAGCATGATGCGAAAGCGAAAGTTGATAAAATACGTTCTTATATCGCTTTTTGGAATCCGAAGAGAACGATTGATACACCTCTTTTAAACGAAGTATTAACTGCGGCTATTGAAAATAAAAATTTACACTTTCAATACGAATCTAAATCAGGGATAAAAACAAAACATGTTCATCCTATCGGTGTATATGCACATGATGGTTTATGGTATTTACCTGCTTATGATTTTAATGTAGAAAAAACATTACTGTATCGCGTCGATCGTATTCTTTCTATATTATCAACGGAAGAAAATGAAGATACATTCATGAATTTAGAAGAGTGGTTTGCCTCTAACTCTAACGTAATACATAGTCCTACTCAGTTACATGTTTTACTAACAACAGAAGGTGTACGCCAATGTAAAAGCGTTCCTTACCTTGAAGAATTCGTAGTAGTAAACGAAGACGGTTCAGGATATATATATTCAACAATTGATAAAGGTGAAATTAACTTTATTACCCCTTTATTTTATAGACTTGGGAAAGATGCACGAGTTTTAGAACCGAAAGAATTGATAGATGGTTTACGTATGCGTGCAAAGGAAGTTTTACATATGTATGGAGACTGATAGCTCTTCCATCTTTTCATAATCGTTGTTTGTAACTTTCATATAATTCCTCCTCTCACTCTATATAACGAATGAGCGATATACTTTGTGACACCACAAAATCTGTTTATAAATAAAATAAACAAAAGCCCAATTTCTCTATTTTAACTGAGAAACTGGGCTTTTTAATATTAGAATTTTCCTGACCGCTACGCCTTTTCAGTAAGCAGCATATGCTCTATCGCTTCTTTTAACAAATTCTGTGTCTCTTCCAAGTTATGATTCTGCTTTTCTTCCGGTTGTACCATATAAAACTCAGCAAACGAACGCTCTTTATATCTTGGTACGACATGCATATGATAATGTGTTAACTCGTTAAATACTCCACCATTTTGACAAACTGTAACTCCGTCAGGTTTATATACTATCTTAATCGCTTTTGCAATAATCTTAGAAGCATCCATAATTGCTTTTGCTACAATATCATTTAATTCATCTACTTCTACAATATGCTGCTTGGGCACAATTAAAGTATGACCTGGATAAAAAGGTTCATGATCTAAAAAACATGTTACATAGTCATCTTCATATACTTTATATATTTTTTCCTCTTCGTTTGCTAATTTACACCCTAAACATTCCATCATACTTTCCCCTCTCTCTAAAACAGAAAAACGTGAGAGCCGTATTCTCACGTTTTTCTGTTTCACTTTATTAGCTCAATTGTTTCCGTAACTTGTATACTATCTTTTACCGATTGAACAATCGTGCAATTTTTCACTGCAAGCTGCAGCGCCTTGTCCAACTGCTCTTCTGTAATGTTTTGTGCTTTAATTTTATAATGCAAATGAATACTTTCAACTGGTTTCGATAGAGCATCACTTCTACCAATTTCCGTTTCAATTGTAAACGTATCGTATGTAATACGTTTCTTTTCTAAAATTGTTCGAAAAACAATTGCGCTACATCCTGCGATAGAAGAAACGAGTAATTGTAGCGGTGAATACCCGTTTTCTTTTCCAATCGCTAATGAACCATACGATAAATCTGCCTCAATATCATCGTGTTTGATTGTTAGTTTCATTAGTTGTCTCCACCTTCATCGGTTTCTGCCGTTTCTTATTTATATAATAATATATGTAGCAGAAAATGATAAATGGAATACCACAATATAACGCCATTCTTTGTTCTGGAATAAACGCTAAACTAATAACAACGATACTATTTGTAATTAAAGCTAAGATTGGGACGATTGGGTATAGTGGTGTTCTATACTTTAAGTCCTCTAACTTTCCTCCGCCTTTTATATACTGACTTCTAAAGCGAAGTTGCGATAAAGCAATAATAATCCAACTTGAAACAGCTGATAAACCAGCTATAGATAATAAGTACATGTATACTGTATCTTCTGCAAGGAAGCTTGTTAATAAAGATAGAGCAGCTACAGCAATTGTTACAACTAACGCTGTAATTGGAATACCACGTTTATTTACTTTTTGGAAAGACTTTGGTGCCATTCCTTCATTTGCAAGTGACCATAGTATACGAGTTGCCGCATATAATCCTGAATTCGCTACAGATAGTAACGCTGTAATAATAACGAAGTTCATAATATCAGCTGCGTACGGAATACCGATTTTATCAAATACGACTACGAATGGACTTTCAATTACGCCAGCTTCTTTCCAAGAAATTAATCCGACTAAAATCGTCATTGTTAAAATGAAGAATAACATAATGCGCCATACTGTATTACGGATCGCGCGTGGAATTGTTTTTTCTGGATTTTCACTTTCTCCCGCTGCAATCCCGATTAACTCTGTTCCTTGGAACGAGAAGTTAACTGTAATCATCGTAAGTAATACGGCAGCTAGTCCATTCGGGAATAATCCACCATCGCTTACAAAGTTAGAAAAAAGAGGTGCTGCTTCTTTTCCGTCATATGATATAAACCCTAATAATGCACTACCACCAAGAACAACAAAGGCAAGAATGGTAACTACTTTAATACTAGAGAACCAAAATTCTAATTCAGCATAACTTTTCGCCGAAATTGCGTTTGACGCATATAAAATAATGCCGAATACGAGACACCATACCCAAACATCAACATTCGGAAACCATCTTTTCATCATTAAACCGATTGACGTTAATTCTAGTCCTACTGTTACTGCCCAGCCAAGCCAATATAGCCAGCCAATCATAAAGCCCGTTCCTGGCCCAATAAACTTCGTCGCATACTTTTGGAAAGAACCTGAAACTGGCATCGCTACCGTTAACTCTCCAAGACAAAGCATTGTTAAATACATAATAAATCCGCCCACTAAATAGGAAAGGATGGCTCCCCCTGGTCCAGCCTGATTAATGGTGTAACCTGAACCTAAGAAAAAACCAGTCCCGATTACACCACCTAGTGCGATCATAAATAAATGTCTACTCTTCATGGTACGATGTAATTTCTCATTCGTTGGTTGCTGCATCTAAATCCTCCCCCTACAAATACCCCTATATCTTGTTAAAATTTTCTGATAATAAAAATATACACGAAAGCGATTACATTTTCTATATAAAATTAAAACTTTTCTGATAAAATAATATAAAAAATCGAATTATCGCGAGATTATGATTATAATTAAAGGAAAATAAGGAGAAACAAGGAAAAACCTTTACATATATTGTAAAGGTTAACGGAGTTCTAATCTTCTCGATAAAATTGATAAACTATAATTTACGATAAAGTACATACAAGCTACTACCATAAACGTTGGAATCATATAATTTACATTTTGCCCGCTAATAATTTGAGCATTATGCATAAGCTCTGGCAGTGATATAACAACTGCTAATGCTGTATCTTTCAGCAACGAAATAAACTGACTAACAAGCGGTGGAACCATTCTTCTTAACGCCTGTGGTAAAATGATATGCCAAAGCGCTTGAACATACGTTAATCCCGAAGATCTTGCGGCCTCAATCTGTCCTTTTTCAATCGATAATAGACCACTTCGAACAATTTCAGATATCATTGCTGCTTCAAATATTGTTAAAGCAACAATTACAGCTGTTATAATTTCTAATTTCAAGCCTGCTTCTGGAAGTGCAAAATACGTGAAAAATATAATTAAAAGTAGTGGTAAGTTTCGAATTACTTCAACGATAATCCCTAATATTTGTGAGACGATAGGGATTTTCATGTAGCGCAATATCCCTACTACACTACCAATAATAAAACTAAGTACAATTGCTATGAGTGCTACCTCTAGCGTTATAAGTAATCCTTTTAATAAAAATAGAATATGATCACCTGTTATTGCTCCCTTAAAATCCATTTACACCGCCTCCTTTGCTAAGCGTTTTTCTAAATAACGCACTAGCATACTGAGCGGAATTGTTAATATTAAATAAAACATCCCGACAAATATATACACATCGAACGTAACAAATGTCTTCGTTGAAATTAAGTCTCCTTGATACATTAAATCAGCTCCAGCGATAATTCCGAGTATGGAAGAGTTTTTTACTAAATTTAAAAATTGATTTCCTAGAGGAGGGATTACGATTTTCATCGCTTGAGGTAAAACGACATGGTACATTGCTTGCGTATACGTCAATCCTGAAGAACGTGCTGCTTCCATCTGGCCTTTCGCGACTGATAGAATACCAGCACGAATAACTTCCGCAATAAACGCTGCAGTATATACGGTAAGCGTAGCTGTCCCTGCTACAAAACCATTTAAAGTAATTCCTATTACAGGTAAAGCAAAATAGAATATAAATGCAATTAATACGAGTGGAATATTTCTTACAAATTCCACCAAAGTAGCTCCCAACCAATTTAAAATGCGAATCGGTGCAATACGCATTACCGCTAATATTATGCCTAAAATAAAACTGCCTATTAATGCGATTACACTAGACATCACTGTATATTTAAATCCTTCTAAATACATATCAATGTTATTCGTTAATATAGAAAAATCAGGCACATATTCTCCCCTCTTTCTTTAGAAGAAGAGGATGAGTACTCTCATCCTCTCACTTTTACTATTTATCACTTTACTTCTCTGGTTTTTGCCCAATCCATTTCTCATATAATTTGTCATACTCTCCGCTTGCTTTCATGTCTTTAATTAAGCTATTAATCTCTTTCGTTAAATCATCTGCACCTTTTTGCACTGCAATTCCGTACGGCTCATCCGTGAAAATTTTTCCTACAACTTCATAATTCGAATCTTGTTTTGCCATACCGTAAAGAATTGCATTATCTGTCGTTAAAACATCCCCTTTCCCTGCTTTTAAAGCCGTAAATGCCTCACTGTAATTTTCAAATTCTAATACAGTCGCTTCTGGTGACTTTTGACGAATATTATTTGTAGATGTTGAACCTTTGACAGCTAACACTTTCACGCCCTTTTTCACATCATCAATACTTTTAATATCGCTCCCTTTTTTCACAAGTAACGATTGTCCTGCTTTAAAATATACATCTGAAAAATCCACTTCTTTTTTACGTTCTTCTGTAATTGTCATTGTTGCGATAATTGCATCAATATCACCGTTTTTCAATAGTGGAATACGCGTTTTAGACGTTACTTCTTTTAACTCTAACTTCTTTTCATCTCCAAGAATTTTTTTCGCAAGCGCCTTTGCAACATCAACATCGAATCCTTCTACTTGCCCTGTTGAAGGGTTTTTCAAGCCGAATAAGTTCGTATCATTCTTCACTCCAACTACTAATTTCCCCCGCTTCTTAATTTGCTCCACAGCCCTGCCTTGCTTCGTATTCGTTTCTTTCGCCTCATCTTTTTTACTTCCGCATCCGGCAATGACAAGTACGAATAAACATGAAAATACGATTAACGTAAACAACTTTTTCATTTTAAGCATAAAACTCCTCCTTTAATGGTTTAACACTCGGCTTAAAAATAGACGCGCTCTTTCTTGTTCAGGACTTGCAAAAAATTGCGCCGGTGTTGTATCCTCAATGATTTTGCCATCATCCATAAATAAAATCCGATCGGCTACCTCCCGCGCGAATCCCATCTCATGTGTGACAACAACCATCGTCATTCCTTCTTTAGCTAGCGTTTTCATAACATCAAGTACTTCCCCAATCATCTCTGGATCAAGAGCAGACGTAGGCTCATCGAACAACATAATTTCCGGCTGCATTGCGAGCCCTCTAGCAATTGCTACCCTTTGCTGTTGTCCTCCGGATAATTGATGCGGGTATACACTAGCCTTCTCCGGTATCCCTACTTTCTCTAAATAAAACATCGCTGTTTTCTCAGCTTCCTCTTTTGAAATTTTATTTACTTTAATAGGTGCTAGTGTAATATTTTGAAGAACCGTTTTATGTGGATATAAATAAAAATGTTGAAAGACCATTCCGATATTTCGGCGTAATTCATTCATATCTGTTTTGGCATTGTGTACCTCCGTATTTTGTACAATTAACTCTCCATCTGTAATTGCCTCTAGCTGATTTATGCAACGAAGCAACGTGCTTTTTCCCGATCCTGAAGGCCCAACAACTACTACCACTTCACCTTTCTTCACTTGCACATTAATATCTTTTAATACTTGAAAATTGCCATAATATTTATTTACATTACGAAACTCTATCAACATACTCCCCCCCTTCTCCTAACAAAGCATGTACATTCTTTTTATATTCAAAAATAGGCAAAAAAATAACTGCCTGCTTCATTTTACCCATAAAAAAAGCAAAGGGATTTTCCCTTTGCTTTTTCATTTCTAATCTATTAAGATACTTCTTCTTTCTTATCTTTTCCGTACTCATGCTCCCAGAAATCAGCATTTTTAATGCCTAATGGCCCTGGATCGAATACTGGATCTTTTCCTTCTTTTTTCTGCTTTTCATAATCCTTTAATGCGACTAATGCAGGTTTTTGTAATAGTAAAATCGCAATGATATTTACCCATGCCATAATTCCTACACCGATATCACCTAAAGCCCAAGCTGTTGCTGCTGTTTTTATACAGCCGTAGAATACAGCTCCTAAAAATACAAATTTTAGTACCAGAGACAGCCAAGGACGATCTTTCTCACGATTTAAGTACGCGATATTCGTTTCTGCAATGTAGTAATATGCCATAATTGTTGTAAATGCAAAGAATAGTAATGAGATTGCAACGAAACCGTTTCCAAATCCAGGGAAAACAGATTCTACTGCTGCCTGTGTATATCCCGGTCCTGGTTGAGCACCATTTAATTTATTTACGATAAAGTTTTTTCCGCTTGCATCAAATACGTTATACATGCCTGTAATAATCATCATAAATGCTGTTGCTGAACAAACAAATAATGTATCAATGTAAACGGAAAATGCTTGCACTAAACCTTGTTTAGCTGGATGTGATACTTCAGCAGCTGCCGCTGCATGTGGTCCAGTTCCTTGCCCTGCTTCATTGGAATAAATACCACGTTTTACTCCCCAAGAAATTGCTAAACCGATAATACCACCGAAAGCCGCCTCTAATGCAAAAGCACTTCTTATAATTAACATAAATGCTTCTGGCAATTTTTCAATATTCATAGCAACAATAACGCAAGCTACTAAAATATAACCAACTGCCATAAACGGTACGACAACTTGTGCAACGTTAACGATTCGCTTTACTCCACCGAAGATGATAAGAGCTAATACAACAACTAATAAAGCCCCTGATAATGTAGTGTTAATTCCAAAAGCTGTCTCTAAACTTACAGCAATACTATTTGCTTGCACACCTGGTAGTAAAAGCCCCGTTGCAAGAATTGTCGCTGCAACGAATACTAATGCATACCATTTCACACCTAAGCCTTTTTCAATGTAATAAGCAGGTCCACCGCGAAACTGTCCTTGATGTTTTGTCTTATATATTTGTGCGAGTGTAGATTCTACATAAGCTGATCCTGCTCCTAAAAAGGCCACTGCCCACATCCAAAATACAGCTCCTGGTCCACCGAAGGCAACCGCTGTTGCTACCCCAGCGATATTCCCTGTCCCAACGCGCCCTGATAATGAAAGTGCTAACGCTTGGAACGAAGAAACACCAGCCTCTGATTTTTCTCCTTGAAATGTCAGCTTCACCATTTCTCCTACATGTCTTACTTGTAAAAACTTCGTTCGAATAGAAAAATATAAACCTACTCCTAAACATAAATAAACAAGTGCTGGACTCCAAACAATATTATTTAACCAATTTACGAAAGCTTCCAACATTCCCCCTCCTTCTTTATAAAGAATATTCAGAATATATATAAAATTATAAGTGTATACCGAATCTAGGACAATATTATTTTAATAAAGTAAACATATTTTTGTATAAAAAAACAAAGTATATATTTATTTTATATACTTTGTTTTGAACAAAATGTATTATATATTCACAATTGCTTCTCTTTTTATAATTCTTTCGTATAGCTCTTCTGATAAATTCCGGAAGTTATCTGGCATATCTTTCCCTTTAAACTTCTTTTGAAGCGTGCCGTATAAACCTATATCACGTAAACGTAAAAATAGTGGTAACGATTCGTACCAACTATTTTCCAGTCTGTGCTCATACTCATATCCTTTTCGTAATACTTGTAATTGTTTACGAGCAAAGTCTGTCTTCTCTTCCGCTGTCCACGGTGTAAATAAAACTGAATAATAAAGGACCATTGCCAAATCATGAATGAAGTAATTATAGGACGCATCATCAAAATCAAAGATCGTTAGCTCTTTACCATCATAATGAAAATTACCTGGATGAATATCACCATGCATAAGGCCGAACGTTTCTCTTTCAATTGGAAGGGCCTTTATCTCATCCATTAATACCGCAGCGATCTTTTTCACTTGATCATCTTCTAATTCATTAACAATCCCACTCTCATCTTCTTCCCACGTATCACGGTAGTCTGTTTTAGGATAATCCATTGTAAGGCGATGCAGTTGGCCAATTGCTTTTCCCCATGCTTCAAAGTAAGCGTCTCCCCAATAAGGCGATTCCGCTCCTTTTACTTGCTCACCTTTTGCATATGTAAATAAAGAAGCAAAAAAGAAAGTCCCATCCTCTGCTACGATTTCTTCTACGAGATTTCGAGACGTTGAATAAAGAGGTCCTGCTACCTTTGCCCCATTCTCCGCAACATATCGTAAAAAATCTAGTTCAGCCTCTACCTCTTTTTTGGAGCGATGAGAAGAGTGAGTTAAACGCAATACGTAATCTTCGCCACGATCACCCTTCGCCTTAAAAATATAATTTTCAAAATCTCCAAGTGGCTTCTCTTCCACTGTTACATGAAACAAACTCGCCGCTCTTTTTAAAATCTCTTTTGTAAAAACACGTTCTACCGCTATTTCCATATGTATCCCTCCTATATATCTTCTTAATTCGACATAAATGTGAGAAGTACTGCTATAAATAATCTAAAAACAAAAAAAGGTTGATTAACTAAATCAACCTTTACACTATTAAAATTTTTATTTATCAATTCTTCATCAATTGATTCTCGTATATAACATTTATTTTTATTTCTCTTCACCTTTTGTCTGCATTGAATTGAAAGTCCAATTTAATTTTAATGAATCCCCTTGAAATACATTTTGCTCTGCATCATTATCTACAAATGTGAAAATTACATAAAAAGTATCATCATCACCAGGAGCAAGTCCATTTCCTTCTCGGTCTACAACACCTTTTTGTACAAGATCCGGAATACTTCCGTTTTGCGTAGCTACCTTTAATTCAGATAATGTAGTAGACCAAATTGGAACCTCATTTTTATCCAAATTCCATAAGAAATCAACACGGATATGATCACCAAAATCAGCATTTTCATTATCTCCTTTAGCATCGATTACACTGTAATCTGTCAGGAGTTTCACATCTCCTATTGCTAAAGTTCCTTTGTTTACTAATTGAAAACCACGCTCCATTTCATCACCTGGTTTAATATTATCGACATTAATAACAACTTCAGGATTAACACTCAAATCTAAAGTACCCGCTGCAAAAGTGTTTTGTGACACTTCCTTATCACTAAAATACGCATATGTTCCCCCACCAATTAAAGATAAACCAAGTGCTGCAGTTACAACACCCATACCAATTTTTTTCTTAATACTCATTTCACAAGTCCCCCTATTTTTAAAGTTCAAACTACAAACCTTATTTTCATCCCACAAACAATAATAATTTAAGCAACTCCCTTGTCCCACAACCAAATTGAACTAACTTTAAACTAGTTACTTCATGTACCAAAATGACTATTACTTTTAAAATAACCGGCAATGTTACCGTAAATCATTACCGGTTATTTGTTAACCAATCTCATCTCATTTCATTTTATATTTATTGTTTTATTGCTTTATTTACTCTAGAAGTTTGTCCACTTACTTTTTTGGTTCTAAACCAATAGAGCGTAAGATTTTATCTAACGTCACTGGCCCTACATTTTCTTTCGGTTTCTGATTTTCTTTAGCCTCTGGCCCCTTTTTCAAGAAGTTTTTCTCGATAAAACGAATATCTGTTTCATCTACAACACCATCTTGATTTATATCTCCATCTTTTACAGATACTTTTCCTTTTCCATACGATAAAGCTGCTATTCTAGCATCTTGAATATCTACCATTTTATCGCCGTTTACATCACCTGCAAGGTTATCATCCATGTTAGCTCTAAAGTTTTGTCCCACTAATTCACCGTCTTGCATCTTCCCTATTTTTGTTGTTAATTTACTATTTAAATGACCTGGCATTTCTACGAAAATATCATATTCTTTATCGCTTACTGGAACACTATGAATCTCAAATTGCCCATTTTCATTAATCGTTCCTGTATATTTCTTTCCATCCTTGCCAACTGCGTACACTTTTGCTCCTAGTTTTGTATAGTCTTTCTTACCTAAATACCCCTCTTCATTCAAGAAAGCTTCCGGACCAATATATCCTGTAACCGTTGAATGTTTCGAAACAATAGCAAAAGATTTATCTTTAAACACAGGAATCTCATTGCCTTCTGTTGCACCAACTTTTGTATAAGAGAACTTATCTACTCCAAATGCAGTTAAATCATTAAAGTATTCATCGCTCGTCATCTCGAATGTAACATCTAAAAATGGTGTATCTCCATCTAATCCTTTAAATTCTTTTCCTTCCAATGACGCGCCAATTTTCACCTTATTTTCCCAAGCTCCTTCTTCACTTACCTTCGGATCTTCTAATTTAAGATTCAGTCCATGTTGTTTTACATATTCCGTAAGTGCTGGATTTGGTTTCACATCTGTAAATTTAAAGAGCTGCTTGTAATAAGGAATTTCAAATGTACCTGACATAAGCTGTTTTACATTATTGAGATTCAAAGTTAACGTAATTTTTTCACCTAATTTTATTTTATCTTTGTCATAACTTGGAACAGCGTATTCTGTCCCTTCTTTTACAAAGACATAATCTTTATATCCAGTTGCCATATTCCCCGCAGTGGCAAGGTCATATCCAAATAATTTTAAATTTAACGGCTCATTTATTTCCTCTGGAAGTACTCCAAATTTAAAATCACCATTTGCTTGAATTGTATTCAACCAACCTGATGGGAAGGCTGAGTTTTGATAATATACAATTTGATTCGCTTTTTGATCATACTGCAAGCCTTTTGCCTTTAATGCATCTACTGTAGAATCATAAATATTACCATGCACCCATAATGCACGTTGGCCGTCTTCTTCTTTAAACATGGAATCATTGACTTCGTGTATACCAGGTTGTACATCCTTAAATTTCATTTCAGGTATTACATTATCAATGATTATGCTATCGCCTTTTGTATACGATTTCCCTTCTTTATCATATCCAACGAAGTTCAATTCGTAATCTCCATCAGGCAACATAACAGGTTTATCCCCAATTGGATGAGCTGGATCTCCTGTAAATGGAAGTACATACCCTGCCATACCAGAAAACATCATATACTCAACATTTGGTGTTAGACTACTTGCATTAAGTGTACCAACGACTCCTAATGCCTTCCCTGTCTTTCGGTCCTTCACAACTGCATCAATAGTTTCAAGAGGACTATTTAATTTAAATGTCAAAGGCGAACTAGGTCTTTCCATAAATGGATGGAATTTAGATGCATCTGTTGCCATTGCATCTCTCAGTAAATCCACAGACGCAATCCCTTTTTCTGTGAATTTAACCGCAAATGGTACTTGATATACTTCCTTTTCATTTTTTTTATTTGAAATATGAATATAACCCTCATATCTACCAAATTCAGCGTTTTCCGGAATGATAATTTCAGGACTAAGTTCCCCTGATGTACCAGGAGCTACTTTAATAGAATCTGGTACGTTTAGCTTCACACCATTCTTCGCTGCATCTTGCACACCTACACTTGTAGGTGAAAACTCTACTTCTAATTTAAATTCTTTCCCATCTGTTTTACTGCTGTTCTTAATTAACACTTTTCGGCTATCTTTAATAGGCCCAGTTTCAATTTGATTTTTATACCCAAATGCAATAGAACCTGTTTTTTCTTCAATTTCTACTTCTTCATCATCTATAACGTTTGATGTTTTATCGATAACCTCAATAGATGTATCTGCATGAACTGCACGATATGCATCAATTCTTCCTGATCCCACCTCAAATACAGAACGCTCTTCTTTTAAATCAACTGCGGTATTCATAAGTGCCTCTTTTACTTCAAATGGACTATAGTTTGGATGTTCCTGTAAAATCAGTGCCGCAACCCCTGCAGTATGAGGAGTTGCCATAGATGTACCTGACATACGTCCATACGCTACCGGATAATTTTCTCCATCCTTTGGATCATTAATATATTCAGGAACAGTTGAGAAGATAGACACACCTGGTGCTACAATATCTGGCTTAATATCATCTGTTTTCGCTGCGGGACCACGGGAACTGAAATCAGCTAAGTGATCTCCCTCTGTTTTTATATTACTAAGTTCTCCAAACGCTAACGATACATCTCCTTGTACAGCTTTTGCTTGTAATTTCTCACCATCTGCTTTTGTTAAGCGGAACGATGGAATAGATGAAGTACTTTCCCCAACATAACTTGTAATTTCCCCATCTACATTGTTATATACAATTACTGCCTTTGCGCCTGCATCCTTAGCATTTTTAATTTTTTCATCAAATGTAATCTCACCTCGTTGGATAAGAACTAACTTCCCTTTTACATCTTTCCCTGTAAAATCACCTAATTTCCCAAGCCCTGCATATATAACCGATAAGGATTGTCCTTTCAAATCTTCAATCTTATCAGTAAAGCTTTTTCCAAGTAGCATCATCTTATCTACATGTACATCACCTGCATCGGCGGAAAACGTTGGAATAGTCATTGCAGCGTCACTGGCTCCCACTGTAATGGGAAGTGCTGCTGCACTAGGTGATCCAATGGTACCTTCTTCCGGACCACTATTACCAGCTGCTACTACTGTAACAACACCAGCTAACATCGCATTATTCACTGCGACAGAAGTAGGATATAAAGGATCATTAATAGACGCTCCTAGTGATAAATTGATAACATCCATATCGTCTTTCACTGCTTTATCAATTGCAGCAAGAATACCACTTGTTTGTCCACTTCCATATGGACCTAATACGCGGTATGAATATAAATCTACATCTGGGGCAACGCCCTTCACTGCATAATCTACATTATTCTTTTTGTCTGCAGAAATTGTCCCAGCTACATGAGTACCATGGGATGTATAATATGCACTTCCCTCATAAATCTCAGGATATCCTCCAGAATTTTGCCAATCCTTATACGTTGTTTCCATTGGATCAGCATCATTATTAACAAAGTCCCATCCTTTTATGGAGTTCGGATCTATTTTGCTTGGATCCTCACCTTGCTTTGCACGATATCCTTTATATGCATCTTTTAAATCAGGGTGGTTATAATCAATGCCTGTATCCAATACCCCCACCTTAATTCCTTTACCTGTTATTTTTTCATCGTGTAGCTTGTCCACACCAATTTGTGGTACACTATCTGCCATTTTTGGCTCGATACCTGCCTTAGCTGTTTCTTTTGGCAAATCAATTTTGACCTCACGATCTTCCCATACACGCTTAACAATACCGGTACGAACTAAGTCTTCAATCATATTGGCTGGTAACGACATTGCTACTCCATTAAAAGCATTCTTATATTCTTTTGTTATTTTTACAGATTTTAAATTTGTACCTTTATCTTTATTTTTTTGAAGCTTTTCAAGCTCTGCTTTAAACCCTTTATGTGATGCCTCTACCTTTTGCTCAGCATTTGAAAGAGCTAACTTTTTTCCTTTAGCCGCTTGTTTTAATACCTCAATTTTGCTAGGTGCTTGCTTAAATTCTATAATTACATTCACATTATTAGGGCTTGCTATATTGATTCCTGGTGAAATAACAAAACCCGGTTTTGTATCTAACGTTTTCAAAGCATTACGTTGTTCCTTTGTAAGACCTTTCAATACAGCATTTGCATCATCAATCCCAGTTAAATTAGATGTATTTACCTCTTCCGCCAATACGTTATATGGAATTCCTTGAGACAATAACATTCCAACTGTTAGCGTTCCAATAAGAATTTTCCCAAATTCCCCTCGTTTCATATTGCATCTCCCCATTACTAAAATTATTTTTCTAAACAAATTGATTCTTAAATTCCCATTTAGTATTGAAAATTCTATTAATCTTAAACTTTTATTTTGTAACATTAAGAATTTCCAACACTACTACCATCCCCATAGAGCTAATCATTCACTTTAACCTTTCTATAGAAGCCCCCATAATTTATTTTCACTAAAAGATTTTCATAAAATAAATTATTAATAGGATTAAAATGTAATTCTATATTTATTATTACACGTTCTGATTTTTCTGAAAATTGAACAAAAGGCGTATCTTTTTTCTAATAATTCTATGTCTACATAGTACAAAAGAACTATCTTGCTCTTTATTCTTTGTAATATAGAATAAAGAAACACGATAGTTCTTTTAAACATCTCTTATTTAATCCAACGGAACCAATTGATTTCGAACTGCATAAATCACCGCTTGCGACCGACTTTTCACATTTAGTTTTTTAAAAATTTTATTGATGTGAATTTTAACTGTTTTATCACTAATATACAGAGCTTCAGCAATTTCTTTATTACTAAGTCCTTTTACTAATTCAAAGAGAATTTCCTTTTCACGTTCCGTCAGTTCATTTTCATTTGATTCTACTTTCATTTTTTGCTGATGATATGTAATTAATTTTTTAGTCATACGCGGATGAATAACGGAATCGCCTCGATATAACATCCGAATTGCTGCTACTACCTGCTCCGATGATGAATCTTTCAATAAATACCCATCAGCACCAGCCTGAAGTGCATCCATTAAATACTCATCATGCTCATACATTGTAAACACAAGTACTCGGCAATTCGGATAGTTTTTTTTCACCAACTCTGTAGCTTCAATACCATTTTTTCCCGGAAGATTAATATCCATCAAAATACAATCTGGTCTGCATTCTTCTACTTTTTCCAATACTCCGTCCCCAGAGCTAGCTTCTCCAACCACGTTCATATCAGATTCATCCTCTAGTATGCTCCGAATTGCGTCTCGTAAAAAAGCATGATCATCCACTACTAATATTTTAATCATTTTACGCACCCCTTGTTTGTGAATCTGGAATTAATAGTGTAATTTCTGTCCCTTTCCCTACAGAACTATCAATCTGTAAAGTAGCCCCTAACTGTTCAGCTTGTTCATTCATATGTAATATACCATAATGTGGCTCATTCTTCGTTTTAATCATAGACTCAAATAATGAGAAACCAACCCCATTATCCTTAACCCTTAAAAGCACGTGCTCACTTTGATAGCTAAGTAAAACATCAGTCTTTTCTGCTTTTGCATGTTTTACAATGTTTTGCAAACTCTCTTGTAATGTATCAAAAATAACCCTTTCTTTTGAAAAACTAAGCGCACGTGCATGACCTCTTTCATGATATGTAATATCTAGTTCGTATTCTTGTTTTAAAGACTTTATTTTACTCGCTATCGCCTGCTTAAGTCCTAATTGTTGTGTGGGATATGGTTTTAAAGCATAAATAGAATAGCGAACTTCCCCTAGGCTTCCCCTTAAATCTTTTATGCTTTTCTCTACTATTTGCTGCATATCTATTGGTTTATCACGGTATTTTTTCTGCGCGGATTCTAGTTGAAATATCACCCCGGCCAATGTTTGCGCAATACCATCATGAATTTCGCGTGCGATTCTATTTCTTTCTTCTAAAATCATTCTTTTTTCCTGCTCAGAAATCAATATCCTTGTTTTAACTACGTTAGCTAATTGGTTAGAAAATGTAGCTAACGACTGTACATCTTCCGGAAAAAACCCTGCAGTTCTACTTTTTCCTGCAACAAACATTCCGACTAGTTCATGATTTACAATAAGAGGAAAATACACAAGTGAGCGTATGACACTATCAAATATTTCATCTCCAGGAGCCGTACCAATTTTCCAATCATTAAATACTAGATTTTTAGAGAGTTCCTCAAACGCCTTGCTGTTTTCTGAATGATCAGAAATATTAGAGCGGACTTTTCCATCTTTTAATAGAATATTCCAGTTTCCATCATCTTTTGTCCATATTACATATGCTTGTATGCCGAAAAAACCTTTAAGTGCTTGTTTAATATGCTTCAAGTTTCCTCCCGTTAGTCCTCGACTAATTTCGGTCGTAATAAGAAATAATTCATATAATCGTTCCTTCTCCATCCTTATCCGTACAGAAAAAGAACTAATAATTGAGGCTGCTACAAGTGGAAAAAAGAAAAACAGTACTGTAACCTCGTTTACTTCCACACTATATGTACTAATTAATACATGCATCAGTGCCGCATAAGAGAAACCAAAAGTTTCGCAAAGAAATACAGTTACAGTTTTTTTATACCACTGATAGATTGAATATGGTTGCGGAAGGAGTATCATTAACAAATCGTAAAAGCGGTTGTTGAAAAAACAAAAAAACACGCAAAATAATAACAAAGATATTAAATTTTCATATAGAACTGACATATCTATCTTGTTAATTAATAAGAGCATACATTTATTTGAAAACCATTCGGCCAAGATCAAACTAAGCGCATGCTGAGTACTATTAAATAACATTCTTTGTATTGGTGAACGACGATGCAGGTGAATAATTAACGTTACGAGTACAATAGCAATAATAGTTATATGGATTCCAAACTGCCAACTCATAGCGTAAATTATAGGAAAGGCAAGCGAGCTCGTTCCTCTCCAAAATCGTACAGGAAAATACTCTGCAATCCCCATAAATATTAATAACAATATTAGTATTGTTGAATGAGAAGGGATTTTAATTTCAAGTAAAGATATAGTTATAGTAATTAAACCAAGAAAAGAAATAAAATAAAGATAAGAACTAGCAATCTTTTCTCTCATAAAGATAGAATTTACATCCTTCAAAACAACCCCTTCTTTCTTTATAAAACTTCATTTTCTCTATTATCCAATAAAAAACCGGCACTGGCAAAATGGAAGAACCTCCACTAGCCAATCACCGGCTGTGTACTGCACTTAAAAAGGCAAGACACAATACTATTATAAATCTCTTTTCTTAAATTTCCTATTCATCGAATGATGTAATTATATGTGCCCCTAGGTTTACCCTCCTATAGTACAAAAGATATATATTAATATCGTCAATCTAATATACGCTTTCTTCCCATTCTCCTAATTTTCATTTTCTTTAAGTATAGAAGATAACGCAACAGAACTTTCAAGCTACCTTGCCAAATAATCCAAGCATAAAATTCTCACAAAAAGCAAAAATTAACAGAAGTAACTTTATTCTAAAAGAGGTGGAAATTATGACAGAGCAAAAAGAACAGCAAGAGAGTAAAAACCAAAAGCATATGTTTCCATCACTTTCGGAAAATATGAATTACATTGAAAATAAACTCTGTCACTCAGATGATATAAAAAAATTAGATATCCCTTTTCAAAACGGAAAAGGAACAATCATATATATTGAATCTTTAGCAGATCCAAATTTAATTCATCAATTAGCTCTTGAGCCATTATTAACGCGTTCGGATTTACCTTTAGATAAATCTTTTTCTACGTTAAATATGAAAAAAGAAACGAATTTAAATTATGGAGTACAGGTTTTATTACAAGGTAAATCCTTATATTTTCATGAACATGTCGACAGTTTTTGTATTTTCGAAACAACCTTATCTTTAAAGAGAGATATAGCAGAGCCTGATAATGAAGGCATTGTACGTGGACCACATACTGGTTTCGTAGAAGATTTAGCAACGAATTTAACCTCTATTCGTAAACTCATTAAGAGTCCAAATTTAGTTGTTAAATACTTTACAATTGGTGAAGAGATGCACACGAAAGTGGCAATTGCTTATATGCAAAATATAGCGAATGACGATTTAGTTACAGAAGTGAAAAGAAGATTAGAAACGATTAAAACGGATGCACTTATGTCACCAGGATACATACAAGAATTTATAGAGGATACGTCTTTCTCGCCATTTCCGCAGCAATTAAATACAGAGCGTCCAGATAGAACTGTTGCTAATTTAATGGAAGGACGTGTTGCCATTTTATCTGACGGAGATCCAACAACGCTCATCGTACCTGTTACGTTATTCGCTTTTTATCAATCACCAGATGATTATAATAACCGCTGGATTGTCGGTTCTTTCGTCCGAATGATTCGCTTAGTAAGTTTTTTAATTGCCTTTCTCTTGCCAGCTTTATATATTGCAACTGTCGCATTTCATCCCGATGTGTTGCCGCTCGAACTTGTGTATACGATTAAAGCTTCGTTAGAGAAAGTACCGCTTCCTCCTATTTTTGAAGCTCTCTTAATGGAGTTAATTTTCGAGTTATTACGAGAAGCTGGTATTCGCTTGCCGAGCCGTGTTGGACAAACAATCGGTATTGTAGGTGGTTTAGTAATTGGTGATGCGATTGTAAAAGCTGGGCTCGTTTCTTATACGATGATCATCGTAGTAGCTTTAACTGCAATCTCATCTTTTCTCGTTCCATCAAACGATATGAGTTCAGCAGTTCGAATTCTTCGTTTTCCATTAATGCTCCTTGCTGCCATATTTGGATATGTAGGCATATCATTCGGTCTAATTATAACTTTCGTTCATTTATGTCAACTACATTCATTTCATACACCATATCTTTCTCCTATTGCCCCGATGCGAATTAAAGATATGAAAGATTCTTTCGTAAGACTACCAATTTGGTCATTTTGGGAACGACCACATGATCCAAAACCGAAAAAAATGCAACGTCAACATGTAACGAGAGAGGATGAGGACGGTGACAAACACGCAAAGTAAAATCTCGCTAGTTCAATTTACCTTTTTCGTTATTCAATGCCAAATTGGAGTGGGTATACTTTCTCTACCAAACCGCCTTCATCCGATTGCTAAAGGTGGTGGATGGATTTCTGCACTCATCGCTGGATTGGCAATTCAACTTATCATTTTACTTATGTGGCTTTTCTTAAAACGATTTCCTGATGCAGATATGTATGAGAGTGTTTGTATGCTATTTGGTAATAAGTTTGGAAAACTATTAGGTTTTGCTTATGTTTTTTATTTTATCCTTATCGGTATGACGGTTATGTTAAATGTTTGTAATGTCATTAAAGTTTGGATATTACAAGCAACTCCGTGGTATGCCATTCTCATGCTATTTACAATAGCTTGTTGTTATGTAGCTTATAATACGTTTAAAGTCATCGTACGATTTTATGTCATGACCTCTATTCTAATTTTACCTATGGCGCTTTTAATTGCCCTTGGGCTTTCCCGAGCTGATTTTTCTTATATTTTTCCCATTACAGAGGCTGGATGGTGGAATATTATTCAAGCATCGAAAGAAACAATTACAGCTATGTATGGTTTTGAAATCTTTCTTATCGCATTTCCTAAAGTAAATGGGAGTTCTGTGGCAAAACTGAAGGCAATTTCTATCGCTAATGGATTTGTGACTCTCTTTTATGCTTTTACTGTTTGGATTTGCTTTATCGTATTTAGTCCAAAACAAATTGAACTTATCCCAGAGCCAGTTGCTTACTTATTACGCTCCTTACATATCGGGATTATAGACCGGACTGATTTACTATTCATACCAATTTGGATGATAACTGTTGCTGCCTCTATTGCTAGTTATTATTGTGCTGCTTCTATTGGCATTGGACACATATTCAACCTTTCTAATCATAAAAAAGCTGTTCCAATCGTTGGTATTATTGCTTTTAGTGTAGCCTTATTTATAGATACGCCTGAAGAATTAAAAGTAATTTCTACTTTCACTGATAAGTTCACCTATATTTTCATCGTTGGCCTCCCTCTTTTATTTCTACTTTATTCAGTAATAAGAAAGAAGAAAGGAGAACAATATGTTCCAAAAAAGAGTTAAATTACTTTTTATATTATGTACTAGTTCCCTCCTTTCTGGCTGTTGGGATCAAGAACCATTAAGGGAGGCAAGGTTAGCTTATAGCATTGGAGCTGATATTACGGAAGAGAATAAACTCCAGCAAACAATAGAGCTCGTAAAAAGTTCAAGCGGAGAACAATCTTCATTCGAGAATGAAATACATTCAGCAACGGGGCATAACATAAGGGATACAAGCGATGCCCTAAAAAAAAATGTGACTGGGAATATTCGCTATTTTAAATATGGTGTTCAATTATTAGGAACCAAAATTCTAAAAAAAGGGATACTCCCCTATTTAGATGTCAGTTTTCGGGACCCAACAAATCCAACTGCTTTAGTAAAGGTTATTGCAGTAGATGGTGAAACGTCCGAGGTACTCGAAAAAAAGAAAGTAGGAAATTTATTAATTGGAGATTTTTTAAAGAAAAAAGTGAAAAGCTTAGAAGATATGAGTGTATTTCCAAAAGAAACTTTAGAAACAGCTGCTACAAAAATGTTGGATCCCGGTAAAGACTTTACCCTCCCTTCCATAAAAATAAAAGGAAAAGAAGTAATTACAAACGGGTTAGCTTTATTTAACAATGATAAATTGACTGGGCATTTACCTTTGAAACAATCGGTTTTATTCGTATTATTAACCGGAAAAATGGGAACAAGTGCCCGTATAACCCAAAAACTTACTAGCGAGGAATCAGAGAAGACATCTGATTATGTAACAATGGAAATTAGCAATCGAAAGTTAAAACGAGACTTAAAAATAAAAACCGATAAAAAAGGAAATGTTTATGCTCATATTAAGCTACAACTAAAGGTAATAGCACTTGAATCTCCAAGAGATAATCTGTATACAATGGACGATAGAGAAAAACTAAACAAAGAACTATCTAAACAACTTACGAAAGAAGCAAAAAAAATAACAAACCAACTACAAAAAGCAAATTGTGATGCTTTCGGTATCGGAAGACATCTTATCGCATATCATCCTGACTTATGGAAGAAAAAAAATTGGAATAAAGATTATGCAAAAGTAAAATTCAAACCAGAAGTAGACGTAAATATTTTGTATAGTGGTGTCTTAAAGTAAAAAGGTTGTATGCCGCGCGGGCATACAACCTTTTATTTCATATATCGATAGACAATTGATTCATATGGTCTTAAGTTAAGTTTTGTAATGTCCTTGCTGGAATCTTTATAATTCGACAGTAGTACTTCTTGTTTCATTCCATCTAATTGAACATGGGCTGGTACTGAATACGTTATTTCTTCTCCGTAGAAGTTATTAATAACAAGCAACACTTCACTCTCTGTAGTACGAGTATATGCCCAAATTTTAGGATGATTTTCATCTAAAATAGCATATTCTCCTTCTGTAATTACATCATACGTTTTTCTAAGTTCTATTAACTTTTTATAATGGTAAAATACAGACTCTTTATCTTCTAGTGCCTTCTCCACATTTATTTCTTTAAAGTTTTCAGCCACTGAAATCCAAGGTGTACTTGTTGTAAAACCACTGTTCATTTCTTCATTCCACTGCATCGGCGTACGGGAGTTGTCACGAGATTTTTGTTTTAAAATCCCGATAATCTCTTCTTTTGATAATCCTTCTTCTCGCTTTATATCATATATATTTAACGATTCTACATCGCGATATTGCTCGATGGATTCGAATTTAGGATTCGTCATACCGATTTCTTCGCCTTGATAAATGTAAGGTGTACCTTGCAACATATGCATAGCTGTCGCTAACATTTTTGCAGATTCATTTCGGTACTTTCGATCATCGCCAAAGCGTGATACAATACGAGGCTGGTCATGATTACACCAGAACAATGCATTCCATCCCCCGCCCTTTTGCATTTCAATTTGCCAATTAGACATAATCTCTTTTAATTTAATGAAATCAAAATGCGCTTCCGTCCACTTATCTCCATTCGGATAATCTACTTTTAAATGATGAAAACTAAACGTCATACTTAATTCATTGCGCTCAGGGTTTGAATATTTAATACAATTATCAATTGTTGTAGATGACATTTCTCCAACTGTAATTACATCTTTCCCTTCAAAAACATTTCGGTTCATCTCTTGTAAATATTCATGAACACGCGGACCATCTGTATAATATTTACGTCCATCGCTTGTTGCCGTACTTCCGTCATCATTTAAAAACTGTTGATCTTTTGAAATTAAATTAATAACATCTAATCGGAATCCAGTTACCCCTTTATCAAGCCAAAAGCCCATCATTTCATACACTTCTTCACGAAGTTTTTCATTTTCCCAATTTAAATCAGCTTGCGTCTCATCAAATAGATGTAAAAAATATTGCTCTGTCTTCTCATCATATTTCCAAGCAGACCCGCCAAACTTAGATTGCCAATTATTTTTTTCATCACGCCAAATGTAATAATTACGATATGGACTATTTTTATCTTCCTTCGCTTCCTTAAACCACTTATGCTCCGTCGAACTATGATTTACAACGATATCCAGCATAATTTCAATGTTACGTGCCTTTGCTTCTTCTAAAAGCTCTTCAAACTCTTCCATCGTACCGTAAGATGGATCAATGCTGTAGTAATCACTTACATCGTATCCATTATCATTTTGTGGTGATTGGTATATCGGTGTTAACCAAATATAATCTACTCCGAGTTCTTTTAAATAATCTAGTTTCTCTGTAACCCCTTTTATATCACCGGTTTCTTTATTGTAATAGCTATTAAAGCTCTTCGGATAAATTTGATAAACTACACTTTTATGCCAATCCTTCATGTTCAACTTCCTCCTACTTCTGTTTTACTCGTTTTGCAAATAACCACGTTAACGTAAATGGGATTACAACTGCGATAACCATTCCGACAATAAACATCGGAATCGATTTCGGAATGATAGAAATAAATGCTGGTAATCCGCCAATTCCGATAGCAGGTGCTAATACACCATTTAACGTAATAAATATAGCTGCAATAGCCGATCCTATAATCGCTGCATAGAACGGGAATTTATTTCGTAAGTTTACACCAAACATAGCTGGTTCTGTAATACCGAAATATGCTGAGATTGCTGATGTAGATGCCATGCTTTTATCATTTTGATTTTTAGAAATCCAGAACATCGCAAGTGCCGCACTACCTTGCGCAATGTTAGAAAGGGCAATCATTGGCCAAATGAATGTACCACCGTGCTGTGCAATTAATTGTAAGTCGATAGCAATAAACATATGATGCATACCTGTAATTACGAGCGGTGCATATAATGCTCCAAACAATACTGCACCAACTACTGGTACTGTTTCATATACACCTACTAATCCAACTGTTAATAAATCTCCAATATGACGTGTAACTGGACCAATAATCCCTAGTGCTAATACACCTGTTACGACAATCGTTGTAATTGGTACAACTAATAGTTGAATTGCATTTGGTACATGTTTCTTCAAGAAAATTTCCACTTTACTTAATACAAATGCAGCTACTAAAACCGGCAAGATTTGACCCTGATACCCTACCTTCTCAATTTGAAATAATCCTAAAATATCGAAGTACTCAATCTTTTGTCCGTCTAAACCAGTCGCTGCTTTTCCGTAATCCCACGCGTTTAATAAGGCTGGATGCACAAGCATTAATCCCATAACAATCCCTAATATCGGACTACCACCAAAACGTTTTGTTGCTGACCAACCGACAAGTGCTGGTAAGAATACGAAAGCTGTATTCGCCATCATATTAATTAAATCCCAAAGCCCACTTAAGTTTGGATACACATCTAATAAATTTTTACCTTCAAAAAATAAGTCCTTCGCCCCTAATAGGTTGTTAATTCCCATTAGTAAACCAGCTGTTACGATTGCTGGTAATATCGGCATAAATACATCTGAAAATACTTTTACAAACTTTTGAGCTGGATTTAACTTTTGATTTCCAGAATCTTTTACGTCAGCTACTGTCGCTTCCTTCATACCTGCAAGCGTTATCAATTCAGCATATACTCGATCAACATCTCCTGGACCGATTACAATTTGAAATACCCCAGCGTTATGGAACGCTCCCTTCACTAATGAAACAGATTGTAATTTATCGTTATCTATTTTACTTTCATCTTTTAAAGCGATACGGAGTCTCGTTACACAGTGTGCAGCTTGTTCAATATTGTCTTTCCCACCAATATACTGCAACACTTCCTCTGCTGTTTTACGATAGTCTTTCCCCATATTCCCGTCCCTCTTTTCTTTTTTTGATACCGTTTACAATTACATATTAACTCGTATATATAAGTTAGTCAACACTCGTATATACGAGTTTGTCATTTTTTTATAAAAAAAAGAGATGAAACGTTATTACGTTCCATCTCCTTATTTTCTCCGCGCCACATCTGAAAAATGAAAAATATCTAAGCGGTGGCGGGATTCTGTATATTCGAACTGACTTCCATCATAAAAATGCGTAAAGTTTTTCACGACAACAACATAGTCTGTTCCATTTAAATCTAAATACTTTCTATCGTCCTCTGTACATGGCTGTACTTCAATTACTCTCTGCGAATAACTAATATGAAGACCTAGTTCTTTCTCAATGTATTTATAAATGGACTGCGCTGCAATTTCACTCGTTAATCCAGGAATATATTCCGATACAAAATGATTAATATCCAAAATTACTTTTTCTCCATCAATATTCCGTACGCGTTTAATATGATCTATTTCTGTTTTCTCTTTCACATTTAATAGCTTTGCAACCTCTTTTGTCGCTTTTACTTTCTCCATTTCCACGACTTCTGTAATACAATGGCGTCCTAAACGTTCATTTTCTTCTTGGAAGCTTACAATGCCACCAAAGTTGAATTCAATGTTTTTTCGCTTTAAAACAAAGACACCTTTTCCATGTATTTTTTGAACATATCCACGCTCTTGTAATAAATCTACAGCTTTTCTTACTGTACCTCGGCTCGCTTCATATTGCTTCATTAATTCAGTTTCTGATGGGATTTTGCATCCCTCTTTTAATTGTTTATTATCAATAGACTTACTGATTTCTGTATAAATTTGTTCATACTTGCTCATCATCTACAATAGCCCCTTGTCACCTTCTAATTCTATATGTATTATACCATGCTACACTCTTCTGCCAATCTCTCACTTATTTTCCAGTATAGGAAAAATACAGGTAAATATTTAATCTTTAAAACGTATTTTTATAAAAATTTTTATATTTTTCTTTTCATTCAAAAAAACATGTAGTATACTAACTTCAAAATCAGAGGAGAAAGGGAGCAAAGAACTATGCTTACTTATACAACAATTGTAGTTACATTTGCACAAAAACATCATCATCATACGTAACCCTTGAAACCTAGCGGAAAAATTACGCGTAGGTACAAGGGTTATTCCCGTTGTACCTACGCTTTGGCGAAGAGCCATGTAGGTATTTTTTATCTACATGGCTCTTTTTTTATTGCCAAAAAGCTAGTAAAAAATGATGTTTAAGCAAAACTTACTACAAAGGAGTTAACAAAAATGGAAACGAAAAAATGGGGATTATGGATTTTAACAGCTTTTGTTATCGGAAATATGGTTGGTGGTGGCGTATTTATGCTCCCAGCAAATTTAGCACAAGTATCAGGTCCAATGGGTTCTACACTTGCATGGAGTATTACAGGTCTTGGCGTATTTATGATTGCACTCGTGTTTGGAAATTTAGCAATTCGAAAACCAGAATTAAAAGCAGGACCACAAAGTTACGCTCAAGCAATGTTCCCTTCAAAAAAAGCGGGTAAAGTTGCAGGATATAGTATGGCATGGGGATATTGGGCTGCGAACTGGGCTGCAACAGCATCTGTTATTATTTCCTTCGCTGGATATTTATCAACATTCTTTCCAGTTTTACAAAGTAAGCAAATTCTCTTTTCAACGAACGGATTTTCACTAGAACTCGGAAAAGGATTAACTTTCCTCGTATGTAGCCTTATGTTATGGGGAATTCAATATATTCTTTCTCAAAATATTGACCGAGCTGGAAATATGAATCTTCTTGCTACCATTGCAAAGATTATCGGATTTACAATGTTTATTGTAATCACATTATTTATTTTCAATGCCTCTAATTTCGGAGACGGTCAAACATTTATGAATGAAGCAGGACAATCCATTTCTTTAGGTGGACAAATCAATTCAGCTGCTATTGCAACACTTTGGGCATTTATCGGTATTGAATCGGCTGTCATGCTTTCTAATCGTGCAAAATCTCAGCGCGATGTAAAAAAAGCTACCATTTTCGGATTAATTATCGCTCTTCTTATTTACATGTCAATTACTCTACTTACAATGGGCGCTCTCCCGCAAGATGCTTTAAAAGAGTCTCAAAAACCATTAGTAGATGCATTAAATTTAGCCATTGGCAATAAAGGTGCCTATATCATGGCTCTACTTGCACTTGTATCTTTATTTGGATCTACAGTGGGCTGGATTGTTGTTAGTTCAGAAGCACCTTACCAGGCTGCAAAGAACGGACTTTTCCCCAAGCTTTTCGCGAAAACGAATAAAAAAGGTAGTCCTTCAAAATCATTATTGATTACAAATGTAATGACGCAGATTTTCTTGTTCTCAACGATTTCTGGTACCGTGTCAGAAGCTTATAATTTCGCTATCGTTGTAGCAACATTAGCTTATTTAATTCCATACCTTGTTTCTACGCTGTACCAATTCAAACTGGTTATTACAGGAGAAACATATGATATAATGCCTGGCTCTCGAATAAAGGACGGCATCATTACTACGTTAGCATTTATATATTCTATTTGGGTTATCAAAACAGGCACTGCTGATTTAAAAACGTTCTTCTTAGGAATCGGATTGTTCGTATTAGGCCTTATTCTTTATCCAGTACTAATGAAAAACTCAAAAAAATAAATTAAAAAAGAGAAGCTACCAGCTTCTCTTTTTTATTCGAAATCTGTCATTAACTTTTCTTTTAACTCTCCTACAGATAAAGGTTTCGCATAATAAAATCCTTGTACGTAATCACAGCCCATAGATTGTAATAAACTTTCTTGCTCTACTGTCTCTACCCCTTCAGCAACTACTGCTAAATGTAAGCTATGGGCAATTTCAATAACAGATTTTACAATCGTTCGCTCTGGCTGTGCATGATCATAATGAAATTCACGAATAAAATTACGATCAATTTTTACTATGTCCAGTGGTAATTGTTTTAAATAATATAAAGAAGAATAGCCCGTTCCGAAGTCATCTAAAGCAATTAATATACCCATATTCCTTAATTCTTGTAATGTAGCAATAATATAATCAAAATGTCGAACAGCAATGCTTTCCGTTATTTCTAAAATCAAACGATTCGGAGGAAAGCCCGTTCTCCTTAAAATGCTACGTACAGATAAAATAAAACGCTTTTGCATTAATTGTTGTATGGATAAATTCACAGATAACTTTAGTCCGTCTTGATACTCTGGCAATGTTTTAAACAAGCGACATGACTTTTCTAATACCCAGTCCCCTAATTTTATAATAAGTCCAGATTCTTCAGCTACTGGAATAAATTCGCCTGGCGAAATCGGCCCCTCTTCTGTCGAACAACGTACTAAAGCCTCAATACCAGTATATCTCTTCGTTTTCAAATCAATAATAGGCTGCAGCGCCACATCTAACTCTTCATCACGAATTGCCTTTTGCAAGGCAAATTCAATTTTCATTCTACGATTTATTTTCGCACGTAACTCATCTGTAAAGAAACACGCCGCATTTCTACCTTGTTCTTTCGCACTGTACATAGCTAAATCCGAATTTTTCAATAGCGTTTCAACATCTTGTCCGTCTTGCGGATATGAGCAAAGTCCTAGACTAGCTGAAATGTATACTTCATGCCCTTCAAGCATGAATGGTGCCTGAAAACACGACAACACAGATGTCGCCAGCTGCCTCATTTCATCTTGCGTATGATTTTTTGTTAACAGCACAAATTCGTCGCCCCCCAGCCTAGCCAGAACATCTTTCTCTCCTAGCACATAATGCAACCGTGAAGCAACTTCGCTTAAAAGTAAATCCCCTATCATATGACCTAACGTGTCATTTACAAATTTAAAACGATCCAAATCAAAATAAATCATACCAAATTCTTTTTTGCCTGCAATCATCTCGTTAACAGTCGTTATTAACTGTAGTCGGTTCGGCAAACTCGTTAAAGCATCATGATACGCAAGCTCCCTATAACGGCTTTCGCTTAAACGCAACCTCTGTTCTGCTTCTTTCCTACTACTAATATCATTTCGGATCGCAATAAATTGATATGGCTCTCCTTTTTCATTTAAAAATGGAACAATTGTTGTTTTAACCCAATAATATGTCCCATCTTTTGCTCGATTTTGAATTTCACCTCTCCATACTTTTCCGCTCAAAATACGCTTCCAAAGAACTTGAAAAAATGTTTTCGGGTGATGCCCTGAATTTAAAATACGATGATCTTTCCCTATTAACTCTTCTCGTGGATATTTGGATATTTCACAAAACTTATCATTTACATATGTAATAAGACCATTTCGGTCTGTAATCGCAACAATTGAAGACTCATCTAATGCTAACTTTAAATCTCGCAATGAAGAGTCATATAATGCATGACCTCTTTGTTCTAGCATGCGCATCTCTCCTTGCTTCCTATCTGACTAAAACACAACTTGTTTCTTTTCATAGAAATAGAGACATTTCATTTCCTAATAATCGTCCTTTACATAAATCATATTTTGAAATATGCCGATTAAAATAACATAATATTATTTGTAATAAAAAGCAATATAATACCGTTTCAATTATAAATAGTTGTTTCTTATCGCTATACTTAGCTTACCTTATTATACTTACATACCTTTATAACTAGCTCTATACAATCCTAGTTTCCTACTAATTCTACTTACATCTAACCTTTTTACTTTACTAGCGAAATAGACATTTGAGCACACTATACAACTATTCCTGAATAAGAATATAAAAATTAAAATTAGTATATATGTTTTAAAATTACAATAACAAAATATTAACATATTTTCACCATTTTTTTGGAAATATTTTATAAATGCTTTATTAAACTAAAAAAGAGGAAAGCCTCTTTTTTTAGTTTAATATGGATATGTTATTTGCTGATAACCCGGATATGGCGTTGGGTATGGCGCTGGATAAGTTACTGGATACGGTGCTGGATAGTAGCCTCCACCTGCTGCACCCGTTAACGCGCCAGCTGTAAGTCCCCCTAAAACACCTCCAGCAAAGCTTCCAGGGAAAAATCCACCGCCCCATGAACCACCACCCCAGCCCCATCCACCTCCGTGATGGTGGTGATGATCATGGTGATTGTGTCCTCCATGGTGGTGATGCCCACCGTTATAATTGTGCCCTCCATGATGATGATTACGATAATACAATCCGTTATTTTCTATATAATTCATGTTTCTCCGCTCCTTTTCCATTTTCTCATCTTAATAGATATTTTATGAATAGTACGGACCTTGTTGGTAACCTATATAATAGTAAGAATCCTTGCCCCTTTCCTATATAAGGGGCAAGGATTTTGTCCCTCCTACACTGTTTATTAACCAGCAAATAGCGGGCTAATAGCGTAACAATATACTGTATGTAGGACAAATGCGGAAGGCATGAGGAAAATGTCTATATTTTGTAAAAAAAACAAAACACTTTATAATAAGAATGTCGGATTGTACCTTTTTATAAGAAGTTTATATTTAAGAAAGATTAGAGGAATTTTATAAAAATGAAGAAGCCTATCGTTCAATTATTATTAATATTTGTAATTATATCTATCGTTCTTTTCCTATTAAATACATCGTTTATTTCTTTATATACATTTGTCGGTGCCTTATGGTCTATTACAATCATAGGAATTTCATTCGTTATTTTTATCGAAAATAGGTCTCCTCAAAGTACTTTAGCCTGGTTTTTAGTATTAGCACTTCTTCCCGTTGTAGGTGTGCTTTTATACTCTATTTTCGGTCGTAGCCGTTGGAGAAGAAAAAAACATCTACATCGTTCAGAAGAGCAAAGAAAATTATTCCGTGAAATATTAGAAGGAAGACGAGTAGAATTATCACTCACAGTCCCCTTACATGAGCGTTCTACACATTTAACAAAAGTTATACAAAAATTCGGAGGCGGACCTGCCGCAGATAGAACAACTACAAAACTTTTAACAAACGGAGATCAAACATTCTCAGAAATTTTGCAAGCTATCGAGCAAGCAAAACATCACATACATATTCAATACTATATTTATAAATCTGATGAGATTGGTACAAAAGTTCGGGATGCGTTAATAAAAAAAGCAAAATCTGGTGTTATTGTACGCTTCCTTTATGATGGATTAGGAAGTAATACGTTAAGAAGACGCTTTTTAAAACCTATGAAAGAAGCTGGGATTGAAATTGTTGAATTTGACCCTATTTTTTCAGCTTGGTTACTTGAAACTGTCAATTATCGCAACCATCGTAAAATTGTCATCGTAGATGGAGAAATCGGTTTTACTGGGGGGCTCAACGTCGGTGATGAATACCTTGGCCGTTCAAAAAAATTCCCCGTTTGGCGGGATAGTCATTTAAAAATAGAAGGAAAAGCACTATATAAATTACAAGCAATCTTTCTAGAGGACTGGCTCTATGCATCTAGTGGGTTGAATACTTATTCCTGGGATCAATTTATGAATAGACAATACTTCCCTGGTAAAGAAATTTTAAGTGCAGAAGGTGCTGTGCAAATTGTAGCGAGCGGACCAAGCTCAGATGATAAAAGCATTCGCAATACATTATTAGCTATTATGGGATCTGCAAAAAAATCGATTTGGATCGCTACACCATACTTTATTCCAGATCAAGAAACTTTAACGTTATTACGTTTAAGCGCAATATCTGGCATAGATGTACGTATTTTATATCCTGGTAAAAGTGATAGTATTATTAGTGATCAAGCATCTCAGTCCTACTTCACTCCACTTTTAAAAGCTGGTGCTTCCATTTATAGTTATAAAGATGGTTTTATGCATGCGAAAATTGTACTTGTTGATGATAAAATCGCGACAATTGGAACAGCAAATATGGACGTACGTAGCTTTGAATTAAATTACGAACTTATTAGCGTACTTTATGAATCAGAAACTGTTCATGATATAAAACGTGATTTTGAAGAAGACTTTAAGCATTCCACTGAAATTAAATGGAACGCTTTCCAAAAAAGAAGTATCAAAAAACGAATATTGGAGTCTTTTATGAGGCTCATTTCTCCTTTACTGTAAGCAGTCAATGTAATATTGATTGCTTTTTCTTTTGTATTTCTCTCTTTTCCTTTTCTTTGCATACCATATTAAAACAAGTTATCATAAGATGTATTACTTTATGAAAATAATGTTAGGTGGGAAATACATGTTAGAACAATTTCATATACATGCTGATTTAAAACAACAGCTCTCAAACATTCACGAAAAGAATAAACAAGAAGCTGGTGAAAATGCACATTTAATCGGTACCAAAATATATAAGGCATCTGATAACAGCATTATCGAAGATGCCATTACAGCACTTCTTCTTGGCAAAAACATTCTATTAAAAGGGCCGACTGGTAGTGGTAAAACAGTACTAGCTGAAACTCTTTCTTCTTTATTCCAAAAACCAATGCATAGCATTAACTGTTCTGTTGATCTAGATGTAGAAGGTATTTTAGGATACAACACACTACAAACAAAAGATGGCGCATCTGAAGTTACATTCGTTAACGGTCCTCTTATGAAGGCAATGAAGAGCGGTCATTTCTTATATATTGATGAAATCAATATGGCAAAACCTGAAACGTTACCACTTCTTCACGGTGCATTAGATTATCGTAAAATGATTACTAACCCATTTACACAAGAAGTTGTATACGGTGATGAAGAATATCGTGTAATCGCAGCAATTAATGAAGGTTACGTTGGTACAAGTGAACTAAACGAAGCGTTAAAAAACCGTTTCGTTATTATTGAAGTTCCTTATATTCAAGGTGATACATTAAAAGAACTATTATTAGCAGAATCAAAATTAAATGATGTTGCAACAATTGAAAAGTTCGTCGCATTTGCAAGCGACCTTATGCCTTTAGCTCGTGATGGACGTGTAAGTGAAGAAGCAGCAAGTATTCGTGGCATTATCGACGCATGTGATTTAGGTGTATATATTCCTGTTATGCGTGCAATTGAACGTAGTATTATCGCAAAATTAAACGATGAAACAGAACAAATGACTGTCCGTGAATTAGCAGAAAGTTATTTCTTTGAGGGATAATTCATGAGACAAATTTTTAGTGACAAAAAAATTGATGCGTCGCTGTTTCTACAAATGGAAAACTTAATGTATGCTCTTCTAAAAGAAGACGATGCCTACCTTGAGTATGGCTATAAAGCATACTACGACGAAATTGAAAAAAAGGTTGTCATTAGTCACTTTTGGGATGATCGAAAAGAAGAGGATACAGTAATCGGATTAAAAAGCGAAGTGTTTTTAAAAGCACTTGGTAATAAACATTACTCGGACATGACTTTAATTCGTTCTTATGCGATTGAATTACAAGAATCACCCTTAAAAAAGTTTTTAACACAATTATTTGTTCTATTAGAAGATTTACGTGTTGAGGAAATTGTAAAAAACTTACGCCCTGGCACAAAGCATATTTTTAAAAGAAGAAAAGAAATGTATCGCAATTACTTCGGCTCACAAAATGAAATCAATCGTGTTCGTAACTATCACGGTGATGGTCTATTTTGTCTCTGCTATCTGTCATTAACGAGCGATAAATATGAAATGTTTAATAATGAATACTTCGAGCAAATTGAAGCAATTTTGCATGAAACATTCCAAGTTCGTAATACGGAAGATATTATGTATATCGTTGAGAAAATTCGCTATCGTTTAGAAGGCCTTCTTGAAAGTGATATGCTTAATAATTATTTCGGACATGCTCCGCTTTATTTATCTGTCATCGCAGACGAAAAGAACTGTCGCGTCGAAGATTTAGCAAATGATGATACACAACTCATAGATGACGATGAAAATAAAAACAAAATGGATGAAAGTTTCTCTACATGGCATCGTGAAAATAAAAATAACGAAAACGAGAACTTTTTACGCTTTGAATTAGAAAGCGGAACAAAAACAAATATGATGGGCGATACTGCTCGCGAATCAGAAGATGGCGACCAAGCACTTGGTTCTGTACAAGGTACTTCTCAAAAAAGTACACAATCCAACTTTGATGGTGCTGATACAGAAGAAGCAAGAGCTTCACACGCTTCTAGCCAAAACGAGGGTGCATACGGTAAGTATAACGTTGGTGCCTCTCATACATTTAAAGAGGCTCGCAGAGCAAATAGCGATGAGAAAAAAGATTACCAAGTTATCAAATCAGTCGTTAATAAAGATGTAAAAGAATTAAAGAAAATTATCGAAAAAACGATTGAAAATAAAATGAATGCAAATAGTGATAAATATTACGGAAGACTTCGTAAGAAATTCCTTCGTATTTATACTGAAAAGCAGCCGCGCATGTTTTATAAAAAAGGACAAGAATCACAAGAACTCGATGTTGCATTCCAACTACTAGTGGACTGCTCTGGTTCTATGTATAACAAAATGGAAGAAACGAAAAAGAGTGTAGTCCTATTCCATGAAGCGTTGAAATCTTTAAAAATCCCGCACGCTATTAGCGGATTTTGGGAAGATGCCTCTAGTGCTAAACCTGAAGATAAGCCGAACGTTATCCATGAAGTTGTAACGTATAAAAACTCAACGTTACCAAACGTTGGGCCTGAAATTATGCAGCTTCGCGAAGAGGAAGATAACCGCGACGGATATATTATTCGTATCGTTTCTGAAAAGCTTGCGAAAAGACCAGAAAAGCATAAATTCTTACTTATTTTTACAGATGGTGAGCCTTCTGCGCTAGACTATCAACAAGACGGTATTTTAGATACGCATGAAGCTGTCAAACTTGCTCGTAAAAGTGGTATGGAAGTAATCGGAATCTTCATCGAAGAAGGCGAAGCAAAAGAAGCAACTTATCAATTAATGAAGAACATTTATAACCATCACTTCTTAGTTGCAAATCATGCTGAAGATTTACGTCTGAAAATTAAACCGCTATTGAAAAAGTTATTACTGAAGACGATTGAATAGAAAAACAGGANNTCCTGTTTTTCTATTCAATCACTTTGTTTCTGGCTGAAACTTGTATGGAATGGCTACTTCTAATAATGCCTCGAATCCACCATCGTAGAATGGGAATCGTTCATTTGCAATTGCTCGGTCCACCCACTCTATTGCAGAAATTTCTCCTTCATCTTCTGCAATAAGTTCACCTGTTACTACATTTGCTCGGAATGTAAAAAGTAGCGCATGATTCCCTGACTCTTCAAAGAATTTTTCATTGATCGCAACAAGCCCACCTGCCACGGCAGTTAAACCTGTCTCTTCTTTTACTTCCCTTACTAGAGCTTCCTCTAACGTTTCACCCTTTTCAACAGCCCCACCTGGCAATGACCAAACGTTTTGTTCTACATTATGTACCATTAATACTTTATCTGTTTCTTCATCATGTATTAGTGCATATACGACGTCAACTCTTTGCATGTTGCTTTTCTCCTTCAATTAAAAGGGTCGATTCCTAAGAATCGACCCTTCCTATTAATTCGTCACTAACTCAGCTGTGAGCTTTTTTTTTAACTTAGCCAACATGTCCGTTGTCATTTTGTCTAAATCATAATCTGCTTTAAAGCCCCACTCGTTCATTGCTGCTGTTGCATCAATAGAGTTTGGCCAGCTATCAGCAATTGTTTGACGAGCAGGATCTACAGCGTAATCCATTGTAAACGTCGGAATGTGTTTACGAATAGATGCTGCGATTTGCTCCGGCTCAAAGCTCATTGCTGTAATATTGAATGCGTTTCTATGCACAAGTTTACTTGGATCAGCTTCCATTAATGAAATAATCGCTTGTAAAGCATCTGGCATGTACATCATATCCATGTATGTTCCTTCTGCAATGTATGAGGTGTATGTGCCTTTTTTAATCGCCTCATAATAAATTTCAACTGCATAATCAGTTGTTCCCCCTCCTGGAGGAGCTACGTAAGAAATTAAACCTGGGAAACGTACACCGCGCGTATCAACACCAAATTTTTGATGATAATAATCACATAGTAATTCTCCTGCTACTTTGTTTACCCCATACATCGTAGTAGGACGCTGAATTGTATCTTGTGGTGTATTATCTTTCGGCGTAGATGGACCGAATGCACCGATAGAACTTGGCGTGAAGAATTTACAGTTTAATTCACGAGCTGCTTCTAATGCATTTACAAGTCCGCCCATATTTAAATTCCAAGCAAATAACGGATTTTTTTCTGCTGTTGCTGAAAGTAAAGCTGCTAAATGAATAATTGTATCTACTTCATTACGCTTTGCGATATCATGTAGTTTTTGTCCATCTGTTACATCTAACGTTTCAAATGGACCAGATGTTACTACTTCACTATCTGTTTCACGAATATCTGTTGCAATAACATTTGATGCACCGTATACATCACGAAGCTTCATTACTAATTCAGAACCAATTTGCCCTAAAGAACCGGTTACTAGAATTTTTTTCATTTTCCCCACTCCTCATTTGCAAGCTATTCAAAAGATGCCCTTACTTAAATGATGCCCATTTCTTTTCCTACTTTTTCATACTTACGAATTGCTTCATCTAACATTTCTTTCGTATGAGCTGCTGTAGGCATATTACGAACGCGTCCTGTTCCTTTAGCTACAGTTGGGAACACGATAGATTTTGCGTATACGCCTTCCTCATTTAGACGTTTACTAAATTCTTGTGTTAACACTTCGTCACCTATAATACAAGGTGTAATTGGCGTTTCACTTTCTCCAATGTTAAAACCAAGTTCTTTTAACCCTTGTTTTAAATAACGACCATTTTCCCATAAACGATCATGTAACTCTGTGCTTTCCATTAGGATTTCAATTGATCTCATGCAAGCTGCTGCATCAGCTGGTGTTAATGCTGTAGAGAATAAGAATGGACGTGAACGAACTTTTAACCAGTCAATTAAATTTTGTTTCCCTGCTACATATCCACCAATTACCCCAATTGCTTTTGATAATGTACCAATTTGGAAATCAACTTTATCAGATAGACCGAAGTGCTTTACAGTTCCTGCACCTTTTCCAAGTACACCTGAACCGTGTGCATCGTCTACATATGTCATTAAATCTAATTCTTCTGCAATCTCAACAATTTCTGGTAGTTTTGCAACATCTCCATCCATTGAGAAGACACCGTCTGTAATTACCATTAATTTATTGTAAAGACCTGATTCTTTCGCCGCGATTGCTTTTTGGCGTAAATCTTCCATATCCGAATGTTTATAAACAATAATTTTTGCTTTTGATAGACGACTACCATCAATAATAGAAGCATGGTTTAATTCGTCTGAAAGAATTGCATCATTTTTATCCATAACGGCTGAAATCGCTGCCATATTACAGTTAAATCCTGATTGGTAAGCAATTGCAGCTTCCGTATGTTTAAACTTTGCAATTGTCTCTTCTAATTTAATATGCAAATCTAAAGTACCGTTAATTGTACGAACAGCTCCTGCCCCAACACCGTACTTATGAATTGCACCAATTGCTGCTTCTTGCAAACGGCTATCTGTTGCTAATCCAAGATAGTTGTTTGAAGATAAGTTAATATATTCTTTTCCGCCAATTGTAATGATCGGTCCATTTGAACTCTCAAGCGGATCAATTACGTTATAAAGCCCCTTTGATTTTAAATCCTCTAAATTTTCTTCTAAAAATTTTGCAAGTGTTTTACTAGACATCGTGAAGCCTCCCATCGTTCATGTAAGCGAATTATTGTCTTAATAGTTCTAATAATCCCTCTACTAGCTTAACACGTTTTCAGAATTTATTATAGAAAAATAGTTTAAAGTAACCGCTTACAATTCTAGATTATATATGATTCATTACAAGAAATCTATCATTTACTTTTCATATTTGGTAGAATAAAAAAATATTTAAGGGGGCTTCAATCATGGCATTTACTGAATCTGATGTATATAATAACGAAGCGTTTTTTGAACAATATATGAAACGAAGATACCGAGAAAATAGCCCAAATGAATCACTTGAAAAACCAGCCTTCTTTCAACTCATTGGTGATGTGAAAGGAAAGAAAATCCTCGATTTAGGCTGTGGGGACGCTAAATTTGGCAAGGAATTATTAGAAAAAGACTGCCACTCTTACACCGGTATTGAAGGCTCCGAACTTATGTATGAAAAAGCTAAAAAACAAATAGAAAATAAAGTGAAACTTTAATCAGTGGGGGTTTTCTTCATCCCCTACTGATTATTAGTTGAACCAATCGAGCTTTTACGGGCAGCCCGATCCCCACCTAACTTCTTTGCTTCCACTGAATTTTGAGGTGGGGGTCTTACTGCCCGTTAATACGGGATAAAGCAATTCATTACGTATTATACAAAAGATAAGAGCTAAGATCATTCTTCTTAGCTCCTCCTTCATAACATTATTTTTTTGAATACTATTTCACTTCATTAGCTACAAAAAATTGCTCACAAACACTTGAAATACGCTGCAAGTCTACATTCCCACCAGATATAATCGCTACTACCTTTTTCCCTTTAATATATGCATCCACTTTCCCTGCAAGTAGGGCAGCAGTAGCTAATGCGCCAGCACCTTCTACAACAGCTTTTCCACGCTGTAATAAGTCCTTCATCGCTACTTCTAATTCACCTTCTGATACTGTTACAATATCATCTACTAATTCTTTTACAACTTCAAAAGTTAATTTACCAGGTATTTTAACTGCGCAACCATCTGCTATTGTAGGTGCCTCATAATGCTCTACAATCGTACCTTTGTCATAAGAAGCCTTCATCCCATGAACATTATCTGCTTGGACACCAATAATATTAATGGATGGATTAAAAGATTTTAATGCAACAGCAATACCAGAAATAATTCCACCTCCGCCAATTGGTACAATGACAGTATCAACATCCCATATGTCATCAAGAATATCTAATCCTATTGTACCTTGACCAGCCATTACTTCTACATCGTCATATGGATGTAAGTATGTTTCACCTGTCTCCTTAATAATCTCCTCACATTTTGCCTTTGCATCATCAAAGGTTTCACCATGTAAAACCACTTCAGATCCATATCCTTTAGTTGCATCAACTTTCGCCTGAGGTGCAGAAATCGGCATAACAATTTTACTCTTAATACCGAGTAAATGAGCTGATAAAGCAATTCCTTGTGCATGATTACCAGCAGAACAAGCAATTACTCCTCTCTCTTTTTCCTGATCTGTTAACTGTGACATTTTATTAAATGCACCACGGAATTTAAAAGAACCCGTTAATTGCATATTTTCTAATTTCAAGTGAATTTCTCCGCCTGTTTTACTAGTCAAATAAAATGATTTTACTAATGGCGTTTTACGAGCATTTCTGTCTAAAATGTTTTGAGCTTTTTTAATATCGTCTATATGCAACGGTAGTTTTTTTGTTATCATACTAACACCTCTTCCAATGATCTATACCTAAGTTTTCGTATGTAGCAACTCCTTTATACGAAACCATCTATATTAAGAAAAAGTCTTTATATATGTACCTCACTCTGTAATACACACAGTTGTAAACAATTCAACATCCTTTTCATATCACGTTCTTTGTAATGATTCAGACATGCAATTTGAATCCAGTTATTCTTTTGTAAATACGCTGATTCATAATGGACGATATATCCTTGTAACGCTAACACATCCCCTAACGCTTTAGAAGAAAGACCTTTATTTAATTGAATAGTAAGTATAATTGGCGCAGCATGTTCTTTCGGTGAAACTAGATTTAATCCTATAGTAGTAATAGCTTGTTCAATATATGCATACGTCTCTTTTATTTTTTCAAACACTTTTTCATCTTCAAATCTCTTCAACGCTTCTTGCAATGCATAAACTAAATTCCATGAATGTGAATATGGAATACTTTCATTTTCTTCGTACATACCAATGTCCATATAGGCCGGTAAAGTCTCGTTTACTTTCACATTATGATTATGAAAAACGAAAGATAATCCAGTAAACGATTTAATTGCCTTTCCGCTAACGCCGCTCGCAAAATATACACTCTTTAAATCTATCGGTATTGCTCCAATCGAGCTAATGCAATCTACACATAGTTTCACTTTATACTTTTCACATAATGCATTTAACTCGTCTAAATCATTTAACATTCCGGTAGATGTTTCATGGTGAACAAACCAAAGCCATTCATAATTTCCAGCTTCCATTATTTGTTCTAATTCTGTATAAATAAATGGTTGTCCCATTTCCTTTTTATACGTATCAAAATGTAATTGCGCGCGTGTTGCGTGTCCAACTAATCTATTGCCAAATTCCCCATTCGTTAATACTAGTCCTTTTCCTTTTAAAGAGCGTAATTGTAAAGCAATAGCATCATTCGCTAACGTCCCTGTTCCTAACATGATTTGCACATGTTTCGCTTTCGTCATGTGTAGTAAACGTTTTTTCACATTTTCCATCGTCACTTGAAATGACTTAGAACGATGCGAAATCGGCTTAGTAGAAAATGCCTTTCGAACATTTTCTTCAATATCTACTGGACCTGGTAAAAATGTATATTCTTTCGTCATAATCCCACCAACACTCGATGCTTCAAACATAGCAGGAGTAACATACATTGGCTGGAAGGCTGCTTCTTCAGTACCAACTAGCGTATGGAAAGATTTGAATCCCATTTGCTCATATAAAGGTAGTTCACGTGTTGTCGCAGAAATGAGTGCTAATTCATATCCATTTAGAAGCAAATAACGATGTAAAAAGCGAATTAATCCTAACAATGCTCTTCCATTTCGATATTCATGTTCTACTGAAAGTAAACGAATTTCATACACGTTTTCTCCATGCTCTTGCAAATAAAAATCTAAATTTGAAATTTTATAATCTAACGAGAATGGTCGTTTTCCTCGCAATGCAACCATACCTACTAACTTATCTTCATCTAAACAAATTAAATATGTATTTTCATCATGAAACCGATCTATACGAACACGCTCTTTCGTTTCTTCATGTTGCGGAATTTCTTCTACAAATGTTTTATAATTCAATTTATGTATATGTTCAAATTCCCAATCTTGATCAGCAACTTTATAAATTAACCCCATGCCCTATCTCCTTTATGTGTTTGATAAAAATTATAAGTGGAGATTTCCTCCACTTATTAAAAGTTCGTTTCATTCTCGATTTACATATAAAATAAGCACAATGATAAGAGCACTTAAAACAGTGGTAATAATACAATAAGAGTACAAAATCATGCAAACTGGTAAACAAGCGATTGTAATTAATCCTGGCTTAGTAAATCCTTTAAAGATTAAATAAAATATAATGAAAACAGCAACAAGGGTAAGCGCTATCAAATAATTAAATGCGATTAACCCTCCTATAAATGTTGATATACCTTTTCCGCCCTTGCCTTTAAATACAATTGGATAAATATGTCCAAGTAAAACAGCCAGTAAAGCTAACATTACAAATGCAGAATCTCCAAAAAGGTATTTTGCAATAGAAACTACAATCGCCCCTTTCATTGCATCACCTAAAAATGTAGCGATGAAATACCCTTTTCCATATACACGCCCCATATTTCTTGCGCCGGGATTCCCACTTCCTTCATCTCGAATATCAACGTTATATCTCCATTTCGTTACTATATAAGCGGTCAATATGTTTCCAAATAAATAAGAAGCGACCAAATACAAAAACTGCATACTATTAATCATATAATCATTCACTTTCTACATGGAAGTACTTATACAATATTCATGAACTATGTATATTGTACTTTTTTATCCACTTCTCTTTATACATTTTAACATCATATATTTACAAATCATACAAAAATTCTCATACAGCTATTTATTTAAATATAAATTCTTCATTAAATAATATGTTCCTTTCACCGCTGGTTCGGATTGTGATACAAATGTAACTTTTCCTATACTTTTCTCGCAGCATTTCTTAAATTCAGCATATATTTCTGGAACGAAACGCATTATGCTGCCACTTACTGCAATTGAAGTTGATACATCAAACTTCATTTTATTGTAAATACTCACCGTAATTCTCGTTAATTCCTTAGCAGCTTGCAAGATAATTTCACGTGCGTCATCATTCCCATTTCTCGCTTCCTCAATAATTAGCGGAGCAATTCCTGCAACTTTATCTTTTGAAGAACGATAAACTAGTCTTTTTATATAAGACGACGTCAAAAGTTGAAACTCATCTTGAATCCTTAAGCTTAATGGACAAAGTGCAACTCCTTGATCAAATTGATTCGTCATTCTTTTTAAACCTTGTAATGCAATCCAATATCCGCTTCCCTCATCCCCTAAAATATGTCCCCATCCACCACTATACTCGTACACTTCTCCTTTCTTCCCAATACAAATTGCACCTGTACCGCCAATTGTTAAAATTCCATCTTTTCCTTTTAAAACAGCTGCATGTGCAATCATCGCATCATTAAAAACTTCAATTGGTGTTCCGTACTTCTTCTTTAGACGTAATGTTAATTCATTCGTATTTACTCCACTTACACCCGCTAATCCTAAACAAATACAAACGCAATGCCCATTTAATACACCTTTCTGGCATTGATCAATCGCCTCCATAATATGCACAAGAGCTTCTTCAAAATCTATTAATATATTTCCAAAACCACTTGTAGCTCTTACAAGTTCATTTCCGTCTTTATCAAATGCCATTGCTTCTGTCTTCGTTCCCCCGCCATCTATTCCAATCATATACTTCATATGTTCGCCTCATTTTCATCATCTTATTGGAGGGATTGTTATATTCCCTAATACTACAGATTGCATTGCACCTGTTGCGCTCGGCACATTACTCGGATTACGATGATATGTTTCATTTGCTAAAATGGCAAAGGCGATTGCTTCCTTCGCTTCTGAAGAATAGCCTATATCTTCTTGAAGGAATAATGCATATTTTTCATCTTTCAATCCATGCCGTATCATTTCTACAAGTGTATCATTATAACTTCCGCCACCACCTAGAATTACCTCATCGATTTCATAATACGGCAAAATATACTCCTTATAATGATAAACAATTGAACTTGCAGTAAACATCGTGACAGTCGTCAATATATTTTCTTTACTATACTTTTCAAACCGCTTCAATAACTCACTTACAAATTCTTCTCCAAACTGTTCTCTACCAGTTGATTTCGGTGGATTTATTTTCAAAAATGGGTGGTTCATACAATATGTCAAAATCTCTTCTACAACTACCCCCTGTTTTGCAATGTTACCATTTTGATCATATGGCAACTGAAATAACCTTTGACACACCTCATCCATTACCATATTCCCTGGACCTGTATCAAAAGCTATAATGCTCTTCTCACTTAGTTTACTTGGTATAACGGTAACATTACCGATCCCACCAATATTTTGTAGTAGTCTATTTTTAGTTAGATGACGATATAAAATAATCTCTGAATATGGTACAAGTGGTGCACCTTGTCCCCCAGCTGCCATGTCCATCGTTCGAAAATTAGAAATAACCGTCGTTTTCGTTTCATACGCTATAACTGCTGGTTCTCCAATTTGCAATGTGGAAGGAATCATACTTCCATCTTGCTGTGGCTGATGATAAATCGTTTGTCCGTGAGAACCAATTAAATCTAATTTTCCTAAAGGAAAATTGGCCCCTTTACAAACTTCCTTTACAGCATTTGCGAAGCGTAAACCGAGTTTAAAATTTAAACTGCATATAAGTTGTACATTTGAATTTTCTATTGATAATACCTGCTGGATCTCATTTTTTATATCATTACTAAATGGCACAGTAGTAAAATGGATGAGTTCAACTTTAGAACCTACACCGCTTCCTTCTATATGAATGAGTGCTACATCTATACCGTCTAACGAAGTACCAGACATTACCCCTGCAACATACATAACATGCATGACCTCCTCTTTATTAAAAAACAATCATGTAAGTTACAAACGTACAACCGATTGAAAATAATATAAATCTAAAAAACAACTGAGCTTTTGATGCAAACGATCCATCAATAAAAGAAACAACTATTGTAAGCAAAATACTTGCCGCAATGCTGGTAACGAGCCATATACTATGCATTTGTGATAGATGTAGCATTCTTAATAAAGGTACAAAAAGAAAATTTGCACATATCACTCCAAATAGTAATAAAAATACACCTTTATAACTAAATTTTATATTCATTCCAATTCATCCTCTCTGGACTTCATGTGAAAGAAGTGATAGGCAAAATACCTATCACTCATAAATTAAAGCATAAAGATTATGAATTAACAGATTCCCCTTCACCATTCTTCTCAATTTCAAGCATATTTTTGTCGTACATTTTAAAGAATGGTAAATAAATAAGAAATGATATTGCTATATTTATTAATACTAATACAACTGCACGCCAATCTCCTCCTGTAGCTAAATATGCACCAATTGGAGCTGGCAAGGTCCACGGTGGCATAATATGCGTTGGCGTTACAAATCCCATTGCAGTTGCAGAATAAGCTATAGTAGCTGTTACTAATGGTGTAATAACAAATGGAATAATTAAGATTGGATTCAGGACAATTGGTAAACCGAATATAACCGGTTCATTAATATTAAAAATGCCGGGCACAATACAAGTTCTCGATAGTGCTTTCGAATATTTTGACCGTCCAAATACAATCATAGCTAACACAAGTCCTAACGTTGCTCCCGAGCCACCAATCCAAATAAACCATTGATAAAACGGCTCTGGTGCAATGAATGGAAAATGACTTGCCCCACTTGCTACAGCTTCACCGTTCTTCCCTAAATACACATCCCAAAGCGGCCTTGCGACAGTACCTACAACAGATACACCGTGTATCCCGAAAGACCAGAAAAAGGTAATTAAAAATACAGGGATGATAACACCAAAGTAACTATCACCAGCTTTAACTAACGGCGCTACTAATTTATCCACAACGTAATGTACATCTACTTTAAAAACGACAGTAATAAGACTCATAATAATAATAACGAAAGCCGCAGGTATAAGTGCTTCAAACGAACGTGCTACTGATGGTGGTACTTGTTCTGGCATTTTGATTGTCACATTTTTCTTCTTACAAAATCTTAATACCTCCACTGATAAAATAGAAACAATCATCGTCACGAATAATCCATGACCTCCGAGATTTGTCATCGGAAGCATGAATCCTTTTTTATCAATTAATTCAGGTGTTAATGTTAGTAGCAATGAACATACTGCAAGCTGTGCTCCTGATAAAGCATCTAGCTTATAACTTTTCGCTAAATTGTATCCTATTCCAAACGCTATATATAAAGACATAATAAACATCGTTAAACGATATGGTATTAATATACTCGTTTGATTTTTTAATGCCCAAACAGATATGAAACTATCTTTCGGTAACGGTGGAAATGCTACGATTAAAAAGAAACTTCCTACAATAATAAATGGTAATGCAGAAATAACGCCATCACGGATTGCTTGTAAATGCCTCTGTTCAGAAAGCCTTGCCATCGGTCCAGATAAATTTTTATCAAGAAACGTGACAAATTTATTCATAACGCTTCCCCCTAACTAATTAAATCGTTTACCGTTTTTAATAAAGTCGGTCCACCAAGCGGCGTATATGCTTGCGGCGGTATAATACCGCACGGGATAGATTCCTCTTCAGCGAATTTTTTAACAGAGTCAAATCGATGTCTGACTTGAGGTGCAACCATTACAACATCCCAGCCATTCTTTACTTCTTCCTCTACCTCATTTGTTCCAATCGCATGGACTTCCATATTTACACCTTTTTTCTCTGCCTCCTTTTTTAAAGCGTTTACAATAATTGCACTGGACATTCCTCCAGAACAAACGAACAATACTTTCATTTATTAATCCTCCTATACTTATAATTTATCCCCCTTCAAATGAAAGGAAGTTTCACTTTACTAACAAGCATATGAAGTAATGAAACGATTTAGTTATAATGAAAGTAAATTTCAGTAAAAATATTTTTCCTATTAAATTAATGTTTCAATATTTATTTTTCTCAATTGTAAGTACAACCTCAACTCGGATATCATATTAGTTAACCATATAATAGGGAGGCGTATAAATGATTATGAAACGTTTATTAATGACGTGTTGTATCGTCATCTTTTTTATTCCTTTCTCTTTCATTTCTCCTCACTCTACTTATGCTGAAGTAAATACTACGTACAAAAAACATGAATTACGTGCTGTATGGATCGCATCTGTTCTTAATATTGATTGGCCCACAAAAACTGGCTTACCTATCGAAAATCAAAAACAAGATTTTATTAAATTATTAGACGATGTAAAAAACACTGGTATGAATGCGGTCGTTGTACAAATAAAACCAACTGCTGATGCTTTTTACCCTTCCAATTACGGTCCTTGGTCTGAATACCTTACAGGTACACAAGGAAAAGATCCTGGTTATGACCCGCTCGCATTTATGATTGAAGAAGCTCATAAGAGAAATATAGAATTCCACGCATGGATTAATCCATACCGAATAACGATGAATCACACTGATATAAATCGATTATCGGATAATCACCCTGCAAAACAGCATCCGGATTGGGTTGTACCTTATGGAGGAAAGTTATATTACAACCCTGGCATTCCAGAAGTAAAAAAATTTATAACTGAAGGTGCTTTAGAAATCGTACAAAATTACGATGTTGATGCATTACATATGGATGATTATTTTTATCCATATAAAGTGGCGGGTGAACAATTCCCCGATCAAAAAACGTACGAAACATATAATAACGGTAGATTTACAAATATAGAGGATTGGCGACGTGACAATGTAAATGAACTTGTAAGAGATTTAAATACTGCTATAAAACAAGAAAAGTCATACGTAAAGTTTGGCATAAGCCCGTTCGGCGTATGGCGAAATATAGCTGACGATCCAACTGGATCTAACACAACTGCAGGTCAAAGAAACTATGATGATCTTTATGCTGATACACGTGAATGGATACAAAAAGGTTATATCGATTACATTACACCGCAAATATATTGGAATATAGGTTTCACACCAGCTGCATATGACATATTAGTAGACTGGTGGGTAAAAGAAACAAATAATAAACCGATTCACCTATACATTGGTCAGGCGGCCTATAAAATTAATAATAACTCTGTCCCCGCTTGGTCTGATCCGGAAGAATATCCAAGACAAATTGCATACTACCTTTTATTTCCTGAAATAAAAGGTAGTATGCATTTTAGCTTAAAAGATATTAATAACAATCCACTAGGAGTTAAAGATAGACTCGCAAAAGACGTATATAAACATCCTGCATTAATCCCGCCTATGCCTTGGCTTGATCATGAACCACCAAAACAACCGACTTTAAAAGGAGCCATTCCAAGAGAGGAAGGTATTGCTGTAGGTATCATTGATGATAGAGAGAATGACTCTGCTTATTACGCCATTTACCGTGTGAATGGAAAAAATGAAGTGGATATACAAAACCCAAAAAATTTACTTACTACTGTAAGAAAAACAAAACTTGGAGAAATTTATGTAGATAAAACAGCTATTTCTGGAGAAACGTATACGTATGTAGTAACTGCAGTTGATCGATTACATAATGAAAGTGTTGCTTCTAGTCATACAACCGTTAAAGCAAAATAACATCTAATAAAAAAGCGCCTTAAAAGCTAAGAACTATAGCTTTAAGGCGCTTTTATTATTTATTCTTAAACTTCTCAGTCGCTGCTCTCATCTTCACATTCAAATCGTGATCAATCGAGTCACGAATATCTCGTTCTACTACTTCCATTTCTTTTTGGAAATTTTGCAAGTAGATTTTTAACTCTTCTTCTTTTTCTGGTCGTTGTGAAGGTGGTAATTGTACGACTAACGATAGCATCGCCGTTAAATCTTTCATTAAGAACGTTTCAAGTTTATGTTGTTGCTCAAACATGCGTTGTTCTTGATAATACGGAAGTGCATTTAATACTGAAATTGTAATGTCATCAACCGTGCGTTGTAATGAAGGATTTATTGAGCGTTTATACGCTTGAATTGTATTTAATGCATCTGGATATCGATCATAAAAATACAATTTATAAAACGATAAGTCTGTCGGTTTTACTGTTTGCTGCGTTTCTTGTCTTAAAAAATCTTTTACTTTCATCACTGCTACATCAATATCTTCATTTGTAAGTTTTTTCGTTGTTTTTGCCATTACATGTACTTTTTTCTGTTTTTCTTTCGGTAACATTGAGAATACTTGCTCTCTCGTACGTTGACCTGATGCACAGAAAAGAGTGTTTAATGTATGTGGTTCTTTCTTTCCTTCCGTACGAATCCAACGATAAAAGAGTGGGTGTTGTGTGAATTCTTGTAGAAACGGTAATGATTTATTCGATAACTTTTCTAAAGAATCATGTGCTCTTTTATATGGTTTCGTCCATGAAAAATACAGTTTACGTCCGAAATATACAACTAAAACAACGACAGTAAATGCGATTAAAAGCAATGTACCTAATAGTACTAATACGGTTTGAATGAAACTCATTTTTTCACCTCCTCTAAAAGTCTGCTATTTTCTTGGGCGCTGAATGAGTTTTTGTTTCATTTCATCATTAAATGTATCTAGTTCAATAACAAATTTCTTACTTGACTCGATAATACGTTCTGACGATTTCTCAGAAGCTTCAATCGCAGCGAATACGTTTTGGAATGATTCACGTAATTTATCCATGCTAATTGCAGGATTTTCAAGAAGTTTTGTTGTTTCTTCTGTATTTTGTTTTAATGCTTGTGAGTTACTTAATACCATCGATTCAATTGCTTCATTTGTCGCATTCACTGCATCAATTGTTTTACGTTGATTTGTTAATGCTAGTTGGATAGCAGCAGAAACTGTTACAACGTTTTGCGTCATCGTAATTGCATTACGAATTGCCTCCGTTAACTTTTCATTATTTTTCTTAATAATGTCTACCGATGCGATAGATTGTAATAACACACTTTTCGCTTGCTGCATATTACGCGTACGCACTAAAATCTTTTCTAATGCATCATTAATTAATGGAATATCTCTTTGACGTTCTGGATTTTGTTTCTCAGCTTCCAGCATGCCAGCAAGTTTTTTCCCTAAGTATACTTGCTTATCAAGCGCGTGAATTTTATCGTGCGATTGCTCTTTAAGCATTTCAAGACCAACTGTATCTTCTTGTAAATTGTCACGACCAATTAGAAGGGATCTTATAATCTCCTCAATTTGCTTATCTATAGATTGATATTTATGCACGTATGTTTCAAGTGGGTTTTTCTTGAATACTTTAAACATAATTTTCTTCATACCACTTGCTTTTAATGAATTCGGATCAAGCTCTGATACCACTTTTCGTAACTCTAACAATGTATTTGGAATTTCTTCGTTCTTTCCATTCATCATCGCTGTGACAGGACGTTTTAATGCTGATAACGTTTGTCCTGCTGCTTGTTGCTCTTTATCCCCTAAATCTCCTAGCTGAGACAATACTTTTGATAAATCTGTATTTTGCTCGCTATTTAACTTTTGTACATAAAGATCAGCTTCTTTATTCAGTTCCTCTAATTCTTCATCTTTTATAACTGTATCCACTACTACTTCTACATTATTATCTTTCACAACCGATACAGGTTCTTTTTTCTCGAGTTCAGTCAACAAAATCGCTCCTTTATTTATATGTGCGAATTTATATGCACTATATTTCATCTATTATATCGTATTTCATATGCATTCTGACTGCTTGAAATCGATTTTTTTAGAAATGTCTGTTTATGCAGTCATTCCCTGTTTCTTACTATAAGTATACCTGTAATCAACATAATTTTCCTCAGACTTAAGACCTAGAGAACCACATGCTGAAGGCCGATTCTTCGTATGTTACATATATAAATTATGTTCTTCCTATCCTTCTGTACTCAATATTTTGACATACACCTTTTACAATGTGATAATTATATTACGCTCAATCCTATTTCTTCTTGCGCGCTACAAACGCTCCATTTTGGAATGCCAATAACACCGTTTCAAACATTTCATCTTCTTCAATCATGTTTCTAAACTCGGCTAATTCACTTGCATGAGAGGTTGCATTATCAACAACTAGAAAACCTTTTGGTTGTAAAATGCGTTTTATATGCTCAAGCCACCACATGTGTTGCGTACGCTCTGAATCTAGGAAAATAAAATCAAATGAATGATCTAGTTGCGCATCTAAAAATGCCCCTGCTTCTTGATTATGAACATCAATCCTTTGCAACAAGTTTGCCTTTTCAAAATTGACAAGTGCCTCTCCAACTCGTTCTGAAGAAAGCTCCACAGTTGTTACATTTCCATTTGTTTCTTCTACCGCATTAGCTAACCACAATGTAGAATAACCATTAGAAGTTCCAATTTCTAAAATGTTTATTGCGCTACACCCTTTTACTAAAATTGATAAAAACTGCCCCATCTCACGTGAAATATTCCGTAATCTTTCTTCCCTTGTTTTTTTATTTCGATCATGCTCTTCTCCATATTGTTCAAGTTGAAGTAATAATGAATCTAACGTATCCATTCTTTTCATCGCCTTTCCAAAGCAATATGATGAGAAAGCTCTTGTTGCCCGTCTACTTTCATTATATGCGAAACGAAAAGCTTTTTCTCGTTATATAACAAAGATTTGAAATTTTTTATAGCATATTGTTTCGTTTTTTGGTAAAGTTAATTTCTACGTGCAATTATTCCATTCATACTATTTTTATTTCAATTGCAGTTGTTAAATCATATAAACCTCATTTAAATGAATCGGTATTTCAAATTCAATTAAGCGCCCTTTCCGGACGCATTTTCTTTTGTTTATATATCTTTAAAAGAAAGGATGCTTACAATGAACGTGATTAGCTTAGATGCTGCTCGAAAACGAAAGCAGCATAAAAAATTAATGATTACTATACCGATTATTACACGTATTTATGAAGAAGACGGAGAAATTAAATTTGAGGTAGCTGGTGAAAAAGATGTACCTCTTGAAATGTTAGAAAAATAATAAAAAAACGCATTTCTGAAGAAATGCGTTTTTTTATATTTTTACATTTAAATGCATAAGTTTTTCAGGATTACCCATCATATAAATGTTTGAAATCTTCTCATCCTCAAATGCAAACGAAAGAACATACGTTATTTTATTATTTATTGTAACTATTACCCCTGGCATACCATTTACCATTTTGAAATCAACAGTGTACTCTTCTGTCAATCGTTGTGCAATCCCAAAGAACAAACGTATAATTCGATCCGCAGAGTAAATCGGATGAATCGCAGTTGTAACTTTACCACCACCATCTGCTTTCAATATCGCATCTGTTTTTAATACTTCTAACATACCTTGCGCATCACCACATTGTAATGATAATACAAACTTTTCAACATAAGCAGCCATTTTCTTCGTACTTAATGTTGATTGCTTCGGCTTATCCAATATACTATTTCGTGCGCGTTGAAAGATCTTCCTACAGTTCACACTACTCTTATCAACAATTGAAGCTATTTCTTCGTATTCATAACTGAAAACCTCTCTTAATATGAAAACAATCCTTTCTACCTCAGACAGTTGTTGTAAAAGTAATAAATATGCTGTGGAAAGGGATTCTTTCATAACAAATGACTCTGATGGCTCATTACTTTCTTCTACAAGTGGCTCTGGTAACCACATCCCTACGTACACGTTACGTTTATATGCTGCCGAACGTAATTTATCAATTGAACGATTTGTCGCCATCTTACACAAATATGCTTTCATATTTTCTATGGACTGAAGATCTTCTATATTATTTAGCGAGATAAATACATCCTGAACGATATCCTCAGCATCCATAACACTCCCAAGGATTCTATATGCTAACGAAAATAATAATGGTTGATACGCTTCATATAATTGCTCCGTTTCCATGATGAACTCCCTCACTTTCTAATTGCTTTAAAATGTGTAATGCTGCACGTTTTCCACTTGCTACTGCAGCATCAGCTAATATTTCATCATGCCCAGTCCAATCACCTGCAACGTAAACACCTGGCATTTCAGGGATATTAGGACCTGGTTTTTCAACTCGGTTTATATGAGGAAAATCATATACTACCGTTATTGTCGGCAAATATTGCTGTGTAACAACTTCTCTTTTCCAATTTGGATGTAGCAAATCCATCGTACTTTCTAACTGGTCTTTATCTTCATGAGTATCTTCCGTCTCTAGTGCAGGATTATGGTACTTAATTAAACTCACTGCAATTGATCCATCATCACTTAATTTAGCTGCTCTTGATTGATTCGTGAAAAATATAGGTTGATCTAACCCTAATGCAAATTGATGTGTCGGATTAGGTAATCGTCTCAAACCAATATCTAATGCAGCAACAGTAACCGGTACCGATTGTTCACTCCATCTATACAAACTTGTTCCTTCTGCACCTTTTATTATGTTACAAGCTTCTTTCGGTGGAGTCGTCACAATGACTGTACCTACTTCAAATACCTCATCGTCAAAACAATATATTCTTTGTTTATCTTCGTAATGCTCTATTTCCAAAACATGCTTTTTAGGCAAAATTTGCACCCCGACATGATTCGCTATTTCTCTTAATTTTGTTATTATCGTCTCCCAGCCACCATCTACATAAAATACCCCTTCTTTTATTGAAAGCTGGATTTACTTTAGTACAGATGATGCTAATTGTATTGCAGGAGCAAACGTATATGTTGTTGTTCGGCATAATGCATAAAATATATTCCGAACCATTGGATCTTTTATTTCATTTTCTGCCCATATAGTTAAACTCATTTTTGGAACTTCTCCTACATCTAAATTCCCTAAACGAATCATAAGACGTGAGAATTGTACTTTTGCAGACCACGAAAGTAGTGGTGTTGATAAAATTGTGCGAAAATCTGTTGGGATGGTAAATATATCCCCTTTCCATATTCCATGTGCTTTTGTAGATGGTATTCCACCCGGTAGATTCATACCGAGCTCATTAAAAGTTAAAAATGCTGATCCTCCTCTATATAGGGCCTGTGCTCCAAGATTCATACAAATCCCATTTTTATTTATAGTCATCCCTCGACCACCAAAGCGACTGGACTTTTCTAATACAATCACTTTTCTTCCAGCTTTCGCTAAATATATAGACGCTTTTAATCCAGCAAGGCCACCACCAACAATTGCTACATCAAATTTCTTCATAATAAAATCCCTCCTTACCGTTCTACATACAAGACGAACGATTAAGGAGGGATGTGACATGAAAATATATTTTTACTCATCTATTTTATTTCATTATTTTTTTATTCGGTCATATTGCATACGAAATAACTCAATTGCAAATGGTATATCCTCTTCACTCTTTATATAATAACTTATCCATCCTGATTCAGGTAATACGTGATGTGGTTTGGCCAATCCTTGTTTTACTAATTCATCCCGCTTTAACTTTGGAAATGGTAAATCAACTAACTTATCTCCATGCAGATGACCAAGTTCTTTCTTGCCATAATTTATTTCAATGCCACCAAATCGATGCGGTTTTTCAGAGACACCTGCCCAGCCAAGCACTTCATTTCTAATCATTTCACTAAATGACATGAACCTTCACCCCTTATTAATGATTGATGTAATATTAAATTAACACGTTCTTTACTTTTTTCCATCAATCCAAAGTATGAATGGATATACGAATATAGTTTCATCTCAACACCTTTATTTTTTACATAATTAAAATAATTTCAAAGGGGATTTATTCTATTATATAGAATTACTATTAAAAATAATTTTAAGGGACGGATTTATATGAGCGAGGTATTATTACAAAAGGCAAATTATCTACAATCTAATGAATTAAAACTCTTGAAAAAAGCTATATATTTTGCAGAGCAAGCACATGATGGACAATACCGTCAAACTGGAGAATCATATATTATTCATCCTTTCGCAATTGCAGAAATACTGCTAAAGCACAATTAATTATTCAGCAAAAACTATCTTAAATAACAGACCAATACCTCTATAGAAAGTATTGGTCTGTAAATATATAATACGAAATAAATTTCTATTTTTTAACCCTAACCTAACATTAACAATTCCGATTTTAACAATATTATCAACTCGAAATACACCCCATATTCTTTGTGGAATAGGCAATTTTATTATGATACCAACAACTGCACCTAATAAACACTAGACACATATCCTAATTTTGTAACCTTACTTATTAATAGAAAGGCAGGTAATACAATTGATTTCCAATATCGACTATACCTCCCCCTCGACTAATTTCACTTATGATTTAAGTAAAAGCAGTTTTTTTCAGAAAGATGCCCAAAATTATATAAATGTACTTGGCGTGAAACAATTAAATACTTTAGAAAACACTTCTTTATTAGATATTTATTTAAGTTCAGGTAATGTCGTAGAACCACATATTCATCAAAATGCAGCTGAACTTGTTTACTGTATTTCAGGATCTGCTGTTGTTTCTTTACTTAATCCATTTACAAATCAAATATTAAACTTACCGATAAAACCAGGGCAAGTTGCCAACATTCCACAAGCGTGGTGGCATTATGAAGTTGCTACAGCAGATGATACCCATTTATTAGCTATTTTTGATGCACCAACGCCAGAGGTTATTTTTGGTTCTGATATTTTAAGGTTAACTCCCACAAATATGATGGCTCATACTTACTGTCTCGATGAACAACAATGGAAACAAGCGGTATCCCTTATTCAATCCACTACAGTAATCGGTCCTCCAGCAAACTGTAATCAAAACCGAGGACCTATAAACCCAGCAACTCATCCTCCTAATCCACAACAAAATTTATATTATCAAGATTCATATTATTTCCCTCTTTACTGGGGATATTAATTTATATCATTAAAAGCCAATTATTTATCTCCTCGGAAAATACGTAGGAGATTTTTTATTGTATATCCCTCATTCCTATTTTTTATCGTAACAATTAATAGAGTACATACATATAATAGTTATATATTTAATTGGAGGTGATAGTACTATGAGTAATTATAACTATCGAAAAAACTACTCTCATAATAAAAATAGTAGTTCATCAACATCCTCTCAATCTTCCAATTCTCAATCTTCCAATTCCCAATCGCAAAGAGATTTAGCCGAGCAAGGCTATGTAAAGAAAAAAGGATGTAACTGCAATAAAAATAAATAAGATCTTTTTTAGCTATACAAAAGGGAATACTCTTAAAAAGAGTATTCCTTTTTTCAATGCTCACCATTTAAGACGCTATGTTTAGACGAATGTTATCCCTGCACTTGCGAATCCTGTAATAGCAGTAGCTATATCAAAACCAGGTGTATTTGATGAAACAACAAGTAATATCTTCTCTTGTGGAGCTACCGCAATTGCTTCTGCGACAATACCACTTGAAGTAGCACCGACATTAATTACACCACTAAATGGCGGTGTTAATTGTAACGGTGTACCTACTGGAGCGAAAGTATTACTTGCTGCTGGTGCTCTGTACAACTGCATTTGAATTTGTATGTTTCCTAATGCCAAAGCAACCGCTTCAGTTACACTAAAGAATCCTGCTAACGAAGTAATTGTACCTGCGCGAGGAGCTACAAATGCGAAATCAAATACTGGAGGTAAAGGACCTATAGTAATTGGGCCACCAACAATTACAGGGAAGAATGAACTTCCAAATCCAAGAAGTGCTCCTGTGTTTGCCAACCCACCTAAAACAGTTAATAATTCTACTGGTGTTCCTGATGCAAACGGAATAACCGCTCCGCCTCCTGTTGGACCTGTTAGGCCTGTTGCTCCTGTTAGGCCTGTTGGACCCGTTGGACCTGTTGGACCTGTTGGACCTGTTGGACCTGTTGGACCCGTTGGACCCGTTGGACCCGTTGCTCCTGTTAGGCCTGTTACTCCTGTTGCTCCACCAGTACCTGCTGGACCTGTCGCTCCTGTTGGGCCTGTTGCTCCTGTTGCTCCCGTTGGACCTGTTGGACCTGTCGCCCCTGGAGTAGCATTGATTAATTGAATTAATAAATTAAAAAGAAGTTGTAAAGTTGCAGAATCAACATTTGAGTTGCAGGATATAGGGATAAGATCTAAAGCGAAGAAGAATTGTGCAAGGGCGCTATAAAATTGTTGCAATAATGTTGACAATTGACCTAAATTAGGAGCTGGAGATTGTAATAAAACTAAAATACTTTGAGTTAATTGTTTCAAAAAATTAACTTCTGGGGAAGGTAATAAGGAATTTAAGAAAATTAAAAATTGATTAAACAAATTGAATAACGCTACTCTGTTTGCATCACTTGGATTTGCAAAAAATGCTGAAATAGCTGATACTAATGAGTTTAGTAAAGTAATTAATTGACTTAATTGTTCCCTAGTAATAGGAACTGACTGTGGGTTTTTACAACAATCTGCTGAAAAAACAATCGGATTGCAGTTATTATGATCAAAACAGTCATTATGTTTCATTTATTTCCTCCTTACATTTCTTATATTTGAGTATTTTCCTACTATAAGAACTATAAAATTGTGCATAGATTTAATTCACTTAAAATAGGAAACATGAATGATAATTAAACTTTAAAATGTTATTTAATTATGTTCATGACTCACATATTAATTATATGTTTTTAATAATTGACTGCTTAGATTAAACACCTAAACTTAAAAGTTTATTTTATTTTTCCACGTTTATCTCTTAGGTCCAAAAGCACATTTTAACTTGAGTATAAAAACAAAGCATTAGCATATAACCACCAAAACAACAATACCTTTACTAAAATTGTGTTCCCTCTCTTATCATGAAGCCGTTTCTATTATCAAAACTTTCATACAATATATTGGACAAGTTATCCCATACTTTGTTCAAAAAATAATTTAGGGAGTGAAAATTAATTGCCAATTATTCAACCATTTATGGCATCTAGAAGATTTACATCTACATTAGGAGCTGGAACAGGAACAGGTGCAGCTTTTGCAATTGCTGCTACAGCTTTTTTAAACGATGCTGGTACTATACTGCAACTGCTTTTCCGACTTTTACGTATTACAACCTATATGTAAACGGCATTCTTCAACCTAGTGTGAACTCCAGTGTTACTACTGGACCTACTGGTGCTATTACAATTCCTGGTGGAGATGCATTAGACGGTGGAATTCCAATTACAATCGAATTTATCTTCACTTAGTTTTAGCTACTTTAATGTAGAGCAAAAGGACAGATTCTTTTTATTTAAGAATCTGTCTTTTTTAATTAATAATGATAAATTGCAAAATAATTGAAGAACCTTGTGATGGTGGTTGATTATCTAATAAAGTTAGCTGACCAGTACTAACCTGATATAATGGTTGCGGTTGAAGTATTCCATTTATAAACAGATTAATGTACGAAACCTCATCAGGAGATAATATGTGAGTTGTACCATATTGAGCTAGCCCATCTGAATCTGTATATATAAGTTTTTCTCCATCTGAAAAAGTGTAAAATAATAAATTAGTTGTTGTTATGGGGCCAATAACTCCAGTTGGCCCCGTTGCCCCTGTTATTCCCGGTGGACCTGTTACTCCGGTCGGGCC
>NZ_NVEC01000024.1 GCF_002571225.1 Bacillus sp. AFS059628 | reverse complement strand
ACAGTTATTAATAGATAAGAATAAGCCTTTGGGAGCTAAAGAAGTTTCATTTTGTGTGGCTTCTTGTAAGAATGATTATGTAAATATGAATATCCTCCAGAGTACTTAACTGGAGGATATTTTTTTAGACTTCTAGATATATTAACTATCAATAACGAAAATTATGTAAATAAACTGTTCACTGGATTCTCATAGAAAACTGTGGTGAGATGAAATTTTTGATTTTGAAGCACTTCAAAATCTTAACTAGATGGCTAGTATCAGTACCCCACAATAAAAAGGCAGGAGCATATCAAATATGTTCCTGCCTTTCATTTTAAAGAGATGTTTCCTAACAGTTGATTTTGTTAACGAAAGTTGACTTTAAATCCATATTTTGTGTGAAAAGAAGGGCATATAATAAAAGTATGAGGTGATGATGTGAAGGAGATAAATATTCATAAAATAATTGCGGATAAGAGAAAAGAAAAGGGAATTACACAGGAAGAGTTAGCGGCGTATATCGGTATTACGAAAGCATCTGTTTCCAAATGGGAGACGGGGCAGAGCTATCCGGATATTACATTTTTACCACTGTTAGCATCGTACTTTAATATAAGTATAGATGAACTAATCTGTTATACACCGCAAATGGGACAGAAAGATATTAGAGATTTATATCATAGACTAGCGGAAGCTTTTAGTGAAGAACCGTTTGATGAAGTAATGATGGAGTGCAGAGAAATAATCAAAAAATATTATTCTTGTTTCCCATTATTACTTCAAGTGGGACTACTTTTTATTAACCACCATATGTTAACAAAGGATACGGATAAAAGAATTGAAATTTTAGAAGAGGCAATGTCTCTTTTTAGCAGGGTACAGGAAGAAAGTGATGATGTTTCTCTTGTGAAAGAGGCGGTATCGTTACAAGCAACTTGCTATCTTATATTCAATAAACCAAATGAGGTGCTTCAATTACTTGGCGAAACGATACGTCCTAACTTTCCAGAAGAGGATTTAATCGCACAAGCGTATCAAATGCTTGGAAATGCTGAAAAGGCAAATGAAATGATGCAAATTAGTATGTACCAACATTTAATACACCTTGTTGCGACAATACCGAATTATGTAGTAGTAAATGCCTCAAGCGTTGAAAAAGTAGAGGTAATTTTAAATAGAGCTTTTATGTTAATAGATATATATGAAATAGAAGCATTACATCCTAATATGACTTTAAAAGTATACTATGCTGCTGCACAAGTATATTGTATGCAAGGAAATGCTGAAAAGGCATTAGAAATGTTACGTAAATATGTAACGGTTTGTGCAGCAAGCTTCACAGTAAATAGTCTGCATTTACACGGTGATTCCTATTTTGATGCAATTGATGGATGGTTTGCAGAGTTTCCACTTGGTGCTAAAACAGTTAGAAATGAAGAGATTATAAAGCGAAGCATGTTACAAAGTATTGCAGAGAATCCAGTTTTCGCTCCTATGAAAGATGTAAGAGAGTACAAAAATATAATAGCGAGTTTGAAGTTTAAATTGGATATAAAAGAATAGAAGGAGGGCGAATATGATGGCCTTTGATGAATATGAAGTAGCGATAAACAGTAAATTTACTTTGCAAGGTACACTCACTAAACCGAAAGCTGACGGGAAGTATGCGGCGGTTGTCATTATTGCTGGATCTGGAGAGATTGATCGTGATGGAACGATATTACCGCTAAAGCTTGAGGCGAACATATATAAAGACTTAGCACATGTAATTGCGAAGCTTGGAGTAGTGACGCTCCGTTTTGATAAGCGTGGGGTAGGAAAGAGTGAAGGGGAATTTCTGAAGACTGGAATGTGGGATTTAGTTAGTGATATAGAGGCTACGATTACGTATTTAAAGGAACAACCATTTGTTGATCCGGAAAATATCATTTTAGCTGGTCATAGTGAAGGGTGTATGTTAGCAACTGTAGTAAACGCAAGAACACCAGTTAATGGACTCATACTTCTTACAGGTGCTGCGGAATCGTTAGAGGAAGCTACGAAAAGACAAAGAGAGATTGCTTATAAAGAATTAAAAGAACAAAAAGGCATAAAGGGAAAAATCATGCGCCTTCTTAATGTAGAGAAACGTGGAGAGAAGCAGATGGAAAAAATAAAAGAGAAAATGATGAATACAGAAAAAGATACGATTAAAGTTGGTTTTAAACCGATGAACGCAAAGTGGTTTAGAGAGCATTTTAAGCATAATATTTATAAAGATTTACAACAAGTAACATGTTCAGTGCTAGCGATTGCTGGTGATAAAGACTTTCAGGCGAATCCTGAAAAAGCGAAGCGAATTGGTGATTATGTGAAAGGTAATTCTGAAGTATATGTAATAAAAAATATGGATCATACCTTAAAATATTTTGAAGGTGATTTTAAAGCGTTGGAATTTAAAAAGATTTATGCAGAAGGAGCAGCTAAGCCACTACATCCGAAGCTGGAAGAAATAATTGTGAATTGGATGGATACACATTTTATCTCGCAACATGCGGGTAGTAAGATTCCCGGCCCAATATTAGGCGAAAGTGAGGAAGTCGGAAGGGAGAGGAATTGTCTGTAAAAAAAACGGTTGTTGTAGGTTGGTTTAGTTTAGTATATGAATTTATTTTTTTGCGAATTCATTCATTATAAAATGTTCGTTTTTATTAATTAAAGAGATAAAAACGAACATTTTTTTGTTTTAAATAAATTGGGTAATTAGATTATAACGTTAATATATATTGCTGAATATCATAATAACATAATGGAGGTGATGTTATATGGCTCTTACTACAGGACCAATTGAAAACGTAGGAAATCAACCTGCTAATGCAAATAGAGTTAGGGTGAAGATCCTTAATCGCACTGCTGGTCCACTTACTGGAGTAGCTAGAGTTTTTAGACTTGATGGTTCAATAGTATTAATTGAACAGGTAAACTTTAATGTGAATTCTAATGCTTCTACTATTGAAACCTTAAGTTTAGTTCATCCTGCTTTTGGACAAGCACTTGAATATGAAGTTCAAATTGTTCCTAATCAACCTGGTGGACTATATAGTGTTTATGGGCTAACAGCTGAAAGTGTTATTATTACTGCACAACGTGTCGTGAACTCAGAATTGACACAGTTTCTTTAATTAAAATAGGTTGGTGCCTACATGGTATCCAATCTATTTTTGTACGTATTATTCAGAGAAAGAAAGATTTTACGCAAAAATAAAGACAGTTATGGAAAAAAAGGAAAAGTCGAGCGATCATCTTGATTTTTATTATTTCTGTCTTAGACTGTATCCGTTTTGTTGCAAGGTTTTCTTTGAATGCTTTTTATTCAAACTGTTTTTTAAAGTATTTATCAAATATGCATTATTGCATAAATAAATTTGAATTTATAAGTTAATATTAAACTACTTTTTAGTTGTAAAGAATATTTTAATAATCTTTATAAGAGAAGGATATTCCTTGTTAAAAGTGAAATTGTTTGGAATGTGAATATACAAAAAGTTTAGAAATGATACAGACTCAATAGAGTCTCGTATTAAATAAAAAGAAAAGGGGTATGAGTTTTTAAAAGTTTTCGGGGGTTAAGAAGCCATTTTTAGTTAATAGCTTCAAATTATATTTTAAAGGGGAAATGGGTATATGAAGTTTCGAAATACAAAGATTGCTATGGTTACACTATCTTCATTTTTTATTTTAGGTTCTGCATCTCTGTCATTCACAGATACTATACACGGTGAAGTAGCTTCTGTATCACCACAAGAGATTACTGTAAAAGGCTATGACGATACATATTATAATAATGCAATAGGAAAGACCGGTTTAGAATTAAAGAAGGAACTGCATAATATTATTGATAATCATACAAAGTTATCATACAGTGCGGTTTGGGAAGCGCTAAGAGATACTGATGAAGATCCAAATAATAAAAATAATGTGATACTATTATATACCGGGCGTTCGCAAGGGAAACTTACGAATGGTTCAGGAGTGGATAACTGGAACCGAGAGCATGTTTGGGCAAAATCACACGGTGACTTTGGAACGACTGCAGGACCTGGAACAGATTTGCATCATTTAAGAGCGACGGATGTATCTGTAAATAGTTCACGTGGAAATCTAGATTTTGATAACGGTGGTGTGAATCATTCTGAAGCGACAGAGTGTAAATATGATAGTGATTCTTGGGAACCTCGTGATAGTGTAAAAGGAGATATCGCTAGAATGCTGTTTTACACGGCTGTTCGTTATGAGGGAGACAACGGCGAAGTAGACTTAGAACTAAATGAAAAGGTGAATAACAATAAAGACCCATACATGGGGAAACTATCTGTTTTATTAAAATGGAATGAACAAGACCCAGTCGATGATTTAGAACGAAAGCGTAATGAAGTGATTTTTACAAAATACCAACATAACCGAAATCCTTTTATTGATCATCCTGAATGGGTAAATAAAATTTGGAACTAGATTTTTAAAGGCATTCTATTTGGATGGAAGGGGTTGATCATTATGATCAATCCCTTTTTATATCCATACTAGAATAAATGATTTTTATAGGATTGGAGAGGAGAATAGGATTGATATTTTATCAAGTTAAGTATAATGGGAGTCTTTTAATACGGTCCCCATTCAATATTCACCCCAACAATAAGAAAAATAAGCCCAATGATAAACCAAATGAATGCAAGTGGAGCCATGAAGCGAATCCATTTTCCGTAAGAAATACCGCTCGCTGCGAGAACGCCCATTAAAACACCGGAAGTTGGATTGAGGCAGTTCACTACTCCTTCGCCAAGCATAACAGCTTGTACTGTAACTTGGCGTGTAATGTGCATGAAATCGGCAAGTGGAGCTAATATCGGAATGAAAATAACAGATTCTCCTGTCCCAGATGAAATGAGGAAATGTAATGCAGCACTACTTACATACATGCCGATAACGCCAAATACAGGGCTTTGTCCTTCGAGAGACTGTGCGAGCTGATTCACAATTGTATCAAGTAATTTGCCTTGTTCTAAAATGACTGAAATACAACGAGCCATTCCAACGATCAAAGCACCGTATATGAGATTTTGGCAGCCTGCTAGAAAAGTAGAAGCGATATCGTTTGCTTTCATTCCACCTATTATTCCCGCTGTAATTGCGATGAAAATAAAAGTAGCGGTCATTTCGGCATCTGTCCAATGTAGTCGAAAAGCGCCTATTAAAAATACAATTAATGATAAAGCTGAAACGAGTAAAATTAATTTGTGACGTATTGTCCAAGGAACTTCAGTTTTCTTTATTTCTTTCTCGCTTGAAAGAGCATTACTTGGAAACCAGTTATCTCCGAGTATGCTTCCTTTATTCAATTTTTTTAATCGTTTTACATACCAATTAATATAAAGGATGGTAGCAAGTAAAAAAGATATATAGATTGCTGTGCGTAAACCAATACCTGAAAACATCGGTAGTTCTGCGATTTTTTGTGAAATGCCTAAAGGTGAGGGAGATAATATAGTAGCATTAAAACCAGCATAAGTGCCTAAATAAATAATTGCTACGCCGACGATAGCATCCCATTTTAATGTGCGAGCAACGATGATGCCGATGGGGATAAAGCCGATAACTGAGTTAACGATAATGCCAGTCGTTCCGAGAATAGAAAAGAGTGCGGCGACAATACAAATAAAAAGTAATTGCTGATTACGAAATTTGTTAATAACATGATAGATTAAACCGTCAAGAGCGCCTGTTTTTTCAAGAATGGCAATGGCTCCACCTGTAAATAAAATTAAGAAGATGATAGGAGCAGCAAGTGTCATTCCTTTTTCAATAGCGGTAAAAAACGAAACAAATCCTACCGGCGATTGCGGAACAGAATGGTAACTTCCTGGTATTGTCGTTGTAACAGTCCCGTTAGTAACTCTTTTAAATTCTCCAGCAGGAACGAAATAAGTAGCAATGGCACAAAGTAAGGCAATAAAAAATAATAGTACGTATGCGTCAGGCATTTTAAACTTTCGTTTACTTGGCTGCTTTTTTACCTCGGTATGTAATTGCATAAAAAACCTCCTTTTTCACTTGGTTAATTTTTAATATTCTGAAATTTATCTGTGAAATAGATTATAATAAAGGTAGCTTCCTAAGGCAATAGTTTTTCTATCCTTTTCCCGCAATACAAATTCTTGCAACATTAGACAGGGAAACGAAAAGAATCCAAGAATATGTTATATAGAAAGATTAAGGAAAAGAGGGGAAAAAGATGTGGAAAACTACGGATCTATGTGATGAGTTTGAAAAAGAATTACAAATATGTCGCCAGTCTTTTCGATCTTTTGGGAAGAAAGAACAATTTTACGGGAAAATTGCAACGGTGAAAGTGAAGGATGATAACGTACTAGTGAAGGAAGGATTGCAAACACTACCAGAAGGAACAGTGTTAGTTGTTGATGGCGAAGCGTCTACGAATTGTGCGTTACTGGGCGATAATTTGGCAGCTATTGCGGAGGAAAGAAAGCTGGCAGGGATTATTGTGAATGGATATGTTCGTGATTCTAGTGAACTAAAGAATATTAATATTGGTATTTTAGCGTTAGGAACGATGCCAAATAGAAGTGTAAAAGAAGGAAAAGGAGAGCGGAATATTTCGTTGCAATTTGGACAAGTAGAATGGAAGCCGAATGAATACGTGTATGCGGATGAAGATGGCGTCATTATTAGTGAAAAGAGTTTGCATCGTTAAAGGCTAGTAAGTTACTATTCTTAGAAAATAAATCCGATAAAGCATGGACAAAATTCTTTGTCAATAGTAAAATAATACAGAAATTTATAATTAACAGAATGTATAGGTTTATCGTTTTACGATAACTGAAATGGAAGTAAGTAGTGCCTAGAAAAGTGAATGTTATCACAATGATACGTTCATAAACAAAATTATTTTTCCTATACAAATATAGCCGCGAATGATGCGGGTAGGAGGTGTTGCACAGTTTGTTCGACACTTACAAAAAAAGAGTGTCAATTGCACGCCCTTGAAGGGTCTTTTTTTGTGTGAATAGTAGTAAGGGAGGAAATTTTGGGATGGCAATGTTGAAAAAATGGCTGCTTACGTCGTTAATGGCAGTTACACTCGTATTTGTTTCTTTTGCGAATACAGTACATATTACGTTTGCTGAAGGAAATACAGCAAAACTTGCAATTATTGGTGAATCACAAAAGGGCATTATGTTATGTCCGAAAGAAGAGCAGATTACAGATGGGGAAACAGCTTTAAGTTTGCTGCAAAAAGTCATGGGGGACAAAGTAACAGCAGAGACGATGTCGTTTGGAACGTATGTCAAAGGCATTGACGGCTTAATGGCTGGAGACACAAGCGGCTGGTTGTATGATGTAAATGATAAATCTGCAGAAGTTGGAGCAGATAGTTATAAATTAAAGTCTGGAGATGTTGTTGTCTTTCGTTTTGTTGCAGACTGGAGCAATATGAGCCAGGAAACATTACAGCAAACATTAGATAAATTTGGTACTTGTAAAACTGTAGAAGAACCAAAGACAGATGACCCAAAACAAGAAAAACCAGAAGAACCAAAAACAGATGATCCAAAACAAGAAAAACCAGAAGAACCAAAAACGGATGATCCAAAACCAGAAGAACCAAAGACAAATGATCCAAAACCAGAAAAACCAGATGGAACAAAAACAAATGATGAAAAGGTAGAGCAACCGAAGCAAGAGAACATTCAAGTTCCAGCAGCGCAAGTAAATGACGCAATCTCTAAGACATCTGAAAAGATGTTACAAGATGGAATTGAAAGTGATTGGGTAGCTTTAGGTCTTTCTCGTTCTGGAAAGAATGTTCCAATTGAGGCGAAATTAAACTATGTTAAGTCAGTAACTGAAAAAGTAGAAAAGCGCATTAACCGCTTTTCAGCGACAGATTTAGCTAGAACAATTATTATGATGAATGCAATGCAAGCAGACCCTACAAAGGTTGGCGAACATAATTTAGTTCAAAAATTGTACGAATCAGATAAAGTGAATTCTGTTACAGGTTATACATTTGCTTTACTTGCATTTGATACGAAGAAATATGAAGTGCCAGTGAATTCAAAATGGAATCGAGTTGCTTTAGTAGATGCGCTTTTAAACGCACAGCATACAGATGGCGGCTGGACTTACGATAGCGCAAGCAGTAAAGACAGTGCTAGTAGCGTTGATGTAACAGGTATGGTTTTATCAGCATTAGCTCCATATCAAGATCGACCAGATGTGAAGCCAGCTGTAGAAAAAGCTGTTGCTTATTTATATAAAGAACAGTTAGACAATGGTGGTTTTTCTGCTGATGGACAAGAAAACTCTAATAGTATTGCGCAAGCAATTATTGGATTATCACTTGTGAAAGATGTAGATCAAAACCGTCTACATAAGGCAGTGCAAAATTTACTGTCATATCAAATTCCAAATGGTGAATTCAAATGGTTACCAAGTGATCAAAATGGTAGCGGAATGGCTACAGAGCAAGCATTATTAGCTTTACTTCAGTTTAAAGATCTTGGGAAATCGATTTATGATTGGTCAAATGTATCTGTTCCTGAAGTTGATCAGAAACCAAATGTAGATCCAGAAAATGTTGTAGTAGAAAAGGAAGTTACTGAACAACCAGAAGAACAAAAACAAGTACAACAAGAAACGAAAGATGACACTTTAAAAGTTGTTGTTGATAACGAACCGGTTAAAAGCAAAAAGTCAGGAAACGGTAGCACGTTACCAAAAACAGGAGCATCTTCTCATAGTGCAGCTACAGAAGTAGGGATGGGTGTATTATGTATTGCTTCTGCATATGTATTATGGAGACGTAAAGCAGCTTAACAAAAATTAGGAGCAATTATTTGCTCCTAATTTTTAATATGAAAGGTGAGGGGCAACATGAGTAAGATGAAGTGGTTTATTTCTTTAATCCTTTCACTTGGGCTACTTGCCGGATGTGAAGAGGCAGCTGTAAAGCCTGAGAAGAAAGTAGAACCAAAGCAAGAAGAAGTAGCAAAACAAGAAGAGAAGAAAGATGAAGCGAAACCGGAAGAAAAGCCGGAAGAAAAACAAACTGAACAAGAGCAAAATAAGCAAGACGAACAGAAAGAGAAGCAAGAGCAAAAAGTAGAAGAGAAGCCGAAAGAAGAAAAGCCACAGGCACAACCGGAAGTAAAGAAAGAAGAAAAACCACAGGAACAGCCTGCTACTAAGCAACCAGAACAACAAAAAGCACAAGAAGAGAAACAACAAGAGCAGCAACCGAAAGCGCAAGAAATAAAAGAAGAAGCGAAGGTTGTGAATCAGCCGAAAGAAACACCGAAGCAGGAGCAGAAGGTTGATCCGAATAAAGAGGAGAAAACGATACCGACTCAGACTGTTCCAAAGCCAGTACCACCAAAAGTAGATATAGAACCAGAACCGCCTAAACCACAAGCAAAACAAGTTACGATTTCAGTAAAAGGTGATAAAGGCTACTTATTAGGTGCGAAAAAAATGGATGTACAAGAAGGCGATACTGTTTATAAAGTATTGCAACGTACAGGATTAGATGTAGATGCGAGTGGATCTAAAGGTGATATTTACGTAAAAGGGATTAATGATTTATATGAAATGGATGTAAATGATAATAGCGGATGGAAATATCGTGTAAACGGTTCGTTTCCAAACCGTAGTGCGGGTGTAGTTACAGTGAAGCCAGGAGATACAATCGAATGGGTGTATGTATACTAAATTAAGAAAGGCATTCGGTAAAGGACTATGAAAATAAGTTTTTCTTCTTTACATCCTTTTGTGAATTTTTTCTATTATATCGGGGTGATGATACTATGTATGATGTGTCTTCATCCTCTTTTTTTAATTGGAGCAATTCTATTGATCGTTATAATTAATGTGATGCAAGGGAATAGCGAAAAGATAAGAAAGATGTTACCGAGCACATTTGTTTTCTTTTTTATGGTCATTTTATTTAATTCGCTATTAACGCATAGAGGTCGAACTACGTTATTTTGGTTAGGTGATAGCCGCATTAAGCTTGAGGCAATTATGTTTGGAGTAGTAATGGGGTTATTACTAGTTGCGATTATGTTTACGTTTGCTTCGTATAATGATATTATTTCAAGTCATAAATTTTTATATTTGTTTTCTAGAATTTCACCGAAAGTAGCATTGTTAACGATGATTACGGTGAGGTTTGTTCCTTTGTTTATGAGGCGATTACAGAAAATAACACTCGTCCAAAAAACAAAAGGTGTACAAGTAGACGCAGGTTCCATTGTGGAACGGGTGAAAGATGGTATGCAATTGCTGCAAGTATTATTAATTTGTTCGTTAGAAGATGCACTGCAAACAGCAGATTCTATGCAAGCTCGTGGATTTGGTGTAACGAAGCGTACGACATATATTCGGTATAGAATGGAAAGGCGAGATTGGTATACGCTCAGTTATTTAAGTATTCTACTTATCATTGCTATTATATGTAGTACGTATGGCGGAGGAAAGTTAATCATTTATCCGAAAGTCGAATCTATTCTGTTTCAGCAATACGATGGAGTGATGTTTGTCGTACTTACGATGTTTATTAGTTTACCAATTATAATGGAAGGAAAGGAATGGATATGGTGGCGCATGCAGAAATAAACAATTTATCATTTGTATATGCTGATGAAAACGAATATGCGTTACAGCATATTTCTCTTTCTATTCAAAAAGGAGAGTTTATTGCACTTGCTGGCGGATCAGGCTCTGGGAAGACGACTTTATTGAAACATTTTAAAAAGGAATTACTTCCAATCGGTACACGTTCAGGAGAAATTTTTTATGATGACGTTTTATTAGAGGAAGTACCTGAATTATTATCTGCACAAGAAATTGGTATGGTATTTCAAAATCCAGAAAATCAGCTCGTAATGGATACGGTCATTCAAGAATTAGCATTTTCTTTAGAAAATATCGGATTACCATCACATATTATTCAAAAACGAATAGCAGAGCTTATTAGCTTCTTAGGATTTCAAGATTTATTGCATCAATCTGTTCATACGTTATCTGGCGGGCAAAAGCAGCTTGTCAATTTAGCTGCGGTATTAGTTATGCAGCCGAAATTATTATTATTAGATGAACCGACGGCGCAGTTAGATCCCATTGCTGCGAAAGAGTTTTTAGGATTGTTAAAACGTATTAACGAAGAACTTGGCATTACGATTGTGTTAAGTGAACATCGTCTAGATGAAGTAATACCACTTGCTACGCGCGTTATTTGTATGAATAATGGTCAAATCGTGTATGATGGAAATCCTAAAACGGTTGTAGCGAACATGTGGGAAGTAGAAAAGTTCCGTCCATTTATTCCGCAAATTCCAAGATTGTTTTTAGAATGGAATGAGGAAGATATTCCGTTTACAGTGCGAGAAGCGCAAATGAAACTGAATAATTTTTCAGCGATATCATATGTGAATGAGCCAATAGCACAAAATGAAAAGCGAGAAGTCATTTTAAGTGCAGAGCATATTTCGTTCCAATATGAAAAAAATAGTCCGCTTATTTTACGAGATTTAACTGTATCGATTGAAAAAGGAAAATGGGTAGCTCTCGTTGGAAAGAATGGGACAGGGAAGTCTACACTGTTAACGCTTTTAGCTGGATTACAAAAAGCGAGAAGAGGGAAAGTAAAGTGGAATGGGCAAGTGATACATAAAATTGATTCGAAAGAACGATTTAAAAGGATTGGGTATGTATCGCAGCATCCATATTATCATTTTACATTTGATACAGTGTGGGATGAGGTGTATGAACGTGCACGTGAATTATACGGAGAACAAGGAAAAGAAATAGCAGAAGATACGCTAAAACAGTTTTGGTTGAGCTCGCTTAAAGAACGCCATCCACATGATTGTAGCGGGGGTGAGCAACAACTACTCGCGTTATGTACGACGTTATTATCAAAGCCGACTTTATTATTACTGGATGAACCGACGAAGGGGTTAGATCCATGGAAGAAAGAACGAGTAGGAGAGCTATTTAGGAAATTGCAAAAAGAAGGTACAACAATTGTAATGGCAACGCATGATATTGAGTTTGCAGCGAAATACGTGGATCAATGTATGATGTTATTTGATGGAGCAGTCATTATGAATGATGCACCGAAAGAATTTTTTAGTGGTAACTTCTTTTATACAACCTCTATTAATCGATTCATTCGAAAAGAATTGCCATATGCATTAACGTGGGAGGATGTGTACGAAGCGTGTCCAAACGATATGTTGCATTCATAATATGCATTTTTGCAGTAATAATAGGCACATTACTCTTTACGACGCTTATCATGGATGGTTATTACATGTTAAGTAGTTTGTTTTTATTAGTTGTTATTATGTTACCTTTCTATATCCGCTTTGAAAGAAAGGCGTTTGTTTCACGTGAAATTGTTCTCGTTGCTGTGTTAGCAGCAATTGCAGCAGTTAGTCGCGTACCATTTTCTCTTTTACCAAGTGTACAGCCGACTTCTTTTGTCATTATCGTTTCTGCAATTGTATTTGGAAGTGAAACTGGTTTTATGATCGGTGCAACAGCGGCTATCGTATCTAACATCTTTTTAGGACAAGGTCCGTGGACGCCATGGCAAATGTTTTCGTGGGGGATGATTGGTTTTATAGCTGGGTTATTACGGAATACATTTTTAATGAAAAAGCTATGGGGAAGACTTCTATACGGATTGTTTGTTGGATTTTTATTTGGCTGGATTATGAACTTATGGGGGCTTCTCGGGTTTATACGTGAGGCAACGTGGGAAGCAATCGTTTCATATTATATTGCAAGTTTTTATTTCGATTTGAGTCATGCCATTTCGAATGTTATTTTCTTACTACTATTTAGTACGTCTTGGATTACGATTCTTACAAGATTTAAAAAGAAATATGGCATATTAGATAAGCATAACATGGCATAGAAAAGCATACTCATATAAGGTAGGGTCGCGACTTACATATTCGTTTGCCTCTTTCATGCTTCTTACATATTGTAAGGAGCATTTTTTATTGTCAAAAAATTGATCCAATATACTTCCGTTATTATATGAGATTATTTGTATAATAGTAGGTGAGAAACGTTTTCGAAGAGGAGGTGTATAGTTAATGAAGTTAGTTATTCCGAAGCAACACGGTGCATGGGCCATGCTCGTTATACCATTTCTATTAAGTGTCATACTTGGGAAACCTACTATGTATCATATTCCGTTGTTTTTAGCTTGGTTCTTTATCTATTTAGCTACGTATCCATTTCTTACGTACATAAAGCAAAGACGAAAAAAAGAGTATTTACATGCTGCAATTGTATATTTTATCATCGCGTTCGTATTTGGGATGATTTCTCTATTATATGAATGGCGCATTCTTTTATTCATAGCAATAATGATCCCATTATTTATAGTAAATATGTATTACGCTCGTCAAAAAAATGAAAGAGCATTATTAAATGATATGAGTGCAATTATTGTTTTCTGTATTGGCGGTTTAGTCAGTTATTATTTTTCAATGAAACTTATAGATAAAACAGCACTATTTATTGCGCTTATTTCATTTTTATATTTTTTAGGAAGTACATTTTATGTGAAAACGATGATACGCGAGAAAAATAATCCGAAGTATCGGCTTATATCATGGGGTTACCATATTTTATTAACAATCATTGTATTTGCTATCAATCCGTGGTGTGCGCTTATTTTTATACCGAGTGTCATTCGAGCAATTATGTTGTATGGCAAAAAGATTTCTATTATAAAAGTAGGGATTTTAGAAATTGCTAATTCTGTATATTTTTTAATCATAACGGCAATAATTATGAAGTATGCCATTTGAAAAAACTTCCCACCTTATGATGGGAAGTTTTTTCAATCTTGTTCTAAAATGTGAACCGTGTAATCACAACGTTGAATAGCTTGTTCGATCGCATAAAGAGATTGTTCAATACGTGCGCGATTAAAATCTTTTTCAACAGTTTGTAGTGCAGCTTCTAAACAATGTTTTGCTTCTTGTAATGATTGAAATGAGTCTTGTACATATCCGCGAGCATTTTCGTGCATTCCATAATCCTCCTTGCATGTTCATATATGTATAGTATGAACAGTAAGAAGCAAAATATAATTTGTTATATTTGTTTGACAATTAAAATGAAATTACGTATAGTAAGAATTAAGTGAATATTTTCTTATCCAGAGAGGTGGAGGGACTGGCCCGATGAAACCCAGCAACCGCGATGCAGGTGCTAATTCCAGCAGAACAAATTTGTTCTGGGAGATAAGACGAAGATATATACGTAACTTCTTCTTATCGGAGAGGTTTTTTTATTGCAAAAAAACCGATTACGAAAATTTATATTAAGAAGAAAGGGGTTGCGAGGTACTGTGACACTCGAAAAATACGTAAAACTGCGTAGTACAGTTTATGAATATATGATAGAGCAAGATAAGCCAATATCATTGTTAGATATTCAAGAACATATCGTTTCGCATCATGAAGGAAAATTCACGAAAAAGATGTTACATCAATTTTATTTATCAAGACTATTAGATGAACTGAAACTGGATGGGAAAATTACATTAGCTGATGAATATCTCTATACGGAAAAAGGGGTATTTTATAAGGCGAGAAAAGGGAGCTAAGCTCTCTTTTTTTGAAGTATGTAGAGTAAAAGACTGCTTAAGCAGCCTGATACAGGGAATGGTGTTGAGTGTGTAGTGTCAAAGATTGAATATGCCTGAAAGAGGCAATTCATATCGGCTGCAAATGAAAAGAGACACCTTCGCCGAATAGGTGTCAGTCGTTTTGTCATATAGACTTGCTATTTGACAGTTATTAGAATAACATACAGGGGTTGTGGAAGTCAAAAGGGAATTAAAGGAAGAGGTGCTGTTATGTACGCTTACTTATTACATGATATAACGAAATGGATTCCTAAGTACATTATAGATAAAGGCTATGAATATTATGAAGAGGGACATGTAGAAGATGTTGAAATACAAGACAAGAAAATATTTGCTTTCGTTACTGGAAATGCAGGAAACTATGAAGTGATTATTAATCTTGAAGATTTTACAGAAAGTAGCTGTGAGTGTCCATATGAAAACTATTGTAAACATATGGCGGCAGTTGTTTATGATATTCAAGGTGCTGGTGAAAGTACGGTGAAAGAGAAACTGAAAGATTTAGACAAGAAAGAGTTGCTTACCGTATTAAACCGTTTATTACAAAGCTCAAAAAACGTACAAATTGTAGAGAAGATGTTAAAGAAGGGGAAACTTTAACTTATAGAGGGAGTTGTTATGTATTGAATGTACTAATTGTGTACGCTCATCCTAGTTCTTCAAGTTTTAATGCGGGGATATTAAAGCATGTGCAAAAAGGATTACAAGAAACGAATCATTCAGTTACGGTACTTGATTTATATAAAGAACAATTTGATCCCGTCCTTGTATTTAATGAAGAGAAGAAAAGACGTGATTTAGTAAATGAAGAAGAAACAGCTCGGTACAGAGCGTTAGTAGAAGCAGCGGATACTCTTCTCTTCATTTATCCAATATGGTGGTGGGGGATGCCTGCGATTTTAAAAGGATTTATTGATCGCATTTTTGTAGCTGGATTTGCTTATAAATATGAAGGTGCCCTGCCGAAAGGGTTACTAAAAGGTAAGAAGGCATGGGTAATTAATACGTTAGACTCACCGTTATGGTACGTCGCACTACTATATCGATCAGCCGATTGGATTATAATGAAGAGAGGTGTTTTACGTTTTTGCGGCATTCGCGGTATAAAACGATCTGTTTTTCAATCTGTGAAAACGAGTAAACGAGAGAAGCGGGATAAATGGTTATTACATATAGAAGAAAAGGCTCGTACGTTATGAATGAAATGGAACGTATTATAAATTGTTGTCAGTATGATAATGAACTTTTTCGTACATATATGAATTGCTTAATCCGATTGAAGAAATGTAGTGAAACGTTTCAACAAATACAGATTCAATTAAGAAATGATTATTTAATAAGAGGAATTTGTGAAAGAGAAGTGGATGAGGTAGTAAGAGGAAGTAAAGAGTATGAAACGTATTTTCTTCCTAAAGCGTTACAATGGAATTTCCTTAAGAAAAATCCACATTTAATTGAAAAAGTGTGTGAAGATTTTTTTGCATTTGAGGCGTTATATCTTACGGAGATAGAGTGGAAGAGGGTTATAAATTGCGTGGGAAATAAAGTGAAACTTTAATCAGTGGGGATTTTGTCTTTCCCACTGATTATTAGTTGAACCAATCNNACGGGCAGTTGATCTCCCGCGGAACTGCTTTGCTTCAACTGGATAAATAGGTGGGGGGATTACTGCCCGTTAATGCGGGGTAAATGATTTATTGTGTAAAAAAGCTAGTATAAAACTAGCTTTTCGTTTAAATAAATAAGAAACATAGACTAATGATAAATCCTGCATATAGTAAGTTAACAACGCAAAATCCCATAATATCACGAGCACCTAAACCAGCTATCGCCAATGCAGGTAATGCCCAGAAAGGTTGAATTAAATTTGTCCAAGCATCGCCCCACGCAATTGCCATTGCTGTTTTTGCAGCAGGTACACCAAGTTCAGCGCCAGCTGGAATCATAATGGGGGCTTGCACAGCCCATTGACCGCCACCAGATGGAACGAAAATATTAACGATGCCAGCACTTAAAAAAGTAAAGAGCGGGAAAGTCGTTTCGTTTGAAATGCTAATAAAGAAATTCGAAATAGCCCCTCCAAGTGAAAGTCCTTCACTATTTGCTCCAATCATCATTCCCATAATTCCAGCATAAAACGGAAACTGAAGTAAAATGCCAGAAGCACTTTTTGTAGAATCTGAAAAAGCGCGAATATATTGAATCGGAGTACGGTGGAAAATAAGCCCAGCAATTAATAACATAAAAATCACGATATCTAGCGTAAGGTTAAAGCCTTTCGTATAAAAGTAATTGAAAATATAAATAAGACCTAACAAGCCAACGCAAAGTGTAATAATGATGCTATTTTCCATTTTTTCAGCGAACGTATTGTTTCCTACTTCTTGAGCGGCAGCTTCTTCATGGAATACGCTAGGGTCTACTGTAATCGTATGTTTTTCATCTGGATGCATCGCTTTATTAATGAGAGGCATCGTAACTAAAAAGATAATAACCGGAACGAGAGCGTATGGTGAGAATAACGTTTCTGTGATTGGAATCGCTTCTTTAATACTTCCAGCTGTCGTTTTAATTAACGTTTCTCCGCCTGTTGCTAACGTAAGTGGGATAGAAGCAGAAAGCCCTGCATGCCAAATGAGAAATCCAGAGTAAGAAGAGGCAATGGCTAGTCTATAATCTAATCCTTCCAGCTGTCTTGCCACTTCTTTGGCATATAAAACAGATACAACAATACCAAAGCCCCAGTTTATGTACGCCCCTAGTAAACTTACGATTGAAATGGCAATAATACCTTGTCCATTCGTTTTCGGTAGTCTGGCAGCTTTCGTTAATCCTTTTTTAATGAGGGGAGCATTTGCTAAAGCAGATCCTGTCACGAGTACAAGCGCCATTTGCATAGAAAAGGCGAGAAGTCCCCAAATTCCATCACCCCAATGAGTGATCATTTCCACCGGCGTTTGGTGCGTTGCAAACATGCCGAATAAGATAACAAAAACAGTTAATAAACATGATAAAATAAACGGCTCTGGCAAGAAACGTTGCACTAAGGCGACGCAACCATTGGTAAAGGAACGAAACAAAATAGATCAACCTCCTTATGTATGTTTATTACAATTATTCGAGGTTGATTCGTTCATAACCTTTTAGAATTAGAAAATTCTGATATTTTTAGAGGGATTGAAATATTGTCAAGAAGGATAGTACCATCATTACTCTGACAGAAAAAGTTGCTTTTCCTCAATATGAAATATTGCATATAAAAATGAATTGATGCAAATGTAAAAGCTTATTATAATGAAAGCATAAATATACAACATATCTTAATACAGCAAAGAGGAGGAAGTAATATGGAAATCGCAATGGCAGTTTTAAAATTTTTAGGTGGAGTAATTCCTTTAGTCCAAGAACTTTTAAAAGCGTTTATGTAAGTTTATTCGTTAGCTATCATGTAGCAATCATTATTATTATATCTTACTAAAAAAGAATGGGGTGATTTTTCTGAATAATAAGAAAAATACCAAGAGAAGAAAGTTCCTTACATGTGTATTAGTTAGTCTATGCACTCTTAATTATTCATCTATTTCTTTCGCAGAAACACAAGCCGGTCATGCAACTGATATAACTAAAAATGCTAGTAGCATTGATACTGGCATAGGAAATCTTACATATAATAATCAAGAGGTTTTAGCTGTAAATGGTGATAAAGTAGAGAGTTTTGTTCCGAAAGAAAGTATCAATTCAAATGGTAAATTTGTAGTAGTGGAACGTGAGAAAAAATCACTTACAACGTCACCAGTCGATATTTCGATTATTGATTCTGTAGCGAATCGTACGTATCCAGGAGCTGTACAACTTGCCAATAAAGCTTTTGCAGACAATCAACCGAGTTTATTAGTGGCTAAGAGAAAGCCTTTGAATATTAGTATAGACTTACCTGGTATGAGAAAAGAAAATACAATCACTGTCCAAAATCCGACATATGGTAATGTAGCTGGAGCAGTAGATGATTTAGTATCTACTTGGAATGAAAAGTATTCCACAACACATACGTTACCTGCAAGAATGCAGTATACAGAATCTATGGTGTATAGTAAATCACAAATTGCAAGTGCTCTTAATGTTAATGCGAAATATCTTGATAACAGTCTAAACATTGATTTTAATGCGGTTGCAAATGGAGAGAAAAAAGTGATGGTGGCGGCATATAAGCAAATATTCTATACCGTAAGTGCTGAACTACCTAACAATCCATCCGATCTATTTGATAATAGTGTTACTTTTGATGAGCTAACTCGTAAAGGAGTAAGTAATTCAGCTCCACCTGTTATGGTCTCAAATGTAGCTTATGGTAGAACGGTTTATGTAAAATTAGAAACAACATCTAAGAGTAAAGATGTACAAGCTGCTTTTAAAGCTTTACTTAAGAATAACAGCGTCGAAACGAGTGGACAGTACAAAGATATTTTTGAAGAAAGTACCTTTACTGCTGTAGTATTAGGCGGAGATGCGAAAGAGCATAACAAGGTTGTTACAAAAGATTTCAATGAAATTCGAAATATTATTAAAGATAATGCTGAATTAAGTTTTAAAAATCCAGCATACCCAATTTCTTATACAAGCACTTTCTTAAAAGATAATGCAACTGCTGCTGTTCATAACAATACAGATTATATCGAGACGACAACTACAGAATATTCAAGTGCTAAAATGACACTTGATCATTACGGTGCTTACGTTGCTCAATTTGATGTATCTTGGGATGAATTCACATTTGATCAAAATGGGAAAGAAGTACTAACACATAAAACATGGGAAGGTAGTGGCAAAGACAAAACGGCTCATTACTCTACAGTTATCCCTCTTCCACCAAATTCAAAAAATATAAAAATCGTAGCAAGAGAATGTACAGGTCTTGCATGGGAATGGTGGAGAACCATTATTAATGAACAAAATGTTCCATTAACAAATGAAATAAAGGTTTCAATTGGAGGAACAACATTATACCCAACTGCTACTATTAGTCATTAGGTTGGAGCAAAGCGCCCTGTTTATAGGGTGCTTTTTTACTTAGGTGAAAGTAGATCGGGGTTTCTCCCCATCAAGCTAAAAAAGAACATATACCAACATATCCTTATAGAGCTGCATTTAACTTTTTTAAGGCTTCATGCATCAGTGTTGTTCTATACATTCACTTGATTGTTGAATATGCAGGAATGTCCCTCATCGCTCTCATGTTTATCTGTTTTGAGTTAAAAGTTAGAAAATTTGAAATGTTAGTTATATATATTGTGTTAAATATCGTAAAATGAAATGGTACTAAAAAAACCAAGATGGTACCAATGGTTTAGGGGGCGGATTATGAAACAAAGAATAGTAACAGAAACAAGTCATCAAATTCAAACGAAGGGGTTTACATTTACAATTAGTGATTTAGCAAAACAATTAGCTGTGAGTAAGAGGACAATTTATGAGCACTTTTCTTCAAAAGATGAAATAGTAGATGAAGTTATTCGTCATGTAATAGAAAGTATTCAAGAAAAGGAAAAAAATATAGCTGAAGATGATGCATTACAAACAGTTGAAAAAATAAGACTCATCTTAATTTGTATTCCGCAACAATTTCAATTCATGGATGCACGTTTATTAGTAGAACTAAAAAAACATCATTATAATCAATGGTTAAAATTAGATCAGTTTTTACGTGAAGGTTGGTCTACTGTAATCAGTTTATTAGAAGAGGGAATGAGAGAAGGAAGCATTAGAAAGATTCAAATTCCATTTTTTATTGAATTATATTTGGGAGCACTGAATCGCATATATGATCCTATGTTTATTGAAAAGAATAATTATACATTAGGGAGTATACTTGAGTCTATTATGGACATGTTGATCTATGGAATCTCTAATCCGGAGTAAAAGGTGGGAGAATAGTGCAGTGGATTTATTTATGCTTAGCAATTTTATTTGAAGTAGCGGGTACAACTGCAATGAAACTATCTGATGGATTAACGAAACTTGTACCAAGCATACTTATTTTTGTATTTTATGTAGTAAGTTTTGTATTCCTGACATTCGCATTAAAGGGGATGGAAATGTCTGTTGCCTATGCGGTTTGGTCAGGGATGGGAATTGTAACGATTACAATAATTGGGTTCTTTTATTTTGAAGAAAGTATGAATGTAATTAAGATACTAGCAATCTTCTTTATTCTAATTGGAGTTGTAATTTTAAATTTTAATAGTACGGCACATGAAGCGAAGAAAAAAGAAATAGTGGAGGAACGTATACATTGAATCGTTTAAAGTATTTTTTTCTTATTACTGATTTTGGGTTTGTAATATATTGGCTCATAACAATTTTTCATATGATTCCGCAAGAATATTTGTTTAAAGATTATGAAGACCCTATTTTAGTAGCATGGAATTGGTCTTTTCTGCCTCTAGATTTATTAATCTCGTTAACGGGATTTTTAAGTTTGTATTTACATTCTAAACAAAAACATATTTGGAGCCACTTTGCGTTCTTATCATTAATTTTAACTTTTTGTTCGGGATTACAAGCTCTAACATTTTGGACAATCCGTTTAGATTTCGATATTTCTTGGTGGATTCCTAATTTATATTTACTAGTTTACCCATGCTTCTTTTTAAAAAGTATTTGTAGAGAGTGCGGATGGTATGAGACGAATATGAGAAAAGAAAGAAAAGAATTCATTTAATATAAGAAAGATAGAATCTTTAAGTACATTCGAATTGCTAAATTAGTTTTTTCGCTAGCCATGCAGTAGAAGTCAAAACAATTTTCGAACTGAAGATAGCCGATGATTCCTATGGTAAGGAATCATCGGCTTGTATTATGTATATTGAGTTAGTTCACGTTTCTGGAATAATTGTAATAGCGACGGTCCGAACTGGAGCCTCTATTTCGTCATCTTTAATTTGGCTATTGTAGTATTTAATCATTAATTCGTTAAGTTCGTTTTGAAATTTTCCAAAGTGTTCCTCGTCTAGCTTTAATTCTACTACAGAAAAAGTAGCCTTATCTTCGTGACTGTTTTGTTCCTCTAATTTCTTAAGGTAACTTTGATATTGTGTCATAAGTGATAACTGGTAATAGGAAATGTAGTTTAACTTTTCATCATCAGATAATCCTTTCCATTCACTTCCTTCAATTTTTGCATCTTCTTCATTGATTGCGTAATATTTTTCAGAAACAGATTTCACCTTTTTTTCTTTAATTACATGGACGATACCAGAATCAACCATAGTTTGTAGCTGCCTATATAGTGTTGCTTGTGGTACATTTTTAATGATTTTTACCATTTCTAATGGTGTTAGCCCATCTTCTTTATTTCTCATTAACACTTGGCAAATTTTCATTCTTACCGGATGCATTAAAATTTCAACTTTATTACTCATTATATCACCTTATATATCGTTTTTTTATTCTCATTATAAATAATGAGAATAATGATTGCAATTCATCCGTTTTTATTTTATCATTATCAATAATGATAATGAGATTTAAAAGGAGTGATGACAATGAAAATACATTATGGATTGAATGATCTTAAAGACATTGATATTATGGCTTTTCTACCCATTATATTGCCAGTTATTGCAGTGGGGGCACTTTTAGTTTTAATTGCATTCATTGATTTATATCGACATAGGAAAACAAGAAAAAATGTACTTGTATGGACGTTCATTATTCTTTTCGTTAATATATTGGGACCTATCTTGTACTTTATTATAGGGAGAAAGGACAGTGGGGAATTATGGAATTAGAGATTAAAAATGTAACAAAATCATTTAAAGGAAAAATTGCTGTCAATAATTTCTCGATGGAATTGCAAGCGGGGGAATGCGTCGGATTAATTGGACCAAACGGAGCAGGGAAATCCACATTAATAAAAGTAATTTCGGATATTACTAATCCAACTGCTGGTGAAGTTTTATTAAATGGGATAAAAATATCAAAAATGAAAAGTGAAATTGGTTATCTACCTCAATATCCTAATTTTTTTCATTGGATGACAGCGAGAGAAACGCTTACGTTTATGGGCCAACTTTCGGGGTTGAAAAAAGAAGAATTGTCAAAGTCGATTCCGAAAATGTTGGAGAAAGTTGGACTAAAGAGAGAAGAAAATACAAAGGTTAGTACATTTTCTGGTGGAATGAAGCAACGACTTGGTATTGCACAAGCATTATTGCATAAACCTTCGCTTATTGTCATGGATGAACCGGTATCCGCATTAGATCCGATCGGCCGGCGAGAAGTATTGAATCTGATTGAAGAAATAAAAAAAGATACAACCATTTTATTATCAACCCACATCTTAAGCGATGCAGAAGAAATCTGTGAACGATTTGTCATTATAAAAGATGGAACAAAAATAGAAGACACAACGATTACGGAGCTTTTACACCGTAATCGTGAAAATAAATTAGTTATTGAAATAACAGCTAAAGATCAAAAGTGGATTGAAATTGTGAAAAAATTACCGTATGTGAAGAACGTAGAAGTGGTTGGGCTTAAAATCAAAGTGAAGGTTGAAAGTATCGAAATAAGCAAAAATATGTTATTACAAAATGCACTCGAACATGAAGTGGACATCGTTAAATTTGAAATGAGCAACGATACTTTAGAAGAGATTTTCTTGAAATTGGTGGTGCAAAAATGAATAACTCAATGGTATTGATAAAAAAAGAATGTGTTCAAATGTTACGTGATTTTAAGGTCATTTGGCTACCAATTGTTTTTATATTTTTAGGTGCAACACAGCCGATAGTAACTCATTATTTACCATCAATTCTAGAAGCGTTAGGTGGAGGCCAGGGAATTACAATTGATCTGAGTATGGCAGCGCAAAAAGGGGGCGAAGTATTAGCGACTACTTTGGGATCCCAGTTTGACCAGCTTGGACTTATGATTCTAGTAATTTCTATGATGGGTGCAATTCAAACAGATAAAGCTAATGGTATGCTGGCCTTTATTTTAACAAGGCCCGTTACTGTTACTTCATATGTAGGTGGGAAAATAGTGTCAAACTATGTAATGGTAGCGTTTAGTGTAACAATTGGATACGTAACTTCTTATCTATATGTAAATTTTCTTTTTACTGCCGTTCCATTTGCACACCTAATTACTGGATTACTATTTTATCTAATTTGGGTTCTTTTTATCGTATCTTTCACAACGATGATAAGTGCTATTTTTCACAGTCAAGGTATTATTGCATTAATTTCAATTGTTTTCCTTTTAGCCTGCAGAGTAATTGTCGGTTTGAATCCAATAATGGATCGGCTTAATCCAGCCGGTATGAGTAAGTATGCAATGGAAACGTTAGTTACGGGGGGCGTACATTCAAACGCAATAATTACTGGATTACTAACTATAGTGTGGATTTTATTGACACTCTTCGTAACGTATTATTGGATTGCTAATAAAAAGTTTCATTATGAATAAATGTGATGAGGGTAATGGGTTTAAATAAAACACCCCAACAATAAAAAGCTTCCACTACTGTGGAAGCTTCTCTAACTGAAAGTGTTGGAATTACTACGAGAACAGTGGTGCCTTATGAATAAGGGACAATAAAAAAACTTCTGGATGCAAGAGGATTTTTTTATTGGGAATAGTAAGGATGAGGGGAGGTGCATTACATATGGGAAAAGGTAGAAGTAATAATGCTGGTAAAAAGCAACCAAATTTCGATGATTCATCTAATTTCGCTAAACAAAGTCAACCGACAGAAAAGAAGAAGAAATAAAAAAAGGAGCTCTCTTTATCAAGAGAGCTCCTTTTTTAGATATATTGATGTTTCAACACAACAGATTGTGTGTTCAATCAAATAGTCATACATGTAAGGTTTAAACTCCTGCCTCCACTACTGTGGAAGCTTCTCTAAATGATGTGCAATATCAATATACATATTAGAGTAAACGGAATGGATTTCATTACTTGGCGTAGCGTTAGAAGAGAAGTGGACAATGACCATGTTTGCTTTTGGATCGATGTAAAGTGTTTGTCCGTAACTACCTAACACTTCGAAAGCACCTTGTTCATTGTGCGGAATCCACCATTGATTATGATAAGAAATGGAAGCTCCAGGGCCAACTGCAAGTTCACCTTCTTGGACATTTTTTATATCTTCAGTAATAGAAGAAGGGAGAATTTGTTTTCCGTTATATTCCCCGTTGTTTAATAGTAATTGTCCGAATCTAGCCATATCTCTAGCAGTTGCATTTAATCCAGCACTTGCTTGTTCTACTTTCGTTTCATCTGTAACGTAATACGCGTTTTCTTCCATACCAATTTGAGACCATATGCGCTCGCTAACATTTTCAGCTAATGATTTACCAGTGATCGTTCGAATCACCCAAGCGAGTGTTTCTGTCGATCCGTTATTGTAAGAAAAGGCAGAACCAGGAGGTGCAGTTTCTTCTGCTTCTTGTAACATATCATAAATTTTCATTGGACCATCGTAATTTTTACCTCGAGGTAAAATATTGCTCGCCAAGTATAGTTGTGCATCTTGATTTTCTAACGCTGGATGTTCGTATCCGTGAGTAGGGTACTCTGCAGACACTTGCATGTCCATTAATTGTTGCAGCGAGGCATTACCAAACGGTGTATTTTTTAATTCTTTTATATATGTGTCAGCTGTTTTTTCTAAGTCAATACGGTTTTCTTCAGCAAGCGATTGTATCATTGCTCCGGTAAAGACCTTCGCTAATGACGCCATACCATGAGGCGCACTCTCGTTATATCCATTGAAATATCGTTCATATACAAGTTGTCCATTATGTACAACGACAAAAGCATCCGTTTTATTATCGTCTAAAAGTTTTTTTAGAGGAGTTGTATTTCCAAATCTACGCTCTACAGCAAAATCGTCTAAGTTTTGCAATGCGGTAGAGAAGTGGGAAACGTGATCCGGGTTATTTTTCACCTCGTTAATTAAAGTGAATTCTTTCATATGTGTATACGACCAACGTAAGTACGGGTCATCTAACCAATTTTTCTTCGTCACGTTATTTTTTGACGGGATTGTTTTATTATGTTTGAAGTATGTAAAACCGAGCCCTGTAATTACAAATATGAATGTGATTAGGAGTAAGAGTAGGGGAGATTTTTTTAGTTTCATAGCGGTCCCTCCTTTTTATTTCTATTATAAGTATACGCTTCTATTGAAAGAAATACAAAATAAGGAAAGTAAACGGGGAAGTTTACTTTCCTTATTTATGTTAAGCAGAAACTTTTCCGTCTGTATGTTGTTTCTTGAATTTTTGTTTTCGTCCGTGTAGTCCATAATAGAGAAGTAAAGTAAAAGCAACGATAATAGCTGCGATAAAATACATATTATGGTAACTGGATTTCGCTGCGACGATACCTAAAATGAAAGAACCAAAGCCAATACCACTATCAAAGAATGAGAAGTACGTAGCTGTCGCAGAACCACGTCGATGGTTTGGAGCGGCAGAAATCGCAATCGTTTGGAAGCTAGGAATTAATGTTCCATAGCCTAAACCGATTAACATACCTGCGCCAAGGAACCAAAATGAAGTTTGTGCTTGGCTTAAAATGAACATCCCAATTGTGAAAATAATGATAGCTGGGTAAACAAGTACATTTTCACCGAAGCGATCAAAAATCTTACCTGTAAATGGACGAGAAATTACAACAACAAGTGCGTATAAAATAAAGAAGTAACTTGCAATGTCAGCTAAACCGAGCTCTTTTGCATAAATAGGAATAAAGGATAAAATGCCACTATAAGAAAAGGCTAAAACAAATCCTGTCAGAGCGATCGGAATAGAAGATGGTTCAAGTAAGTCTTTCCATTTCATTTTTTCTTGTTTTTGTTTCTTTACTGGTGCTTCATGCGGAATATTTACAAGTAGTCCTAATAAAAATGCAAGCAATGAAAATACGGAACAAACGATAAATAATACTGTAAATGAAAAATGAGAAATAATTGTTAAACCTAAAAAAGGACCAATTACCATCGGCAAACTCATGAATACGCCGAAATAGGCAAGTGCTTCGCCGCGTCTATGAGCTGGCGCAACATCTGTGACAATCGTACCTGTTGCAGTTGTTGCCATACCGAACCCAATACCATGTAAGAAGCGAAGGGCTAGTAATAAAAATAAACTTTGCGCACCGAAATACATAACAGTAGCGGCTAAAAATAAAGAAAGTGAAATAAATAATATTTTCTTTCTTCCTAAATCATCGAGCCATTTTCCTGTAAATGGTCGACATAAAACAGATGAAATAAGAAATACAGTTGCAACTAAACCAATTTCCTCAGGTTTTCCTTTTAGACCGTCTATTACATAGACAGGTAAAGTAGTCATAAGCATATAAAATGTTAAAAAGAGAAATAGACTACTAAAACAAGTTCCGAGGAAATCCTTCGTCCAAAGTTTCTCACTTTGCATCGTCATCCCTCCAATTTAATCTAAGTTTTTAATAATTTGTTGTAACACTTGAAATGCTTGATGTAACTCATCTTCGTTAATACCTTCTAGCGTCTTTTCTTCAAAAGTATCAACTTCTTCTTGCCATACCGGAATCATTTTTATCGCTGTTTCTGATAAAGAAATAAGCTTCTCACGGCGATCTTTTCCTTCTGTACGAATAATCCATCCCATCGTTTCCATACGTGTTAACGTACGAGTCATCGTTGGTGATTCAACATTTAAATACTGGCATAACTCTGTTTGTGTACAAGAACCAGTTTGATTGATGCGGAAAATAACAGCCCATTGCGCACTAAATAACCCAGTGGGAGATACGCGTTCATTAAATTTCTTCGTAAACTTGCGAGAAGTCTGGCTGACAATGTGAAAAAAATGTTGTTTTTCGTCCATGTATTTTGATCCTTTCAAATTAGTTACCTAGCTAACTATATACTTTTTCATTATAATTGTCTAGTAATAGACATGTTGATTTATGTAAAAATTTCGTATAGGTTTTATGTTGCGAACGTATATTCTACATGCTATTCTTTAATTAAGTAAAGAATTTTCTTTCTATTAAAAAGAATGGGGGAACTTGTGATGATTAAGCCTGCAACAATGGAGTTTGTTTCACTATCGAACGGAGAAACGATTGCGTATCAGGAAGTTGGAAGGCAAAATACAGAAATTCTTGTACTCATTCACGGGAATATGACGTCGTCACAACATTGGGATTTAGTTATTGAAAAGCTGCAAGATCAATACCATATTTACGCTCTTGATTTAAGAGGATTTGGCCAATCAACATATAATCAATCGATAGATTCATTACAAGACTTTGCAATAGATGTAAAACTATTTGTCGATCAATTGAAGCTAGAGAAATTTTCATTAATGGGCTGGTCAATGGGCGGTGGTGTTGCGATGCAATTTACAGCGAATCATCCAACATTTGTAGAAAAGTTAATTTTAGTAGAATCAGTGGGCATGAAGGGATATCCAATTTTTAAAAAAGATATAAACGGGCAGCCAATCGTATCAAGTTTAGTAAAGACGAAGGAAGAGGTTGCACAAGATCCCGTACAAATTGCTCCAGTGCTAGACGCGATAAAAAATATGAATAAATTATATTACCGTACAGTATGGAATTTATTAATATATACACATAATCAACCGGAACCGGATCGTTATGAAAAGTATTTAGATGATATGTTAACGCAACGTAATTTCGTAGATGTAAATTATGCGCTCATTACATTTAATATTTCGGATGAACATAACGGGGTTGTAGAGGGGAATAAGCAAATTCATCATATTAAAGCTCCAACACTTGTCGTACAAGGTGACAGAGATTATGTCGTACCGCAAGTGGTCGGTGAAGAATTAGCAAAACATTTACCGAATGCAGAGTTGAAAGTGTTAGAGGATTGTGGTCATTCGCCGTTTATTGATTGTTTAGATGTATTTATAAAACATGTAGAGGATTGGTTAGAAGAGAAATAATCCCCGAAATGAAAAATATTGCATATACTATAACATTGTAGGTAAAAGGGGAGATTATCCATGCATCATCCGTTCTTAATTGCGCATTCGCCATATAATCATCACTTATATACAAAAATAATGATAGCTCCGATGTATATGCAAGTTTCACCAGCTGTAGTTCCTTTACAAATGCAATACCCGCAGCCACCAATTGCTCATGCACAGCAATACGTGTATGAAACTGCTTTTTATAAACATCCGTATTTCAAGCAATTCCATAACAATGTGAAAGCACAAGTTTGGGAAGGATAAGAAGCTAAAAGGTTCATTCTTTTAGCTTCTTTTTAATTGCGAATATTCGTACACGTATTTGAAGAAACAGTTTATAATGAAAGGTGGAAAGCGTGAGAAGGAGAGGGAAAGGGATGTCGATGCGTTTTACTTTTTGGATTATGGTTGGGATTGTAGCAATCTCAGGTTTATCACAAGGGATGCTCTTACCGGCCATTGCAATGATTTTTGAACAAGAAGGGGTTAGTTCAAGTATTAACGGTATTCATGCGACGGCACTATACATTGGGATATTAGTTATTTCGCCGTTTCTTGAAAAGCCGATGCAAAAGTTTGGAATGAAGCCAATTATCGTCATTGGTGGGTTTCTCGTTATTATTTCATTATTCTTTTTTACACAAACTTTTTCATTTTGGGTATGGTTTATTCTTAGATTTGTAGTTGGAGTCGGAGATCATATGCTTCATGTCGGAACACAAACATGGATTACGACAACAGCAGACCCAAGTAAAATAGGGAGACAAGTATCGATATACGGTGTATTCTTCGGAATTGGTTTTGCCGTTGGTCCGTATTTAGCAAGCACTGTTCAGTACGGTCTTGCAACGCCATTTATTATATCCACTATACTGTGCTTAATAGGTTGGCTATTATTACTGCCAACGAAAAATGCATTCCCGGCGCAAGATGAAAGAGAAGTGAAGAGTGAATCATCATTTTCTCGTTATAAACAAGTTGTTGGATTAGGATGGATTGCACTGCTGGGACCACTTGCATACGGCGTACTGGAAGCAATGTTAAACAGTAACTTACCAGTATACGCGCTTCGTAAAGGATGGTCTGTTTCAGAAGTATCCTTCTTATTACCAGCATTTGCAGTTGGGGGCATTATTACACAAATTCCGCTCGGTATATTAAGTGACAAATACGGAAGGGACCGTATTTTAACGTGGACGTTCTGCATAAGTACGGGCATTTTCTTGCTGGCAGCCGTATTTGATCAATATTACTGGATCGTCTTTGCCTGCATGTTGTTAGCTGGTATGGTCATTGGATCGTGCTTCTCGTTAGGACTTGGATTTATGACAGATTTATTACCGAGACACTTACTACCAGCAGGTAATATATTATCTGGAATCGCTTTTAGTTTAGGAAGTATACTGGGACCTGTATTAGGAGGCGTATTTATAGAAAAAATACAGTATACAAGCTTTTTTATTGCGGTTATGATTATAATAGGAATTCTCGCAATGTTATATATCGTCTACATGAAGAATCAATTCGCATCAAGAAAAATAGAAAGTAGGTTAGGGCATGACAAAACAACCTAAGAAAAAGAAATTTGAAGTACTCGAAAACGAAACAATTACAGATTGCTTAGCACGTATGGAACAAGAAGGCTATGCACCGTCTCGTCGTATGGAAGAACCAATCTTTCATGAAGTGAAGAAAAACGGCAAAACAGAAGTTGAACCGTGCGGTAGGAAAATTGTTTTTGAAGGGAAATTGAAGTAATCTAATAAAAGTTCTTCTTTGTGGTATAGAGCCCTCCAAATCGTTTGAGTTGGAGGGTTTGTTTATATTGGGCAGAGAAAAGATTGCTACTTTTTCCGTATATTGCTAAAATGAGTTCTTGGGGCTTACTTGTTGTTAACGGCATAATAATTGTCGCTCAACTTAAAGAAATTAGTTACACAGATTTCGCACTAACTAAAGAGGGGGCGGCAGCAATCCCTTATTTTTGGAGATACTCATAGACGTAAAGTAAGAGAGAAGGATATATGAACTATTCGCCTCTCTAGTTTAGTTTCACCAGCTATTACAATTGGAACTAGTATATCAAATTCAACATCCTATTGGATAATGTTTTTCTAGCTATCTATTCATTCTGATAGAAATAATAGATTGTTAGAAAGTGAAAAAGATTATCCGTATATTCCGAAGCAAATTTAATAGAGTGTTTTCAAAAATTAAGTGTAAAACAAAAATACGCTGTTTTAAAAGTTATTTGTTAGAATTGGTTATTAGTAATAAAACAGAAAAGAGGATTACATGTTAGATAATTTACAGAGAAATAAAAAGCTTTTTTTAGTATGTTTTATTTTTTTATTGATTTTAACCGCTTGTGGCAATACAGATATTAAGACATCTAAAGCTTCATTACCACCGGCTCAATCAAAGGCAGATACATCATTAAAAACACCGAATTGGGTCGATAAAAGTCCTATTCAAAAATCCCCTAATTTTATTGAAGATAAAAAAGTAAAATCGGTAGTGAATTTAATAGCAACGGGTGATAATTTATATCATGACGCAGTAATTAAAGATGGCAAACAAAAAGATGGTTCATATGATTATAACTATATTTATGAAAATATAAAAAAAGCTGTTCAATCAAGTGATCTTGCTATTGTGAACCAGGAGACTCCAATTGCAGGAAATCATCTAAAAGTACAGGGGTATCCTACTTTCAATACACCTGAAGAAGTAGGTCAATCTTTAGTGGACACTGGATTCAATATAGTGACTCAAGCGACAAATCACGCTATGGATATGGGTATTAAAGGTGTGATGAATACAAGAGAATACTGGAAGAAATATCAGGATGTTATCCCAGTAGGCATTAATGAGAGTCAAAACGAACGCAATGAAATAAAAACGATTACCAAAAATGGTATTCGCTTTGGGCTACTTAATTATACATATGGTACGAATGGGAATAAAATTCCAGGTGATAAGTCTTGGGCATTAAATTTAATTGATAAAAAAGCGATACAAAATGATGTGGAAAAGGCAAAGAATAATTCTGATATGGTGATTGTTATGGTGCATTGGGGAGTAGAATATACCTTTACGCCTTCAAAGCAACAAAAAGAAATTGCTCAATATTTAACAGATTTAGGCGTAGATGTAGTAATTGGAAATCATCCACATGTAATCCAACCAATTGAGTGGAAAGAAAATAAAGATGGACACCAGACGCTAATCTATTATTCTCTTGGAAATCTTATTTCTGCTCAAGAAAAATTAGAAACATTGATTGGAGGACTATCGTATATACAATTTGTTAAGTATGAAGATGAAACTTTTGGTATACGACAAGCTGCAGTTGTACCGACAGTAACCGACTATGCTGATGGTAAGAAGCATTTTAAAATTCAATTTTTAAAAGATTATTCAGATGAAAATTCTAAAAAACATGGGGTTAAAGAATTTGTCGGCCCTGTTTCTTTGAAGGATTTTAAGGATATTCCTAAAGAAGTGTTGGGAAATTGGTATAAAGACTAATAAACAAAAAGGGAATGAGATACAATTAAAAAAATTATAATTTTAGCATTGGTATTGGCATTGGGATGGAGCCTTGCTGCTTGTAGTGGAAAACAAACATCTCAGGAAACTACTAATCATAATGATAAAAATAAAATTGATATAAAAGCGAATAAAAAAGATACTTTACCTATTTCTGATCTTAATGATTGGAGAATTATTCTTGTAAATAGAGAACATATGTTACCAAAGGAACTAGGGATTGAATTAACAAGTATCACCCAAAGTGCTAAGCCAAATATGAAAATAGATAGCAGAATTGCAACTTCCTATCAGGATATGGTAACAGCTGCAAAAAAAGAGGGCATTAACCTTTATTTAAGGTCAGGTTATCGAGCTATAAAATTACAACAAACTTATTATGATGCTTCAGTTAAAAGCTATAAATCTCAAGGTTTGTCGGATACAGAGGCTAGTGCTAAGGCATTGGAATATCTTCAGTATCCTGGCGCAAGTGAGCATCATACTGGATTAGCGTTAGACATTATTTCAGTTGAATGGCAAAATACTGTAGAAGACTTAAATGCAAAATTTGAAACTACCGATGCATTTAAATGGTTAGATAAGAATGCTGCAGAGTATGGTTTTATTCTTCGCTATCCAAAAGATAAAGAGGAAATTACTGGCATTAAGTATGAGCCATGGCACTATCGTTATGTAGGAAAAGAAGTTGCTATATATCTAAAAGAAAAGGGATTAACTTTAGAAGAATATTGCGAAAAAATCAAGTCTGACAAATAAAAGTACACTTTGATTCTATTAAAAAGCCAGTAGACATATTTCTCTTCAGTAAAGGAGATAAATTATGCATTGTCACTGGAAAAGTTGGATCTGAAGGATGTCTCCATCTTCCTCTTAGTATTGCGAAAACTGTGTATGATAATGTAAGTACGTATGAACCTATGTATGTATCAAGAACTTAAAGTTATAAAAGAAGCAGTGAAAAAGGACCTGATATTCATATCAGATCCTTTTTTCATTCGTAACATGGAATACTTGCTTACATGGGTTAGGTATCCCTGGTCTTACCTTCATAGAAGGAGCTGAAAAACTAAAAGACGAGTACAGGTTTATATATTTATATTGTTTGTAACTTATTAACAGTTTTCATTTTTAGATATTTCGGCGCGTTGAATATAGCCATCAGAGAAGCTGAAATAAAGAGAATAGCTTCCTCAATTATATATGAAGCCTTCACTAGTCATATCCTCTCCGATTCCATATGGCTCACCAAACCATTCTTTTCATTCATTAATAGTGATATCCATTTTCACTGAAATATATCTAGCGTCCGAAGGGTACATGTCAATATTATAATCGCCGTATACCGCTATATTAGGTGCATCACATTCTGTACATGGTGCTTTTTTCAAAACATATGGTAGATACAGTAAAACGTTCTGTTTTCCAATCTACGATAGAAAACAGAACGTATATTTGGTATAATCAAAACATACTATATGAAACGATGTACATGAGTTTGAGATTTATGTAAAAAGGTAAGTAATACATAACAATAGCTACGATATAGGATTCAGTTCATGTTATACAAATTAATCGTTAGAAAGGAAAAGAAGTAATGAATCAAATTTCATTTGAAGATTTATTTGAAGAAGAAAACGAGAAAGAAAAGGTGGAGGTAGCTGAAATTCCAGTACCTTTATCGCCATTACAAAAAGATATATTGGAATTAATGGATTCTGAAGAAATAAGTGCTCTTGAGCTATGCGAACAATTAATACGAGCTGGAAAAATATCAGATGAAAGATTCACAACGAATAAGCCTAAAGCATATGGAGAAGTATGCTTATTATTAGAAGGCTTTGTCAAAGAAGGAAAGCTTATTTTTGTTAAAAGTGATGAGAAAAGAGATAGGGTTTATAAATTGAATGAAGAAATGTTTAACGGATAAGGTGTGCAGGGGGAATGAATAATTTCCTAGGGAGTTCATTCGTTTTTCACATAAGAAAGGTGTCAATCTTGCTTAGATTGACACCTTTCTTAATCATTTAACATCTAACATACTTACGTTTGAAACCAAGTCTTCCTCTATCAAGTTCTTTCTGAATACTTTCGGAAGCATTTAGCAAACTGCTCTTTTTATTTTCACGTTTTACTTCAACTATACCAACTTCTTTTGCAATCTCGACTGCCTTTTCGTGTAGTGGTACATATGAAATTGCTACCGTGTTTAAGAAATTATTCATAGCGGATTTAGTTCGTTCTGGCGAATCATGAATCTTATTTTTTACCATTTCAAGCATAGCGGAAATTTTGCTTTCGGAAAATTCGTTGTCTTTACGATTTCCTAAAAGCCAGCAGTAGCAACTCCAGCCAGCAGACATTTTAAGCTCCTCACCACTTGCAATCCATGTATCAGCAATATCTTGTGCAATATCTGACTCCGATAAAGTTACTGCTACGACATAATCAGATAGCATATAAAAATATGCCCCATCCATCCAGCGATTAAAATCCGATTCACTCATAGCTTTTGGATTTGCGATAATGCCTGCAAAGTACATAGCATCGTAGTTGCCTGTCGCATAAAGTTCTTCAGCTAATTCTTGACTTACTTTTATTTTCTTAGCAATTGGTTTCATAGCACCTGTAGCTACGCCGAAAACTGGCTCGTGTGCGCCATTAGATATGTATATTTTTTTCGTTCTTTCTTTACCAAGGGCTTCAAGCTCTTGCATAACTGTTTTAAAATCCATAGCTGTACACTTCCTTCGTTAATATAAAGACCATGTTAATTGTGAGCATCTAGTTTAGATCTTTTATCATGTTTTCCATACTTCCTAATTTTAAGTCTTATGTGAGTAGGATGTCTACTTTCTATAATTTGTAGATAATGCAGTTAGTGATTTTGAAAGTCTAGCTATCTATAATTGTAGGGGGACTATATGAAAATAAAAGGGAAGGAAATACAGAGGTATAGTTTATTACATAAATTTTGAGGATGAAAATAATAGTTAACCTTTGGCTCTTTCTCGATATTATTATGTTATTATTTGGTAAGGGGATAAATGGAATTTAAAGTTAAATATGTGAGGTTGATTCTAAATGATAAAGAAATTTACTAGAGTAGTACTAACTACAGTGATGCCAATTAGTCTTATCATGGGTTGTGGAAACACTGAAAAAACTAAAGCACAAGAGTCGAAAGCGGCACAATCGGAGAAAAAGGACTATACGGATTACTCATATGGAAGCAAAGGTATATTAGTAAGCGGAAAAGCGAAAGAACGTCAACAATACGAGGTTGGGTTTATAGATGACAACAAGTTAATAGGAATTGATGAAAATATTGAGGACTGTATGATGTTAGATAATAAAGATGAAGCAAGTCTCGTTTGGAAACAAATAGAGCGTGGATCCATTATTGAAGTGCAATATGGTAAAGATCGCAATGATATTGTAGGCGTACAATTAGTAGAAGATCGTGAACCATACGAAATTAGTGATAAGTTTGATCGAAATACGATAAATGAGATTGTTGAAAATGTTAAAGGGGATTTGTAATAGATGTATTTCGATAGTATAGGATTCCTCATCATGAAATTGTGAATCAACGGCATTTTTTATATGAAAATGCCGTTGATTTGTGTTGAAAAGAAAACTCTATTCTTGTAGAAAAACACCTATTAAACATAAATGAATTATTCTTCGTTCAGCTGTGAGGATCGCCGTAAGGTTATTATCCAAAATAAAAGAGCGCAAGCACTAACAGATACACCTAATATGCATACTCCATCCCAACCATATTTGGCATATGTATTTGTTGAAAGAATAGCACCTGTTGCACTACCGATAGAGTAAAAAATCATGTAACTGGCAGTGAGTCGACTTCTTGCTTCGGGACGCACTGTGAACAGTATACTTTGATTGGTGACATGTACAGCTTGCACAGCTAAATCTAAAAGGATAATGCCGAAAATTAGTAATAATAGAGAGTGATTTATAAGTTTAATTAGGAGCCATGAAAGTATTAATAATGATAAGGCTATGCCAGTTGTTCTTTGTCCGAATCCTTTATCAGCTAATTGTCCAGCTTTAGTAGCAGCTAATGCACCCGCTACTCCAGCAAGGCCGAAGGCACCAATAGCTGTATGCGAAAGAGTATGTGGTGTAACACTTAGCGGCAACACTAAAGAAGTCCATAAAATACTGAATGAAGTGAAAATAAGCAATGCTAATATTCCACGAATGCGTAAAAGTCGTTCTTCCATAAATAATAAGAGAACAGAGTATATTAATTTTCGATAAGGCATAGTTGTCACTTTTTTATGTTCAAGAGTAGGTAAATTCTGGTGTAATAAAACAGTTATGAAGAGTAAAAGAATAGCGGAGGTGAGATAAACGGATCGCCATCCAGCTACATCTGTTAATGTGCCTGCAAATGTACGAGCAAGGAGAATACCTATTACAATGCCACTTGTAACGAAACCTACTATGCGCCCACGTTCTGCTGGATTAGCTAAAATTGATGCATATGCGACGAGTGTTTGCGTAACAGTTGCAAGAATTCCTACTAAGGCCATACCTATAAAAAGTACGGTGCTTGAGGGAGCGACCCCGATTATAATTAAAGCGAAAACAGATAAAAGCATTTGGACAATGATTATTTTCTTTTGGTTTAATAAATCCCCGAGTGGAACTAATAAAAGTAAACCAAGTGCATAACAAACTTGAGTAATAGTAATTACAATACCGATAGTTGAATGGCTAATCTTAAATTCATTTGATAAAGAATCAAGTAGTGGATGAGCGAAGTATATATTTGCTACAGCCATCCCGCAAGCTATTGAGAATAATAGAGTCATATAACGAGACATTGTTGCATGAACAGGTGAATGTATATGAGTATGTTTTAGGCTGGTTATCATTTTTTCTTTACTATTCATAAAATCAGCTCCTTTTTGTATTACTTACAAATAACATACCGATCGGTATGTTATTTGTAAGTAAAATATAATCTCGAAGAAATATATATGTCAAGTTTATTTTGAGTTAATTATGATTTTTTGACATGTTGTTTATAATCTAATACGATATATAATATACCAATCGGTACATAAATGGTGATGTGTAATTTTAATAATTAGATGTAGAAAGGAGATGATTTTAAGTGGCACGATTACGTGAATTTGATGAAGAAAAAGCTTTAGATGCTGCTATGCAACTTTTTTGGGAGAAGGGATACGCAGCTACTTCATTAAGTGAATTAACTGCTAAAATGGAAATACAAAAGCCGAGTTTATATTCAGCCTTTGGTGATAAAGAGGGTTTATTTGAAGCGGCATTAAGGAGATACACAAATTTACATGCAGCTAATATACGAACAAAACTTCAAAACGAACAATCTGTAAAAGAAGCAATTCGGACATTTTTTGAAAATATGGTGGAAGAGGAATATAAAAAAGATTTCAGTAAAGGTTGTTTTTGTATTAACGCAATGGTCGAACTTGCTCCTCATAATGAAAAATTTGAAGTACTGACTAGAGAACATCAAATGTATCTTGCAGTTATTTTTCAAGAATTAATTACGAAAGGAATTCGATCAGGAGAACTGCAAAGTGATTTGAACGCTAAAGCAGTAGCGCAAACATTAGTCACTTCCTTAATTGGATTAACAGTATTAATGAAATCACGTCCAGAACGTTCCGTTATAGATAATTCGATATCGATAATAGTATCGTTAGTAAAATGATCTTTGGGTGAGGGGTTAATCAGTAAATTAGATAATAAGAAAGTCAATTCCTTATTAAAATAAGCAATCGACTTGTTATAATTATTTATTTTGTAAGTTATCTTTCCAAAAATTATAGCTATTATCAATAACGTTTTTTAATTCGAAATAGTTTTCCCAAGTATCTTGCACATGGTAGAGAGTTTCGCCTTCATCTATAAAAACGTCTGAGTAATCACTTATATATTTCCATTCCTCATCATTATTAAAGTAATACATCGCAAATTGGTTGCCTTCGTCATTTAACATGTCGTCTGCAAAAACGCCATCCCAGTTCGTATAAATTTCTGTGCCAGTCATTTGTCTAAGTTTAAACTGTTTAATTTTGTCTTGAGACTCTTCTTCAAATTCTTCACTACATATTAATTTCTCGTGGGAATTGGACTGGATTCGTACAAGGTATTCAATGGTACGCAAATGTTAACTCACAAATTGACTCGCCTTTACAAGAAAGAAACGAGCTATTTGATTCAAATGAATTTAATCCAGCTGAACCTGGCATGGAGTTAGTCGTTAATGGTGACGGTATAAACATACGTAGCGGTGCAGGACTTGAACATCAAACTGTTCGTAAAGCTTCAAACAGAGACCGTTACAAAGTGTTAGCAGTTAAAAATGGTTGGTACGAAGTAGGAAATGGAGAGTAGATTTTCTATAATCCAAGTTGGATTAAAATTAACTACAATGTACCAAAAGAAGAAGTACAAAAGCCAAAAAATGATATTACAGGTGGATGGTTTGAGGGACATATTCGTAAACTACACAGTCTAGGTATTATGCACGGGGAAGGAAATGGTGTATTTGCGCCTTACCGTAATGTAACAAGAGCTGAGTTTGCGACATTAATCGCCAATGCTCTTAAACTACCAGAAGGAAATAAATCATTTGTAGATATTAACAAAGCTCATCCATCACTTCATGACGGTATGAAACGTAGTGCAAGTGCAGGAATTATTAGCGGCCGTGGTGGAGGGATTTTTGACCCGAACGCACCAATCACTCGTGAAGAAGCATCTATCATGATTGACAACGCATTACAGTATAAAGGTGTTACAGGTGAATTAGTTGCATTACCATTTAGGGATAAACATTTGATCACATATAAACAGCCTGTTCAACGATTATACAGCTTACAGGTAGTTACTGGTGTTGGAAATAATGAGTTTAATCCTAAAGGTACAACAACTCGTGGTGAGGCAGCTGCCTTGTTAGTGAAGATGTTAAATGCAAGTCAAAAATAGAAAGAATGGTAAAGGAGCTATCCAACATGATAATTTGGGACAGCTCCTTTTTATTTTAGCCCCTATGAAGCTCCTTATAAGCACCTATCAAGTAATAAATCACTAAGA
>NZ_NVEC01000023.1 GCF_002571225.1 Bacillus sp. AFS059628 | reverse complement strand
TAAGTTGATGGATGTGGGGTGGTACCCCAACAGTAAATATTTATTAATAATAAGAAGCGTGGAAAATAAATATTTCTACGCTTTTTTTGGGTTTATAAATTTTAACTTAATAGCAATTTGATGCTACCCCTAGTAGAGATAGAATTTCAACATTCAAGTGTTCGTTAAATGAGAATTTAACGAACAGTTTAGATTTTTTAGTTCATCCTCTCTCCCCCTCTGTAGAAAGACATGAAAGTGGATACTTTTTAGACACGAAAGTAGATACTTCTTGAATATCTTTCGCTACTAATATAAATTCCAAATGAATTTTCAGTTCACATTTAATTAAGTTTTGCTGAAATGCAAAAAAAGAGAGCAAAACTCTCTTTTTCATTTAATCAATACTATTTTTTAAATTTATATAATAAAAAATAGCCAGTTAAAATAGTGTGTTGTTATATGTTTTGCTAAACACGCTCTTACAAATATTTAAACCCTGCATTAATTTCTTAGTCCATTCATTTAACTAATAAATAATTTTTTATATTCGGTTATCATGCCAGAAGTTTATTGGAAAATGATTATTCTGGTTATAAGCTTCAAGTTCATAACCTTTTTCTTTTAACCCTTTTATAATCTGTGGAGCTGCTACCATCCTGCACTTGCATTCATACCAGAACCCATAAAAGTAATAAATAACGGCCATAATAACGGCCATAACGTAAGAAGTATATTTACAAGTATAAGTATACTATATACCCCAGGGAAATTATGATTTTTACAATTTACCAATACTAAAATCACTAATAATATTATGGGTATTAAATATAAAAATAGCATTATAAACCAATACCATGTCATTAAAGTAAGGCTCAATGGTCCTAATATCATGTGTACAACTCCGAATGATAATCCTAATGCTCCAAAACTAAAGGTTGTAATTATTGTTTTTAGAAGCACTTTAGCTAATTTTGAGTCGTACGATTTTCTACTATATAGACCTATCACGATATACAACGATAGATATGCCATTAATACACCTATCCAAATCAATAGCCAGTCTGCATCTAACATAAAGATGTCAAACAGCGCCCAACACACCCCTAATATTGAAAAAACAAGGGAAATAATTATATATTTTAAAACTGGTTTCATATTCATTTCACGTCCTTTAAAAACTTAAGAATACATTATTAGCTTGTATTCTTCTTTTTCTACCGCTTTACTATAGTCTGTTGTATATTCAATAACAGTAATCTCTTTACTTCTAAGTAGATTCTTTTTCCACGTTTTCGCATCAGTTGACAGTATGAGTTATTCTCTCCTAATTTAGATGGATCACTGGAATTGGCTTTAATATGAATCTGCTACCTCAAACCGCTTCATCTCAAGTAAAACTATATCTAAATGATGAGGTTTTACTTGAGATCCAGGTGATAGCGGTAAAATACATCACCATTTGCTAGTATTCTTCCATTACTTCTTTTTGAATTATACTCCCTCCTGTTCTCCATACAATATACCTACCTAGATTCAATTTATGTTTTAAATTGTTATTTTTTATCCACCTCAATCAAGCTAGCAAAACTAAATATCATTTTACTTTTTTATTATATAGACTATACTAATTTCTCTTCCCACTTATAGGTTTCGTTTAAGCTAAAAAATATAGCCTCAAGAACGGGATCCTGAGACTCTATTTTTATTTTAGAAAGGACAGCATAATTTTCTCTGTTTCTTCTTTACTTAAATCACCTGCAAGAATTATGACTTGATAAGCGCTATTCTTTCCTTTTGCAGGAACAATCATTTGCATTACTTTATAGGTTTCCTCTGTATCAAGACTTTCAACTAAGGTTATTTTTGTACCTTCTAATTCATAATTTGTTACCTTTTCATTATAATCCGCTTTTTTATTCGAGAATTCTATTCCCGCAGCAGTAACTGCAGATTGGTGCACAATATATACATTATCTTTACTTTCATTTTGATATTCATAAATAAAATCGGGATTCATTTTTCCAGTAGTCTTCGGTGTTGTAACACCTTCTCCAGTTAATTTAAACCCTTTTACCACATAACTTGGGGTCTTAATTGGAAAATCAACATATTTCTGTGCTTCCTTTTTAGTTAATCTAAATTCCGAAGTGATTTTCTGTCTAAATGGTCCAATTTCTTCACTGTTTTTCTGATATTTTTTTTGTTCTTCTGAATCTAACTTTTCAGGACTTCCTACTAACTTTACTTTTTTACCCAAAGTATATGCTTCTGTTTCTAAATCAATAAATCGTTCAAATTCTTCTTTTGTAAACAGATTTCGTGCCAAACCAACTTCTTTAAGTAAAGTATTATACTCTCCCTCTGAAACAAAAAATTCTGCATCTGCCTGTTCTTTTGTACCAATCATTTTTTCTACAATTTGCTGTATAGGAATATCGGATTGTGTTTTTAATTCCTTTATATTATTTTTCACTTCTATTTGTTGTTTCTCAGGGCTAGTCGGCTTATCAGCACGGGCGTTTAATAAGGATACAGATGAAACGACAATAATTGCCACAGCCCCTATCGCAGACCAACGATATGATTTTTTTTGGAATTTTTTAATCATTAGAATTCTCCTTTTTAACGCTCTCTTGTTTTTACTAAAATTTGCCATACTTGGTACTTGATAATAACTTGAGTAGTGTTCCAATAGACTAATAATAGTATGTCCATACGCAATTTGTTCCTCTGCATCTATACATGTAAGAGCTAATGCATCGCATGCTAGTTCTTGATCTTCCCGCATACATGAGTAGGCATACCATAGAATTGGATTAAACCAATTTAAAATGAGTAAGCCATGCATAAGCCAGTTCACACCAACATCTCTTCTCTTGATGTGAGCTAATTCATGATGAAAAATATATCGTAACTGTTGCTCATCTAATATTTTCATATGTACAGTTGACAATAGCAACTTGGGACGAATAAATCCAAACACTGTTGGACTGGAAACCTTTCCAGATACAAATAGAGGGATATTCCGTTGAATAGACATAGATTGTTTACACTTTTCAAAAATCTGGACAATCTTCTCGTCTGTAATAACAGGTTGTTTTTTTATGTAAAGTAATAAACGCCTGTTCATTATAAAAGTAGCAACACTTAGGAGGATAACGCCAGTAAGCCAAATATACATACAGATTGTATAGAATGCAATTGTCTCATCTTCCTGCTTTTCATTAATACCTGCTTGTGTCTTGTTTGCCTGAACAGTTTTTGTTGAACTTGAGGTATAAGTATCTTCTTTTGTGTGAACCTTTGTATTGTCTATACCTTTTAATTCTTGCGTACTCTCTTTTGTAAGAAACTTAGCTACAGGATTTCCCCTAGAAATGAATGCATCATCATTCTTGTAAGTAAGAACAGAATAGATACTATAGGAACTATCTGGCGACCAAGGTAATACAAGTCTTATAATTAATATGATCCATAGCATATATTGCCAACGTGGAGTTAACTTATTTCTAAACAAGACCTTAATACATAAGATTAGGCCCACTAATATACTAGCCATAATAGTGGTCTCAATCGTCCAATCAAAAAAAGCAGGTAGATAGATATTTATAAATTTTTCTATCACTATAATCTATCCTTCCTCTGATTTTCCTCAGTTTTCTCATCCAGAATACGTTTAAGTTCGTTAATATCTTCTGAAGACAGCTTTTCTTCTTTTAAGAAATTTACAAGTAAAGGTTTAAATGCTGCACCATAGAAACGTTTAAGTAAAGATTTCGTTTCTACTTGTAAATAACTATCTTGCGATACTAAAGGATAATAAGAGTACAAACGCCCTTTATCTTGATGGTAAGCTACTGCTTCTTTGTGAACTAATCGATTAATCAGCGTTCGAACCGTTTTGGGTTTCCAATCCATTTTCACCTCTAACGCTTCAATCACCTCATTTGCCGTTTGTGGAGATTTTGACCATAATACTTTCATAACTTCTAACTCAGCTTCTGAAATTTTTGGTAATTCATTCATTGTTTATAATTACACCCCTCATATTACATTTGTAATCTGTAACTGAATATTACACTTGTAATCTATTGTTGTCAAGCTTGTTTGGTGTTTGTGGAATCCTTTCCTATACCCATCAACATAAGAATGGAAAAAATTAAAAGAAGTTTAGACTCTCATGTCCTGCTAATGAGATAAGAAAGTAAATCCTTCATGAATATTTTTGTTACTAATATAGAACTGGATTTTAACTTCACATCTATTTAGTATTTGCTATTTTTACAAAGTATCCACTTTGGTGTCTTAATTTAAAAAAGTACCCATTTTCTTGTCATGATATGAGGACAAAATAATGGGTACCAAATGAACTGTATCTGTTAATAATTCAGTATTTTACACTATAAGATTAGTTCCTACTTTCATGTCTTTGTACACATCTGTAAATGTAGAAAAACATGAAAATGGGTACTTTTTAGAAAAGAAAGTGGATTCAAGTTCATGACAACGGAATCCTAAATAATGCTATACGCCCATCTCTCCATTTACCCAAATTAAAGAATCCATTTAGATTTTTTCAAAATGGATTCTTTTTTATATTACACTAAATAAGAATTTGTAAATAGATTTCTTCTATTGTTGAATGATTTTTATTGAATTAGTCGTTGGTAAATAAAATCTATATCCTCCTGGATTACGTATAAATCGCTTGTTGTCTGTAACACAGAATATATAGAAATTATTAACAATATAGAGATAAGTAGTAAGAACCATTTAGGTGTTTCCAATCTTTTCCATACCAGGATTATTATCGAAAATAATAGTAATAGAATTGTGTAAATAATTGATGCACATAATTTAAGTTTTTGTTGGTCTAATTTATTTAGACTATCACGAAATCTCTCTAAGTATAATCTATTTTCGTCAGTTTCTTTTAGTGTTGAATTTGAATTTTTATAACTTATGTCCCATACATAGTTATTATCTTTCTTTTTAACGCTATAATTATATTCACCCACTTCTTTTTTTAAAATAATTTCTTCACTAGCTACAGTTTTTGTAATTGGCGTTAAAATTCCTATTAAACACAATATAATAATCAGTTTGCTCTTCATATCGATACTCCCAAAAATTAATGATTAGTATTTAATCTATCTTTTTGTAATTCAATTGTATATTAGCATCACCTTCTAATTCCAAATATTTTACTAAAATTCTAGTATTGCCTGATAAATAAACTTGTTTTTTTCTGACTTCCCCTGCGCTTGGAATCCATGAATCAATAATTTTGTTAATGTTATTAACTGTTACAATTACCCCATCATCTGCTTTCACTTCAAATTCATACATGCCAGGCTCAAAGTCCTCAACTTTCATAAATAATGCTGAAAAGTTATCTTTTTGTATACCTGGATCAGGTGATTCGCTACCCCAATTAAATTGTAATTTATCAATTTTATTTAGTGAAGTCCGTCCACCTTTAACAATTCCAGGGCCTTGCAACTCTTTATTATTATAAAATGCTGCTAACCATCCATCTTTAGGCTTGAAATAACTAGAATCCCAAAATTCTTGAATATCAAATTCTACATGACTTACACTAGATTCTTCAAGGTATTGTACTTCAATAAGGTGAATGTTTTTTTCGTTAGAATTTCCAAATGCCCAACTGGCAGTCCCATCTTCAATTTTTATGACTCGTGCATCCTCTCGAAACGCACTTGCTGTCCAACGATCTAGAACAACTTTCCCATCTATTAATACACGAATTCCATCATCTGCCCTACCTCGTATTACATATTCTCCAGGAGGTAAACGCTTTACAGTGGTGTAACGTGCAGAGAATCCATCTACTGGAACTTTAGCAGTTGGTGCTCCAACTCCATTATTCTCTAAAAGGATTCCGTTTACTCCCATTGGAGGAAGGACTTTTGCATCAATAGGAAGGCCTTCTAAGTTTTTATTTGGATAATAATATGCTAGCCAAGAATCAAAAGGAACAATATCCGAATAAATAGCAGCATTTCCGGAGTTCTCATAAAAATCAGTAGTCAAAGAATGGTTGCCATACTTTACATTAGTAAGTAATGCCCTGTCAATTTGTCCACCAGAATCGGTCCACCGATCTATGATTTTATTATTATCAAAGGTTACACGAACACCATCGTCTGCTAATGTTTGCATAAAATAATCTCCGGATTTTAAAAATTGAGATTGATCAAATTTAGCTTGAAATTTATCTTTGGGTTGCCCAGCAGGAGCGCCTGCTCCCCAATTATAATGAATAGCAGTTCCTTTTTCCGTATATATTTTACTATTTTCGGAGTTTAAATCAGTTCCTGGTTTAATAGAGATAACTTCATCAATTTGTGGAGCCCATATAAGATAATAATCCTTAATGGTACTATCCCAAGTATCATGCACTATTGCAGAACGATACCATTGCTGTTCTGTAGGATCAAAAAATTCTTCATACCCTACCCCAGCCAGAGAGTGTTCACCAAAAATAGGATGTTTGCTTGTATTCAACCACACAGGTCTTTCAGCATTGATTTCCTCTTTGTATATATCAAAAAAAGTATGATGTGGGTCCTTGTTCCAAGTACTGTGTTGTTCAATATTTACTGAATATTGTCCTATTGTGTTAAAATATTTTTTCAAACCTTCAATTCCTTTAGTTGCATATGTTGCCCCCTCAGGAGTAGTTTCCATAAACTTTGCTAAATTGGCAAGAATCTTATCGTATTTAATTCCATACGCAACCGTATCTCCATTATATCCATCTAAACGCGGATAACTTTTAGCCCAGTATCCCACAATATTAGCTACTGCAGTAGGAGTACAACCGTATGTCCATGTCAAATCTGGAACTCCTTCGATGTACTTCTTAGTATATTGTGGCATCTGTCCTGAAAGTGCCCTACTATTCTTATCTTTTTTTTCATTATTTTCCTTAAAATCATTAATAATTTTTGGGTTTTCAAAAATATTAGATGATACCAATTTTGATTCTTCTACTATTTGATTTGTGTGAATATCTACAAATTCCCTATTGTTTGCCGTTTTTTTATAGTGAGTCAACGGTCCCAAATATATGCTGTTTTCTTTCGCTACCCCATGATAGGGATTATTCCCCTCTCTGGCTGATTCCAAGATTCCTGAAATATTTTTATTTCCACTAGTAATTAAAAATCCTGATTCAACCTGTTCCTTATGTATTATAAATAAATATGCTGTTATTTTTCCTTTATAATCATATAGAACTCTTTCAAATTTTAATTCTCCGCCATTCCAATTGGACTTAGTATTTTTTGTTACATAATTAAAATACGTCTGAGCTTGTACTGTTGCTTTTTCAAGTGGAATCGCATTCTCTTCTAAAGATTCTGCTTTTACATTAAACGTAAATAATAAAACTAAGAAAAATATCCCAAAACTGATGCTAGTCTTTCTGCCGAAATGTTTAAACATACACATCCTCCTTTAAATTTAAATAATAAGAACTATAAAAATGATACTCCATTTATCGCGAATTACAAACAGAAAATTTGTTTTTTATATAAAATTCATAATATTAAATTTTATTATTTCATTTTTTTGTTAAAAGTTGTACAATTTAAATGTTTCAAAATTTACCAAAAGGGGTTTTACTTATGAATAAAAAGTTTTCTTTTTTATTTCTTTTAATTATGGCTACTTGTTTCGGATTTAGTAGTTCTGTATTTGCAGCAGGAACAGTACCACCTAATGATCTTACAACAACTTTTTCCTACACATTGAAAAGAAATGCTTTACTGATTTCATATCAGTGTGAAGTAGATAAGAAATATGGATCATATCCTTCTAAAACGTATAGCTTTTTCGTGAATCGACATTTAGATGGCGGAGAATGGGACTATAAATCAATTTATGGTAGTGAAAATACATATATCTTTGATAATCGTGCTATGACAGGTGAAGACTTAGGCAATATGCACTTTGGATATATAGGGAGGGCTTTAGGGTTAACTACCACACAATTACTTAGTCATGAAGAAATGAATAAAATATGGAGTTCAGAATATGTAAAGGATTGGTCAAAAGGTTATTTCGATGAAGTAAAAGATAGAATTTGGATTATGAAAGGTGCTCAAATGTGGGATAATAAAACACTTCCCAAGCCAGTATCTAATATTCAAATAGATTAAAAGTAACCATACTTCAGATAAATATAACTTAATAGGGTAATGAATTAATTCAGAAATGATGTAGAAGATTTATATTAAAATAAATAAAAAACAATACTAAATTTTAAATAAGTTTATTATATAACTACCATTTACAAGAGTTATAAAAATACAATTTTGGAAATAAATTAAATGAATATTGTCATATTTTTATTTTTCTGGTATTTTATAATAGTCAGATAAAAAGGATGGGTGAGTTTAAATGAATAAATTTACGAAAAAAGTACTTACTTCGATTACTTCATTAAGTCTATTAGCTACAATGACACCGACGGTATCTTTAGCTGCCAAGATTGATTCATCAAGTGAAAATTCCAGTGTATTTAATAATACAAAAACTAACGACAATATTTTATTAAAAACATTAAAAGATAATGAAGAAGAACGTATAGTACAATCCTCAGATGATAATCTAATTTCTACCTCTAAATTAGATAAAAAAACTAATCAAGTTGAAATCACGGTAAAAAATATTAAAGAAAATACGACCTCATATCAAACAATTGATTTAGAGAGACGAAAAAATTTGAGGAAATTGAAATCTGATGTTCAATATATGCAGCCTTTAAAATTAATTTCATCTAAATCAAATACTTTAGGTGGATATGCATATTATTTTTATACAAATAACATTTGGGTTATTCAAATACCAGAACGAAATGCGAAAAATGTAACTGAGAATGATAAAAATAGTAAAGACCTTACTGGTTTTCGTAATAGTATCATTAGCTTAGATCAGGCGGAAATGTCTTATATAGGTAAAGTGGGTGGAGAAACCGCTGCTATGGCACTTGCTGCTATAGAAACTCCGACTCCTTGGACAGTAGCACTAGGAATATTAACAGCTTTAGGAATTGCAGCTTGGTCAATTCCAGATTTGAAAAAAATTTCAGATGAACAGTGGAATTGCGTATTTTATTTTGAAAGAGTAACGGTTTAATTGTACATAAAAAGATTTGTACTCGTTTGTTTATTTCTAATAGAGAAAGTATAATTGAATATTTGAACAAACCTAAAAGTCCTCCTTCAATTAGGAGGACTTTTAGGTTTCATATAAGTGAATCCGATTTTATGATTTTAAAAATGAATGTCGTCTGTTATACCCCTATAACGCTGACTTTATTATTATACTAATGTATATAACGGAAATCAATATTATAGAAATAGGTAGATTCCCCCTGCTGCCCTTCTTTTTAAGTGTAATAACATCGTAAAAATTACATCTAAATATATATAGTTTTATAGTTTTGATTGTTATATACTTATACAAGTGATTTAGCCCTTTTTAAGAGTTAAAATTACGTTATATACAAGGAGTGGTTTGAATGAAGAACAAATTTACGCGTATGATCATGTTAATAGTGGTAATGGCTTTATCAGTTACAGCACTTGCAGCATGTGGAAATAGTCGTGATCCTGAAGAAGTAGCTACAGCATATTTCGAAGATGCAAAAGAAGGAAATGTAAAAGATTTTGGAGAGTTATTCACTCCTGAAGCAAAGAAAATAGTTGCTTTTGTAGGCGGAAATGCAGATCTAATGAAATCAGTTAGCAAAGATCTTAAAAGCTATAAAATTCGAAAAGTTGAAGAGAAAAATGAAATTGCTACTGTAACTGTTGATGCTGTATATAAAGATAATCCTAATAAAGTAATCGTAATTGAACTAGAGAAAACGGATGATGGTTGGAAAATTAGTAAATCATAAAAAACGGTCTAGAATTCTAGGCCGTTTTTTTTGTTACCTCAATCTTCTTCTTCTTCAAAATCACGTAGACTAGCAAGTAATTCTGTAAATGTTGAGCATACAGGATGTATTGCTTCCTCTATGTTTTCTTCCTCATGCTCCCAAAATACTACTGTCGGTGATTCAGGATTACTACGGTAGTCAAAGCACAGATGATTCCCAAATGAATCCTTACCAAAGGGGTATACTTTATTTGCTAATCTATCTTTTATATCATCATAAACTTGAATGATTGAATTTCTATTTTCTAAATCAAAAGTTAAAAGCTTACTAAATACATTTTCATCCTGTCCGGGTACATCAAATATTTTTGGTCTTGGATAACCACTATCATATTTTTTTACACATTCTACAAAATCAATAGGGAATTTAATATTGAAATATTGTTCTACTTTCTGAATGTTTTCATCGGTAATTTCTTTTTTATTTACTCCAATCCAAGTAACGTTGCTCATATATACTCCTCCTTACTTATCGCTGTCTTTTCCCCAAATTTTATATCCGCCAGTGTGACCTGTTTTCCTATGTGTTTCGTAATCAACAAGTTGCATTCGTCCTGCTTCTTGATGATGATGCCATGTATAATTTTCTGGTACCTCGCCTAGCTTAAATAACTCTATTTCATCTTCTGTGAATTTTGCAGCTAACTTAGGATCTTTCATTATTTGTTCGTATAATGCTTTACTACATATTCTATCATGTGTTGGTCTAGATTTTTTAAAATCAGCTTCTTTTAATTTAACTTCAGAAAGGGGTTTAAAAATAGGGAAACCATCTAAATCATACGGGATGCCTGTAACTGGATGTTTATTTCCCGCTAACTCGCCCAATCTTAATCTTATTGTTTTCGGACCATTTGGCCCCTCATAAGTATATGGAGCTGCTTTCTGCAAGTACTGTTTAATACTTCCGACTCCCGCATATGAAAGATGATTTCCAGCTTTGAATTCATAGTTATTTAATATATGTAATGCATTTCTGTATGCCGGAGAATTAATTACAAGTGATTTCCCTTTAGTAAAACCTGTAATAGCAGCTACCTTCCCAACTTGTCCTGCTTTACTAAGACCCTTATCCCCCAGAAGTCCGAGTCCTAACGTCGCTATACCATAAGCTACATAATGCTCTCTACTTTCCAGATCCCCATTCCAAAATTTATTCATAAATGTATCTGATACAGTGTTCCATGCAGCAGGAATAGTCTCCCTATAGTTTACAATTGCATCTCGCATATTAAGCCAGGTTTCTTTATCACCTAAGGATATCAGTCCTTCCCATGCATCCACTGCACCATCTACAAACCCATTAGAAATACCAGTCCACGCAGCATTTAAATCTTTTTTATTGAAAAATGACTCTTCTGATTTTGTAGGGAGTTTTCCACACATGGCTCCTTCTTGAATATCAGAGTCAACTAAATTTCCGCCATACAATTCATCCGCTTCTCGGAATTTAACAGCTGCACGTTCTAATTCTACTGCGATTTTATCTAATTCTTGCAAGATGTTAAACATCATTGGCTTTGCTTCATTAAACATCTGATAAAAACGATCACTGCTTGCTCCACTCCACTGAGAAGCTATATATTCAGTGTGAGAGTATAAATCTTTATGTATATATTCTAATGATGATCTCGTATTTCTTACGGTTTTAGCAGCTTGTTCTAATTGTTCCGGTGTTACCTTAATTTGTGTGCTCATTCCATCCCTTCTTTGCATATATATTATGAAAATTATAACATATCATCATTTCATTAATGGTTATCATTTGAAAATATCCGTTCCTAAAATTAAAAGGATGTCCCATTATAAAAACAACCCAAATTCCTAATGAGAAATTTGGGTTGTTTCTGTTATAAATATGTTTTATTTTATATTTTTTCATAGACTTATTTCTTTCATTACTGCCAAGGAATCTTAATTATTTCAAGATTTTTAAATAAAAAAATGGCATAAACCCCTTAAATAATCGATTTTTCCTAACTAGCATTATATTAAAATTGTTAGTAAAATATTCCATTTATCTAACAATTTGTTATAATCGTATTTAATAAGAATTATTGTTATTATTTTACAATTTTATGATGTATTCTCCTATCCAGAAAATGAAACATAATGCTACAAAGCCAACAAGATTTATCATTACTTCCTTTTTTGTAGGTCTGTCTCTAAATATAAAAGCGGATAAAAATAATAAAAACGCCATTCCATACAACCACCAAACTGTACGAGATATGCTAAACAACCCTATAGACAGTGCAACTACAATAATTACGTAAATACGTTCATTTTTTGAAGTAATCTTACTAAACATATTGACTCCTACCTCCTATTTTTAGAAAATAATTACTTTTCAGAGAATGACTGTATAATATATTGTATTAAATTTCTTATACAAATGAAAGGGGATTATTATGAAAAAAACATTATTAGCAGGAAGTTCATTGGTTTTATTACTAAGCTCAGGGTTTGTATTTAGTTCAACAACGCAAGCAGCAGAGAACAAGGAAGGAAATTCACCTGCAGTTTCTTACAACCAGGATGTATCAAAAGAAAATAGAGCAATTGATATTAGTTCATTACCTCAACAAGATTTAGACTCTTTATTCCTAAATGGACAAGCTCCATTTAATCCAATAACACCTAAAGATTCGGATCAAATTCAATATGTTCACCCAACAGCTGGTACATTCAACTGGAAATATGTAACGACAACTTATGGAAACAATGTATTTTATAATGCCTCATATCGTTTTATGGTTAACGCAGCTATAGCAGGTTTAGGTGCTGGGGTTATAGCGAAAATCGGAAATACGTTTGCTTCTGGTGTAGCTGGGTATGTAATAGGCGGACTCTCTCTTCCTAAAAGTAAAAACTATTGGTGGACTGTACAAAAATGGCAGGATCAAGATGCATACAATGTTTATATTAAATACAACATTAAAGTTTATTCTGACTCTGGACGTACAAAATTAGTCGATTCTTATACCGAGCAATTTGCACAAAGATATAGATAAAACCATTGCTGTAAAATATATATAAGACTATCTATCAAGTGGGTTTGCTTGTTTTCAAAACAAGCAAACCCTTCACTATAAAACTACTTTTATTTTTATATCATTTACATTATGAATTACAGTATAAACCTCTTAATTTAGTTGTGGGTTTGAAAAAAGTTGCACCTTTTTGCACCTTTGGATATGCTTTATCTGAAGGGGTTCCTATGGTAAAAGTAATATAAGGTTATACGAACAGGCCATTTTGTTGAACTATTAAGGGGAAACAAGTAAGTGCGTGCGTCGTACAAAGGGGTGCTGGGGTGAATGTAATTGCGTGGTTAATCGTTGTATGTGAAATAGGGTTTTGGGTTGTTATTACTTTAGGTCTATTCACACGATATATCCTTAAAAGAAATAAATTAGGATTGTTTTTCCTAGCATTGACACCTGTCATTGATTTAATTTTATTGGTTGCTACGGGTGTAGACTTGTATCGTGGTGCGACTGCTACCAAAGTGCATGCAATTGCTGCTGTGTATATTGGAATCTCTATTGCATACGGTAGAAGTATGATTGAATGGGCTGATATACGCTTTCAATATTATGTGATGAAACAAGGAATGAAACCAGTTAAAAGATTTGGCATCGATTATGCGAAACACTACTTTAAAAGTTGGGGACAACATGTGCTTGCCTTTCTAATAGGTGCTGGCATTTTACTCGTCTTAATCTATTTAATTAACGATTTTTCCCGGACAGAAGTGTTGGTTGGGTTTCTAAAATTATGGACACTTGTGTTAGGTATTGATTTTGTGATTGCCATAAGCAATTTTATTTGGCCAAAAAGGGCAAAGGGGTAACAATTTAAAATATCGCAAACGGGCGCGATTGTTTAAGATCATCGGTAGAAAATGATCAAACTTTATTCCAAAACAACATTAGTCCCTCATATTTCCGAACGTTGACCAAAAAATAAAAATATGGTATGTTTACTTTAGATTAGTTATATATTGAATGCATATTCAGTATATATAAAGTATAGTACTTAACTGAATTGCATAAACTAAAAAAAGACGAGATGCTGTCAACATCCCGTCTCATAACTGCTACTGTCAAGGTGGCTGTTATTATGCATTATCTTTTTCTTTTAGACCCACGCTTGTACTTTGGTCGGTGAAGCGCGGGTTTTTTGTTGTCTTTTTTTTCGAATTGCTTTTTCAGTGCGTATGCTGAAACCTCACGCACAACTGCTTTTGCAATTTCTTTTAAAAGTTCAAACAAAAACTCCATGTTATATCACCCCCTTTCCTTCCAAATGGAAAGAAGGGATAATAACAAGCCCACCTTCACACGATATACAGTTATACTTCTATTTTATCATATTCCTATTCATTTAAATAGAGAATCCACAGTGATACATTCTTTTTCGAATAATCTAGTTTACTATAATTAAAATATGTTTACTTGAAGGTATTTACACTTCCCCTTAAATTTAATTAGAAACAGTAATTGTTTTTTGAATTTTATAATATTTATTTATCAAGTTTTATTGATTTTAAACACCTGTGGTATATGTTACCATTTTATTAACCTATTAGTTACATTATTCTAATAAGTTAATAAAATAATAAGGGGGATTATTTATGTCAAAGTCAAAAATTAAAAAGATAGTTGGGGCGCTAAGTTTAACATCTGCATTACTTATTTCTGCAATGCCGGCAAGTGCTGGTTCAGGTTTAATATGGGTTAGAGACAAATACCCTAATGCATATGAATTTGATTATAATGGCGCTAAGGGGACAGTTAAAATTTTTTACAGAGATAAAAAAGGGAATACTAAAACAAAGATAGAAAAATGCTATATGGATAACAACACATGTTATGTACCAGATAAATGATAAAAAAAGCACTCAATTCGAGTGCTTTTTTTACCTTGAATAAAATCGTCTTAAATTTTTTATTGTTCCCTCCACTATTATCCATATATTGTATATATGTTACTTTTTTTGTATTTTAAGAGAATTTTTTTGGGACACACTCAAAAAAAGGTCCTTCAAATTCGTTTGTAAAGAGCATTGGTTATGTAGGTAATGCAATGATATTCGATAATTAAAAAGCTCCTTAAAAACAAAAATAGACCCCTTATAACGTTTTTTCGTTTTTTAGGGATCTATTCTCTCTGGTATTTCTATTCTTCTATGTCTTCTTTTACTTCTGCAGATAAAATGTCTTCAGCAAACTTCTTGTAGCCATTATACCCTTTCTTTGCAGCTTTTTTCTTGATTGCTTCTACTACCTTTTCATCAAGATAGAGACTTAAATGCTGCTTTTTTTCTTTCGATTCCTCTTTTGCTCTGTTTTCTATTTTTTCTTTGAAAACTTCCAAATCCTTTTTTAAATACAATCGTTCAGTAGATTTCCCTTTAGCAATCTCTTTAAAGGGTAATATCCCGTCTTTAGCGGCATTATGAACGTAAGTCTTAGACTTATTTAGAAATTCTGCTGCTTCTTTTAATGTTAAAGAGTCTTTGTATAATTCCTCTAACTTTTTTACATCTTCTTGCTCAAAGCGATATCCGCCATCTGCTTTCCAGGTAGCCAGATTGATAGGTTCGATCTGTTTATATTTAATTAAATAGCCTAATTGATTTTTTGTTAAACCTACCCTATCACATACCTCTTCTAAAGATAAATAGTCCATTTCTCACCTCGTCCGAAACTTTCATTCTAGCTGTTGTTTAAATTTTCTTAGTTGATACTTTGTTAAACCTGTTTCTTTTACTACATCTGTAATTGAGTACTCCTTATACTGCAGATACTTAAATGGATTCTCCATATAACGTTCTCGTACCTTATTAAATGTACTCTTTTTCGATAAAGAATTCAATTGCTCTCCTTTCTCTCGGATGGAATCAAAAATGGGACAACCTTTACAATGTTTGTAGTTTCTCTGTTTTGCCTGTTCTTGCTCATCTGTACAATTCACTGATAGGTTGTTCAGAGGGCAAATTGAACAATGGGTATCTTCTAAATTATGGATTTCTTGTAAAATTTTCAGACGAAGACTAGTCAAAAAAAATCTCCTCCTACCGCACTTGGATTGAAATGTACAAAAAAAATCAATTAAACATTTCCATTACACATTATCTAAACAGAAACGTTAAATAATATGATGAAAATATATATTTAAACATTTCATTTTATACCACAATAAATAATGCGTTTATTGTGGTATAATAAGAATCATAAAATTTTATAAAAAATTCATGTGTATCTTTTCATTCTATTAAAGAGTGTGTGTAAATTTGAATATTATAAATTACCAATGTAATAATCAACTTGTAAAATCCAAATCGGATTTTTTTGATAGCGTCATTTCGAAAAAATTATGGGTATGGGTATTCGAAATATTGACTATTCTCAATTGAGCGAAGAATCATTAGTTTATTTATTCTTACACGATGAGCCTTCTTTAACGAAAAAAAGAAGTGAGCGAACAAAAAAACTTTATCTGCATGATCTTTCTCATTTTCTTCTTTATATAAAAGAAACAATCGGAACCATTAAGGAGTTATCCCATAATGAGATGGAAATCTACTTCTATCAACTAAGTAAGAAGTATGCGGCCACCACATTACGTCGAAAGAAAACTGTGGTGCAGCAGTTTTTGAAATATGTGTATGATAACAATGGACTCTCGGACAACTTTAGTAGTCGTCTCAAAAAAGTATCTGTAAAAAAGAAGAGCTAGTCAATCGTGATCTCTTTCCAGAAGAAGTGAATGAGATTCTAGATACACTGAAGAAAACAAATTTCTTTATGTATTCCTTGTTTTTTCTCCTTACAACTACTGGACTCCGGATTGAAGAAGTCGCAAATGCAAAGTGGGCTGACCTTGTATTCCACCCTTCTTTAAATGTTTATCTCTTACGTGTAGTCGGAAAAGGAAATAAAACGAGAGAAGTTCGTATCTTTGAAGATGTACTTAACGATCTCTGTCGTCTTCGTCAATTACGAAAACAGATAAGTGAATTAGATGCCTCTAGTTCATCTGCCTTTCTACCTAAAGCAGACGGTACTCATTATAGGGCAGACTACTTATCAAAATATGTAGCAGAAAAAATTGAAGAAACTAACTTACCATTTCTGCGTTATCGAAAAGATAGAATAACTCCCCATACTTGTAGACACTTCTTCGCCAATCATTTGATGGGAAAAGGAGTCGAACTTAAGAAAATACGGGACTATTTAGGACATGAGTCTATTATGACGACGGAACGTTATTTAAGAGAACGTACAAGACGCCAAAACTTGGCCACAATAGATATCGGAAATTCATTATTTTAGTAAGTATATATAATAGGAAGAAACTCGATTCAACATTTCAGTTTCTTCCTATTTTTTTGCTCATAGAATGCTAAATATTGCTCTTTCATCATAACGTTTTAACTAATTATTACATGTTACTTTAAATTATGACTTATTATTAGTTATCGGGACACAATTTATCCTTTCTGTTTTAAACTAACGTTATAATTCAGAAAGGAAAAGGTGATATGTCCCATCTAAGCAAGCGACTTGCTGAATTGAGAAAAAAACAAGGATATACCCAATCCGATATATCATATCGCCTAAATATTGCTCGCACTACTTATGCAAATTGGGAATATGGGAAAGCTAATCCTGATGCAGATTCAATAATGCGAATTGCAGAGCTGCACAATATCTCCATAGATGAATTGTTTGGAAGAAATAATCCTCTAGAAAGTAAATTAGAATCCATTAAAGTAGCACTAGCAGAAGATCTACCTGCTGAAAAACAACAAGAAGCGCTAGATGTTCTTATCGATTATACATATTTTATTAAAAAGCATTTTAGCAAATGATATTTGTCGTGCTTAAATAACGAATTTTCTATCATAAGGTAGAAAAATTAAGTTTGAAATCGATGAAAAGGTATGTGTTTGGATCATCCAGCCATACCTTTTTTTAATATTTGTGAATACTACACTCTACGTTACAATTTACGTACAATGGATTGATAAAACTAAATACATCAATAACAACTAATGTCTTATTTAATGCTATCAATCTTATGTAGTATAATCCCATCTTTATAATGTCAGAGACCCATTTCTACTCTTGTCTGCATATCTCATATTAACACTTGATTTTGTATTGTTTTGAAAAAATGATTAGCCATACAATACATTATCCTAATGTTCCGGAACAATTGTTCTTATTATATTCCTACTCAACTTAAATAATCAAGTCGTTTTACGAAAGTACGTTCGTTTTGTAAGCGAAAATTATGTATTTTTCTTGAATTTATATTATTATATATAGAATATGATATGTTTTGTGCTAAAATGAATGTGATATGAAATCTTGCTGATATATTCACCATTGTAAAAGTAGTTTTAGTAGAATCATGTTGGTTTAAGTCAAAGAAAAAGACATCTATATAGATGTCTTTTTCTTTGTAATGTACTAAGGAGAATATTTTTATTTAACTAAATGCTGCTTAATTTCCTTAATTAAAAGTTCAGCGCCTTCAGGACTAAGAACGATTTGATCATTTGCTAATGATATATTTCTTTCTGAAATATCACCAGTTATTACACAAGCATCGTAAGATTTGTATTTTGTATAATGATTTTTTCATTTTCTACAAATATTTCTACAGGATCTTTTTCTGCTATTCCTAACGTTGTTCTTAACTCTTTCGGAAGAACAATTCGCCCTAATTCATCTATTTTTCTTGTACCACCTGTTGATTTCATGTTTATACCACCTTTTATTTTTCTAGTTAATAATCACATATTAACAAGCGGATTTAATGATATTTTTCCGGTATCATCTGTATGCAATACTACAATTATATCTCTAAATTCCTTTGTCGTCTTTTATCTCATTTTCTCTTTCTTTAGCCTCTAACATGAATTTAGCGTAAGTCGTTATTTTTTCAAGCTCACTTTTGGACGCGTTATAATCTTTGATATAACGTTCTTTTCTACCTGGGCTCATATATATATTTTTTTTCATTCCATTTATTGTTTCTATATTCATGATTTTTCGTTTTCCCTTTTTCTCACATAAGAGTTTTAGATGTATAGCTAGGCCTATGCTCCAAAGAGTAAACCCCATAATAAAAGAAAGTAATAAATGTGATGAAAGAGAATGATCAATAATCATGAGATAGAGAAAATAAATAATCGAGATTGCAAACAAAAATGGATTATAGTATTTTTGGATATTTTTGTACTTATGTATTTTTATTTCGTGTTGCTTTTTTCTCATTTCAAGAGTCTCTAACATGTATAATTAATCTCCCTTTAAATAGGACCAATTGGTTGTTTTTTATACTCTCCCTTTTCAGGTTGATTAGAAATAATAGTGAAGCCAAAGGGACTAATCCTTTTATATTGCTAGTGTTTGCATATTAGTGTGCCTCCTTGTTTGGTTGTAGTTCACACACAATAAACAGCTTAATATATTGATTATATAATGATGATAAAAGTTAAACAACAATAAACTTCATGAAGTTTATTGTTGTTTAACTAAATTGCTAGAAATTCAATAATAATGCTATTATATATCTATGAATAAGTAAAAGGATGTTCAATATGACTAAGAAGAAGCAGTATAAGGTAGTGAATAGAACAGAAGTATCTACAACATTAGCCAATGATTTGAATGAAAAATTAGTAAGTCTTAGTATGGATACTGGTATAGCTAAAACAAAATTATTAGATCAGGCAGTTTCTCTGTTGCTACTCTTTCAGTCTAATTCCACAAAATATTTTATTGGTGAGCTGAATGAAATAAAAGAAAAAAAGGGTTTAATAGTAGTGAATTGGCAGAACATATCTTAAGTAAGCTTAAAAAAGAGTGAAGGATAAACTAAAAGGAAGAGCCGTAATTGTGTATCTACTTCCATTTGAAAAAAGTTTTATAATCATATCAGGTCCTTTTCAATAGCCTTTTTGTTCATAAAACAAAAAGTATCAATTGAAATACATATCTTAATGCATGTAAAATTTAATATATAAACACTAAAAATAATATTATACTAAAATTAACCAAGAAGCATCCAACAATCTTTGATTAATCACTACATTATCTTTAGAGCTGTATCAAAAAAAAGACACTGTATAGTGTCTTTTTTTTATGTTTCGTACTTTTGATAAATAGTAAGAGTATATATATCTATGCCCTTTTAGGGGTAGCTCCACATCGCTATCAAGCTAAGCTCATCCAACGTCAATTATAGTAGAGGTTGTTTCTTTTTTCTAAAGACTACGTGTAGGGAATTTAAAGATTTGCATAAGAAATAAACCCTATTGGGTTTCATTTTTTTGATTTAAGCCGCTTGATGTGACTTTGAAATAAAGTCGCGACGTTTATAACAAAGTTGTAAAACTTTACCCCTTTGTTATTTTTTAACCAACCCGGTGGAGTATTGATACTAATAAAAAAATTCATGAAATAAAAAGGTAGAAAAAAATCTAAATAGGTGGTATTATAACTTTATTCTTAAAAACAGAAGGGAGATTAGACTTTTATGCTAAAACTTATTATCGCAAATTAAATTCCAATGAATTTAATAGAAGGGTTGTTCTATAATTTTATTATAGGTTTATTTATGATGCCCTTTTGCGATAATTAAGAGAAGCGATATAATGTCTAATCCGTATAAGTATATAAATAAATTTATGTAATCAAACTAAAGGCAAGCATTAGCTTTAGTTTGGCTAATTTTATTTTTTGCGTATAAAAAGACTTTATGAGTTTATTATTCTCATAAAGTCTTTTTCTGTTTTTAGGAGGTGATAATTCCCATAAATACATGTAATATACCAAAGCGATTGAAACAAAAATTGGAGGGAATTTAGATGGAAAAATATGAATTAGTAAGTGATTATCGAAATAATGAAAGTTTGAAGGAGAGTTTTAATGCCTTAGCAATGAAAACATTTGAATTAGATTTTCGAGGCTGGTACAACAGAGGGTATTGGAATGACAAATATATACCGTATTCATTTGTTGATGAAGGTAAGGTTATCTCAAATGCTTCAGTTAATAAAATGTCAATAATTATTGATGGTAAAATGTATAAAGGAATTCAAATTGGTACAGTAATGACTGATGAAAATTATCGCAATAAGGGTTTAGCTAAGCAATTAATGCAGCATATTATGAAAGAATACGAAAATACCTATGATTTCATGTATCTTTTTGCGAATGATACAGTATTGGATTTTTATCCGAAGTTTGGCTTTACACGTCTTCATGAAAGCGAATTTAGCTTAGACCTAGCAAAAAGTTCAATTCAAAGGAGTATAGATGCGAAAGTAAAACAGCTTACAATTGAAAATGATCTTGCATTAATTGAAAAGTTTGCGAAAAATCGCCATGTAAACTCAATGATTTTAGATGTTGAGAATAATGAAAGTTTATTAATGTTTTATTTCACATTAGTATTTTATGAAGCCATTTTCTATGTGGAAGATTTAGAAACGATTGTGCTAATGGAGGAAGAAGAAGATACTCTGCATATATTCGATATCATTTTGTTAAATGAACCAGATGTTGAAGCTGTATTAGCAAGCATTGTGAAAGAAACAACGAAAAAAGTGATATTTAATTTCACACCTGGTTTTTCAATAGAGGGTATGACAGCAACCATTATGCCAAATGATGATGATGCTTTATTCGTCTTAACGAAAGAGTCGTTGCTGAAGGGTAACTTTATGTTCCCGTTAACATCACATTGTTAATTGTAGTGAAATATCTAATACTGGGAGTATTGATACAGCTTGCGCTTTAGGGTTTTGCCCGAACATAGCGCTATTGCGAAAATGTCGAAAAACTTAAAAGCTCTTGTAGGGATAGAAAAGGATGTGGTACTAACTTTAAAAGGGTTAGTACCTTATCTTAATAAGCATCTCTATAGAATTTAGACTTTTATTCTATTGAAGAGCGCATGTTTGTTGAAGATCAACAGAAGAAAAAAATCAAACATTTTTATAAAAATTGAACAATACTTCACAAGGAAAGAATCCATTTTGATCAATCTTTTTTCAAAATGGAGTTTTTGAAGTTGCTATTAGATAAGGATTGAGGGATATTTTTTAATCAATCTTTATTCCAAAGCTACACTTAATTCAAAAAATGAAACCCGTTATGGTTTATTTCGTATGCAAATCTTTAAATCCCCTACACGTAGCCTTTAGAATCTACTATAATTGACGTTATATGAGCTTAGCTTGATAGCGATGGTGTATCACCACATGCCCATCAAGCTAATTTTTTAAAGTACCCCAAAACAAAAATTTTATCTTTCCACAATTGTCCATGAGAGTTCAGCTCATTTTTTCCGTTTTGGAGGTATCTAATTTCGTTAGATTGATGGGCATGTATGGTGACCCCTAGTAAGTGAGCCTTATTGTGTACCACCTCGACACGATAGCTCTCCATTAACTTGTTCAGTTTCTCTTTACTATCTAGCTTCGTCTCGTCTATACCCGTAAGGATCTCGATTTCCGCCATGGAAATCGTGGATCAGTAGTCAAGAAAGGTCGTGGATGACTAACCAGCCTTACAAAAACATTAAAGCATTATTCATTTACTGGGTAAAATCGAGATAGTCTACAACCTTCTAGTTCTTCTAACTGCACATTATCTACGATTTCCTTCGCAACCAATCGACTAATAACAGGAGATAACGTGATTGCGGAATGCATAACTGCTAAATAAAGTCCTTTTATTTGATCATGAAAACCAACAATAGGGTAGCCGTCTTTAGGCATTGGTCGCTTTCCTACTTGAATACTATCTAGCTCAAGATATTCTCCTTTTTTCAAATCATTTCGAAGGGTATCAAAAGCTCTTCTTCCAACCTCTTCTGGTCCGTTTTCTCCATGGTCATCCAAATAATCTTCAGCAGCAATTATAGTAGTATCAGATAGTTGTCTTGCCTCAAATCTTGAATTAGAAATTAATGTGTGAATAAGCTTTTTTGGAGATTTCATACGAATAATAATAGAAGGTGATGACTCAATAGGAACATCAATACTAAGAGGCTTACAAAGCTCAGGTATAGCTGTACCAGTTGCCAATACAATGACATCTGATTCTATAAAGCCTTTTGAAGTATGGATGCCAACTACTTTTGTGTTCTCCTTTTTAATTTGTGTTACTTTTGTGTCAAACAATATATTCACCCCATTTTCTTGCGCTTTCTTTACTAAAAGATTCGTTAGAATATTAGGATCTACCGCACCTTCTTTAAAAGCATATAGAGCTTCCTTTGGATATTCTTTTAAATGAGGTTCTAAGTCCCATACTTGCTGGCGAGTTATTTTTTCTATATAAGATTTATGGATGTTTACAAGGTTTCCCCATGAAAGGGAGCCGTTCCAATCTACCTTTAATTCTGGGATCTCTTTTTCTAATACATGATATTCTGCTAATGACCCGTCATACAAATGTTGAAAGTTATCTGGAACACGCCCTGAAGGATTAATCCAAGCAAAGGAAGTTGATGTTACACCACATCCTGCTTTTGAATGGCTCTCAACTAAAGTGACATCCTGATGTTCCTTTGATAGATTATAAGCAATAGATGCACCAACAATCCCTGCACCAACAATTATAACCTTTTGCTTTTTAGTCATTACTTTACCTCCTTGTTCTATTTGTATAATTTATAGTATACGTTTAATCGTCTAAACTCAGTTTACCCTCTTGCTCTATTAACAAATAAACCTATTAACTAGGCATTTTAAAAATATTATGCAGCTTTGAAACTTTTTGACAACATATAATCATAGACAACACCTAAGATATCAAAGACGGTTTTCTGTTCGTACCGGTGAGATTTTCTTCCGTTTTTCTCTAAAAGGTAAAACAAACGCAGTAAAACTTTTAATAATTCATGGCTGCCCTTCTGTAGTCCCTCATAAAACAATAGATAATAATTCTTTATCATATAGATGGATTTGTATTCACTTAACTCTTTCTTTTTCTTATCCAAGAGTAACTGACGCATTTTAAACATCGTCGATGAACAGAGTAAAATACTAATGAGCTGTCCATATAAATGGCATTCTAAGCGTTCTTTCTTAATTTCTTTGCACTTGTCAATTTGAAAGAAAGATTTCCATGTTTTGAACAAAATTTTAATTTGCCAGCGTAATGAATACAAGTCATGGATATGTTCCGTTGGAACATTTTCTGCAGGAAGATTCGTAATATACATATTGATCCCACTCAACCGCTTACTCCGCTCTTTGTAGGTAATACCTTTCTTCTTTTCTTTTTTGGCTTGTTCCTTCAACCTTTTCTCTGTTTGTTCCTTTGTTAATCGATGAATAATAACACGAGCTGGCAATTTTTGATACTGTCCAATGCATGCCTCTGAAACCTCCATTGTTTGACCAGGAGACAATTGATTCATGAGTTCTTCCATATCTAACTGAATATAGAGTGATCCTTTCTTTACAATCCCATTTCGAAAATACTCTGGCTTATCATTCTTACGATAGATTCGAGAATTTAATTTCAAACGTGAGATATAGTAAGCTTCTTTATCATGGATTTTCTGTAAGTCATGTAAGTCGAAATAGCCTAAATCTCTTATGTACAAATCTTTTGGTCGAATAGTTTGTAGGCTTGTTGAACCAAATGTTTTATCATTTTCTCTTCCTTCCCCTACATAAACGTGCAGAAACTTTCCACTCAACAGGTCATACTCCAATTGAATTTTAACTCCTGCCGTATGGCTACTTCCACCTGAACCTTGATAATGTGGAGAAAACTTATCTGGAAGCTGGAATGTTGTAGAATCTAGAATCCGAATGTGCTTAAAGGTCGTGGTATATTGATGAATTATTTCTTTTGTTGAATGAATTCTTTGAATTAGAAGTTTAGCTAGCACTTGTTCAAGAAACTGTACTGCGGAGGCATTAAATCGTTGGTTAAGTCCTTCAGGACTGATAAGAACACCTGTAGATACTTCAAGACAGCTACATAATTGTGTGAGTGATGTACTTGCAACCTGTTGACTAAGCCATACACATAAAGCAATTAACTCCTGTGCTTGATATTTACTCTTTCGCTGAACGAATCCTTTTTCTTTGGCTAGGTGTTCTAGAGTATGAGGAGACATATGTCGTTGTAATTCTTCCGCAATCGGTTGAAGTTCGTCAAGAATTGAAAGATTCATAAAGAAACGCCATCCTTTCCTATAATTCTACAGAAAGGATAATGCCTTTTTCGCTTTATAGGTAGTGCAAAATATTAAATTGATAGCGATGAGGCGGTACCCCTATATATTCTTATACTTTTGAACTACTCTTATTTTTTTTTCGATATCGTTGTACTTTTGCTATGGTACCACATGACCTTCCTTTTGGTTCGGATGCATACATCCCACACCAACGCTTACTCCCATTTCTAGAGTTATCATAAAAAACCCATTTACAATCTGGACATGCTTTAAGACGTTTCCACTGATTTGAGGAGATGTTTTTAACAATTATAATCAAAACTTCACTAAAAAAGTTATGTTTTTTAATAGCATTATATTGAATATTATCAATATCTAAAATGGATACATTTATAGGGTAACTTGTTAACCACTTTGTTAATTTATCAACATTATTTGTTTCTAATGAAATGCGAATATCTTTTCGAAATTGAAGGACATCCTCTAACTCACCGAAAAATTTAATATCATTAAAATTCTCTGATATAAAGTTTTTTATATCTTCTTTAGAATTTAAATGTTCTCTAGGCTTACGTGTTTCATTTGGAATGTCCCAAGTATTTAAGAAACTACGTATAATTTCTAAATTCCCTGGTGCTATTTGATTATTAATCACCTTCGTTCACCTCCAAATATTCAGTATTGACTATATTATACAACTATTGGTAACATAATAAAAGAAAATGTTAACCATTAAAAACTAATAACAGTTAACAGAGGCGAACTTAAGTATTAAAGGTGGTGATAGTTTGTATTATGACATTGTTCACTTGATAGAAAGTATATCAATCAAAAATGAAACTCATCATGACCACTTTATGAAAATTGTAATGTATACCATAGTTTTCAAGTAGGAAGTTATGGAAATTAATTATTAGTAAAATGTGCATTTTTTTGTGATTGAAGTATCCAACTATTAATAAAGAAAAATAACTGCATATAAAATATATAGGAGACTATTCAATGGAACTAAATGTTGAAGTAAATATAGAAGAGATACAGAGGGGGAACAAAAAATGATTAATGAAAAAATTCCTGTTCCCATCAAAATGTTGCTTTTAGCTGTGTTACTTATGAATACAGGAAGTTTTATGATTATGCCTTTTTTAGCACTACATTTAACAAATAATCTTCATTTTTCTTCTTGGGAAGTGGGGACTATTTTAACTACAATACTCATTGCGCATCGTGGACTACCAGTATTTACGGGCTTTATAGGTGATCGTGTAAGTCATACAGTAAATGTGATTGGAGGAGTGATGGTAAGAGCATTAGGGTTTGGAGCATTTGTTTTTGCTGACAGTTTCTGGTCTGTAATCATTGCAGCACTTTTTTTCGGATTTGGAGGAGCGTTATTTGATCCTTCAGTTACTGCCTTTTTTACATCGCAAAAAGAGACAGTTCGAAAAAAAATATTCACTTACTTTAATCAGATGCTTAATACAGGAGTAATTATAGGTCCATTAGTTGGGGCATTATTGATTCAGTTTAATCCAGTATATCCATTTACTATTGCAGGTATTACTATGCTAGTTTTAAGTTTTATTCTTTTTATATATCGTAGTAAATACCCTAGAACTATTAAAGATAATCAAAAAGTATTATTAAGTTTAAAAACTGCTATTTCAAATAAATTGTTTGTTTCATTTATATGTGTACTGTCTTTATTTTGGATTATGTTTGCTCAATTAAATATCTCATTTCCAATTAAAGCATACGATTTATCTGGAAACACCCAATTAGTAAGTTCCCTTTTCATAATAAATGGGGTTACAGGATTACTGTTAATGTTCTTTTTAAGAAAGGTGTTTATTAATCAAGATCCTATGATTATGGTTAAAATAGGTGTCTTGATTATGGGAATAGCAATAGGAATAATCCCTCTTATTCCATCTATTTATTGGATGTTATTTTGTGTTTTTCTTTATACATTAGGAGAAACACTGGCTCTACCAGGAGCTGAAATGACAGTGGCGCAATTTAGTGCTAATAAACCTGCAGGGTTGTTTTTTGGAATGTTTCAAGCCTGTTGGGCTATTGGTGGCTCCTTAGGAAACTATCTTGGAGCTTGGTTAAATAAATATAATGATATTCCATGGTCTTGGTTTATATTTTTAGCAATAGGTGTTTTGACTTCAATTTTATTTAATATGATACATCAAAGGATGAAACGAAACTCATCCTTTGTAGAAAAGCAAACTAAGAATTCATGAACTTAATTAAGAATTGCTCATATTAATGAGAAAAGATTATATTTTTTAAATAAGTGTTTTTGCAATACAAAAACGGTTCTTACGTATATTTGGTGAAACATTATATGACACTTTCCGCTTCACTTCTTCTGGATAACATACTCTTTTCTTCAAACGAAAAAGGGGGTCAGCCGGGATACATGTAATTTTGGGTCATAGGCTGTATTTTATTTACATTATCAGATTTCGATGTAGTAAAAAGATGTTTTACTAATAATGTTACGAATTATTTTTGATACAGTATTTTGTTACAGCTAGTTTAACGGTTAGGATATTTCATATTTTCAAACATAGCCGTCAAGCTAACAATCGATATATCCCCCAAAATAAAAAATTTAAGCTTTATCCAATAAAGAAGTTCTAAAATTTTCGTTTTGGGGGTAATTGTTTTTCTTAGCTTGATGGGCATGGGGTATCACCAACAAAACGCAAATTTCGTACGCTAAGCGAATTTGAACAAAGGTTAGTTAATTAATCCTTCTAATTTTTTAAAAGGATTTTTCATTTTTCTACTCCTTTCCAATTATATTTTGATTTTAAAGAAGCCACTCTTTCTTCACGCCGTCGTAAGCCCGGAAAGAGTGGGTATCAAGTTCTTACATAGTATGTTTTCTTTTTGTCAGTAATTTTATAGATTAGATTTTTAAAATCATATCAATATGAGGAATATTATCTTCTAAATACGTTTCAGATACAGATTTAAACCCAAAGGAACTGTAAAATTCATGCAAATATTCTTGAGCTTGAATCTTAATAGTGTCTTCTTTTAACTCATTCTGAATAAAATCTAATGCTACGTTTACGAGCTCTTTAGCAATTCCTTGTCCTCTATGCTCTTTTTTTACTAAAACTCTACCAAACGAAATTTCCTCATAAGCAATACCAGCAGGAACAATTCTTAAATATGTAATAATCCTTTCTTTCTCTTCTTTAAAAACATGGTAAGAATTAAGGTCTTTCCCATCTATTTCTTCATAAGCGCAATTTTGCTCAACTACAAATACCGATGTGCGCTCCCTTAAAATGTTGTATTGTTCAATATTTGTTAGTTCATCGAATTTTTTTATTTTCCAGGTCATATAAAACATCTCCTAATGAAATAAACTTAGATCAAATGTTGCATATTCCGCCCAAGACAATTTAACCGCCAAACCACTATTTTACTTTTGGTGACGTGATCCCAACTATATCATGCGAAATTATAAAGTTACTGTGGTACTCATTTATAATTTTTAACCCTCTATTTCATTACTAAACAAAAAAGAATTGCGAAGAAATATTGGATAATTCTCTTTCTAATTGTTTTAAGTTAAATGCCTTTTCTAAATAAGCATTCATATTTTTAGGTGAATTCTGATGCTTAAGTGTCTCATTGTATGTTTAATAACTAATCGCTTGAAGTTTGTGTAAGTCTTCAAGGGTACAATTTTTTATATTTGTAGTCATTTAAATACTCCTCTCCTTTATATAATCAATAATCTCTCTTGTTTCCCTTTTTTACGAATTCCCAGTCTTTTTCTATATTTTTTCTTACTCTTTGAAGAAGATTGAAAACGGTTTCTACTTCTTTTTCGGAAAAATTCTCTAATGCAACAGTATTTGAATATTCATTTTCTCTTTTTATAAAGGGATAAACATTTCTCCCTTTCTCTGTTGGAAAGAGCCTTTTAATTTTTTTGTTATGTTCATCTTCTTTCTTTTCAATAAATCCATTCATTTCAAGTTTTTTGATAGCACGAGCTGTTGTTGTTCGATCTACTTTTATCATCTCAGATAACTTTTCTTGAATGATTCCTGGGTTTTCACATATTCGTACAAGGTACAAATACTGTCCTTTTGTAAGGTCATATTCCTTAAATTCTATATTACTTATAGAATCTAATGCTCTTGCTATCATTCCAATTTCACGAAGAATTCCCTTCATAATTAACTCCTTATTGCGTTTTTTATTGCAAATGCAATAATTTAGGGTTACATTTAATATAACACTTTTTTTATTGCAAATGCAACAAAAAACAATAAGAGGTTGACTAAAATGAATTATATTTTTTATGTATTAGGAATTTTAATATTAACCCTTGGTATTTCTTTCACTAAACAATCAGACCTTGGAACTTCACCTTTTGATGCACTTTTGGTAAGACTGAAACAAAAACCAGAAGTTGTGGAGGTGTTAACAGCATTTATAACAGGTATTGGTATTGATATGTGGCTTTTTTACTGCACAATTTGATAAAACCTGAACTATGGTACAGCAAAGTTATTTGTTTTGGAATCGGATTAGGGACTGTAACATTTTTAGGGGTTCAGCCAAGATGGGGGAGTACCAGCGAAGCTGACACCATCCGCAATAAGGAAATGTCAAGCAAGGTTATAATAAGTTGTTAAAAGTTAAATGTTTCCAAAATGTATACCCCCGTCCTGTTTTGGATGGGGGTAAAATAAAGTTTTATTCAACAACGGAATACCACCTGAGCTTCTATTAGCTGGTTAAATAGAAGATTGACTATTTTAAGAATACTTTATCTCCCGCATTTACCTTACCGTTACGTTCAACTGTAGCCCAAACACCAAACGTTGCACCATGATTTTTAACTAAAGTTCGTAGTAATCCATTATCCTGTTGTAGTTCCTGTTGTAGTTCCTTTTGAGAATTATTAACCATTACACACCTTTAATGTGGGGCCATAACTCTTAGGATTACTGTTGTTCCAACCTTGATTTGCTTACCTACTCAGTTATCCTCTATTAATCCGGTTGATTCTGTATCAATTAAGAGATTGGCTCTAAAGCGACCAGGGCCTATTTGCTGACTCAACATGCGTCCAATGATGTCGTAATGATACATATCGGTCCCTCGTCAAAATACGATATTGATTCTTCTTGCACTAAGGTTACTGGAAATCCGAGTCGCTCACTCAATGCCTTATTTACGTCATTATCGTCACCTCGATATTCCACTCCATCAGGCATAGTTACAATCTGAATATCCCCTTCATATCTTGTTCGATAATTAAATAGACCTTTCATATTTTGAAAACGGTGTGTTGCTAAAGGTATTTCGTAAAGGCGATAAGATCGTTGCTTACAAACTTGATCGAATTTCTAGCTCTACAAAATACCTAATTGAGTTAAGTGAAAAATTCAAAGAACTAGGTGTAGATTTTATTTCTATTCATGACAACATTGATACATCTAATGCTATGGGGAAATTCTTCTATCGAATGATGGCGCAAGTATTGCAGAATTAGAAAGAGATATTATCTATTCACAAACTTTGGTGTATTTCTATAAAAAAAGGAACTGATTTAACAGTTCCTTTTTTTATAGAAATACACCCCAATGAACAACTAGATCCAGTCCGCACTTTCATCAGCAAGTTTTTGTAAATCATTCATAAAAACACTAGCGTGATAACCATCACAAACAGCATGATGAATTTGTAATGAGATAGGTAGGAATAATTCATCATTTACTTGTGAATATTTCCCTCCAGTTATTATTGGTAAGAGAAAATCTCCACCATTATTAATATTTAAATTAAATGCTGTAAAAGAACTCCAAGGAATCATAGATATCGGAATATTATTATCTGGTATAGGTATTTTTGGAAATAAACTACCTGTACCATTGTATTTTTCTACATCCTTTTCGTATTGAGAATAAAACTCAGAAAACTCAGCTAAATTTGGTGACCAGATGCTAGAAAATGTGTGCGTCTTCTTATCAAAAATTGTATAAGAAGGGAAAATTTCTGTCCAATAACCTAAATTACCTTCTGAGTTAAAACTAGTTCTAAATTCTCTGTGGGAATTAACTATTTTTGTAACCATAAAAATAAAAGCAGGATATAACTTGTACTTCTTATTCTTTAAATTCTTCATAAGAATAGTAATATTAATTTCATTCGTAAGACTGAATGTTGTTTGTTGTTGTAAATAGTGTTCAAAGTATTCTTTTCGATACCAATTGTCACGATTAATAATATTGAATTTCAAATTCAACGCCTCCTAAAATACTTAATTTTATCTTAGGAGGCTATTTTCACTGCTTTTTTCATAACAATCATCCTTTTTTATATACAATTTCATACCACTATATTATCAAGTATTTCTAATTAGAGTCAACCGATGTTCTTCCACTATCCTGCACCGATAAGTACATTTGTTCACAATCTCTCTCATAAATTTCAACATAAATGTCCATTTAAGTTGTCGCATTTAATAATATAATTCGTCATATGAAAATAATAAAGTTGTTTTAAAACAATAAAACTATGATAATATTTTTTCTTTAAATTCATCTAAATAGATAATAATCCAGAAAAACAGCATAGGAGGAACTCCTGTGCTGTTTCACATACTTTCTATACTAAATTTCCGTCTCTAAGTGTTAATGTTCGATCACATACATCAAGAATTTTCTCATCATGCGTAATCATAATCGCTGCTTTTTGATTTTCTTTTACTTCTCGTTTCATCATTTCGACAACTTCTCGTCCACGTTTTGAATCAAGGCTTGCCGTTGGTTCATCTGCTAATATTAAATCTGGATTATTCATAAAAGCACGAGCAATCGCAACTCTTTGTCTTTCTCCACCAGATAATTGATGTGGATAGTGATTTTTTCTCTGAGATAAACCAAATACTGTTAGCAAGTGATTCACACGCATTTCAGATTCTTTTCGGTCTTCTTTCTTTAATTTTGCAATGTATAGTAATTGTTCTTTTACATTTAAATAAGGGATAAGATTAGCGAACTGAAAAATGAACCCGATTTTTCTTAACCGAATATCTGTCATTTCCTTTTCTGATAAATGGGTAATATTTTGCTCACAAATATAAATATTACCTTTTGATGGTGATAATAATGCTCCAGCAATCGATAACAATGTACTTTTTCCTGAACCAGAGGGCCCTACAATACCGATAAATTCTCCAGCCTTCACATCAAGTGAAACTGGATGAAGGGCTGTTACCTCTGTGTTCCCTTCACCATATACTTTACTAACTCTATCTAGTTTCAATAGCGATGTCATTACATTCCCCCTCCAATCGCCTCTAATGCATCCACTTTTAATACTTGATATAAGGAAATCAGTGTTCCTAATATACTAATTACAATAAAGATTCCTGCATATTGGCCAATCATAGTCGTTGTCAATAAGAATGGCATACTTTCTGGCAAAATTCTTTGCAAACCTTCTACTAAGACAATACCTATAGCCATTGCGACAACAGATAAGAATAATGCTTGTATAACTAACGTAGTTGTTAAATACGAATTTTTCGTTCCAATTGCTTTTAGTACACCTAATTGCTGTGTTTTTTGTAATGTAATAACATAGAAGAATACACCGATTAAGAGCGTTGCAATCACGAGTAAGAATGCAATAATCATTGTTAATGAATTTTGTTGCCCTTTATGGCCTGGAATACTTTGAAGAACTTCGTTTTTCTCTATTACATGTGCATTTTTTACTTCCTTATCAGTACGAAGAGCAATTGCATTGTAATCCTTTTGGTTTGGTTGTGCAATTTCCCCCCATACATCTCGATTCACATAAACAACAGGTGCATGACTGAACTTTTGACCTTTTGTAAAGCCAGCAATTTTAAATTCTTTTTTTGAAACCGGATCGATAATCATGTCTCCAATATCTATACCTTTTTCTTTAATCGATTCGTCAGCAATCATTTCATTTTTTGCTGTTCCTAATGCATCACCTCTCACAATCTTTGGTTCCAAGAATGTTTCGCGTTCACTTGCAAATATTGCAACATCAACCTTTTTTGAATTATTTTTTTTTTCATATGTCGAAACTTTTACATGGAATGGTACAGCATCTTTTACACCAACTTGCTTTACTACATCATCCACATCTTCCTTCTTAATTTGTGAACGGAGTAATGAATTTTCTGCATCATTTGCTAATACAAACTTTTGGGCATCCATATTTTGAATGGAAGATACAGTATTATACGCTAAACCATTTGCTAATCCAGAAATCACAAGGACTAAAAATGATAATAAAACCATCATAAGCCCAATTAATCCATATTTTAATTTTGATTGTTTTAATTCACGCAGAGCTAAAAACATGCTGCTTGAACCCCCTTATTTATTTCTATTTCTTTTTTCTCCTTAACTTCATGTACTTAACATGGATAAATAACGTTGCACAGCAAACAAGCAGGAAATAACTCATATAGTATCTAAACAAACATTACTATTGCAGCAATTCTTGAACCCATTCCTGTAATTGAGTAAGAATTGAACAATCAATAGCGAGATTATATTCTTTTCATCATATTTCCCTTTCTTATTGTTATGCAAATCATATGTTTATAATATTGTTTTATTAATATTTACACAATGGATATAGTAGTTTTGAAACAAATAATTCACAATTTTAAAGCAACCTTCGGAGTTTTAAAATTGTCGATTTCGCTATGCATTACTAGGACTACTTTCAAGATAGGAGAGTATACTACGATTAAATAGGGGATACGGTATTCAAAAATGTACATTGAATAGTGTGAATGGGCAATTGAAGTGTTATAAACAGTACATGAAATAATCAGGTTTAGGATTTTTCGGATAAATACGTGTATTCGATTTGATACGTGAGATATAGTAAGCCTTTTTATCTTGTATATGTTGAAGATTTTTTAAATGAAAATATCTTAAATCTCGGATACATAAATCATTCGCTATTACAGTTGGGACACACAGGAAACCGTAGGTTCAATTATGTTGTTTACCTGGACCTGTATGAAGGAATTGTCCAATTAATAAATCCTACTCAAGCTGAATCTTTACTCCCACTGTATGGCTGCATCCTCCTGCACCCGGATAAACGAATGAAAAGGAATCTGGGAGTTGAAATGCAGTTGACTCTAAAATACGAATACGCTTGAAAACAGAAGTATATGGAAAAGAAATCGGCATAGATGAGGCCGATTTTTGGTTTAGTAGTTCAGCTAGTATGTGTTGTAAAAATTGGATGGCTGCTTGATTAAATCGTTGATTCAGTCTTTCAGGACTAATAAGTACTTCTGTTGATGCTTCTAAACAGCTAGATAACTAATTTAAAGACGATCCATACACATAAAGCGACCAAATCTTTTGCTTGGTACTTACTGGTTCGTTGCACAAAACAAACATCTCTAGCAAGAGTTCGTAAGATATTTGGGAATAAAAAGCTTTGAATTTCTTGAGCAAATAATTGTAATTCATCAGATACAGAAATAGACAAACAAAAACGCCATTCTTTCCTATGATTCTACAAAAAGAATAGCGTATTTTTTCATTTTATGTGGTATTTTATTTTGTTAGCTTGATAGCGATGGGGTGGTAATCCAAGATAGCTACTGTTCATGAGTATATATGCATCCCTGATAATGGCTGTATACATCATAGACCAAGTATTGCTGCTGAAAGCTTAATTCTATGTTTCATTTACACTACTTAAGGACTAAATGACCATATGCCAATTATGTATAAAAAGTTTTCAAGTTTTATTGAATCAACTTTTCACCCGATAGTCCTATAAAAATTATAATCACTTTATACTTTTAATAAACCTTTGTATTATCATCTATACTTTCAATCTTAATAAAGTCAAACTCTGCTTCATATCCCTCTCCTTGTGGACTGCAAGCATAAATACCAACTTTAATACAATCTTTTTCCTCAAAGAGGTGAGCCATTCTTATTTGTTTCCATAAAGTCCCATCTAATGAATAATCGACATAGTAATTACTTCCTCTTCTTGTTATTCTATAGAAAAGTGAATTCAAATCTCCCGAAAAATCTTGACTAGACCAATCGGAATATCCGCTTTTTGTTACAACAACACCTAATTTATTATTATCATCAGGTATATATTCAACAGATGTCTTTAACCAAGTATCTTTTGAAAATCGAACCATTAAACCTGCTTGATCATATCTATTCACTGGTTTAGATTTTACTTTCGTAATCAATCTAAAGTCTCCATTTAGTTCATAGTATAAAAAATGGCCATTATCAACCTGAAATTCATAGTGTGTTTTTTGCCAGAAATCTGTCTCTTTATCCGTTTTGATTATTAACTTCGATTTATTGCTATTAACCTCCCAATTTTCAGGTGGTGAAAACCATTTTAGATTATTATCTAATTTCACATTATTGAATTCTTCTATAATTATATCGTTATTTAACATTAATATTATCTCCCTTACCTGTTATATTTATTATGGAAATGTACACACACAGTAAAAGTAGAGATCTGTGTAGTAATGGAACAAGAGCGGCAATAAGATTTAATCACATTATCAAAAATGTAGGTTTTTGTTAATAATAAAAATAGTATTAAATAAATCTTGGATACGTTAATACTGTGTTATCAAAACTATTATCATAATCAAATTAACAATAACAACCGTTTTTGATAAATTTAATAAATATTGAGTTTTTAATCAGTAAAATTTTTATTTCTAGGTATTATGAGTTCTTAAGTTGATGAACATTTATAATGCCCCCTTCTATATCTTTTTTGAAAACAGCAACCTTATAATCACTTTTCATAAATACTTGCTGTTCTTCGTTAAAATACACTACGTTTCATTCTTGCTCTGCACAAAATAATTCCAATCAAGTCAATGCATTAGCGCTCAACAAGCTTTTTAATGTAATCAGTTTAACTTGTTTTCCTTTCATTTTGAATAAAGAAAACGACATTGCTAGTTACACCTTTCAAAGCACCACAACACCAAAGATTTTCATAACTCTATACACCTTCTTTCTCATTGGTACCACTCATTATTTTAAGACAAGTAAGCGACTTTCCATTATCATTAGATGTAATGGGTACAACGACTTGTGACCAAGCCTCAACTGTCGAAGAACTCGATAAATCCTCTTCTGGTGCACATGATTCACACCTAGATCTAGTGCAATTACTGCCATACTTTTCGGGAATCAATATTTTTCTTAAACCGGTTTCCTTTGAAATAACGTATTTGTGATTCCCTTTACTTCTTTTTTTCTAGCGTGTAGCCTCATTTAGAAAGCTTTGCAGTAGAGCCGAAATATTCAAAATGCCTATCTCTAAAATTATTAAAATTTAAATACTTAAGAAACAATTACCACCTTCTTTCTCGGTTGGTTTTCCAATCATACGGCAAAATCTCTTTCAATAAAACAAACGTTTCATTTTCAACCTCTACAACAGCTTCTAAATTTTCTTTCGAAAGCTGACTAATCAACTCACGGCACCGTCCACATGGTGGAACCGCATTTCCTTCAGTATCCACTGCAACAAAAGCTTTTATTTGATACTCACCATGTTTCAACATGTCAGCAACTGCTGCATGCTCTGCACAAAAACCCATAGAACAAGCTGTATCTATGCTAATCCCTGTATATATATTACCGTTTACGGTTTCAATGGCTGCACCAACACCTCCGTATTCAACAAAATCATTTAATTCCGTAGGTGAAGTAATTGCAGTTGCGATCCTTTTTAATTCTTTATGATCCATAAATTATAACTCCATTCTATTTGGTATATTAATTTCTATTAGGAGTATAGCCGCATGCCCATCAACTTAAGAAGTTATGCTGCCTCCAAGAGTAAAAAAACATTATTCTTTCTAAACAAGCTAGGTAGTTATACATATATCTTATCAACAGATTTTCATTACACTAAAAAAAATTTCCATTGACTTAAGGCTGCAATAGACTTTTTTCCCATCCATCTCCAAAAGTCGAATATAATTCTCTAATATGCAGACGACTTTCTTTAAAAGATAGAAATTCAATAGACTTAGGTTTAACGATAAAACCTCCCCAGTTTTCGGGTTTTGGTATTTGCATTTCTCCTATGTTTCTTTTAGCTTCCTTAAACTGTTTATTTAAATCTTGTTCTGATAAAAGAGGCTGACTCTGTTTACAACTTAATGTGGTTAATTGTGCATCTCTTGACCTCATTTCCCAGTATTTTTCTGAAATAGTAGATGGAACTTGTGTTGCAAATCCATTAACCCTCACTTGATAACCGATTGCTTCCCACCAGAAAGTTAATCCTACCTTTGGATTTCGCTGGATATCCCTTCCTTTTTGAGAATCAAGGTTGGTACAAAAAATAAATCCACTGTCATCAACAGCTTTTAAATCTACAAAGCGACCAGATGGAAAGCCGTGCTCATCAATCGTAGTAATACATACTGCACTGGGATACTTTAATGTCGAATTGCTTTTTGCTTTATCCCAACATGATTTAAATTTTATAATTGGATTACTCATCTTTTTCACCTCTAATGATTTTAAATAGATTTAATACAGACATTTTTATTCTATAATCTATAACTTGCAGCATCTCAACTTATTTATTAATGATTAATCATTTAATGGATAAAACCTAGATATTCTACAGTTTCCCAAGTCTGCCACCTGTACATTATCCACAATTCCCTTCACAACCAATCGACTAATAACATAAGATAACGTGATTACAGAATTCGTAACTGCTACATGACGTTCTTTTACCTAAACATGAAAACAGACAATGAGGTAACATCTTTAGGCATTGGCCGCATCACTATTTGAATACTGTCTAACTCAATATGTTCTCCTTCTTTTAAAATCATTCTAAAAGGTTTCAAAAGCTCTTTTTCCACCCTCTCTAGGTCCGTATCTATCGGGAATCTAAACCTTTCCTTTTCAGTTATTTCTTTTCTTTGTAGCTATTAATTTGGTCTTCTTTGATTGATAGTTAGCATATTTTTAATCCTTAATCTTATATACATTTCTATACAAAATTTCTTTATAAAGAACAAATTCTTCCCTAGTTAAAAGTTGAGGATAGCTCATGATTTTAAGCGGTAAATCATCCTGCCCCTTCTGAAGAGGAGGCTGTACATGTTCAAAAGGATTGAGGTGAAAACCCAATCGCTCATAAAAGCCTATTCTCCGTTGCGCCAATTCCGAGTCAGGATACTCAACCTCCAATAGAATAGGATACTTTGACTCTTCCATATACGCGGTCATGATTTTTCCACCTATTCCACTTCCTCGTGTAATAGGATCGACAGCAATATGTTCCACAAATCGGAACAAAGGAAATTCCCATGCAGCTAAAAAAGCAACAATTTGGTTGTTGTTATCTGTTTCCGTAATAAGACGATAATATGGAACATTCAGCAGCTCCTTCTGTCTCTCATAAGTTCTTCGCTCATTTTCTGGAAATGATACTTCCATAAGTGCGAAAATTTTATCAAACTCTCTTTCGTTCATAATCAAATCTCTCCTTTTTCTAATATGCTTAATGTAAAATTAGATATAATATAGATGAATGGAAATACCTCGGTTAAATCAATAGAATTGAGCATATTGTTGGGTATAAATTCAATCGTAGAATGAAGGTTTAGCTGGTTTTAGTAGTATTCGATTACCCAGTAGCTGCACAAAATCCAGCGCCAGGACTCATTGTACACACGAATTTAGGTTCTCAATATACAAGTGAAGCTTTTTGCGTGCGCTTACAAAAATATGAAATGATTCCGTCATACAGCCGAAAAGGATGCTCCTATGACAATGCGCACATTTAAAAAAGAAGAAGTTTACCGAACATACTATGGTTGCTTTGAAACCGCTCGTACTGCATTATTCAAACACATTTAGGGCTGGTACAATCGTAAGCGTATTCACCGTGATATAATTAAAAAAAAGCAGATTGATTTGCAGGATCAGTCTGTCCAAAATTAAAATATCTTTATCAATTAACTGTTTGCATTAACGGTACAAAAAAGATTTCGGTAAGAATTCTCTCTTTTTGTTTAATATATCATTTATTTGCATCCGAACCAAAAAGGATCTTTCAGCTATCAGTGACAATTTTTGAAGTATATCATTACCAAAACGGCAAAATTATTTTCAAATCCCAAAGAAGTATATTATATAAGTTTTCTAGGTACTGTACCAACGAGAAATCTGATCATTGCGTATCTAACTTGATATATTATACTAACTATTTCTATTAAAAAATATTATTTCTTAACTTCAAACTTCTAAATAAACCACCATTAACTATAATTTTTTTATCATATAAACTTGTTGAGCTATTGTTTGAAAACCTATCTGCTTTAAAACGCTATAGGTTCTTTCACTTTTGTTAATTGGCAAATTAGGAACTGTTCGATTGATATCATCATTAAAATTTCCAAAAACTTGACCTAACATAAAATAAATAATTTCCTCTGCATCTCTCCGATCTGATTTCGGCTCACACTGAAACAAAGTGGTACTTATATGACTGCCTTGAGGATTAAATATCCTATGGTAATATGCATAGCCAATTTCATTATCATTATCATCTTTTACGATGATAACTTCACCATTTTTGGTACTTTGCCACTGAGTCTGCCATGGATTCATCGCTTTATAAAAAAGAAGTTGACCTACTTGCTGGGGTGCTACTCGTTCAACAGTATATTTTCTGTTTGAATCTTTAATTGGATTTTGTCCTAGCTTTCCATTGAGATTTAAATATTCTACATTGTCTTCGACTAAATAACCCTTATTTTTATATAGAGAAATGGCTTTAGTATTATCACTTATTGCCTCAAGTGTTGCTATATCTACTCCTTCTTCTTTAAGAATAGAGAGAGTTGACTCCATTAATATTTTTCCAACGCCTTTTCTTCTATATTCCTTAGCAACACCTGTTCCCCCATTCCAGCTAACTTTTTTTCCTTTAACCTCTCTTACACCACTCATTACAATCCCTATTGGTTGGTTATTTTCAAATGCTACGATCGATAATAAAGGGGAAAGATCTTCATTGACCATCCTTTTTATAAAATTTTCAGGAGTCGTTGTCGCATCAATAGAATACCCTTCAAAACCTTCATTTCAAGCTTTTACAGCTTCAGCTATTGTACACTCTATCAATCTTTTAATTTTAATCATGTTTTAATTCACCCAATCTTTTTTAGTAATTTTCAAGAAATTCTACCTACAACAGAATTGGCTGTACTGACTCTTCACTTCCAAAAATTGCTCCCTTTTATACAGAATCAACAAGATTCTATAGAGTTTTTCATATGATTAACGAGTACCGTCACTTCAGAATCCATTCCTTCCCACTTATCAACATATTCTCCTCGATATGCTTTTCTGGCTAAGTCGAGTAAAGTCGAATATTCTTTGGGCAACCGAGGTATAGCCCATTCTGCAGCCACATCTTTTGGAGAAATTTCACCGATAGACACTGTCTGCCACATTCGAGCCAGGGTTAAAATAACATTGCGCTCATCACCTTTGATACCCTCAATCAACCCAGGCAAAGATTCTTTAATTGCTCTTTGAATATCTGTCATTGAAATGGGGGCAAGTATATCTGAAGCATCAGGACCGGATAGAGAAATGCTATTCTTTCTCACTTGTGCTAAAACAATAGCTAAATCAGGGTCATAGGTTGGTTCCTGGATTTGTCCTTTCTCATACTCACTCCTGAGCCACTCGCCATAGATAAATTCATTTCTTGGAGGATATAGCCAAGGTACAATGTCGCTATGGTTTATAACCGTGACTTCAAGTGGTCTCATAGAATCTGTATTGCCTACCTTTCCAGATATAAGCATTAGTCTATCTTTTAGTCTATTTCGAATTTCATCAGATAAACTATGATTCACGACCACTAGTACATCTACATCACTGTTAATGCGTAAACCACCATTTACTGCAGAACCAAATAGATAAACCCCAACTATCGAATTTCCAAGCAACCCCTCTACGATTTTTAATGCTTGCATAGCTTGCTTTGGTATTTTTTCATTTCTCAAATCGCTCATCAAAAACAAACTCCTCTAATTATGTTCATAAAGTACGTTTATATTAATTTCATTGGTATTCAATCCAATGACCGATTACTGAACAAAAGAAATATACAAATGACAAAGTTTTACTTAATCGGGCAATTTATTAGTAGTTTCATTAATTCATCATATTTCTCTCCATCCAAACTGGAGTTGTCAGTGTTTATAAAAGTTATTATACCTACGTTGTTTGAATTTACATACATAGATGTATCTACTCCGGGATCACTGCCGGTATGTCCCCAAACCTTTTCACCATTATAACTCCAGAATAATCCTATATTTTCATCAGTTTCTTTGCATTCTGGAGGAACATTCGTGTCGTTAAATTGTTTTTGCAGCATTAAATCAATGCTTTTCGCGGTAATAAATGTATCTTGTCTGTTCATTATAGCTTGCAAGTATTTCGATAGATTATTTACTGTTGTCATAACCCCGCGTCGGGATATGTAATTAACTCATAAGCAGGCAATGGCTCAAGCGTGGCACCCATGGATTCCGTATGGTTGGTAAAATCAATCCTCAGTTTAGAATAATTTAAAGCTATGTTTACTGGACTGAATTCACCCCTATTCCATCCGCTGCTGCTCATAGACAGCTTTTTAAATATATTTTTCCTCACATAATCGGTATATGTCATCTTGCTTCTTACTTCGATGCAATATCCTGCAAGCGCAGACCCGATATTGCTGTAAGAAAAGCTTGTCCCTGGTTTATTGTTTGAGTAATTATCCTTTGAATACCATTTGCCCTCAGGATTCAGATAGTTATATAAGAAATCTTTCAAGGTCATATTCTTGGCGCCATAAGCACTGTATGAATTGATATATTTCGTGTCGTCATCCTTTATTCCGGATGTATGTGAAGCAAGATTTTTCAAAGTAATTTTCTCATTTGAGAAATATGAATTTACAACTTTGAAAGGAAGTATGTCATTGATGTCTTCATCCAGGCTAAGCAAGCCCTCTTCCTGAGCTTTTGCCAATGATCCCCCAATAAAAGTTTTACTTATAGAAGCAATATTGGTAACTGTGTCCAACGTGTACGGAATTTTCTCTTCAATATTGGCATATCCGATTTCTTTCTTGTATAATACTCTATCCTTCGTAAATACAAGTACAGCTACGCCAGGAACTTTAAGCAAATCCAAAAGTGACGTCAGTTGGTTGTCGAATTGCTGCACTTCTTTAGATATAGTAGCAGATGTTTTTTATAACTTTAGACATAATACCACTTCTCCTACTGCAATTTCCCCTGTTTGTTCAAACCCAACTTTTTCATATAAATTAATGGCGGCGCTATTTTCGGGTGCCGTTCCTATTCGGATCTCAATATTCCCATGTTTTTTTCTGAAAAAATCTAGAAACCTTTTGAGTGACTCCTTACCATAACCTTTATTTTGATAAGCCTTATCAATCATAAAACGTTCTATCCACCATGAATCCAATGAGTAATCCTCATCTACAGGATAAAAAACATACTTAATAAATCCAATCATGTTTTCTCCTTGATAAATAGCCATAGGATGAGCTTCAACATCTTCATAGTGCACTCCAAGAAGAGATAAATAATTAGGTGAAATGAAATTTTCTTGTTCTTCTTTTACATTTAACTCCACACATTCTCGGTAATTACTACTATCAATTTCTTTAAAATTTATTTCCATAACCTAATCCTCCTATTCAGATTAGTACAATCAATTTTGTTGCAACAATCTGGATAGCATCAACAATTTCTTTTTTTCGTTATCAGTTGAATTTATAGCGTATCCTGATCCTATACCAGACAGTTGAGACACACGGAAAACCTCCGTTTTTTATTGTTATTTTAAAGATACTTCGACTAGTTTCAATAAATAAATCACACAGTCATCAAGCATGTCGCATTTCTACGAATATAGATCCAAATCTAATCCCATATATATTTATAGTTTGGTAGGTAATGAATTTAAAAATTTCACCCGATTTTCATTCTTACCTATAGATACATATCCACAGTGTATCCATTGAATATTTTTCATTCCTACAGCTTTCAATGTTGCTTTAATAAAAGATTTTTTTATACCATTTCCTCCCAAAAATTGAATATACCATTTAGGAGCTTGGCCGGTTGTGATAACTTTTACTGACTGGATATTATTAAGCAGTCCTTTCATTGTTCCATTCTTATTTTCAATATAAGCAAAATCTTTTAGAAGTACTTTATCTAAAAAACCTTTTAATATTGCTGGAACATTATACCACCAGATTGGAAATATAAAAATCACCTCATTACTTGACTTTAACATTGACTGATACTTACCCACTAAATCGTTACCATACTTACCTTTCGAATATAATTTCAACTCACTCGCGTGATAAATTGGATCAAACTTATCTTGATATATATCAATCAATTGAAATTGTTGATTTCTTTCCTTAAATGTATCTACTACTTTAGATAAAATTGCATGATTATAACTTCCATCCCATGGGTGAACATATACTATAGTTTTCATACTTTTTCTCCTTTAACTTTTAATTAAGGTGGTTACAAAATATGCATAAGTGCGCATAATTGCACGTATCAAGCAGAAAAACTCAAGGTTAGCAGCTACTTAAGAGTTTTTCTAATTGATCAGTCGTAAATTTAAACTTATCAAATATCATTTTGCTATTTACTTCATAGAAAATATTTCTTCCTATTTTTGTTTTTGAAACAATTTCAAATCTATGCATTAAATCTAAATGCCTTGAAATAACCGATCTATCCTGTGGGAGATTTTCAGCAATTTCAGTTATATTTTTCGCTCCATAAACAGCTAAATATCTAATAATTTCAATTCTAACAGGATCAAATAATGTTTTATAAAAGTCAAAATCAATAGCATTATTAATTTCATTTGAACATTTAAGTTCTTCATCCCTGCTCATTTTTGTCTCACCACCTGTATATATGATACGTGCATGAATATGCACGTGTCAAATCTAAAGATTGAGAAATCTATTTAAAAATTGTTTGAAAGCAATATATTCAAACGTCAAAACAGCCTCTAGCCCCCACCGAACCTCGGCCAAGAAGAATCATCAATTACATTATTTTATATAAATCAAAATGTAATTAAAATATTAGCGTTGAATGAGTTTTATAGTATCTTTATTTTTTATAATAAATCAACGCCATTTGAATGCAAAGTGTTAAATCTTAAATTGATAACTCACTTTTAACTGAAAGTAAGATTGCTCTGTTTCCAGAAAAGTCTAAAGAGTTACCAAATAATTCTCTCCATTCATCAACCAAAGTTGTTTGACAATGTACGAAAAGACTTATTTGTGAATCTGAAAAACGATCGATTCTAATAGATGTACCATTTTTGGATGAAAGAGATAATTGTTTCCACTTTAAACTCTCTTGAATAGTGATATCTCCGATATTATTAGCAACATTCATAATCAATTCGATACCGCCTAATAGAAATTAAAATACCAAAAAAGAGGGAGATATAATTTATGAATAATAAAGAATTAAAAAAGATCGCAACAGCAATTACTTCACCGTTTACCTTTGTAACATCGTAGAGGAACTGCTCTTAGATCAAGGAAACGATTCCAAATACTTATATCGATTCATTATCTAGGCTCTTATCTAATACTTCGTAGCTAATTGTAACAAAGAAAAAATCGGTAATAGTATTTTTACGATTGTTTTGCAGTTATATAAAAAGTATGGGGTGAAGAAAAGAGCAAGAAACCAGTTTAATTAAGTATTTGAGCTATTTACGAAAATTTCCATTATTTATAAAAAGAGCATAGATAAAACTACAATTTGATTATGAAGAAGGAAGTTGCTGCCATACTAATAATGTTTTTCAACTGGGGTTGGGCTAATCCACTTGCCATTGTTATTGTCGCAACTCTTGTTTTAAATACTTGTTGGCGTATAACAAAACGTGCTGTTCATTTATTAATGGAAGGTTTACCTAACAATATTGAATTAAGAAAAATTATTACAACTATCAAGAATGTCAATGTAGTAAAAATAATTTCCTTATATGGTAAAATATTTCAAAGAAATGATGGAAAGAAACAAGAATTTGATGAAGCTATTATAACTTTTGAAATTATATATGCAATGTATCGTAAACTTGATTATGAACTTATAAAAATCCCTAAAGACCATGTTTGTAATCGAGCCAATTTTGTCCTTGAGAGTATCAAGTCATGGGGTGTATCTTATGCTCTTTCTGCTCGTAAATTGAAAAAGGAACAGTGTCAATACTGTTCCTTTTTCATATTATTAAACTTCAGCGCACCAAAGTTCAATTTCAATTTTTAATTCAGGCCATCCTAATGCAGAAATATACGCAACTGTCATAGATGGATATGCAGTTTTAAATAATTCATCCCACTGAGGATAAAAATGCTCCCAATCTATCTCTTCTGTTGCCCAAATGTTAACCTTTATAACGTTCTCTTCAGTAAATCCTTCTGATTCAAGTACCTTTTTTATGTTTGCAAAAGTATTTGTGATTTGGTCGTTTAAACTTGAAGGAACATTACCATCCATATCAGTTCCTACTTGGCCAGAGGTTACAACTAAACTTGCACCTTTTGGCACTCTAGTGATATGACTGTAGTTGCCTACTGGTCTAGGCATAAACTCTGGATTTGTTCTAGTAATTTTTTGCATAATATTACCTCACTTACTATAAATTATTTACTGATTTTCTTAATAAATTAGACAGACTTCACCAATTTCTGAAAATCTAAAAGAAAACAGCAGTAGAGTATCCATAACCTATAGGTAAAAACATAAGTATTTTTTTCTTCATGACTTGAACACTCCCTTTCTTTCGAGAAATATTAACAATTGCAATATCATCGTTCGTATAATATCGATAACCCTTCGCTACATCTTTTTTGGCTTTAATAAAGCTTCTTCATCATAATACCTTAACATTCTTTGATATATTTTATTAATCCTCGAAAATTCCCCGATTTTATACAACCAAAACACCTCCTTCGATTGCACCTTTTACCTCATCATAAGTTCGCATCATAGGATTTTTTATAAGAAGTTTTTTTTCTAATTATTAGTTCTGCTATAAGAAGGTTTAGAATCCAACATAACCAGACTGCTATTGTGTAGGAAGTCCCATATGGGAAATTCAAAACTTTATGAGTAATAGCCACAATTATATAAATGGTCATATTCGCAAAAGAAAGAAAGAAGCTTCGAATCATCCATTGACTATGTAAGATTACCTTCTGTTTTTTTATACTTAAATAACCAAGGATCGTTGTTCCAAGCCATAATGTATCTAAAATTAGAAACCCAGTTGTACTCAGAAATCCACCTGTTGCAAAGAAAGAGACATAGACTCCCGGAATGAAATTTAAAATAATAGACAAAACATATAAGCGGCCATTCCAACGGTGAAACTTTAAAGATTTAACTCGAATTCTCTTTATGATTTCTAAAGGGCCAGTGAGAAGAGACGTAATGGCCAGAATAATATGAATACGAATCATTAGTATCCATAGGGATTCATTCGCTATAAGTTGATCCTTTCTGGAAATAAAATCATGAAAAGTAGGGTCAACAATAAAATTCTTTGAAAATGTATGCAGTACCCACATGATCGAAATGATTAAAATTGTTACTCTAATAATTTTTTTCATTTTATCTCCCTCCGTTAAAACATTTAAGAAAATAAACAATGATTTGTCATGATAAAGACGGTAGCCATTATGAATAAAAACGTTACCCATCCATATGATTTTTCAATTTGACACGTTATCTAATCATTTTCCTCGGGGATTTCTGCTAAATTAATAATTTTTAATGTCTTTATGAGTCATTCCTATCAGGGCTCCGATATTCACAAAAAGTAGCAATGTAACCACTACCCATAAGATTGAAGGATAAGTTGAATACTCTACTACTATGCATTAAAAAGACTAACACATCTAGACACGATAAATTATAAAATGAGTCGTATTGGCTTTTCACATACAATACTTTAACTAGTTCTCTTCTAGGTTGTTTTAAATTACTAATCTTCCCCTTTTTTATAGTTCTTCTATTTTTAAAAATCAAATAAATCGGGAATTTTACCGAAAGGATTAGTATAGATACTTTATCTATATTCTTAAATCACCTCAGACCGAACCGTCTGGTTCGATAAGTTTATCATACACTCGCGGTAACTTTATTTCCATATATTTATTATTAATTTTTTGTGAACCGAAAGACAAAGAACCTATCGAATTGAAAAACTTAACTCAGGTTCTTTTCCAAGTAATATTGTAACAGTATTCTTACTTGTTTCTAGTGTGTTGCTTTAGATAATAAAGATGAAAGATTCTTATTAACCGTCCTTTGTATCCAAAGGAGGTAAGACATTGCGAGTATATTTTAAATAGATATTCTAATAACCAAAATGAAAAGGGTGCTCAAAAAATTATTATTTAACGCCATTTAGAATCACCATCTTTATTCTTTAAAAGCTATTATATTTTTTTATCTTTCCTTGCTTCTTAATAATGAAGATAAAGGCAAAGAATACAATCCAAATAAGAACAAGTACTGAAATAAACATAAAGTTAATACCTGTTTTTTCTACAACCTTATAAATTTCAGCGGATTCTCTTTCTAAAGCAAGTTTAAAGGTTTTCTTCTCTGCACGAACACCCCATGCCCATCAACTTAAGAGTGTAAACAAACTGAACTTTCGTTCAGCCGGGTTAAAACATTCTTAAAATAGAAGTATATTCTTAAAAATGTGCATACCAAATAAATCCTAATCGGTTTCACTTTTTTTATTATTCAATTTTCTTTTGTTTTCTCAATCCATTATACTCATAGACAACACCTATAATATCAAAGACAGTCTTCTTCTTATATCCATGAGATTTTCGTCCATTCTTCTGTAGAAGATGAAACAGGTGGATTAAAACCTTTGTTATTTCTCGGGTGTTTTGCTGTATAGCTTGATAAAGAATGTATAGATGGCCTTGAATCATTCCAATGGCTTATATTCGCTTAATTCTCTTTTCTTCTTTTGTAAAATTAATTATTGCATCTTAAACATGGTAGAAGAACATAGAAAAATAGCGATGAGTTTTCCATAAATGTGGCATTCTAATCGCTCTCGTTTCATATTGTGCCAATCATGAATTTGAAATAAGGATTTCCAAGTTTTAAAGATAATCTCAATCTGCCAGCGGAGGGAATAAAAATCATGTATTTATTCCCTCGGAACCCATTCCAAAGGTGTATTGGTAACATAAATGTTCATACCAGTTAATCGTTTGCTTTTCTCTGAGTATGTAATACCCTTTTTACTTTCCGTATACACTTGTTTTTTTTACGTTCTCAAAGTTGTTTTTCAGTTAATCGATATATAATAACGCGTCTAAATAGTTTTTTATATAAAGAAATAGCTGATGTATTAGTTTCTATTACTGGTTTAGTTAGTATTTATACGCCTAGATAAATGTATGTCCTGCATTTTCCAATACTGATTTTGCTTTTTCTATGGAATGCAGTTTAACTAATAAATAATCAGTGTTAAAAGTAGAAATAGCAAAAATGCTTATATTATTATCCGCTAGTGGATTGGCTAAGGAAGATAATATTCCTGTTAATCCAAAATCTAACATACCTTCTACTTTAATGCACTTCCAATCATGCTCAACGTCTTTTAGAATGTTATCAGGAACATTGGATGAAGCACAAACAATCGAAAGTTCTTCATTTGTACGTGTGATAGAAAATAATTCGCCTTTGCTCGCCCAAGAAGGTACTTCTTCTGTTTTAGGTAATTTTATAACAGAAAATGTAGTATCCAATATGGTCAAATTCATAATTCTCCCCCTCTTAATTAAAGTTTTAAGTTTCATTCATTAATCAACATAAAACAGAAATTACTTTCTGTCCCCATCCAAATGGATTGATTTGACACCAACCAAATTCTATAATGCATCTCTATCAATTTAAAAAATTGGTTGTTCTCCAAAACAAAAAAATGAGCCGAATTCTCATAAATAACTGTAAAAAGGTGAAATTTTCGTTATGGGGTATCTTAAAATCTTAGGTTGATGGGCATGCACGAACACCCCCACCATTTAATAAACCTCTAGATTCTTCTATATTATTTACTTGATCTGTTGTTAGTTTAACAACCTATGTTTGGTTTGTATTGTTAATTACGACAATATTTTTATCATCTCCATATTTCCTTTTTATATAATAAATCCATTTTTTCCGTTCTGAAATTCATCATCTTTTGATTATCAGGAACATTGCCACCATCAATTGCAATTTCAGAACCATAATAGACAATTGGTATTTCTTCTTGAGTATATAAATAAGTTAACGCTAATTTCCATCGTTCACCTGAAAATTCATTATTATTAACCATATCTCTTGTATATCTTTTCATATAATGCTTATTGAAAAAGGCTCCCATTACTATGGAATTTAGATTGTTTTTAATCTTCTTTAATAGCAAGCACAGGTTTCATCGATCGATTAATCGTTAAATATCCATCTATATTTATTTTTGTTATCCGCCATTTTGCAGTATCAATTTATATTGATTTACGTCAGGATTTGTTTGACCCATTGCAAAAACATGTTCTGCAGATTCCTCTTTAAACCAATCCTTCTTATTTGGTTCATTAACTAAAGGATTTTCTGCACTCACTTGATTCGTAGGAAAATCAATGATGATTTTTAAATTTCTTTTATGTGACTCATCAACTAGTTTTTTAAACTCTTTTATTGATCAAAAATGCTCATTCGTTTTATAAAATCTGTGATTCTATATCCATCATGCCCCTTATAATCATTTTTAAAGATAGGGTACGCATTAATGTGGTAAAACCAAGGTCTTTTAGGTAATCTAATTTATCAATAATCCCCTGAAAATCCTTCCTTGAAAACTAAATGGATCAAGAACATTAATATTCTGATCATTTTTAGAATCACCATTGTTAAATCTATCAAACATTAAGAAATATATCGTCTCATCCTGCCAGTTCCGATTTCAGCATGTGTGGGTAAAGAATCATGCCCATCAACTTAAGAGTAAGCACAACTTGAGCTTTCGGCTCATCGGATCAAAACATTCCTAAAATAAAAGCATACTCTTAAAAATAAGCATCCCAAATAAACCCTAACGGGTTTCATTTTTTAAATTATGCAACTTTCTTTTGTTTTCTATATCCACTATACTCATAGACAACACCCATGATATCAAAGACAGTCTTCTTCTCATATCTGTGAGATTTGTGCCCATTCTTCTGTAGGAGGTGGAACAGGCGGATTAGGACCTTTGTTATTTCATGGGTGTTTCTCTGTATGGCTTGATACAAAAGAGATAGATGATCCTGAATCATACCAATCGCTTTATATTCACTTAACTCTTTTTTCTTCTTTTGTAAAAGAAGTTGACGCATTTTAAACATTGTAGAGGAACATAGGAAAATAGCGATTAGCTTTCCATATAGTTGGCACTCTAATCGTTCTTGTTTTACATTACGATAATGGTCTATTTTGAAGAGTGATTTCCATGTTTTAAAGACAATCTCTATTTGCCAACGTAAAGTATATAACTCATGTACTTGTTCCATCGGAACCCATTCCCAGGGTATATTCGTCACGTACACGTTTAATCCCGCTATCATTTTACTTTTCTCTGAGTACGTTCTATTTTTTGATTTTTCTTTTTCCGCGATCCTTTCTCGTCGCTTTTGAAGTTGTTTTTCTGTTAATCGGTGAAAAATAACACGTGCAAACAGTTGTTGTTTATCACCGATATAAGCCTGTTTTAATTCAAATATTTCTCCAGGGTGTAGTTGTTTCAAAATCTGTTTTACATCAATTTGTATGTATTCCGATTGTTTCTTAATAGCGCCATTTTTAAAGTATTCGGGGTTTGGATTTTTCATATATACATTTGTATTTAATTTTAAACGAGAAATATAATATGTACCTCGTTGATCCATTTGATCTAAGTCTTCCAATGAAAAATAACCTAAATCACGAATACATAAATCCCCTGGTCGCAAGGTATCTAAGCACTCCGTGCCAAATGTTTTGTCATTATTTTTTCCTGGTCCAACTTGAAAGTTAAGAAATTCCCCACTGTGCAAATCATATTCTAATTGAATTTTGATTCCGGCTGTTTGCGCACAGCCTCCAGAGCCTGGATATACATCCTCTAAAGCATTTGGCACCTGAAATACAGTAGCATCTAGAATACGGATTCGTTGAAAATAAGAGAAGAGATGGTTAGAGATTTGTGTTTGTTCACATACTTTTTGTTGTAATAGTAAAGAAAAAATATGTTGTAAAAACAAAACTGCTTTCGCATTTAAACGTTTATTTAAGCCCTCAGGGCTGAGTAAAGTACCAGTGGTTGCATGAAGCCTACTACATAATCGTACTAAGGGTTCACTTGCTACTCGTTGACTAATCCAAATACAAATCGTAGCTAAGTCTGAGCCAGAAAACTTACGTTTTCGCTTTATAAATCCGATTTCTCTTGCAAGTTCTTCTAGAAATACAGGTGTAACATATCGCTGTAATTCTTTCGCAAATGATTGTAACTCATCTTGAATCAAAAGATTCATAAAAGACGCCATCCTTTCCTATAATTCTACAGAAAGGATAACGTCTTTTTGGCTTTATGGATAGTGCAAAACCCTAGTTTTATAGCGATATATTAGTACCTTATATATCTGTTTAATCATTATTTCTGTTACTTTTATACATTTACATAATCTTCATTATCAGAAGTGTGAAAAGCTAGTATTTTACTAGTTTTTTTAATCAGTAAAAAGTCATATGCTTTTTATCTTCTTTATAATATTGTAAACGATCTTGTAAAGTACCAGTATGAAACTCAAACTTGTGACCATCTGGATCTGTAAAATAAATAGACCGTTTATCTCGGTCATCTCTTTCTCGTCCAGGTAAGATATTAACCTGATTTTGAATTAATATTTCTTTTAAAGAATCAAACTCATTATTTGTTACAGTGAAAGCTATATGTGTGTAAGAGTACTGAATTTCGTTTCTTGGTATACTTTCTTCCACATTTAGAGCAATCCATAAACCATTTAAATCAAAATAAGCTAACTTTCTACCTTTTACTAATAATTTTGCTTGAAGTATATTTTGATAAAACTCAATAGCTTTCTCTAGATTTGCAACTGAAAAACAAATATGGTTAATACTTTGTATCATATTCCATTCTCCTTGTTAATTGATTAAGTTATATATTCCATTATAAGTAAAAAAATACTTTTCTACCAGGAGTACAGATCTATCACCAGCAAGCTAAGGAAAGCAAATACTCCAAGACGAGAAGATTAACACACAAGATAAAAATGTACATTTTTTTGTTTTAGGGCATTATAAAATTCTTAAGTTGATGGGCATGGGGTAAAGAATAGAAACAAAGAAAAGACATAAGACAAAATGTCAAAGCTTTTTTAACATTTCCCCTCCTAAATATTTCTTCACACATTAAGATAAGCCTTTCTGAAATGTAAGTTAAACCTATGAAATGATTTTATTTAAAAACATTTCATAAAATTGAATTTTAAATAATCCAGGCTACACGAACATTCTTTATGACAATTTGCTTCTACTGTATGTACTTGATTTTTTTATTTACTTTTTTACTTATTGCACTTAGTGAAATATTCTTTTTAATCTAGTCTTGTATAACAAAAGATAATGACTGATCACTTTAAAAAATCAGAATATAACAAGTAGAATGATTAAATTGACAAAAGCATTAAAAACTAGAAGGTTTCCATCTTTCTCTGCTTAATTTATGAATTAATTTTCAGGTTCTTGTTTTGCAAGTTCCTGCATTAAACCTCTTATTTTTTCTACTATTGGAGCTGGCGCTTTCTTTGGTGAACCCGAATCAAACGGAGGAATAGGATCGTATTCCAAAATTAGTTGAACGGATTTACTGATATCTTCTCCAAATTCCCATGCTACTAGCTGAAGGGCCATGTCTATTCCCGAGGAAACTCCAGCTGCTGTAACTATTTTTCCACTACGAACCACTCTATCTTCGCTTGGGATGGCTCCGAGAGAACGGAGAAGGTCGTAGAACCCCCAATGACAGGTCGCTTCAACTCCATCTAACAAACCAGCGGCACTTAAAATCAGAGAACCAGTACACACGGTTGTAGTCCATTTTGTCGTTTCATGTATTTTTCGAATCCAATTCAATGTGTCTTCATCATTCATTGGAGATTTATAATTTGGCGGACCGCAACCTGGAACAACAAGAATATCAGCTGAAGTTACTTCAGAAAAACTGTAATCGGCATGCAAACACCCCATATTTGAGTCCAAATTAATTAACCCTTTTTTCTTTGCTACAAACTTCACTTCACATTTCGCTGTAGCAGCAAATACTTCGTATGGACCGATTGCATCAAGGGATGTAATCCCATCATAAAGTAAAATGGCTATTTTCATAATAATCCTCCTTTAAACATCATTACATAGACCGGACCGTCTGGTCTGCATAATATATTATACATGATTATTATTTATTTGCCATCATGTATTTATCACATTTTAGTGAACATAATGATAAAGAACCAAGAGGAATTTATTATTATTCTCTTAGTTCTTAGCAGAGTAGGATTGTAAAATTATTTTTATTTGCTTAATACTATGATGCATATGTTCATTATTTAAAGATAAACGACTTGCCATAACAGATCCTTCAAAAGTAGAAAATAAAAAAGATGCTAAAGAATAGGAATCCAAATCCGGAAGAAATTCTTTTGAACAAATCCCCTCATCAATGATAGATTGTATAAAAAGTATAATTTGATTAAGTGCCTCAGCAGCTTTATCATGAAGTTCTGGAAAACCATAGTCAGTTTCTATTGCTGTATTAAGCAAAGGACAGCCTCCAGCAACAGGTGGACTATTAATAGCATCTTGATAAACATGAAATATAGCTATTATCTTATCTATCACCATAACTTTAGATTTCGTTCCTTCTAAAAAGTGCATCCAAATAATACTCAATGAGTATTCAAATGCAGCAAGAGCAATTTCGTTCTTATTTTCAAATCGTCTATATATTGCACCTTTAGGTAACCCTGATGCATTCATAATATCTTGAATAGAAGTTTGACTGTAGCCTTTTTTATTAAATAAGGCAACGGAAGTTTGAATAATAAGATCACGTGTTTTATCTACCTTATCCATTTATTTGTTCCTCCATATGTGAGTGTAACACTTATTATAAACCATACTCTTACATTTTTCGTGTCATAATTTGAAAATATGTGAAATTACTTATATCTAGGTTAGACAGTTAAGACGGTTCTGTTGCAAAGTTTTCTAAACGAGACTACACTCTAGAAAAAAGAGTAAGGAAAATCACAAATGCGATATTTTAAAGGGGAACAGTTCAAGAAAAATATTATTTTAGTAGCCGTCGGCTACTATTGTCATTTTTCTTTAAGCTATCGTGATGTCTCTGAAATTTTAAAAGAACGTGATATTTCTGTTCATCATACAACGATTATGCGCTGGGTTTATGAGTACAGGACTTTGATTTATCAGATTTGGAAGAAGAAAAATAAGCATGCGAAACAATCTTGGAAATTGGATGAGACCTATATTAAATTCAAAGGAGAATGGTGCTACCTTTATCGTGCGATTGATAAAGAGGGGTACACTTAATTGAAAGAACAAGGCTTTTATAAGCATACAATACATTGTACACTCAAACATTTGAATAATCTCATCGAACAGGATCATAGAAAAATAAAGCGACGGCTAGCTAAATCCGCAGGATTTCAAAGTCTTCGCCATGCTTCACGTACATTGAAAGGAATCGAAACAATTCATGCTATATATAAACGAAAACGAAGTTTGCGACCAAATTTCGTTTTTTCAACGTACAATGAATTACAACAATTACTTGCTATTGTATAAAATTTAATTGTACATAGCTTACCTTTTTGTCTGTTAAGAAACTTTGCAACAGAACCATTAATGTTGTTTTAGAATAAAGTTTGTCAAATTAAGCAAATAACCTTGATACACAAAAAGAAAAAGCGTATTTTTAAAAAAAGATTGCTCAAAACACGCACTTAATATTTTCAATTGGTTTATTCTTTTATAAAAAGTTGGATCATTTCCTATCTATGTTGCACAACAATCCCGCCCTATAGCTAAATAAGAAAACCCCTTATTCAAATACAACCATTTCTCCGACATCTATAAATCCAAATCGCTTATAGATATTTTTTCCATCATCTGAAGCCTGTAATACAACTGGTTTTTGTTTATTCTTTGTTTGAGTTAGAAGAAATTGAAACATTTCACTACCAATTCCTTTACCTCTAAATGTTTCTTTTGTCATCACATCATAAATACCATAACTATCTTTGCTTTCTATTAATAAACCAGTAGTTACAGGCATTTCATCTATGCATCCAATAAACATTTGAACTTCTGAACCTAATTTTACTTGTGAAAACTTATTAAAATAACTTTCTAATGCATCTTTTTCTGGCGTCCCCTCAAATAAGCTCATGAATACATCTATATATTTTAAAAGGTCTTCATTATTTTTCACATTAGTAATCATAAGTTGATGGGAAATTCTTTGACCAACATTAAGAGTATTTTCAAGTTTCATCATTACATTACGTTCCGCTTCTTTTAGATCATATTCTTGCATAAGTTTTGTCCAATCCTCAGTTAAATACTGAGCATCAATCCAAATACTAAAAGGATATTTTTTATGCGAAAAATTATCGATTCCATGTCTAATCTTAACTGTATTTTTGATATTTGGAGATTGCGGCACTACTACATTGAATGTATCAGTAGGAATTTCTGTATTTGCTATGATGAAATCTTCCTCTTTTGTAAGTTCTCCACTAACTGCATGAGTAAATACTTTTAATTTTTCTTCCAAATTGTTTATTACTAATTGTTGATTTGTAATCATGTTATTGCTCCTTTCCATTCAATTTACGCGCTTTTTTTATTATAAGATCAATTAAACAATAAATATACAGTGTTCACAGTATTTACATCCTCCCATAATATTCAGAAAATTTGAAGTGACTTGTTTTTTTCTCAATAATCTGGCCCGTTTGTTGCACAAGTAGGAAACGGAGTGTTCTTAGATTTTATAAAATAACTTATTTATTTTTAAACAGGGGGAACAATATTTTCAATTGAATTTTATGCTTTAAAAATAAACTTTCTGCAAGTATATGAGTTATTTTGAAAAATAATTTTGCGATATTAGCCTTTAAAACCGATAATTTTATGCAAATTTATGAGTTAAGTAATATCTTATAATGTATGAAAATAAAAACTATTTATGGAGGGATTCTTTACAAACAAAAAGAAGGCATATTCAGTGTTAATGGCTATAAATCAAAAAACCACTGATTTTATTGAATAAATAAAAAATATTATTCTTTTTCTTTTATTTAATATTAATAAGGTTGCAAAAAAAATAGATAGGGGTGCTAAAATGTACAGTATTATTAATTATGAAGTGTTTTTACTAACAGGGATTTTATTAAATCTAATTCCTGGCGCAGACACCATGTATATTGTGGGGAGAAGTATTTCACAAGGTAGAAAAGCAGGTGTGTATTCTGTTTTTGGTATTATTACTGGTTCTTTAGTTCATACGTTATTGGTTGCTTTTGGTTTATCTATTATACTTACAAAATCCGTTGTGTTATTTAACACCATTAAGGTTATAGGTGTTATCTATCTTGTATATTTAGGGATTAAAATGATACTTGATAAGACAAATGTAGCTTTCCAAGCCTCCTTCAATAAATTGGACATTAGAAAGATATATTTACAAGGACTTTTAACAAGTCTTACGAATCCAAAAGTCTCCTTATTCTTTATTGCATTTCTTCCGCAATTTATAGATACAAAGGCTTCAGGTCCTATGCCTTTTATCATTTTAGGACTTACTTTTACAGTGACTGGACTATTGTGGTGTTTGTTTGTTGCTTATTTCTCTTCATATGTCACAAAAAAATTAAGAGGAAACCAAAAGGTAGGAATGATTCTAAATAAGATAACAGGACTGATTTTTATTGGTATGGGGTTAAAGTTGCTTCAAACGAAAACTCCTCAATAAACCTGAATAACATAAAAATACTCCCTTTCAAGAGATGTTATCTTGGGGTTAAGTTAATTTCCACATAACTAAAAAGTCCCTTCAAAAAGGGAGACTCTTTTTTTGATTTGTTCCTACAAACCGGATAGCTTGATCCATCTTATGTGTCACTTTAGGAGTTATTTTACTCTATTAAAGCGCCCGATTGTTGAAGATCGTTATTCAATTTAAGCCGATGTTACTTTAAATACATTTTTGGATTTTGTCTTCAACTTTTACACGTTTGATAAAGAATGCTAAAACTAATCCAATAAGCGACACCGCCATAGCAAATATAAAAGCATTTTGTACTCCTTGAGTGAAAGAAGCCACTATATTTTCAGGGCTTGTCGGATTGGTGATGCCAGATAAATAATTTTGTTGTCCTATTGTCATCATTGTTGTAGCTGTTGCCGTACCAATGGCGCCTGCCACTTGTTGCATTGTATTTATTATCGCAGAACCATGAGGATATAGTTCTGCATTCAATTGATTTAATCCATTAGTTTGCGCTGGCATCATAACCATTGAAGTAATAATCAAACACATATACAGTTTGATTATTACTTCAATTGATGTACCTGAATCAACATTGGAGAAAATTCAAAGTACAACAAAGGCTATGAAAAAACCAGGAATCACTAACCACCTTGGACCAAATCTATCAAATAATCGGCCATTAATAGGAGACATGATCCCATTCAAAATCCCGCCTGGGAGTAAAATTAGCCCTGCTATCAAGGCGGTAAAGCCCATACCCTCTTGAAGATAAATAGGTAAAAGCAGATTAGCCTGATAATAGTAGCCATCACTGTCAGAGTACCTAATGCAAACATCGGCTGTTTTAAAGCCTTCAAATTGACAATAGGAGATTTAATAGAAAACTGCCTTATAGAGAATAGAATCAGTGATAAAATACCGTTAATTAAACTCACTATTGCAATTGATGTACTTTCACTTTGCCCTACACTACCAAAACCATATATTATTCCCAAAAATCCAACTGTAGATAGAAGTATAGACAATATATCGATTTTTGGCTTGGTGTTATTGTAAAACCATTTTTCATATAAAACACACTAAACAAAAGAGCAATTACATAGAAGGGAATCGCTAACCAAAATAATCAATGATAACTTAGGGTTTCAATCACTAGCCCAGAAATTGTAGGTCCAAGTGCAAGGGATGTCATCATTACCAATTCCATTAACCCCATAGACGTCCCCCGCTTTTTGGGAGGAATAACTACTAAAACAACATTATATATTAACGGAAGGAGTATTCCTGTACCAATTGCTTGAAGCATTCTCCCTATTAATAACAAACTAAAGCTTGGAGCAATTGCAGCACATATTGAACCTAAAATAGAAAATACTACTGAAGTTATAAATAACTTTCTTGTAGAAAACCATTGGATTAGAAGTGCCGAAATAAGTACTAAAACGCCAATGGTTAAAAGGTAACCCGTTGTTAACCACTGAACGGTAGATGCATTTATCTGAAACACCTGCATTAAATCACTGAAAGCCATATTTAGGGCTGTCTCGAAAAATAAACCTATAAATCCTGCCAGCAATAAAGATATCATAATAGGAATAACACTAAATTACTTGTCATTTCTTTGTACTTCCATATAACCCCACCCTACAAAGAATTATTTTCACATTTTCACTTTATTTCCAAAGTATTCATTTTGCAAGATTCCCATATGAATGATGTCATGCCATTCACCATTTCTAAATAAACTTTGTCTACTGTTTCCTTCTTGTTGAAAACCAATTTTAGTGTACAAATTAATAGCTCTGTTATTAAATGAAAATACTCTAAGTGAAACTCGATGTAGATTCATTTCGTAAAAAACGTAATCCAACAGTAATTTCACCCCTTCTGAACCATAACCTTTTCCCCAATATTCCTTTTCACCGATGTCAATAATAAATTCAGCATTTCTATTTTTATTATCAATGTTGATTAATGATACAATACCAATTGGTATTTCATTTCCTTTTTCAGTCATGATGTAGCTTTTGGCTGTATGTGAATCCAAAATAACGTGATCTACAAATTCTTTAGTCTCTTCCATCGGATAAACATCTAAAGATGGGTTGGTGGAATGCATAACTTCCACATCATTTCTCCATTTGTGATATAGTTCTGTATCTTCCTTTGTCATTTTTCTAAGTCTCATTCTTGATGATTCAAACAACATAAAATTCACTCCTATTTTACATGTTTTGGATTAATTAATCTTTCTAAAGAGAAAAGTAAGATGGATAACTGATTCTTGACTTCTGTTTGTTCATGTCCCAATTGAAACGTGTCCAACATTAAACCGTTTATAAATGATAGGATATATCTCGCAATAGAACGAGTAGATTGTTGCGTTCTGAATTCACCTTTACGCATACCTTCATTTAATACTTCTTCTATAGCTTCAGTAGTTCGATTATAACGCTCAGAAATGTAGGGGAAATTATCTTTATTATTTGCGTAATTATATGATAAGAAGAATTCTGCCTTTGCATAGAGCAATGTTTGGTCAATTGTCTCAATATAAATTTGCTGTTCTTCAATCCAGTTTTTTAATTGCGGCCATAGAGGACTTTTATCAGATGGCACAAAAAATTGATTGTCTTTTTGGTCATCATATTTTAAGACTTCGATGAACACGTGATCAATATTGTCGAAATAACTATACAATGCACCTCTAGATATTCCAGCTTTGTCCATGATATCTTGCATAGATGTACGAACAAATCCTTTCTCAATAAACACCTTCTTGGCTGCTTCTATCAACTCTCTCTTTCTCTCTTTTTTATATTCTTCGCTAACTATTGGTGCCATAAACACTCCTCCATAATGATTGACAAAAGGGTACATAAAAACTATACACCATTGTCGTTTATGTTATTGATTATAACGACAATAGTGTATAGTTTCAACCTTTTTCTTTAAAAAATATATTAAAAATAACAGAACAATCAAAATTGACTTGTGAATTAAAGTATTCAATTAAAATAAGTATTGTTCCCCCCTTCACAACCAATCGACTATTAACAGGAGTTAGCATGATTGAAGAATGCATGACTGTTAAATAGCAATTTTCAGAAAACTAAAGGCGCACTTGTTATTTACTCCACAATCTGGCCCGATTGTGGAACAAAATTAAAAAAGCGCATTTTATCAAAAAAAGCATCCTGTCAATATTTCTTAAACCCAATATGCGTTCCAAAACTCGTCGTTTAAGGAACTTTATTTATATTTATCAAAACTGACTGAAATATGTTTGAAATTTAGTTCCAAAACTCATTACCCAAAATAAAGTATCCTACAAAACAGCAAATACCGTTTATGGAACCTTCCTAACGTACGGAAAAATCAAGTTTTTTAAATGAAAAATTCCTTAGCGTACGAAATTCGCGTTATGTTGGTGGGACCTCTACTTGCTCCAAATGGTTGGACGTAAAATCACTTCCATGGTCTGTATAAAATGTGGTTCTGGTGCAAAAAATGAAGATGCTTGCAAATAATCTCTAAACATTGGACATACTGATACGATTATTCTATAAAAGGTGTGTGATCAGTATGCAAAAAGAACAGACATTCAAGTGGAAACATTATCAGCCAGCTATCATTCTATTAGCTGTACGTTGGTACTTGCGGTACAACCTCAGTTTTCGCGATTTGGTGGAAATGGTGGAAATGATGGGAGAAAGAGGATTATCATTAGCCCATACAACCATTATGCGTTGGGTTCATCAATATGGGCCTGAGTTGGATAAGCGTATCCGACGTCATCTTAAGCAAACAAACGATTCATGGAGGGTTGACAAAACGTATATAAAAGTAAAAGGACATTGGAATGTATTTATATCGTGCCGTTGATTCTGAAGGAAACACGATTGACTTTTATCTGAGTAAGGCCAGAAATCATAAGACTGCAAAGCTTGTCTTTAAGAAAGCTTTGCAGTCTCTTCATGTTTCTAAACCCCGTGTAATTACAGTTGACAAAAATCCAGCTTATCCAGTCGCTATTGAAACATTGAAGAAAGAAAAAAAGATGCCTGCAGGCATCCAAACGAGGCAACTCAAATATTTAAATAACATTGTGGAACAAGATTATCGTTTTATTAAAAGACGGATACACTCTATGTTTGGGTTCAAATCATTCCAAACGGCCGTGTCTATCTTAAGTGGTGTAGAAGCGATGCATATGATTAAAAAAGTAGATTGATTTGCAGAATCAGTCTGTCCAAAATCAGAATATCTTTATCAATCAACTGTTTGGATTAACGGCATAAAAAAGATTTCGGTGAGAATTCTCGCTTTTGGTTTAATTTATTATTTATTTGCACCAGAACCCTTTTGTGAGTGGCTCCAAAAAGAAGAAATGGTTACCGTACTCCATATGGACGGCTCATTTACATAATTATCGTTCTAGGGACCTATATAATTGAACTAGAAATACTCTAGTTGTAACCCCACTCCCACTTCCTCTATATTAGTAACTGTGGATAGAGCTATCTTAGAATGTAAATCTGTACAATGAGAGGCGTGAAGCTTATTGGGTCTAATTTCTTTTATATACTTTACAGTGTTCTCTAATTGAAAATTTGATGGATTCAATAAGTGAAATCCTCCTATGATATCTACTATTCTTTCTTCATCACATACTTCTTTAGCATATTCAATAATGTTACATATTCCAGAATGAGCACATCCTACTATAATAACTAGCCCTTCAGATGATTTATATACTAATGCAGTATCATCAAAAACATAATCGTCAAATTCTTCTTTTGTAGTAGAAACTTTCCCCATAACTTCTTTACCTTCAAAATCAAATTTCCTTTTAATTTCACCTAAAAACACTAATTTATCAGTCAGCCAAAATGATTGTTTAGATAAGCGAATAGGGAAATGTCTGTTTAATTTATTGTAAGATAAGATACTTCCTATCTCACCTACTGGATCCAGTAATTTACTTTCAAAAACTAAAGGATGACCAATGATTGTAGGCGTATTATGTATTATGTGCTCACCTTTTGCTTCCATATGCAACCTAATTAAATGCGTGAGTCCCCATGTATGATCGACATGTCCGTGTGATAAAGCAACCCAATCTAAGTCCCTTAGATCAATTCTCATCTTCTCTGCATTTTTTATAAAAGCATCAGAGTATCCAGTATCAAATAAAATCCGTTTATTATCATCTTCAATAAAAAAAGAAAGTGCTGGTTCTCCGAAGAAGTAGCGATCAATGAATGTATTATTATCGACAAGTATTGTTAATTTCATATAATACCCCCTTTTTTTTCTATCTCGATCTATTATAGTTAAGGTACAATATCGCTATGATTTATAACCGTGACTTCAAGTGGTCTCATAGAATCTGTATTGCCTACCTTTCCAGATATAAGCATTAGTCTATCTGTTAGTCTATTTCACTCCATAAACAGCTAAATATCTAATAATTTCAATTCTAACAGGATCAAATAATGTTTTATAAAAGTCAAAATCAATAGCATTATTAATTTCGTTTGAACATTTAAGTTCTTCATCCCTGCTCATTTTTGTCTCACCACCTGCACATATTATATTTAAAGATTGAGAAATCTATTTAAAAATTGTATGAAAGCAATATATTCAAACGTCATAAGAGATTTTAACAGCTGTTTCATGAATCGGCACTTCATTATCATACTTATCATCTACCCAATACAGTAGTCCCCCTTTACATATAACTTAATAGCCAGTATATGTGGCCACTAAATTCAATGCTATAAAGTAAATAACCATTTTTTTATTTTTATAAGTGTAGATTTTTCTGCTTGAACTGGACAAATAATTTTAACAATTTTTTCTTTCCTTTTTTATTAATAAATAAATATCCAGATTTATGAATATCATTATTTAAAAAACACTTTTTATAACCGAATATAAAAATTTGGCATCTCTTCCTACTCCACAAATAAGTGCTGATCCTCTTTGATGTTGCCACGGTAATCCAATATAATATAATCCTTTGATTGGACTGACACCTCTGTTATGAATAGGAAAACCTTTTTCATCTAAAACCCCTTCTATATCTATCCATTTGTAGTCAGGAGTAAAACCTGTTGCCCAAATAATATTTTGTACATTTATCGTACTGTAATCGTCAAAAGTTACTTCTCTTTCACGTGTTTGTGTCACTCTTGATTTGACTTCAATATTTCCATTATGAATTAATTTTTTAAATTCAAAACCAAAAATAGGATCACTTTGTTTCCGAAACCATAATCCACGTTTTGTATCAGTTCCTGCATATAAGAGACCAATCCTTTCTAACCAATGAAATATGCTTTTTCCCATAATTTTCATTGGCAAAAATTTAAATGAATGGCTAATAGCAATCGTTACATCTCGACTCTCTGCAAGTTCAGTCGCAATTTGTGTACCAGAGTTTCCTCCTCCTATTACAAGGACAGGACCACCTGGCATTTTCTTTGGTGATTGATATTGAGAAGAATGAATTTGAAATACCTCTTGTGAGAGGTGTTGAGAAATTGAAGGAATAAATGGTTTCTGAAAAGCACCAGATGCGATGATAACATGCCTAGAAAGAAATACTCCTTTATCGGTAGATACTTTAAATGTACTTTCTGTTTTTTGTACTTTATGTACAGTCGTTTCCAACTGTACTGGTAACGAAAAATGAACAGTATATATTTCAAGATAATCTGCAATTTCATCTTTTGTAGGAAACGCATTTTTATCTCCTTTTAATTTCATACCTGGCAATGAACTATAAGATTTAGGTGTAAATAGAACCAAAGAGTCATACCTGTTTCTCCACGAATCTCCAATTCTCTTTTCTCTCTCTAGTATTACAAAATCGTAGCCTTCTTTTTTCAAGTAATAGCCCATACTTAATCCAGCTTGCCCAGCACCAATTACAATAACGTCTAACACGCATTCACCCCCATTACCTACTTTTCAAGTTTTACATATGAACGATTGTTCATATGTTCATATGTTTTCGTTAATTATAACATTCCCTTTTTCTACGTCAAGGAATTTTTATTCAATTTATCCTTAGCACTTCATAGATGAAAATTGAGAAAACGATATTTTTCAGACTTTTTTAATTTATTTTGACACACATATTAGTAATTATTAATGCGATTGGAGTGAATACAATTGTGCAATACAAATACTTTAGATATAAAAGCCAAATTTATCCGTGGCTTTGCTGATAAAACAAGGCTTCAGATTCTTCAATGTATGATGGATGGGGAAAAAACGGTATCTGAAATTGTAGAAATCATCAACGGAAATCAGTCAAACATATCTCAATACCTGAACTGTTTAAAAGGATATGGCATTATTCTTGGAAGACAAGAAGGAAAGTATGTCTACTATTCTTTACGAAATGCACAAATCGAACAGTTACTTACAATGTTTGACGTTGTATTTCATATAGTTCAAAACGAGGTAGCATCATGTGATAAAAACGATGCATGCTTATCTCAAAAGGGAGAGAGTTGTCATGACAGATAAAAAAGAAAGAAAAACAAACGAGTTGCTGTCAAATTTCTTCTCACAGTGAATCTTCATCAACTTCTCCTAAAGAAGGAATACGAAAGGAAGATTCATCATGTTTCTCTTCAAAAAAGAACTTTCGATTGTTCCCGTTGCTACTGAGGAGACTTCCTGTTGTAGTAGTGACAAAGATACTGTGGAAATAGAAAAAACAAAAGAAACAAACTCATGTTGTTCCTCTAAAAAAGAGATTCCAATTGTTCCAATCGCTAAGAAAGATTCATGTTGTAGTAGTAACACTGATACTGCGAAAACAGTGAATACCTCTTCTGCTTCTTGTTGTGAACCTAACCAGAAAAGGAATCTTCATGTTGCTCTTCTGCATCCTCTATACAAAAAGAAGTAGTAACATCAGAAACTTCTTGTTGTATAGAGGAAGATTGAAGAAATATACGGATAAGCACCCAGGTATGAATCATGCGATTGAATTGCGAAAGCATACCAATAAAACTGTTAAAGAAATATGCCAAATTACAAGTGTGAGTCAGACCACTCTGTATCGTAGATTAAAAGAACTTGAATAAAGTTCTTTTTTGATTTGTAATTAAACCCCTGATTGACTCCTCATACCGAGAATCGTTTCCGTACCCTTATAAGGTACTCCAAAACCTTAGCTTGGACGATGCGTCGAGACCTCTATATGAAGAATATGATCTTACACATACTCATAATTCTTGGGCGTTTCAGAACCAAACAAATAATAACAGTAATTAAGAAGCTTAAAAACCATAGGTCTTTGGTTTTTGTATGATTTTTTAATAATCATTCGGTACGTGAAATTTTAAATATGTCTTGTTATTTTTTGCTTTGCACCCTAAAATTTGTATAGTATTTTATATGGATTCTATGTTAAAATATAGATAGAAAATTTGTTTCCATTGTTTATACTCTATTGTACGTAGCGTGAAGGACAAACCTTACGCCCTGTTAACTCGGGCGAGGTTTGTCCTTTTTTTACTTTAAGGAGGAATTTACTATGAAAAAAATCTACAAAATCGGAGCAGTTATAACAACTCTATGTGTTATTGGTATCACGATCTTTACTTTAACTAAAAATGAATCAGTCAAAACAGAAATAGTAACACCTGAAAAAACAATTGTATCTGCTGTAGATGCAGAAAGTGCACCAAAAAATATAAAAGATATTTCAAAAGAGGAATTAAAGCAAAAGATACAATCCCATGAAGAATTTATTGCGTATTACTATCAACCAACCTGCCATTATTGTAAAAAGGCTGCACCAGATATCAATAGTATGTCCAAAAAGCATGATAGAACCATCTATCGCATTGATATCTCTACACCAGAAAATCAAAGTGCCTTTCAAGAGTTCGACATTCCTGGTACTCCAGTTGTTGTAGCTTACAATAGAGGCGAAGAAGTTGAACGCCTAGAAGGGGCAGTGTCAGCTGCTACATATGACGGATTCTTTGCGAGACGTAATTCGAGCGCTATTTAATATAGTGCTCGTTTTTCTTTGTAAGAAAGGAGAATTTACATGCAACAAAACGCCCGCATTTATTCTTTAGACATAATAAGGGGTATAGCCATACTATGTATCCTATTTGCTAATCTACCTACTATGACGGGACTAGATCCCTTTAACCAGGCCGGTTACTCCGGTACAGATAAAGTGATTCGTTTTTTAATAGATTTATTTATACAAGCAAAGTTCTATACTATTTTTGCATTCTTATTTGGGGTAGGATTTTATATCTTTATAAAAAACGCGGAAGCAAAAGGCTATTCTATTTATAAGCTGTTTAGCCGTAGATTGTGCATTTTGCTACTCTTTGGTTTATTCCACTTTATCTTTCTATGGTATGGAGATATTCTACACGCATATGCCTTAGCTGGTTTTATCCTATTGTTCTTTTATAAGCGATCTACAAAGCTTATTTTTCTAGTTGGCTGCATCTCTCTACTTGTTAGCTATACACTACATGCTATTTTATTTATACAAGCAAGTTCTTCTATTTCTGCAGTACCAAATCACTATCAATATATGTTTACAGGCAATACTACCAATCAAACAGTAAATCTATTTACACATTATTCACATCAAATAAAAGCCCGTCTGTTCTTTCTAATGACCGAGGAATTCCAACAACTACTAATAGGAATTCCGGAATATATAGGCTTATTTTTAATCGGTTTATGGGCTGGTAAGAAAGATATTTTTAAGAGGATACCGCAATTAATAAAGGAAATTAGATTTTTACAGTGGAGTTCGTTATGCATTTCATGTCTTCTCTCTTGTCCTATTATCTACTATTTTATAAAAACGGATGTCTATTACTCTCAGGATATTAAACTATGGATTCTATTTGGAGGGAAAACGTTAGCTATATTCTATATTTGTACCCTACTTAGGGTTTGTGAGAATAAAAAATATATAGAGCGGCTGCACCCCTTTATGAACGTAGGCAAGTATGCTTTAACGAATTACATTAGCCAAAGTATACTAACTCTTGTCATTCTTTCATTGTACTTTAAAGATGTCTCACACGTATATTACTGGCAACTATGTATCTTCGGGGTTTTCATTATCTTTGTACAAATTATTTTCAGCAAAATTTGGAGTAAATATTTCCGCTATGGTCCTATTGAGTGGATATGGAGAAAAGGAATTTACAAAAAATAACCTATTTTTCACCAGTTTCATGCAACTAGCTGAAATAAATGATAAAATATCATATGAAAGATTAAAGATATATTAGTGGTTTAAAATAAAAGTAATTCAAGTCGGAGAAAGGCACCTTAAGGTGTCTTTTCTCATAGAAGCTCCCATACACATAAAGCGACTAAATTTTTTAGATTTACTGAACTAGACTCATTTTACCTTTTGTAAGATGCGCTCATTCTTATCCTATTATAATATATATTATGAATATGAATTACAGAAGTTGCATTACCTTAAAGGAAGACCCTTCTCCAACATTTCATATATGATTCAAAAGATTATCCTGAACCTTTTGAAGTGTGTTTTTAGAAAAGTTTTTTGAATAAACTTTTTTCGAAAAGGTTGTTAATTTTACAAATAAATCAATATCTACAGTGTTAGTACTAGTAAATATTTTCATGTTTACACAATTAATTGAGCTCCTTACTGTTTTAGCTAATTGAAAAATATTAAGTAATTGACAGATAAAAATTCACATATTCAATAAAAAGATTGCTTTTTTAGTTTAAATATTACAGTTCTTAAAAGTGAAACGGCTAATGAAGCATCTGTAATGAGGCACTAGAGATGCTTCGTTCATTTAAAAATTCAATTATACGACTATTTATATATTGAGGATTTTCTAAAGACATTAAATGACCTACATTCTTCACCAATTCTATAGTTAGATTGGGTGATGAATTTTCAGCACATTTGAAAGCTTCTATTGGGTTATACATTACTTCATTCTCTCCTAACATTAACAGCATTGGCGTTTGAATTTTGGCTAACTCTTGATTCGTAAAAATATATGGAAATCCCTGCTCTGTTGGAGTTTCATTTTTCACTGAATTATTCCACATCATTCCTGCTATCAATTGTTCTTGAATATAAGGATGAATAGTGTATCGATTATCAAAAATCCACTCTAAAAATTTCTCGACCCCTTCCCTACTATTCATCATTCCTGAAGCATAGGAAAAAAACAAAGGATGAAAAGGAATATACGTTGCTGCAGGACTCATTATTACAGCCTTATTTACCTTCTCTGGAAAAAATGTCAAGAAGTTAACAGTATGCAAAGCACCATATGACAACCCTACAATGTTTATGTTATTAATTTCTAATGTATGTAGTACTTCTTTTAACCATAGTGCGTAACTTAAGCGATCTGTAAAGCCTTTTTTGAGAACACTTTTATTTTTATCCCCTAAAATATCAATACATATTATTCTAAAATGGTTACTCCAGTGTAAGATATTTGGATACCACATTGTCGAACTCATCTTCGCTCCATGGAGTAATACGAGAGGTTGTGCTAATTTATTACCACTTTCAATAATATGGGTCTTTCCTTGAGATGTTTCCACAAAATAAGATAAAAAACTAGTTGGCCATAATTTTAGACTTTTCTCATAAGATTGTAGATAGTTAGTTTCTTGATATTTTTGTTCTAAAATCTTCATTTTAGTTCCCTCCATATAAATCATTTTCATAGTTCACTTTTAAAGTCACAGTAGTTTTGTTTTACTTAATATTCATTTTAAATTTAAAGTTTTCAATTTCATCGACTGCCTTATTATATCCTCCAGCATTTTTTAAAGATTTTCCAATTCTATGGCTATTTTTTGTATAAATATCATTTGATAACACATGCATTGCTGTATTACGTAATATTTCTGGAGTAAGCAAATTTCGATTTAACTGAACTCCGGCTTCTAATTCTTCTATTCTTTGAGCAACTATAGGCTGATCTCCCATAACTGGAATAACTAGCATAGGAACACCAAAATACAAACTTTCACTAGAACTATTCATTCCTCCGTGTGTAATAAATAGATCAGTATCTTGTAGAATGTCTAATTGAGGAACGTAATTATATAGCTTAAAATTAGAAGGGATATTTTCTAATTGACTAATATCATTTTGTTCTCCTACAGCTAATATGACAGTAACCGGGCTATCTCGAAATGCTTCAAAACATGTGTAATAAAAGTCAGGTTGTTCGTTAAATACTGTTCCCATAGAAATAAAAATAAGCTCGTTTCCCTTTTCCTGTTCTAAGGAAAAAGTCTCTACATCTTTACGCTGTGCAATAGAAGTCCCGACAAATATATAAGAATCATCAAATTCCTCTACATTTGGTTGATACAATTTTGATGTATATACAATTGTAATATCCCCCGGGCATGTCATTACATTTTGTCTTTCATTAAGGGTAATACCATACATATCTTCCCATTTTTTTAAAATATACATGACTTCCTGATATGAAGGAGATTTTTTATTTTCTTCTCCATGATTTTTCATAAGAGTAGAGGCCATCTTTTTAGTAACGGCAAATGTTGTACATGAAGAAATTTTAGGTAATTGTAATACTTCTGCTATGATCCATCCAACAGCAAAATTATTATCATATATAACATAATCGTATTCTTCTTCTTTTACTTCTTCTAAAATTACCTCTATTATTTTATCCATGGATTTTACCATGTGTAATAATAGTTCTTGAGAATCCATTTGCCTACTCATTCTTTTTACCATGTCTATTTGTGATATGAAATTTTCATATGGTCGAAATACAGCTCCTGTATTCTCTATTTTACTTCTATACTTTTCTACGCAATAGTAAATAACTTCCTCGCCTCTTTTTATTAGTTCTTCGATAAGTGCAATTGTCGGATTAATATGTCCCTCTCCTGGAAAATTAAACATTAGAACTTTTGCCATATTATTGTTCCTCCCCTAAAGTTTAATTAACTATTCTATTATTACTAATATCAATCACGTACTGATACTTGAAGTAAAGCTAAGGATTTTCCCCTTTCATTTTAATGAAATCACTTGTGCTATTAAATAGAAAAAACAATTAAGAAACAAAGTAGATATAAAAAATCACATAATTCCCTCTCTCTATTTCTCTCATGTATAATAAATAATAACTGAGAGTAGAAAGGGCTGAATTATGCGCAGATATCAATATTTTTAATCTACCCATCACTAATATAATGGAGGTAAAAGTATTGATTACAGAATTATACACACAAAGATTACATTTAAGAAAAACAAAAGAATCCGATTCATTAAGTTTATTTAAAATATGGTCTGATCCAGATGTTACGAAATTCATGAATATTATTAATTTCAATACTGAGGATCAAGCAAAAGACATGATTAAATTTCTAAACGAGATGGCTCAAAGTAATAAAGCGCTCCGATTTACTATTATCGAAGCAAAATCTAATCAAATCATTGGTTCATGTGGTTATAATTTCTTAGATTTTGAAAACTCTAAAACTGAGATTGGTTATGATATTTCAAAAGCATTCTGGGGCAAAGGATATGCACCTGAAGCAATCTCCGCTTTATTAGACTATGCATTTACTAATTTAAAGCTAAACCGCATTGAAGCAAAAGTTGAACCTGAGAATCTAAATTCCATAAGTGTTTTAAAAAAATTAAAATTCACGTTAGAAGGAACGCTAAGAAAAAGTGAAAAATCAAATGGAAAATTCATCGATTTAAGTATCTATTCGAAATTAATAACTGATTAATTTCTGTCTCTTCCCTATACTTCAATGAAGTATAGGGCTTTTTTATTCGTTAATAAAATTAAAGTGATAAATCAACAAAAAATTGGTTTCATTTCTAGTTACTAACCTACAACTCGAAACTCTTTATAAAGGTACACTTTTATAGGCATTTCAAATCTTCCCTACATCTTTGAACACGTAATTGATTAAGAAATTCCAATTTCAAATTTTAGAATGGAATTGCAATCAAACAGTTATGTTTCATCCCAGGTTTACAAAATAAACCGTTAATGAGTCACATAATTTACATAAGAAAACAAAAAAGAATATCCGCCCTCAAATAAATACAATAATTGCAAAAATACTACAATCAATTTATTGCAATATCCATTATCCTTATAACAAAATAGTTTTTATATTTACATTTTATAATTGTTAAATTATAAATTCTTTAAGGTATAAGGTATATCTTTTGTATACAAAGAGAATCAGTAAATACCCTGGAGTAATTATTAAACATTACTTTTACTTTACAATACCAATGTTTTGTTATCCTCAAATCGATAAATGACAAGCATTATTTCACTTATAAAAACAGGAAGATTTCACAATTAATTTTCATAAAATAATTAATCTTATATATATTTTTAATTCAACCATTAATAGAAATACACGTTAGGGAGAAAAATTTAAATGTCTATTTATAAAGAAAACGCTAACCTTTTAAAGGCAATATCACATTCAATAAGAATTAAAATAGTAATAGAACTTAATAAAAGAGGTCCATGCACTGTAAATCAAATAGCAGACTTTTTAGAAAGGCCACAGTCTACCACATCTCAACATCTAGCTATATTGAAATCACAAAAAATACTAGCTAGTAATCGAAAGGGATACGAAGTTTATTACAGTGTACAAGATAAAAAAATAAATACCCTAATAGAGATATTATTAAGGTAAAAAATTAATTAATTCTAATAATCAACAAAATAGTAGTGAATTTAGAAGTATTTAATATTTAAGGTAGTTGAATTATTGGAGCGGTACAAAACTTTATTGAACTACTCACCACTTAACATCCTTGTGGACTGTTTGAAGCGGAAGATTCCTAAGTACAGAAACCTAACCGGTTTCTAATTCAGTAGGCTATGCCTACTGAATTCACCTCCCACCTCCCGTTGGGCTAACGCTCTTCATACGCTTGAGGAGAGAGTACTCTGTCAGAAGACGATAAAAATTATTGGAGGTGAATATTCTATTTCAATTTTAAATAAGGAAGAGAAATTCATGGAAAATAAAATAAGATTAGGTACTATTATTCAAATTTTTTCTGGTGAAAAACTAACTGGAATATACATTGTATCCAAACTATCAATAGATTGTTTAATTCAAGATAAATATGCTTTGATTGGTACGAATGGACATCACTTTTTAAATATGTATTTTAGTAGCTTAGAAGATTTAGAACTACAATTAGAACTTGAAGATTCTTGGAGAATTTTAAATATAAATGTTGAAAAATTACTTTTAGAAAAGGATTCTGAAGAACAACTGAAAAAAATTATTTTGAATCATTCTAAAAATACTGTGGTTATTGATCAATGGAATATTGAAAAAGAATATAGTTCAATTTATAAGTTAGAAGATGTAATAAGAAACTTTATTAATGGTCTTTCTGGAAGGTATGGATTCTTAAAAAATACTAAGATAAAAAAGGAGAAAAATATTCAAATTTATTATAAAGGAGATTTATTTTTAGATATCGGAATTAAATTAGAAATTCGTATTGAACTTATAAATGATGAAAAAAAGCAAACACAAACTTGGATATGTAAAGCAAAGCTAATTTCATGAACTGCTCACGACTTAGATATAACCACTCATTATCTTAGCTGGCTCTGTCTGTAGAATTCCTACAGCGAGAACGGAAATCTCTTGTTCATTGACACACCAAGCTTCCTACTTTAGCTTGATTTTTGTAAATTCGGCAAGCCTGGATAATAGAACGCTGTATCTTTTACGACTCGAACAATTTTTCTGCAACCCCATATCTTGAGTTTTCAAAGAGGAAACTGTGGAGGTATATAATATCAAGCATTTTAACTTACGCCAGACGACATTCACCTTCTACCTATTTACTGGTACTATTACACCTACTCACCAATTGAGGAGGAAGTCTTCTGCCGGAAAAAGAAAAAGCATAAATGTATATTTATGAAAAAGCGATACTTTCGTCCCATGCCTAAAGGCGGACAAAAGTCCGGTATGGGCTTTCCCGTATCGCGAAATCTGTGATGCATTCATGCAATTTGTTGATTTTAGTACATCTATTGGCTTTGTAAAAAGAAGTTACATTATATACTATGAATAGATGTATAAACACATATTCTTTCACATAGAAATATAGATTTTTATATGAAACTTTCATTCCTAATGGACCAAGTTGGACATGTTTGTCACATAATATTTTTAAATTACAGTGTGTTTTTCACGATATTGTTTTGGTGTCATTGTCGTTATTTTTTTAAAAACTCTAGTGAAGTAACTTTGATCATTAAAGTTAAGCCACAGACAAATATCTGCTAAGGTATAGGAAGTTAAGGTTAATAATTTTTTTGCTTCTTCTATTCGTTCTTTTTGAATATACAGGCTCAAAGGAATTCCTACTTCTTTTTTAAATAATTTAGATAAATAGGTTGGATTAACTCCTAAAAAATCAGCAAGCTCATTTAGTGAAATTTCATGGTAGATATTATTGCTTACGTAGTTTAAGCATGTCGTAATCGTATTTGAATACTTCTTTGTTTTGTATTCCTTTACACGATCTGCAAACGTACATAAGGCATCTTCTATCAATCGATTAACAGAATACATATTGTCTAACTGTTCAAGCGTTTGTATGTATAAAATACTAAGAGAAAAAGCAATATCTGAGGGTAAATTTCCAGCAATCGCATACCTTGTAGCTAACGTAATAGCAATAATCCCATTATTCTTTTGATTTCTCAGTTGGTTTCCCTGAGATGTGATTCCTGCATCTTCTTGAGGAAAAGAATACGCATATTTAATCACATTTTCTTTATTCCCTTCTTTTATTTGCGAAAAAAGTTTCTGTTCTAAAGCAATATTGTAATTATTAGGATCATCTTGCCGACGTTTGGAAATATATAAATCTGGATTCACCATTTTATAAGGTTTCTCTTCTAACAATTTATTTTTTTTCCAAACGGTATCAATATCTAATCTTTCTTGAAAAATCATGTAATGTAAGAAAATCCCTATATGAAGTAACGTCATTTTTTTCATCTCAAGTAGAGATTGATAGTAAGACAAGCCTTCCTGTATCTTCTCACTTGCATGAAAGGCTTTCACAAGATTTCCTGCCATTTCATCTGTTACTTTTGGATAGGTAGTTGGTCCGATGACAATCGTTCCTTTTATCCCTTCGTGATTTTTAATCCGAATTAATACAAAGTTTTCTAAGTAATGGTTACCCCTAAAAATCGGAAAATTGTAAGGATCATTTTCTTGATACAATGCCTGAAAATGTTCTTCTCTGCTTGCATAAAAAGGGCTATATGTATCATAGCAAGTAAAAGAATGTAATATTTCTCCTTCCCCCGAAAGAAAATATACAGGTACATAAAATGTGTTATGGACGAGCTTACATAAGTACTCTATATCAATTTTTTTCATACTTATCCTCCTTTTAATTACAAATATATAAATTTCACATAGTATACAAATATGTATACTATGTGAAATTTTACTGAAAAATTTTACTATAAATTTTTAAAAAAGTATACTTTAAAGTACTACTTAAGATAAAAGGCAGATAATCAGAATGATAGAAATTTTAAAAAATAAATGCTTACTATAAATCAAGAAGCTCTTTTCCTAAAATTTAACCTTTTAAGAAAAGAACCTCTTTATCTTATATTTTTAATGAATGAAAAGGCTACTTTCTTCTTAATAGACCAAATAAAGCAATAAATATGACTAAAATTCCTATAACAATAAAACTTATTGTTTTTACAAAATCTTGCTTTTGATTTTTCTTAATTTTAATCATGCTCTCTGTACTGTTTTCTTTTATTTCATTATTTACTCTTTCTCCATAAATGAGTAAACGATATTTACTTGAAGTATAAGGTTCACATGTGAGTAATGTAGCCTTATCTTTTCCTTTTATAATAGCGAGTTTTTCAACTTGGCTAGGAAGTATCACTTCGTGACCTGTTACTTCATAGGTTAATTCTTCTCCTAAAATACGGATATAGAATCTATCACCCTTCTGTAATTGATCTAAATGTCGAAACATCTTAGCTCCATGATAACCACGATGGCCCGCTAAGACCGTATGCGTATCTTGTCCACCTAAAGGAAAAGATGTTCCACCAATTTGCCCAACTCCCATGCTAAGATGTTCCTGAGTTGCTCCTAAATAAATAGGAAGTTCTTCATTAATTTTTGGAATGATGACTGTACCTAGTACATCATTCTTCTTAATAAAATTTACAAAGGCTTCATTTTTCTTATCATTACTATTAAAAGGATCTTGCATAGAAAAAGATAATCCTTTTAAGGACTCATTATAGGCTTGCATGACTTTAAATTTATTACGTAAATCCTCATCTTTTAACTTTCCTACTCGCTTCTCATAATTAATTATTTCTGTTTCGTATACACGTTGATTCATATAATTCGAAACAGTTGGATATAGAAAGATGCTAAATCCGAGAATAAACAATGTTGCACTAAGTAACATCTTTTTCATATTTTCACCACACACTATAACTCTATTTACTTTCTAGTTTTTTCTTTCTTCTTCTCTTTAGGAATAAGAAGACACTCATAATTAGTATACTGATTGCCGCAATGATCTCCCAATTTTCTACAATAGGAGATTCTGAAAGATTTTCACTTGGTTTCTCTTTTCCTGTTGCTTCATATGGGATCCGATGCCCTCTCACTAATAATCGATGCGTATTTACTCCATACGGTGTACAAGTCAGCAATGTGGCGTAATCCTGATTATTTACAACCAGTAAATCCTCTGTTTCACTTGGTAATACCACTTTAATTTGATCTACTTGATACGCAAGAACCTTATCTAAAGAATGAATATAAAATACGTCTGACTCTTTCATTTTATCTAAATCTGTAAATAATACTGCTGAAGGTAGGCCTCGATGTCCTGTTAATACCGTATGTGTGCCTGTTCCTCCCACAGGTAAGGAGGATTTATCTAAATAACCTACCCCCCGACTTAATACTTCCTCAGAAGTTCCTTGATAGATAGGTAGTTTCACCTTAATTTTAGGAATTTCCACATATCCCATCACATCTCCTATGTTAAGTGCATCCGCATAGGATTTTCCACCAGTCTTTTCTTTTTCTGCAAATGGATCTGCAAATGTTTGAGTAGAATTTTGTACGTTCTTATTATACTCCTTTGCTTCCTTTTCTCTACGCTCTAATTCTTCCTTTTGAAGAGCCTTTACTTTGGCATCATAAGAACTAATCTGAGAGTAATGTGTTCGAGTTGCTAACCAGTTGCTGATTGTTGGATATAAAAAAATCCCTAGTCCTAATACAAAAATACAACCAAAAATAATATTGCGTTTCATAGTGACTCCTTTATCGTATACTGATATAGAAAAGAGGAGAAGCAAATGGCCCTCCTCTTTTCACATGTAACTACTATAAGTATAAAATTGTAAAGAATTAGTTATTTACTGTTTTTTTTCTGAAGAAAACAAATGCTGCTGCAGCCATTAGTAATAGACCTACTACAGTGAAGAGCACTGTGCCCATACCACCTGTTGTTGGAAGAACCCAACCACTCTTATTGTTTTCAACATTTAATTTAATTGCTTGGTGATCTGCATCCACTGTTACATCAATTGGATCTTTTAATAATTGGTAAGAACCTGTTGTTCCATCTTCTTTTTTATACGTTGGTGCTTTTGTTTCAACGATTTGGTAGTTGCCGTAAGGAATGTTATTCCATTGGATGACACCATTTGCATCTGATACACCTTTTACCTCTTTACCTTCTACTACAACTACTTTACCGTCTTTGTCACGTAATTCAAACTCTGCACCTTGTAACGTTTTGTTATCTGCACCATCCACTTTTGTTAAAGCAATGTTACCTGTTGTTACTGTAACCGTTGTAGGTTTAGATTCTTTTTCCCCTGTTACATCATTTTTGTTCTTGAAATCAATGGTTGCTTTGTTTTGAATTTGTGTTCCCGCTGGGAAACCTTCTTTAATTTTTGTTGCAATTTGTAAATGTAATTGTTTTTTACCATCTAATTTTGTAAAGTCTTTCACTGTCGCTGTTACTTTTTGTCCGTCTACAACTACTTCTACTACACTTGCATCTACTTCTACACCATCAATTTTAACGATTGGTGTTCCTACAATTGTTAACTTATCATCTAGAACGTCTTTTACTACATAGTTTTTGTACTCTTTAATATCCTCTGGAATTAAAGTTTTAATATCATAAGTATGTTCTGTATTTGGGTTCATTGGTGCATTTTCTGAATCCCCATTAATTTTTTTATCAATTGTTGGTTCTTCAAAGTTTTTAATTGCTACTGGTACGATAGCACCAGACGTAATTGTACCATCCGCATTTACTGTACCTGATTCTGTAATCGAAAACGCATGTTTCGTTGGATCAATCACATATCCAGTTGGTGCTTTCGTTTCTTGGAAGTAATACTTACCATACTCTAAACCTTGTACACGGATTTTACCGTCTGCACCTGATACTAATCCTTTTTGAACTTCTGTTCCATCTTCTTTAAATACAGAGAATTCTGCACCAGCTAATACTTTATCGCCAGCACCTGTTTTAGTTAATTCTACAGCACCACGTTTGATTTCATTCTTTGGATACATATGAACATCATAGTTTAAGCCTTTACCCTCTTTATCTGTCATCGGGATATCAACTGTGTACGTGTTTGGATTTAAGTTAACATGTGCTGGACCAGCAATTTCTTTTACTTCATAACGTCCTAATGGTAGATCCGGGAATACAGCTTGACCATTTGCATCTGTTGTTACTTGAATTGGTTTTGCAGTTGTAACTGGTGTTACGCTTTCTTTTGCGATTGTTCCATCATTTGTGATTTTCTCAAATGATTCAATTTGCTTAATTTCAAATGTTACACCTGGTAATGCTTTTGCATCTGCAGGAACTGTTTGGTTCGAAGAACCGTCACCTTCCGCACCTGGAGTCCCATTTTTTTCTTGCTCATACTTATGAATTGTTAACGTACCTGTACTTCTTGAAGCCGCATTTGCAAATGTGCTAGGCATCATAGCAAATGTGAATACAAGGATTAATAGCATACTAAATAGTTTTTTCATTTACTTTACCTCTCCCTATTGTTCTTTTCTATTTGTTTTTAGCTCTCTTACGGAAAAATACAACCAATGCTGCCACCATTATGATCATGCCAATCAGGTAAAATAAAGTTGTTCCTATACCACCTGTATGAGGTATGTTCCATCCATTTTTTGTGTTTTCCACTGTAATCTTGTGTAATGGTGAGGAAACTTCTACTTCAATTGGATCTTTTAATAACATGTATCCATCTGGCGCCTTGATTTCTTTTACTGTGTATTTTCCTAAGAGTAATAGTTCAGAAGTTGCTTTCCCATTTTCATCTGTCGTTAGTTTTCCAACTTCTTTACCATCTTTGTCTATAATCTGGAATACGGCATTTTTTAATTTGATAGCAGAATCCGCAGCATCCACTTTTTCAATCTCAATTTGTCCAAGTGGCTGAACCTTGATTTCTGTTGTTGGTTCTTGTGGCGGAACATTTTCCCCTGTTACTTTTGCAGTATTTTGAATAGCTGTTCCTTCCTGTCCTGCCTTGACTTTTGCATGGAATACGACAGTATGCCATTCTGTATCTGTAATATCACCTAGTTGTCCTGTGACTTTACCTTGTACATAATGACCCGTATCATCGCCTTCAACATCTGTCACAGCTTGTCCATTCACTTGTAATGTCCCTGGGACATATTCTAGTGCTTCTGGTAATTGGTCTTCAATTACCGCATTTTTTACAATGCTATCCGAAACCGTATTACGCATTTGAATCGTATATTCGATTTCATCTCCTACTTCAATATTTTTATCTTGTAGGTTTTTTGCGGTTTTCTTAGACTCTACTTTAGGATTTCTAGGATAAACTTCTACTGTTGTACTTGGTTCTTGCGGTGGTACATTCTCTCCTGTTACTTTTGCAGTATTTTGAATGTCCTGCCCAGCTTGTCCTGCTTTTACCTTCGCATGGAATACAACAGTATGCCATTCTGTATCTGTAATATTGCCCAGTTGTCCTGTAAATTTACCTTGTACATAATGACCGTTATCATCACCTTCGGTATCTGTTACAGGTTTTCCATTCACTTGTAATGTTCCTGGGACATATTCTAGACTTTCTGGTAATTGGTCTTCAATTACCGCATTTTTTACAATGCTATCTGAAATCGTATTACGCATTTGGATCGTATATTCGATTTCGTCTCCTACTTCGGTATTCTTATCTTGTAGATTCTTTGCAATTTTCTTAGATTCTACTTTTGCTTCCTTTACAATCACATTATTGACAACTTCATTTGTATCAACGGATTGATCTTCATTCTTCAATAAGTTCTTGTAAGCTACATGTGCTTTATTTGTGATTTTCTTGTTCACGTAACCTGATGAAACTTTGACTTTGAACTGTACGGTAACACCATCAGGTAAAATACCGGTATTTGGTAAGTCTCCTAAATTAACCGTCACTTTTCCATCTTGGTAATTTCCTGAATCTGTATCTGTTTCATCTGTTATATTTGTTGTTTTTGCATCTTTAACTACTTTAATTGTTCCTGGTACATACTCTGTTCCTTCAGGGATCGCATCTGTAAACACTGCATTAGATGCAACGTCACCACCATCATTTTTCACAGTTACGTTATACGTTAACTCATCTCCAGTTTTTACTTCACCTTCTGGAGACACTGATTTTGTTGCTGTCACACATGGCTCTGTACCAAGGAAGATATCATCTAAAAAGTTTCCAGCAGCATTATACCCACTCGCAGAAGAAATGGCTTCAAAGCCAAATCGTGTAGCTGTTTGTCCAGCTGGTACTGTATAAGTTCCCGTATAGTATTTCCATTGATCTTTACCAGTTGTGATTTGTTGGATTGTTGGTAAGCCCTTTGGAGAAACAATAGATGAACCGATTTTTACTGCCATTGTGTCAAGACCTTGTCTACCTTTATGAGCAAGTCGCCAATAAATTGTTTGTCCAGGTGTCGTCTGCACATCTTGATATAACTGCGCCGCTTCTCTGCTATTTAATTCCGCGAATTGTTGACCGTGTGCTACAGGATTTTTTAAACCTCCTTGATCCTCAATAGATCCCGGTTTTATCTGATCCATTAAATTTTTATTGAATATTTCAAATACTTGATATGAATCAGTTGTCTTCCATCCTGGAACAGTTCCTGCTGGGGCAGTAAAGTACCCTGGCCCATGAAAAGGTATACTTGTATAATAGGGTTCTTCAAAACTACCGTTTACAAGTGCCACACGTCCCAATTGTCCACATGAGTTTGCTGGTGGAGTTGGTGTTTCTGGCTCAGGTTCAACGTCATTTACAACTTCATTTGTGTCAACTGTTCCATCTGTATTAGTTAGCAAATTCTTGTAAGCAACGTTTGCTTTATTCTTAATTTGTTGTTTCACGTCACTAGATAATACCTTTACTTTAAACTGTACAGTAACCCCATCAGGTAGAATATCCGTATTGGGTAAATCCCCCAGATTAACTGTAACTTTACCATCTAGATAATCTCCTGAGTCTGTGTCTTTTCCATCAGTAACTGTACTAACCTGTCCATTTTTGATTACTTGTATAGATCCAGGTACGTATTCAGTTCCCATAGGAATTGCATCTGTGAAAATAGAGTTAGCAGCAATGTCACCGCCATCATTTTTCACTGTTACTTTATACGTTAACTCATCTCCCGCTTTCACTTGACCTTCTTTATCCACAGATTTTGTTGCTGAAACGCATGGATCAGTTCCTAAAAAGATGTCATCTAGTAAGTTTCCCCATAGAAGATCCCCATTTGAACTTGAAACAGCATCAAAACCAAACCTTGTCATAGTTTGTCCAGCGGGCACTTTGTAACTCCCTGTATAATACGTCCATTTATTATTGGTACTGCTTATCTTCTCAATAACTGGTAAATCATTTGGTAAAGTATTCGATGAACCTATTCGAAGTTGCATAGTATCAATACCAAATTCCCCGCGGTGAGCCAGTCGCCAATAAATTGTTTGTCCTGGAGTTGTCGCTACATCTTGATATAGCATTGATTGTTGGTTTGCATTTAATTCTGCATATTGCTTTCCTTCTGCAGCTACAACTGGGATTGTTTGACCGTTTCCTCCCATTTTCGGGCCCAGGAATTCATTAGAGTTTTGCATAATTTGAATAAATTTATCTGTTGCTGTTGTTTTCCAGCCAGGTACTTCATGTTCATAAAAGTACATCCAAGCATGCTCAGCTCCAGGTGAGCCTTTGTCTCCAACATTTCTTGCAGGCGGTTGCTCAAAACCACCATTGATGAGTGCTACACGTCCCATCGGTCCACATGAGTTTGCTGGTGGAGTTGGTGTTTCAGGTGTAGATACCTCTACTGTTGTTGTTGGTTCCTGTGGTGGTACACCATCCCCAGTAACAGTCGCTTTATTTTGAATGGATTTTCCAGCTTGGTCTGCCTTGACTTTTGCATGGAATGTTACATTATGCCATTCAGCATCTGTAACATCACCAAGTTTTCCTGTCACTTTACCCTGAATATAATGACCATTATCGTCACCTTCAGCATCTGTCACAGCTTTTCCATCCACTTGTAATGTTCCTGGTACATACTCTAAGCCTGCTGGCAATTGATCTTCAATTACAGCATTTTTTACAGAACTATCTGAAACCGTATTACGGGTCTGGATTTTGTAAAGAAGCGTATCTCCCACTTCAGGATGAGTCGCATCTTTGTTTCCATCCGCCTTTTGCTGAATACCCGCTTCTTTCTTTGATTCCAACACAGGAGCCTTTAAATCAACGGTGAACTTTGTTTGCGCATCTATTGGATCTAATCCGTCACCTTTTACACTAGCAATATTATTAATGGTTTTACCTGTTTGATCATTCGAAATTTTCGCTTCAAATGTAACAATGCGTTCGTCAGTATCAGATACATTACCGAAGTTTGCCGTAATTTTCCCATTATTATATTCCGGAATTGCATTATGGCTAGCCTTTATAGTTCCTTCTACAAGTTCTAATCCTTCAGGTACTTCATCTTCAATAATGACATTCTTCGCTATTGCCCCGCCTACTGTATTTTTGGCAACAATCGAATATACAACCGTGTCACCAATTTCATAATTTGTCTTGTCTTTTAAGTTGTTTTTTACATTCTTGCTAATTTCTAATTTTGGAGGAATTACCTCTAATGCGACTCCCCAAAAATGCGGATAGTGTAAATCTGTGCTACCTCCAGCATTTATTGGTTTTGCACTAAACTTTTGATCTATCTTATCTATCCCTGCTGGAAAATAAGGAGAATTAGTAAAATCTAAGTTTAGTATATCAGTATTAGCTGGAGTTCGATCTGGATTTCTGGTACTTATATTTTGTCCATTTTTAGTAATACTTCCATTCCAAAAATTATTTTCTGCTCTAGCACTATCACTCATATATGAATCATTGACAATTTGGTTATCTTTATATGCTATAATTCTATATTGATCGTTGTCTATATTTTTATTTCCACCATATACACTAGCTACCATGCTCCCTTTTAAACTACCTTCTTGCTTTGTCAAAAAAGGTTGATCTGACAAAGTTGCTTTGAAGTCTGGATGAGTAGTAGTATTAACATCATTATAATAATTTAATTTTGTCATCATTGATGGTAAATTCTCATTTTTTTCGACAAAAACGATATCCCAGTTTGCTAATGCATCCGAGCCCCAAGGAATAGACAATGGATTTTGTAACCATAAGTTTTTCCCCCAGTAATGTCCAGCACCTTCTTGTTTAACAAATTCTGTAATGTCATATACACCCTTAATACTTTTATCAAACAATAACTTTCCACCTTTTGGTCCTTGGATAAAAGTCGGAGTAGTATCTGTTGAACTTTTTATATTATCCGGGGAAATATAAAGGAACGCAGACACAACTTCTCCATTAGGTACATATTCCATTGAACTACTACTAATAGTCGATGAGTCATTATCAGCATCAATATATCTGCCCTTTATTTTAGGATCATTCGAAACATCATAACCCCAAACGTTACTACCGCCTATAGCTTGAAGATGATAAGGCCCAACTGCATTGAATGCTGTAATCTCATTTTTCCCATCAAAAGAATATGATGGTACTTGGCTTGAAAACTTATCCTTGGTGGATGATGCTGTCTCAGCATGAACTGTCTGTAAAACCGCACTAGGTGCTATTCCACTAAAAACTAATAAAAAAGCTAACAATGATACGATGGTTTGTTTGAAGCGCTTACCATATTTTTTTAAACTAAAATACTTTTGCAATATCTTCTCCCCTCCTTGATGTAAATATAAATAAGTTCACTTCCCTTTTAATTGAAACTCTACGGTCTCTATATAAGGAGAATTCAGCAATTAATATCTAAAAACATTCAAATTTATGGAATGAATTGGTATAATTAAGCTGCATTTTCGATAAAAGTTGTAATCTTCAAATATTTTTATGTATGATTTGAAAATGAACATATCTATCAGAACATATAGCTGTTTCCCATTCATCAAAAAGACTGAATCCCCTTTCCTAGATATTTAGATAGACATTAATTACTAAAAATATAATATAAGATTGTCATAAAAAAGTATGGTAAAATCTTTCCTTTGGTGGTACTATTTTGCACTTTTTTGATTTTTATAGTATTTCTTTTGGAAAAATGGTATTTTACTTGGTGTAATTTCTGCTTATATTAATACATCCATTTAAAAGGAGAATAAGATGCAAGGTTTAGTTAATACACAATATATCTGTAATCTCATTCATCAAACGTTTTTTGTACCCGTTTATTTTTTATCTGAGGAGGGAGAAATTTTAGATTATGCTACTTGTTATGATATAAGTAGCCCTTTCTATTCATCTAAAGAGGAGCATTTTCAGACACTATGTCAAGAATGTGATCTATTTAATTTTCCGCTTTTTAGGGGGAATGATTATCTTGAAAACTTTCTATTCATACAGATTAAAAATCAGGAAGGAGTAAAGGGAACGTTTGTCATTGGGCCAACTACCTATCCCAAAGTAACAGATGAAATGGCAACCAAATTAATGAAAACGTTTCAAATGGATAACAAAATACAGGAGGGATTATCCTACTATCAATCCCTACCAGAAGTAAAGAAAATCAAGTTACTTCAGATAGGGGTTTTCTTACATTATATGATTTTTAAAGAAAAATTAGATATTGATACTGTGTGGAAACAAAATAAATTGTTAGAAGAGACACCTTATAAAATCGTACATCCAGATTCTTATATTTCTAATCGGCGTCAAAATAGTGTTGGGAATTATAATATTTCCTTAGAACGTAAATTTTTTTCCAAAATTACAGAAGGTAATAAAGAAAGCGTAATCAAATATGCGTATTCTTTTCCTCAAGAAAATGCAGGAATCACATCTCAAGGAAATCAACTGAGAAATCAAAAGAATAACGGAATTATTGCCATTACGTTAGCTACAAGATATGCAATTGATGGAAATTTACCAACAGATATCGCCTTTGCACTGAGTGATTTGTATATACAAACTATTGAGCAATTGGATAATATGTATTCTGTTAATCGCTTGATAGAAGATGCCTTATGTACGTTTGCAGATCGTGTAAAAGAATACAAAACAAAAAAGTATTCAAATACTATTACGACATGCTTAAATTATATTAACAGAAATATCTATCAAAAGATTTCTCTTAGTGAACTTGCTGAGCTGTTACATGTCAATCCGACTTATTTATCTGGTTTATTTAAAAAAGAAGTAGGAATTACTTTGAGTCAATACATTCAAAGGGAGAAAATAGAAGAAGCAAAAAAATTACTAACCTTAACTTCCTATTCCTTAGCAGATATTTGTCTGTGGCTCAAATTTAGTGATCAGAGCTATTTCATCCGGATTTTCAAAAAAATAACGATGATGACACCAAAACAGTATCGTGAAAAATACAAATTAATTTGAAGGATATATCTAAATATTTATCTTTTGAATTACGTTTTTCTGACAAGTTAATTATTTTAAGAGTACTTGTAAAAGTGCTCTTTTGAGTCCATGGGTCCCCCTTTTTTAAAAGTTACCTACTTAATCCACAGTATATTAATTAATTAATTAATCTATTAATATATAACAACTAATAATTGATAATTTAATTTCCAGAGTATTAATAAAGTATAAACCTCTGATTATTCATAATATTGACTAATCTAGTCCAACTGTTTCTAAAAAACTTTTAGTTCGAAAAACCATACCACGAAGCATATATATCGTTTGTCTTTCAACTTCTAAAATCTCTTTTTGCATAGTCAATTCATTATTACTGAAAAAATGTATTAATTCACAAATAAACACTAACCACTCTTCTCTCAAAATGCAATCTATACAGCTTTGTAAACTAGCTATTTGCATTTCAGAAAGTGAATATTCTGTTTTTTTATACCCTATTTCTTTTTGGTCTCTCCATTTATCTTGAATTGGCCAACTAGCTGTGATTTGTTGCATCATAAACTGAATATCTTCCTTACAAAGTGTTCCTATGCCTTGATAAAGTTTCAAAAACCTGATTAATACTTCTCTGTCCATTTTTAATTCCCCATTCTAGATTTTTTCAGTATATCACCTATATTTACCATTAAATTTATTTACCAATTTATCGTGATTATATATAATATATCATCTTTTTTTCAATCACCTAAAGAAAATATCATTAAATTTTTTCTTGAAATAATAAAAATATTCATAACTTTCATATTCCTAATTACTTTTCTAAACTACTTAGTAAAACCGCACAAGAATTTTTCAGCTCTTCGTCCTAAATAGCTTAAAGTATTTAAAAAGAGTATATGAAAAACAAAAAATTTCCATATACTCTCTAGAATTAGTAAACCTCGGTTATTTAATTTTAATATTCCTATTTNNAAATAGGAATATTAAAATTATAAATTAACTCTGAATTCATAATCTATAATTTGCAAATATAACATCCATCTTATTTTTGCGTTTTATAAACTATTCTATATATATTTTGTTGTTTGATTGTTTACGTGACCAAGTGTTCTATAAAATTATATAGATCCGTATTTCCTTGTTCTTGTAGCTTATATGTTAAAAAATGTAACAAGCATCCTCCAATCATTATCTACTACGTTCTTACCAAAGTGAAGTGCGCGCACCACTCCTTTCATATGTAAGTCTCCGATTACTATAACATCAAAATTCATAGCTAATTTTTTAGACTTATAATGAAGAAAATTCTTACATTGATTTGCAACCCTTTCATACAACTTAGCGGCCAAATGTTTTGTTTATTCCAACAAACAGAGCCTTTCACATGCTGGAGCTAGGAGACTTCTTTCGGATAATGTGTTAAATATCTACTAACCTTATGATTATTTCCTTCTATTTTATGTACTAAATATTGATAAGTTTCATAATATTAAACAGCATTCATGTCCTAAATTTCAACTGCTTGATGATTCTAAACACAATTATTTATTCTAAAATTCATCTGAAAATTAAATTTAAATTAAAATTATTATCAAAAAAGTGCAACACTTATAAAGATGTTACTATAAACAAAGAAATTACTATAGTAGACTAAATATGTGATGAGATTACAACTATCAAATAATTTCTAATCTTCTCTATCAAAGTTACACTTTATAGTGCTAAATTTACAATAATCTTTGTTAGAACAACTAATTTAACTACAAAGTCCCTAAACAATTTGTTGCCTGAAAAAAATTAAAATACCATATGACATCTTTTGTATAAAGGAAATTACTCTTTACTGGATAGCGATATAAGAAAACTTAGCGAATAAAGAGTTTGAAAGGAAAAATCTTAGTTAATTGCTATACATTAAGCGTATTATCTAAAAATATGGTATCCTTCAATATAATTTAATGAGACTGATATAGTTTCTTTTGAATCGCGTATAGAAAAATATAAAATTCGATTTTCTAAATACTTAAATCATATCTTAAAATCTTAAAAAAATATAAATGTTCAATAAATCGAATACCATTTATATCCGTGATTTTCTACATTTAATCGTTGTTATTTCTCCTTATGAAACTATATCCTGCATGTTCTAACCAAGATACCCCTTTTATCCGTAAAAATATTTCAAGTTTAGAAGGTGATATTATGCATACAGACACTGATATAAAATATCTTTCTTATTTAATACATCAATCATTTTCAGTTCCCATCTTTTTTATATCTGAAGATTACAAAATTTTATTTGAATATAGTTCTATTGATATACATAATCCATTTTACCCATGTAAAGAAGCGTACTTAAGTGAACTTTATCAACATAATGATCCAAATAATTTCCCTATTATTCGTACTAATCCTTATCAAGAGCAATTTATCTTGATTCATATAATAGATCATGTATATGGAAAAGGAACTCTTATTATTGGCCCTACTACATATACAAGCTTATCTAGGGATATAATAATTAAATTAACAAAAGAATTTCATCCAAGCAGCGAAATAGAAGATATAATAGCGTATTTTCAGTCTATACCAATGATCAAAAAACTTACTTTGGTTGATATAGGAATTTTATTTCATTACTTAATGTTTAAACAAAAATTAGACATAGGACATTTCTGGGAACAGAATAAATTATTAAATGAAACGGATTATTCTTTTCCAAATCCTGACTTGTATATTTCATCAAGAAGACAAAATAATTTAAACTTGTACGATATAACATTAGAAAAACAATTTTTTACAGCCATTAAAGAAGGAAATAAAGAAAAAGTACTAGAACATCTATATGCTTCTTCTCTAGATAAGACTATTACTCTTTCAAAAGTAAGTAAGCTAAGAGACAAAAAAAATCATGGTATTGTTCTGATGACTTTAGCTTCCCAATATGCAATTGAAGGAAATCTTCCATCAGAAATTGCTTTTTCACTAAGTACTTTATATATACAGATTCTTGATCAATTAGATAATATAGAATCCGTAGATCGATTAATAGAAGAGGCTTTATGTAAAATTGCCGATCGAGTAAAAGAATACAATAATCATAAGTATTCCAAAACTATAGTTACCTGCTTAGATTATATTTCTAAAAATATTTACAATAAAATCACCTTAAGTATTGTTGCAAAAAGGATGAAATTAAATGCCAGTTACTTATCTAATTTATTCAAAAAAGAGGTCGGTATTTCCTTAAGCGAACATATACAAAAAGAGCGTGTAGAAGAAGCAAAGAAATTATTAACTTTAACTACATATACTTTAGTTGATATTTGTACATGGTTAAATTTTAATGATCAGAGCTACTTTACAAAAGTATTTAAAAAATTTACTAATATGACACCGAAACAATATCGTGAAAAGTATACTGTATTATAGTGAAAACTGAGAGACTCTTTTCTTAGTTAATCATAGTATCATAACTAGGAAAAGGGTTTTTAGTTATAGGTGGTGATTCTTTCCTTTCTGCTAAATTTTTAAAAAGGAACATCTAGATTAGCTGCTATTTGTATAAAAAAAGGCTTCATTATTGGAGCACTCAAATGATATAAATAAATGAATTAAAACAAATAACAGACAATTAAAAGTATATAAATAAAAATTATAAAAATCTAGATTAGCGTAACATTGTGTTTTAGCAATATAAGAACCTTGTATCAAGTCTGCTTTCATGCATTTAAATAAAAGTTTTAATTTTTATAGAAACACGTTTATTTTCCCCTGTATTTCAACCATAGAAAAAATAATTCCCCAAACTCCTTTGTACTTCCAGGAAGTAAATTTCAGTAAATTTATATGTATATTCACTTGACACCACAGATATTAGAGGTAATTATTTACTTATAATAAAAATTATTACAGGGGGATTATTATGGTCACATCCATTGATTTAAAATACGTCTGCCATCTTATACATCAATCATTTTTAATACCAATTCATTTTTTAACTACAAATAATCATATTTTATTTGAATATAATGATTATAAGGAATGTAATCCACTTTACTCTTGCAAAGAAGATTATCTAGATATATCCTATGAAAAAAATACACTAGATAATTTTCCTATTCTCAAGACCAATCGTTGTCTAGAAAATTTTATTTTCTTTCGTATAGATAATCAAGAATTTATAAAAGGAACTTTAATTATAGGACCTTCTATAGAAAAAAAAATATCACAAGATATGGTTATGCAGCTTGTCCACATATTTAATTCCAATCTCACAATAAAAGATATCACTACTTACTTTGATTCTGTACCTGTATATAATAAACTTCTATTCATTCATATAGGTCTTTTGCTTCATTACATGATTTTTAATGAAAAATTAGATATGCATACCTTTTGGGAAAAAAATAAACTACTAAATGAATCATCCTATCCACTTCTAGACCCTGACATATATATTTCAACAAAAAGGCAAAATCATTCTAATGACTACAATATAGCATTAGAAGAACAGTTTTTCTCAGCAATTACAGAAGGAAATAAAGAAAAGCTCATAAAATACGCCTACTCCTTTCCACAAGAAGATGCGGGTATATCATCCCAAACAAATCAACTAAGAAACCAGAAAAATAATGGAATTATTGCTATTACGTTGGCTACTCGATATGCAATCAAGGGGAATCTTCCTTCTGAAGTTGCCTTTTCACTTAGTGACCTTTATATACAAAAGATTGAACAATTAGATAACATATATGCTGTAAACCGGCTAATCGAGGAGGCTTTATGTACATTTGCAGATTCTGTGAAAGAATATAATGAAAAACAATATTCTAAGAAGATAAATATGTGTTTAGATTATATCGCTAGAAATATTTATAATGATATCACTGTTAATGCTCTTGCAAATTATTTACAAATGAATTCCAGTTACCTATCAGATATCTTTAAAAAAGAAGTTGGTATTACATTAAAGCAGTATATCCAAAGAGAGCGAATAGAAGAGGCAAAAAGGATATTAACCTTGTCACAATATCCTGTTTCTACAATTTGTCATATGTTAAATTTTCATGATCAAAGTTATTTTATAAAAGTTTTCAAAAAATTTACAAGTATGACTCCTAAGCATTACCGTGAAAAACACACTGTACTTTGAAATCCTCCCACTTCACAACCTTACGTCCTGTTTGAAGTGAGAGTTTCCTGCTGAAATGGATACTAATACATTTTCAAAAGCATTAAAATATCACAATTTCCCTCCCAGGAAACTGAGAGGGTCAATTTTTATTAATATATCTTATTAAAATCCGTTCATTCCTTCCTATTCCCCCATATTAAAATTAAAAACCCTCTTTAATTAGCTGTTTTCATTTCTCTTGTCTAATCTTATGTTACTGTTATGGACCTTCTTTGATTGATTCCTCCTTCCTTCTTTTCATTAAGATTAAGGCCACAGCAATAAGCAGAATACTGATTGCTGCAATGATCTCCCAATATTCTAAAATAGGAGATTCCGAACGATTTTCTCTTGGTTCCTCTTTTCCTGCTACTTCATATGGGATTCGATGCCCTCTCACTAACAATCGATGCGTATTTACACCATACGGTGTACAAGTCAGTAATGTGGTGTAATCCTGGTCATCTACAATATGTAAATCCTCTGTTTCACTTGGTAATACCACTTTAATTTGATCTACTTGATACGCGAGAATCCTACCTAAAGAGTGAATATAAAATACATCAGACTCCTTCATTTTATCTAAATCTGTAAACAATAGCGCTGAAGGTAGGCCTCGATGCCCAGTTAATACAGCATGTGTTCCTTTTCCACCTACGGGTAAGGAGGATTTATCTAAATGTCCTACACCGCGGCTTAATACTTCCTCAGAAGTTCCTTGATAGATAGGTAGTTTCACCTTAATTTTGGGGATTTCCACATATCCCATCACATCCCCTATGTTGAGTGCATCCGCATAGGATTTACCACCAATCTTATCTTTTTCTGCAAATGGATCAGCAAATGTTTGAGTAGAACCTTGTACTCGTTTATTATATTCCTTTGCTTCCTTTTCTCTGCGTTCAAGCTCACCCTTTTGAAGAGCTTTTACTTTGGCATCATAAGAACTAACTTGTGAGTAATGTGTTTGAGTTGCGAACCAGTTGCTGATTGTTGGATATAAGAAAATTCCTAGCCCCAATACAAAAATACATCCAAAGATAATATTTCGTCTCATAGTAACTCCTTCATCTATTAAAATATGAAAAAGAGGAAAGCATTCGCTCCTCCCCTTTTTACATCAAATATTATAATTTTGTAGAGACTTATTGATTTACAGCTTTTCTTCTCATAAAGATAAACACTGCTGCAGCCATTAATAAAAGACCTACTACAGTAAAGAGAACTGTTCCCATACCACCTGTAGATGGTAAATTCCAACCACTCTTATTATTCTCTACAGTTAATTTGATTGTTTGATGATCTGCATCAATTTTGACATCAATTGGGTCTTTTAATAATTGGTAAGACCCTGTTGTACCATCTTCTTTTGTATAAATAGGTGCTTTTGTTTCAACAATTTGGTATTCTCCATAAGGAATGTTATTCCAGTGAATCACACCATTTGCATCTGATACACCTTTTACTTCTTTACCTTCTACCACAACTACTTTACCGTCTTTGTCACGTAATTCAAATTCTGCACCTTGCAATGTTTTTTTATTATCTTCACCATCAACCTTTGTTAAAGCAATGTTACCTGATGTTGGAACTACGATAACTGGTATTGTTTCTTTTTCTTTCGTTACATCATGGTTATTTGTAAAATCAATTTTTGCTGTATTTGGGATTTCTGTTCCAGCTGGGACCCCTTCTTTAATTTGTGATGTAATTTGTAAATGTAATTGTTTTTTACCATCTAATTTTGAGAAATCTTTCACTGTAGCTGTTACTTTTTGCCCATCTACAACCACTTCTACTATACTTGCATCTACTTCTACACCATCAATTTTTACAACTGGTTTACCTTGAATCACCAATCGGTTATCTAATGTGTCTGTTACAACATAGTTTTTATAATCTTTAATATCCTCTGGAATTAACGTTTTAATATCATATGTGTAATCTTTCTTTGGATTAGTCGGTAACGTTTCTAAGTCCCCATTAATTTTTTTATCAATTTCTGGTTCCTCATAGTTTTTTACCTTTACTTCTACAACAACACCAGATTTAATTGATCCATCAGGGCTAATAGTACCTGATTCTTTAATGAAAAATTCATATTTTGTTGGATCTAAAACATATCCAGTCGGTGCTTTTGTTTCTTGGAAGTAGTACTTACCATATGCTAATCCTTGTACACGAATTTTACCATCCGTACCTGTTACTAGATTCTTTTGAATTTCTGTACCATCTTCTTTAAATAATGAGAATTCTGCACCCGCTAGTGTCTTATCCTTTGCACCTGTTTTTGTTAATTCCACAGCACCGCGTTTAATTTCATTCTTTGGATAAATATGAACATCATAGTTTAATATGTCGCCATTTGCACTTGTCATTGGGATATCCACTGTATACGTATTTGGATTTAAGTTTACATGTGGTGGTCCTGCAATTTCCTTTACTTCATAACGTCCTAAAGGTAAGTCTTTAAATACAGCTTCACCTTTTTCATTTGTTGTTAACTGAATTGGTTTCGCATTATCTACAGGTTTTACATTTTCCTTTACAATCTTTCCATCACTTGTAATTTTCTCAAAAGAAGCAATTTGTTTAATCTCAAATGTTACGCCCGCTAATGGCTTGGCATCCGTAGGTACTTCTTGATCTGTTGAACCATTACTATTTAAACCCACATCTGGGGCTTTTTCTTGTTCATACTTATGAATTGTTAAAGAACCCTTATCTTTTGATGCTGCATTTACTAAAAAATTAGGTAATGCAGAAAACATTAATACAAATGCTAATAATATACTCAATAATTTTTTCATAGTTTTTTCTCCTTTGTAAAATTATTAATAACTCTTTCTTTTTCGGAAAAATACAATACATGCAATTATCATTAGTGTTACGCCAATTGCATAAAAGATTGTTGTTCCGATTCCGCCAGTCTCAGGTATATTCCAATCACTTTTTTCATTTGCTACTTGTATCTTTTGTATTGGAGTCTTGGATGTTATTTCTACCTCAATTGGATCTCTTAGTAGCATATATCCATTTGGCGCTTGTACCTCTTTAATTTTGTAAGTTCCAAATAATAATGGTCCAGAAATTGCTTTTCCATTTTTGTCAGTTGTTAAAATTCCAACCTCTTTACCATCTTTATCTAAAATTTGAAACACTGCATTTTCCAATTTTACATCTGAATTTTTCGCATCAACTTTTTCAAGCTCAACCTTCCCAATTGGTGGTATTACTTTTGCTTCATTAGAAGTTGTTGGAGTATTATCAAACAATAACTTTGCTTTGTTTGGAATTCCACCTTTTTCTACATACTTTGTAATTTCTTGAGTAGATGCTGTATCTGTAATTTTCGATTTGATGTACATTGTATATGTTTGTCCCGCTAAATACGCATAACTGTCATCTTTCTTTGGAAGTTCAATCACTATTTGCTTCGTTTTTTCATCAATTTTAGGTGTAACTTCGATTGCCTTTCCTTGTGCATCGACCAGTTTCACTTCTAAAATATCAAGAATATCTTCTAAATCATCTTGTAATACAACTTTCTCTAATTTTGCTGTATCATTTCCAAACTTGTAGTCTACATTCCAAGTAAACTCCTCATCTTTTCCTTGTAAAATTGCTTTTTCTACTTCTTTCTCATCTTGATCGGAGACCGTTTTGTTTACCTTTGGTTTTTCTGTTGGTGGTACGACTTTAGCTTCATTAGAGGCCGTAGGGTTATTATCAAGCAATAACTCTGCCTTGTTTGGTATCCCACTATTGGCGATATACTTTGCAATTTCTTCAGTAGAGGCCGTATCTGTAATCTTCGATTTGATGTACATTGTATATGTTTGTCCCGCCAAATACGCAAAACTGCCATCTTTCTTTGGAAGTTCAATCATTACTCGTTTAGTTTTCTCATCAATCTTAGGTGCAACTTCGATTGCCTTTCCTTGTGCATCGACCAGTTTTACTTCTAAAATATCTAGAATGTCTTCTAAATCATCTTGCAATACAACCTTTTCTAATTTCGCTGTATCATTTCCAAACTTGTAGTCTACATTCCAAGTAAACTCTTCCTCTTTTTCCTTTAAAATTGCTTTTTCTACTTCTTTTTCATCTTGGTCTGAAACCGTTTTGTTTACCTTCGGTTTTTCTGTCGGTGGTTTTACGTATACCTCATTAGAAGTTGTCGGTTTATGGTCTAATAAAAGTTCTGCTTTGTTTGGAATTCCATCCTTAGCAATGTATTTTGCGATTTCTTCATTTGATGTACTATCTGCAATTTTGGAGGTAATATGCATTGTATAAGTTTCATCTGTTAAATAGGCGTAACTTCCATCTTTTTTTGGAAGTTCTATCGTCACCTTTTTAGAAGTTTGATCAATCTTTGGTTCAACTTTTATTGTTTCACCTTTTTTATTAACAACTCTTACATCCACAATATCTAAAATATCTTCTAAATCATCTTGTAATACAATGGAATCATAAGCACTTGGGCTATTCCCAAATTCATATTTTACATTCCAAGTAAATTTTTCTTTTCTATCTAATAGAGTAGCTTTCTCCACATCAGTTTCATCCTGATCTGAAACTGTTTTTTTAACTTTCGGTTCTTCAATCGGTGGAGTTACTGTAACTTTATTAGATTCTAATGGCTTGTCATCTAATATCATCTGCGCTGTGTTCGGAATACCACCTTTTGAGATAAACTGTTTTAATACTTCGATGTTTGTTCCTGATTTAATCTTTGCTGTGATAGTTAATTTATATTGTTGTCCTGCCAGATAATCATAGGATCCATCTTTTTTTGGAATTTTGTAGACAACACTAGATTTTTCTTTGTCTATCACAGGTTTTACTGCAACTTCATCGCCATTCTTATTTATCAATTTTGTATCAAGAATATCTAAAATATCCTCTAAATCATCCTGCAAAACAACCTCATGATTTTTTGCTACATCGTATCCAAAATTAAAATTCACATCATATGTAAATTTTTCATCCAAAGCCTTTAACGATGCTTCCTCTACCAACTTTTCATCTGAATCTGAAACTTTTTTTGTTATATCAGTTGAACAATTAGATGCATTAGGATTACCTTGTGCCTTTACAATGGGAATTTCAAACTTCTCATCATATGAGATAAAATAGCCTCCAGCAACATTAAACTCATTTAATTGAGGTGCTGTCTCTTTCACCTTATAAGTAATTGTGTAATTCCCTTCTGGTTGTCCTTCTAAATCCCAAGTAATTTGATTATTTTTGATCACAGGTTTTGTAGTCATTCCATTTGGCCCGGATACTTTAACATCATCTACTTGCAGATTTTTATCAATATCTAAAATCATTTTATCTTTTTCTTTTTTTGTTACTTGAGTTACTGTTTCAATTAATTTTTTTGAGAACTCTTCGATATTATTTGACAATACAAACCATTCTGGTTTCGTTGCCATACTTTCTAGTATATTCCTTGAATATGGACCAACTTCAAGATCGTATTTATCATAATATTGATCTGCAGCTGCTAAGGTTTCTTTATTTTCCCAAAAAGCAGTGACTAATTTATATCCTTTGTTTTTTATGCTTAGACCTTTTTCCTTAACCTCGCCTAAAGCTCCCTTGTAATCTTGCGCATACTCAGAAGACAAAGCTCGTCCTGACCAATCCCTTACTTGATTTGACAGTTTATGAATATATCCATCTGTTTGAACATTTGCAACCCCATCTGTGACAAGTAAGAAGATAGTTTCACGATTTGGATCATCTGCCCCTTTTTGTTTTTCATATTGCTCTAAAGCAAATTGTAAACCACTGGCAGTTGGGGTACCGCTATTGGGATTAATTCTATCAATACCTTGCTTTGCTGCCCCTAGATTATGGGTTAATCCAGATTGTAAAATTGTTTTGATTCCTGTCCCACTATTGTTTAATAATTGACCATATATCCCTTTAAACCCCTTATAATCTTGATAACTTGTCACCATAACACGATCATTTTGTGGATCTAATTGGTCTACAATTTTTTTCAATGCGCTTTTTACACTTCCTATAGAACCTTTAAAACTACCACTAGCATCTTGCACAATAACAAAATCTACTTTCTTTTTATTAAGTGGCCACTGGAAATTTATTTGTCCTTCATGTTCCCTCAAACACATACTAGCTGTTTCTTTTGTTTGTAATTTATGATCTATGTTTTTGACAGGTGATGCAGCTAAAGAGATTAATCCTGGTGAAAATAACTGTAAGAATAAGAGAATTGTTAAAAATATTGATATATTTTTTTTCATCACTGTTCCTCCTTTGCCCTCCTTTTCATTGGAATACGTTCTGTATAGAAATGACCTGTAAGTAACAAAGAAAAATGAAACATCTCCTTTCTACCATGTGCTAAATTTAGACAAATGTTACTTACTTCATAAAATATTAAGAATTTAACTAGATAATTTATGGTAAATTTTATGGATTTATGGTGTTTTTTAATTTTTTCCAGTCGTTAAATGTAATATTTTATATAAATAAGAGTTTTTATAAGATTTAAAGGGATTTAGTGAAATAAGATGTAATATGGAGGTACAAACCATTTATGAAGGAAACATGATGATAATTGTATTAACATGAAAAATTTTATTTTTACTTTATATACTGCTTTTCAAATTAAACTGTATGATTTGTCCATTTTCACAAAAATGTTTTAGTAAATTCATATTAATATACAAAAAACAGCAGACCTTAATTGAACCGCTCCCCAATTGATAGACACGGTCTAACCATTGGAGGTGCATTTTTTATGGCTAAATTTTCTTCAAAAGAAAAAATCCAAGTGTTGTAACGGTAATTAGATGGTACAGAAAGTGGATACTTTTTTATAAAGAAATTGCTTCAGTTCTATATCTATGTAATACACACTGTAGAAATAAAACAGCACATCGATTAAAATGTTGATTAAGTCCTTCTGAACTCATAAGAGTAGCTGTATTTGCATAAAGCTGCCTACATAATCGAGTAATAGAATCGCTGTAGTTCTTTAGCGAACAAATGAAACTCATCTCCAATCGATAAATTCATACAAAAACGCCATCCTTTCTGTATATTTCTACAAAAAGAATAGCGTTTTTTGTTTTATGAATTCACTTTTTTAGCTTGATAGCGAAGTGCTATACTTCTCACTCATTTGAAGAACCCCCAGCCATTTGTGTTAACGATTAATATCCCCAAATGTCTACTTCAGCTGCTGAGGCAAATCCATTCTGTCCGTTCGTTACTTCTACTTTTACATATTTTGCAGTAACAGGATTAAATGTTGCCGTTTTCTTATCACTATTATTTCCCCATGTTCCTGATGATACTTTGTCATATTTAACGCCATCTATACTCGTATAAATATTGTAGCCTAAAATGCGGCCGTTCTCTGACCCGTCTTGTCTTGGAAGATAGTCTACTTTTGAAATTGTTTGATTTTTATCAAGTTCCAATGTTAAATTGTATGGATATTGATTTGGTGTCCAACTGCTATGCCAAAATGTATCTGTTTTCCCATCAATTGCTTTACTAGCTGACCCACTTGATTCCTCACTATTTGCACTTGCTTTCATCGTACTTTTAGGCAATACGTATGGTTTAACAGATGGAGAATCCGTTAGAATATCTACTTCAGCTGCTGAGGCAAATCCATTCTGTCCATTCGTTACTTCTACTTTTACATATTTTGCAGTAACAGGATTAAAGGTTGCATTTTTCTTTTCACTATTATTTTCCCATGTTCCTGATGATATTTTGTCATACTTAACTCCATCTACACTTGTATAAATATTGTAAGTTAAAATACGACCATTTTCTGACCCATCTTGCCTTGGAAGATAAGCCAATTGTGAAATGGTACGTGTATCACCAAGTTCTAGTGTCAAATTGTAAGGATATTGATTTGGTGTCCAACTACTATGCCAAAATGTATCTGTTTTTCCATCTATCGCCTTACTAGCTGAGCCCGGTGATTCCTCACTATTTGCACTTGCCTTCATTATTTTTTTAGACAATACAGCAAGTGGTTTTACAGGTTTAGCATCCGTCGCTTCCCATATAGGTGCAATTAATATTGGGTTATTTAAAGCTTCTACTTTTTGTCTTGTTTCTTGGGTTGCCTGCAATCCCCACTGATCAAAAAATGGAATTAAATTTTGTTTTGCTATTTTCGATGTATTGTAAATAAATGCCTGTATTTTATCTTCGTCTGTTTTTGGAAGTTGCTCCTCTGGTAGCTCTCGATATAATTTGTGAAGGTTTGGATAAAAATCATCGCCATATGCCAAATGAAGCTGCCAAAGCATAACAAGTTTTACAAACGCGTCGTCAATATTATTATATTCTTTATTCGTTTGTTTTAAATACGCAAAGGCTCTATTATAATCTCCTTCTGTTTCTAAACGTGTTGGTTTGTTTGGATATACCTTCTTGTCTGCAGCTAAAGAATATAGATTAACAGTTACTTCACCCATCCCACTTCCATTACCCCACGTCCATGGATGCTGTTGTCTTGCATGTCCCGCTTCATGCATTTGTCCCCACCCAAAATCATTTACATTTAAAGTGCTTTTGATTGCTTCACCAGCAGTCGTAAAAACGGCTCCATCCAAACCTGCATACATGCCCCAACTTTTTGCATTAGGGTTTTCTACAAAGGCCCAAATACGACGAGTTGGCTGATGTAAAGGATTAAAGTCTGTTTCAGATAATCCTGATATCTTATCTTCTGCTTCAATCATTTTATCGTATTTTTCTAATAGAGGAATAGGATCTTGATTCATAATATATTTATTGGCACTATCACGAGTTACGGTAAGTACTGCTTTCTTTGACTTTAGTTGAACAGCATGTGCATCTGGATATTTGTTCATCATGATAATCCAGTCTTCTTTCGTGTGCTTCCCTAATTCAAAGAACGGAACGGGACTACCACCTTGTGTTACTTTCACCTTAACTGTTCCTGTATCTTGATAGTTATCCAATCCTAGTAAGCCGCCGTTTGGAGAAGAGATGGTATTAGAACCAGGAGAAAGATCAATTTCTTTTCCCCATTCTTTATCATATTGATGTGTCCCAATAATCGCTCTAATCTTTTGTGTTCCTGATACTGTAATTGTAACCTGTTCATTTGGTTTTACATAAATTCCTGTTGGTAAATAATTTTTTTGATTACCTCTTCTTTCTCTGTTTGCTTCATTCCAATAACTCCCTGTTGCTGGAAGGTCGAACTCCCGCTGTTCAAATTGAGTTGCAGTCTGTACAGTTTCAGCATGTACATCTAAATTGTTTGACATAATAGGTGCAAATAACGTGGTTGCTAAAATAACGGATGTCGCAAGCACTTTTATTGGCTTTTGTAACCTGCCGTTCTTTTTTCTATTCATATAAATCAATCCTTTCTCATTCCCGTTTTTTTAATAAATATTTTAGATGAATTAAGATATCACCTGTATAAAATATACATTTTTTAGAAAAAAAAAAATATTGAGAAAAAATTGTTTTAAGGACTTTTTAATAGAGGGATAATTTGATTTTGACTATGGACTTTAAAGAAAGAATGTTTTCTATTTTAATAATCTAGTTTGTTTAAAAGTAATAATGATTTTTACTCTTAGAGGAAGTTAGTATTCTTAAGTGGTAGATATGGGGTACCGTCACACATCCATCAACTTAAG
>NZ_NVEC01000022.1 GCF_002571225.1 Bacillus sp. AFS059628 | reverse complement strand
TCCTTCCCCTGGCTCCAAAATAGGCTTTATGAGAGTTTAAAAAGAAAGATTTATTAAGTTCAAAAAATCATCATGAGAAAGAGGGAAAGTAAGTGATGGTTCAAACCGAAATTAGTTCAGTAACTTCTAATCTTCAATTTGTAAAATGCAAAAATATTGTCGAGTTGACCGCAACCTTGTTAGCGCAAGTGGAAGGTCATAATAATTTTCCTGTTCTGCAGGAATCAAATCTTGTAGAAGTGACATCGCTTCCTAAGCAAGTAAATGATTATCTTGAACAAGCAAAGCAGTTTCTTCGTGATGGAAAAGCTACATTAGCAAAACATGTGGTTGCAAAATATGATGTTGAAAATCACGATGCTATCATCGTATCACATGATGATGATCCGTTATGGTATGTACAATCTCTGTTTTGGGCTGTACTCACCAAACGTGCTTGGATAGATGAGAGTGCCGCTGATGAAGTTGACAAAACACGTCGTCTCTATGTTGGTTCTTCAAGTGTTCCAATGTATAGTATGACAGGATACTCTAAACAAGTAGCCTTTTATTTGACTGGTGCGAGTCCAGAAGTGCTGAATCATTTGTTAATTAAGACAATTCAGTATCAGCCAGAAGAAAACGAAGATAGTTTTATCTTTCGTGTTGAAGCGCAAACAACTACGTTTGCAAAAGATTATCCAGAATTATGTGAACCAGCTACTGTTCTGAACGTGCGAATGAAAAAGGGTGCACATACATTGTTCATTAATGGTCACTCTGGCGATGATTTTTTAATTACTGATTCAATGGTTCTCTGTGGTAAACAAGCAAATGCTTCGTATGGTGTATTGCCTAACAAAGAAGTTGCGCCTGTTTGTTACAATACAGGCAAATGTTTCACGGATGTACTGCCTTCGTGGATAAGTAGAAAATCATATGTTCGACATACAGAAGATTTAGCTTTTAAACATATGGTTATTTACGGTTGTCGCTCTTTTTATCTAGGGCATAATCCGTATGGACCTTATTTCGATTTAGCGCTTGGTGCCGTAGCAGGTCAAGCAGTAAGCTATATAGGTTCATTTGAAAATGTTGATACTGAGTTAGAACAAGTATTCTTTCTAAATGCGCTCCTTCGTACAGGATTTACAATTGGTAGAGCACTAGATATGTATAACGAATGGGCGGCTTCTAGTTATCAGGGACGTGCACCATTACGTGCGCTGGGTGATCCAGAAGTAAGGCATTTTACTCCAAAAGAAATTCCTGTACTTAATTTTAAAGAATCTACAGTAATTCAGGTAGAAAAGCCAATTTGGACGTTTAAAGTTGTTATTGATAAAGTCTTATCTGAAAATATTGCCATTGATATTAAACGTTTAGATGGTAAGGATGAGGCGATAAATTTCGCACTGCAACGTAAAGATAACGAAACAGAAATATGGGTATTTGGTCCAAGACGATTAAAAGCGGGGAACTATGAGATTAAGATAATAGACTTACTTTCCGTTGATCGCTTAGATGAAAAGCTTGTTAATCTTCACGATCGTCTGAATGTTCTTGACTATTTACAAATTCTTGATAATGAGTCGCGAAAAAATGTAAAGTTGTTGCGTGAAAAAATGTCTCAGATAACTCAAATGATTCCAACAATTATTCAATACGCTGACGGTGAAAAGTTCAATAATGTTATTTCAGGTTTCATAGAAAAAATACCGGAAATCCAAAATTCTCTCTTGACGCCTTTAATTGATAATCTCGATGGAGACATTGCAAATCCATTAATGATGTACGATAAACGTCGTATTTATGGTAAAGATGTTCTCAGTGATTGCCCAACCTGCGGAAATAAAATGTCAATATCTGATATGAGATTTCCAGGAGTTCCGCATAGCGAACGTGTACGTGAGCAGTGTGTTAATTGTGAAATGATGCTAGAACGTCCTAAAAATAGTAAAACTGAGCTAAATGCAAAATTGGAAGAGTTTTTGGATAAGTCAGTGGTTACTATTACTTTAACGAATCATTCGGATGAACCAGTTCACGCTTCACTTGGTAGTGTAATTGAGATGGGCGCACAGTGGGGATCCGAATTGAATCCGAAATATATGGAAATTACATTGCAGCCAAAAGAAACGGTGACTCGAGAGATACAGATTTCATCTCAAGAAATTGCACCAGTTCCTCGACAGTATCTTTTTCTTCTGGGGATAATTGATATGGAATGGTTTTATTATTCAGTAGGTCTACTTCCGAGGAAAGCGTATGAAGGTGAATAATCATGAATAATAGTTGGAGTATTACGCAATCAAGTTATATTTCTGATGAACAAAAATATTATGAGACCCTATTCGCATTGTCTAATGGATATGTGGGAATCCGTAATACACTTGATTTTATGTCGGAACAGGCGAACCCAGGTTGCTTCTTTGCAAATATATATGATAGAGCTTTAGTTACAAGAAATGAGATTGTAAATGCCCCGAACTGGTTAGACTTTCGTATTTTTATTGAGGGAATGCCTATTTTGTTAGATCAGATTAAGGTACTTACTTTTAAGCGGACTTTGGATCTCAAACAAGCTATTGTGAGAACTAACTATCGTGTGCAAGATGATTTAGGACGTATTACACAAATCCAGCGTAAAGAATTTTTATATGCTGTTGATCACCATGCCGCTGTATTGAGTTTAGAAATACAACCGGAAAATTATTCAGGTGAAATTACTGTAACAACGATGCTGAACTATAATCATGGAAACTCAATGTATGGTGGTTTTTTAAATGAAGTTCGAACTCAACATCTACAAAAGTGTTTGAGTGAAGCTGGTGAAACCACTTATCTTGAAGTAGAAACCATTGGAACTAAGTCTCCTATTGGTATGGCTTCAAGGATTGTGGTAGAAGAGCACATGAATCGTTTTCCTGTTTATGAAAAAGAGTGTGTAGGAGAAACATTGCGTTACTTCGCAAAAGAGGGGAAAACCAACTCATTTATAAAGTACGTAACTTTCTTCAATGGTTTTGATAAAAAACAAAATCTTAGAAATGCTTGTTTGGAAAAGTTAAATGAAATAAATCAAATAGGTATTGATGAATTGACTCGACAACATATAGCGGTATGGGATGAACGATGGCAAAAGTATGACGTAATAATTGAAGGAGATGAGCGTGCGCAAGAAGCAATTCGTTTTGGCGTTTTCCATTTAATTCAGTCTCCTCATCCAATGAAGGATGGTACCAATATCGCATCACGTGGGTTGACAAGTGAATATCATCTCGGTCACTTTTTCTTCAATACAGAGATTTATAAATCACCATATTTCATGTATATGGAACCATCTATAGCTAAATCATTATTGCAATATCGCTGTAACACTTTGTCAGCTGCACGTGAAATAGCAAATAGTATGGGATATAAGGGTGCTCGTTTCTCAGAAGAATCGGATCATGAAGGGTTTCCGGCAGGTCCTAGTAAGTTTCGAAACATTTTTACAGGAAAAGAACTAGAAGAGTGGACTGGGCGTGAAACCCATTATATCGGTGCACTTTGTGTTTATTCATTGGCGAAATATTATCAAATGACAGAAGATAATGAGTTTATCCTTCAACATGGTTTGGAATTATTACTTGAAACGGCAAGATTTTCAGCTAGTATTGTCAAATGGAATGAGTGCTCTAAAACTTATGAAATTCATAAGGTAACTGGGCCAGATGAATATCATATGCACGTTGATAATAGTTATTTTACCAACTACATGATGAAATTTAATCTATCATATGCACTTGAAATGTTGGAGATTCTCAGAAATATAGACATAGTGGCTGTTGAGGATGTTTGTGAAAAACTGGGTGTCTATGATGAGGAAATTCAATTATGGGAGCATGTGAAACAAAATCTGTATCTTCCAAAAGCCAGGGAAGGGGTATTTGAACAATTTAGTGGTTACTTTAATTTAAAAGATGCATGGATTAATTCTTATGATCAAAACAATCGTCCGGTAATCTCTGAAGAATTTGAAGAGGTTGCTGCATACTTACAGAATAGTTCCAATCAAATTATTAAGCAAGCAGATATTATTATGCTAATTTCGATGTTTCGGGATAAATTTAGTTATGATGATAAGTTAAAGAATATGGAGTACTACGATAAGCGTACAGCTCATGAATCTTCTTTGAGTGCTACACATGCAGCGCTTGTTGCAGTTGATTTAAATCAGCTAGAAATAGCTTATAAATATTTTATGATTTGCATGCGATTCAATCTTGATTTTATTCCAAAAGCAGACTATCGAAACGGTATCCATCTTGCTTCTTATGCAGGCGGATGGCGTGTATTAGTAGAAGGATTCTGTGGGGTTGAGATTAAAGGAAGTTCTTTATATATTAATCCAAAAATCCCATCTAATTGGTCAAAAGTATCTTTTGGTATTTGCTGGGAAGATCATTTTTTACGAATTGAGATTGGATCAGAAGAGTTAAAAGTTAAAATGGTAAAGAAAGGGAAATCTAAAGGGACTATTCATATAGGTGGTAATACTTTAGAGTTTCAGGATGAAAGTACTCACTATATAACACTGTAAATGTAGTGTGGAGTAAATTAGAAGTGTAAAAAATATATGATTAATCTAAAAAAGGGGGGTTTAGAATGAGCAAAATTTTGGTTACTGGTGGCGCAGGATATGTAGGTAGTTTGCTTGTTCCTGAATTACTTGATAAAGGGCATGAAGTAAAAGTTTTTGACTGGATGTTGTTTGATCCACATATCTTTGATAACTTAATTGATCATCCAAAATTAAAGATTATTAAAGGTGATCTTCGTGATGAATATGCAGTAGAGCGGGCATTGCAAGATATAGAGGATGTAATTCATTTAGGATGTTTATCTAATGATCCGAGCTGTGACATTAACGAAGAATTGACAAGGGAAATTAATTTTGATGCGGGTATGAAGTTAGTTCAGCTTTCTAAAAAGAATGGAATTCGAAGATTTTTTAACGCATCCTCAGCAAGTGTTTATGGAATTAAGGAAGAAGAAAATGTAACTGAGGATTTTTCACTCGAGCCAATTACAGCTTACTCAAAGTATAAAGCAGAATTGGAAGCTGTCTTGAATGGAGAAATTTCTGATTCTTTCAGTGGAGTAACTGTCCGTCCTGCTACTTTATGTGGATATGCACCACGTCAGAGATTTGACTTAGCGCTTAACATTCTTACTTATCAAGCGGTAACAAAAGGGAAAATTTCTGTATTCGGAGGAGAACAAAAGCGTCCGAATTTAACGGTAAGGGACATGGTAGATATTTATATGCTTTTATTAGATACGCCAATTAAAAAGATTAATGGAGAAGTGTTTAATGTTACAGCAGAGAATCACAAAATTATTGAGTTGGCCGAATTGGTTAAGGATACTTTAGAGAAACCAGTTGAGATTGAAATCACCCCTACTAATGATCATCGTTCATATCATATGTCGGCTGAGAAAATCCAACGTGTACTAGGATATACTCCAAAATACGGTATTCGTGAAGGTATTCGTGAATTGGCTGAAGCTATCCAAAACGGAAAATTGGGAAATCCGGCAGATTCAAAGTATAGAAATGTTCAGTTTATGAATGAAAACTTCAAAACCTGGTCAAGTGTAGGGCAATCCGTATGAATATACCATATGTGAATCTTCCTTTACAAAATGAATTGATTTTGGATGAACTGATGCAAAATATTCATCGTTTGCTTAAGTCGGGGCAATTTATCTTAGGAGATGAAGTTCAGAATTTTGAAAAGAGCTTCGCTGAGCGTGTAGGTACAAAGTATGCAATAGGTTTGAATAATGGAACGGATGCAATTTTCCTGACACTAATGATGTATGGTATAGGCCATGGTGATGAAGTAATTACAGTACCCAATTCTTTTCTGGCTACTACAGCAGCCATAGAATTGATTGGAGCAACACCCATACTCATAGATGTTGACCATGATCAAAATATGAATCCAAAGCAGTTAGAGGAAGCGATTACTGATCGAACAAAAGCAATTTTACCAGTTCATTTAACTGGTAAACCCGCAAAAATGGACAAGATTATGGAAATTGCTAATAAATATAACCTTTTAGTAATTGAAGATTGTGCACAAGCAGTTGGCGCACATCTAAATGGTAGGCATGTTGGAACCTTCGGACATGCAGGGACTTTTAGTTTACATCCCTTAAAAAACTTAGGTGCATGTGGAGATGCAGGAGTCGTAGTCACTGATAATGAAGAACTTGCGGAAAAACTTCGTAAGGTTCGAAACCATGGGTTAATTAATCGTGACGAATGTGAGCATTGGGGTTACAATTCAAGACTTGATGCGATACAAGCAGCTATTTTGAATGTGAAAATCAAGTATTTAGATAATTGGACAAATCGTCGTCGTGAGATTGCGAAGCGCTATTGTGAGAGTTTTAAAGATTTGCCATTAAAACTACCAGTGGAGTTAGAAAATGAAATCTGTGCATACCATGCATTTGTCATTCAATTGGAAGAACGTGATCAGTTAAGATCCTATCTAGCTGAAAAAGGTATTGATACTAAGATTCATTATCCAATTCCAATTCATAAGCAAAAGGCAGCACAAAATACAGAGTATGGAAAGCTTATTTTTCCTATAGCAGAGCAGCAGGCAAAGCAAATTCTTTCTCTACCAGTCTATCCTGAACTTACAGATATTGAGGTTAATAGAATTATTGAAAGTATACGTCAATTTTTTATAAAAAAACAGGAGGGTCTAAAAGATGAATTCTATATACAATCTTAAGCGGAATAATGAATTAAGGGAACGAGCCGACCAAGTGTTAGTCGGCGGTGTATCTGCAGCATGGAATCACTTTCCTGAGATGGGTCCTATTTATTTCGATAAAGCAGAGGGTTCACGAATCACGGATGTAGATGGCAATGAGTACATTGACTATGTTGTAGGGTGGGGATCGCTCTTCTTAGGGCATAATCCAGGGGTGTTACATAAAGCAATTCAACAATCATTAGAGACTGGTTTTGGTTTTCAATATGAAAGCCAATATCATGTAGAATTAGCAGAGAAAATCACTAATATTGTTCCGAGTGCTGAAATGGTTCGTTTATGTAATTCTGGCACGGAAGCTACCATGAATGCAATACGATTAGCTCGTATTAAAACTGGTAAGAATAAAGTGATTAAATTTGAAGGACATTTCCATGGATTACATGATTATTTACTATACTCTATGGACACGTCGCCTCATCTTGGTGAAGTTAGAGGTTTAGGAGATATCCAACCAATCCCGGGATCAGCTGGTATTCCTGGAATGATAGAACAGCTGGTAATACCACTGCCATTTAATGATATCGAAGCATTTGTAGCAGCAGTAAAACGTCATAAAGATGATTTAGCAGCAATTATTATGGAACCAATCTCTTTGAATATTGGTTGTGTAAAACCTACTCAAGAGTTTTTGCAAGCCTTACGTACTATATCAAAAGAGGAAGGCATTGTATTAATTTTTGATGAGGTATTGACCGGATTTCGTGTTGCTTTGGGTGGAGCGCAAGAATACTTGAACATTGAACCTGATTTGTCCTGCTTTGGTAAAGCGTTAGGTTGTGGTCTTCCAGTTGCTGCCTTAGCTGGTAAGAAAGAATTTATGACCGGTTTAGAGCCTATTGGTAAAGGACAGATGAGTGGAACAAACACCGGACGAATGATTACAGTTTTAGGAACACTAAGTGCTCTGAAAGAATTAGAGAAACCTGGTCAATATGAACATATTACTAATTTAAATGATACTTTCGTTCGGGAGTTTAGTGGATTGATGGAGCGTTATTCTATTCCAGGTTATGTTCAAGGGGTTGGAGGAAGAATCGGAATTCATTTTGGCCTCCGCTCTCAACCAACTGACTATCGTCATATCATTCGTGAATGGAATAAAGATTTTACATTAGAATGTTTTAGAAAAGCATTCTACGAACAAGGGTTGTACGGATTCTTTCTTCCGTTATCTGACTGCCCGGAACCGATTACAATGTGCCTAGCGCATACCTTAGAAGATGTTTATGAAACACTAAACCGAGTAGAGAAAATTTTCCAGCAGGTACCTTATTTCGAGGGAACTAATAGATAATTAAATAATTAGGAGGTTCTCCATGGAGGAAATATTGATTCGAGAGATGATCGCAGATGACTGTCCTGCTGTTATTAAAATCATTACTGATTATAATCAAGAACATGGAAAGATTGCTGAGGATGAATTTGAAGAATGTTTTTTTAAAGGAAATATAATGAAGCAGGTATTTCATGTTGCGGTAGTTAGTGGGAAAATAGCAGGTGTTATGGGGTACAAGCCGGATAAGGAAGGTGCAGACCATGTTTATTGGGCTGTATGGTTGTATATTGACAGAAAATACATGCGAAAAGGGATTGCGTCAAGACTTTGGAAATCTATTGAGCAGAATATGATTGAAAAGGGTGCACGAAAGTGCTATTTGGATGTAGGAAATGAAAGCGATCAACCTGAAGCAATTGCTTTTCATAAGAAACAAGGTTTTGAGTTAGAAGGAGTTATGAAGGATTACTGGAAAGACGGCGAAGATATGATGCTGTTTGGTAAAAGATTAAAACCTTTTGGAGAGGGAGAACAATACATGAACCAAGTAAAGTTTGTGTCATTGGAACAATTAGCAAAGCTTGTAGGTAAATATAAAAACCAAGGAAAAACAGTCGTTCATTGCCATGGATGTTTCGATTTATACCACGTTGGTCATTTACGTCACATGAAAAAAGCTAAAAAATCAGGAGATATTTTAATTGTAACAATAACTCCGGATCAATATGTCAATAAAGGGGAAAATCGCCCAGCTTTTAGTGAAGATTTACGTGCTGAAATGATTAGTGCTCTAGAAATTGTAGACCATGTTGCTATTAATAAGTGGGATTCAGCCGTAGAAACATTGCAATTACTACGCCCAAATTACTATGTGAAGGGACCTGATTATCGGGATCCTGACGGCAAGACTAATCCTAATATTTTTGAAGAAGAGAAAATCTGCCAGGAAATTGGATGTAAACTTGTTTTTACTGATGGTTTTACTTCTTCCTCCACAAAGTTGTTAAATCAACACTTCAACCTTAAACAAAAGGTTTAAATCAGGAGGAATCAGGATGGAAAAAGTGAAAGGTATCATATTTGATCTTGATGGTGTCATTGTAGATACTGCTCGACTTCATTCTGCAGCATGGAAAAGGCTTGCCGAAGATATAGGAGTCAAATTAAGTGAAGAGGTAGCCATTAAGCAACGTGGAATCGATAGAATGAATTCATTAGAGTTACTACTTCAGTCTGCGGGAATAACTGGAATAAAGTATGAGGAAAAGCTGGCATTAGCTGAAAAAAAGAACAGATATTATTTAGAATATGTAAAATATTTGTCAAGAAAAGACCTTCTTGAGGGAGCTTTAGATGCCTTGCAGACATCTCAACAAAGCGGATATCAGATAGCTCTTGGTTCTGCTAGTAAAAATGCTGAAATGGTACTAAAATCTTTAGATATTTTTAAATATTTCGACTTTGTCGTTGACCCGAGAAATTTATCGAGCAAACCGCACCCTGATATATTTTTGACAGCTGCAAGGGGACTTGGATTACCTCCAAAAAATTGTGTAGTTTTTGAAGATTCTTACGCTGGTCTCAAAGCTGCAAATACAGCTAAAATGAATGCAGTAGGAATAGGAAAACTACAAGATTTTGAAGGGCTGAGTTTTGAAACTGTTATACCATCTCTTTTATACTGGAGTTTTATAGATATGAAAGAACTTGTAGATCACTTCATTTAGAAAATATTAGTAGTAAACAAGTCTTCAGGAGGAGTATATATGTGGAAGAATCTTCAAGATCCAAAGTTATTAATGTTGTTCCTAGGTAGGTTATTTTCGAACTTTGGTGATGGTTTAAAATATATTGCAATCGCATGGCTCACATATGACCAGACGGGCTCTGTGGTTACGGTAGGAGGAGTCTTATCCTTGACAATGCTCCCAAGTATCTTATTGACTCCAGTAATTGGTGTACTATTGGATCGATTTGACAGGAGAATTTGTGCAATGATTGTAGAATTTCTACAATGTATCATCTTGCTACTGTGGGTTTATTTCTTGAGTGTAGATGGGTTTAGTATTACATTTTTATTTGTGTTTACAGGGTTACTAGCTGTGGGACAATGTGTGACGATGCCAGCGCTATTTGCGCTTGTTCCCGAAGTTTTTTCAAAAGAACGAATGCTAGGCGTTAATTCTTTGCTATCAATTGCTTCACAAGCTGGTTATTTAATTGGATCTTCTCTAGGTGGTTTCCTAATTGCTTTTATTGGGGCAACTGGAGCCTTCTCGATTAATGCTTTTACCTATTTTATTTCAGGGGTTGTGCTCTTCTTTCTAAGAAGAGGAATCGTTCGTCCTACAAATCCAGATGGGGAGGCAACTAATACAGGATTGTTGTCCGGCTTGGTGAAAACTTTTTCGTATACTAAGGGACGGGGCGACATCCGAGTTCTTGTTCTTCTGGGAATATCAACATGGCTTGTAACAATGGTTATTAATGTATTATTAGCCCCATTTACAAAAGAAGTGTTGCAAGTAGGTACTTGGGGATTTGGGGTGTTAGATGCTGCTATTGGAGTTGGAGCTGTTGCAGGTGGTGTTGCGATGGGCTGGATTGAAAAAAGTTACCGTAAGCAGATTATAGGAATTGGTTTTATACTAACTGCAAGCTTACTTTTCATTTTTGGGGCCAACTCAATTTTTGTTATAGCTATTTTTCTGAACTTCTTAATTGGCGTAATAATACAGATTACGAGTACTTTTGTTGACACTTATATTCAATTAAGAGTAGATAATAATTATCTTGGAAGAATTTCATCAACAATTCGCTTTGGAGGAAGTACGCTTGGGCCTATATTTATGTATTCATTTGGCGTGATTGCTGAATATGAATCTTTCTTACTAGCATTCGGCGTTATGGCTTTATATACAGCCTTCATCGGTATTTCTTCCTTCTTCTGGGGAGTTCGATATGAGTTTGATCAAACATTCGAAAGATACTCAGATAAAGCAACAGTGACAACACAGTAATAACAAAAGGACCCTTTAGCTTTTTATTGCTGGGGTCCTTAGCTTATCGTAAAGAATGGCGAAGTACATTAAGTTGGTTGTTGAAATCAGTAGAGGAACCATTTTCTAGTGCATGAAGAAGATCAAAAAATATGGGACGTTTGCCATAAAAACTAGCTACACGTCTGTATAAGTCAAATATATCATATTTTAATTGTGTATGTTGACGATAGCGCGCTAATGTCTGTAACAAAAAATCATTTCCGTAATCCCAGTACAAACCAGAAAAATCATAGGCAGGATCACCAATTTTAGCATCGCCAAAATCAATAATACCTGAGATTCTTTTTTCTTTTTCAGAATAAATAATGTGGGCGTGACTTAAATCACAATGAATAAGTGTCTTTGGTAAATTAGTAATGTTCCATTCCTCTAAAAAACTTTCAAATAAATTCTCCACTTTTTCTTGCTCCGATTTAGCAAGGTAAGGGAGAATCTTAAGTTTAATATCAGCCCAGTGATTTTTCCAATATTTTTCAGTTTGTTCCTCCTCAAGGACTGGAAAATCACGTGCTGCTAAATCAAAGGAATGTATTACAGCTAGGGCATCACCAAGGGAATCTGTGAGTTTTCGACGTAAGGAACCTGAAAGTTTTTGAATCAGTCCCCGATCTAATGGAACCCCTTTAATAATTTTATAATAACAACAGATTGGTAAATTATCTGTAGAATCATAGAGGAGTTTGTAGTTTGGAACTTGTATGTTTATTTCATTAAGAGGGTCCCTTATTTGACTTAACAGTTGTTTCTCAACAATAAGTCGCTTTTGAACTTGAATATTACGAGGGAATCGGAAAATCCAAGAGTCATTTATAATAATTACGAAGTTATCCCATCCCTTATTATCAATTTTCCAGTTCTGAATTTTAAGATTTGGTAGTTTTTCTGAAATCCAATTTAGACGTTTCATTAGAGTGGGATTATCTGGCATAGTATTCCTCCTTATATGTAGCTTTGATTATTTTAACATATTTTCTGAATTTTGCGAGAGGAGAATTAATTTGGATCATTATAATTATGTGATTATAGGTGCAGGAATCATTGGGTTAACAATTGCTAGAGAGTTAAAAAATAGATTTCCAGAAGTTACTGTTGCTATTGTGGAAAAAGAAGCTGATGTGGCCTTTCATTCTAGTGGTCGCAATAGTGGAGTATTACACGCAGGTTTTTATTACACTGAAGATAGTTTGAAGGCTAAGTTTACAAAAGAAGGAAATGAAGAAATGTCAAAATACTGTGACGAACGAAACCTTCAAATTAAAAAGTGTGGTAAATTGGTTGTTGCACGTAACGAACAAGAAGTGAGGGGGCTTGAGGAGTTAAAAAGACGTGCTGATGCTAATGGAGTTGAATTGAAGTGGATTACAGATGAGGATCTTCAAAAATATGATCCTGGTGCGGTCACTTTTAAACGTGCTCTTTATTCTCCAACAACGTCTACCGTTAATCCAATGGAAGTATGTTGTGCTATGAAGGCTGATAATATCAAATCAGATATTAAATTCTACTTTAATAGTCCATTTAAGAAGTTTAAAGGCTCTGTGGTGTATGCAGGAGAACATCAATTACAATGTGATTATTTAATTAATGCAGCTGGATTATATGCGGATCGAATTGCTCAATCATTCGGTTTTGGGAAAGATTATACAATAATACCGTTTAGAGGTAATTATATAAAATATGAAAAAGATAAGAATGCCATATCTATGAATATTTATCCTGTTCCCAACTTGAACAATCCTTTCTTAGGGGTGCACTTTACAAAGAATGTTGAGGGATGTATTAAAATTGGTCCTACTGCTACCCCAACTTTTTGGCGTGAAAATTACAAAGGGTGGAAGGGATTTAAACTTAGTGAGTTTTTTGAAATTCTCTATTACGAAACTAAACTATTTTTATTAAATAAGTTTAATTTTCGTAATTTAGCATTTGAAGAAATTAGGAAGTATAATAAAACCCGATTCATTAAAGGTGCATTGGGAATGGTTAAAAATGTTGATTCAAATGGATTTGCAAGGGAATATATGAGACCTGGAATTCGTGCTCAGTTGTTAAATAAAAATACCCTAGAACTTGTTCAAGACTTTGTAATTGAAGGGGACGAATCATCTATTCATATTTTGAATGCTGTTTCTCCAGCTTTTACTTGTTCGCTTCCATTTTCTAGATACGTAGTTGATCAAATTTCACAGTTTAGGAAGCTTCAAACAAGTGAAAATAAAGTTGTAATCTGATAATAAGATTTTTCTATTTAAAATATTATTACTTTAATAACTAAATGTAATGGAGGCTTTTAGATGAATAAAAAAATTATAGTTGGTGTATTGGCAACTGGAAGTATATTATTGGGGGGGAATGAGACTGCATTTGCAGAAAAACAATATTTATATTTGCAAGAAGGGTTTACAGAAACGAATATTAATCTAATAGAGGGAATATCCAATATAAAAGATTATGATCCAAAGGTAGTTTATGAATTAAATATACCTGCTGGATTCCCATATTATTTGCCTACAAAATTTAATGAGAGTGGAATTAATTTATACAAATATAAAGTGATGACTAATAATCCTCAAGGGGATTGGAACTTAAATGATTCAAATGGGGAAATTATATGTGGGACAGAAGGGATATTCATAGTTGAAGTTTATAATGAACAAAAGAGTTTAATTCGTACCTATAATATAACATTTGGATGAATATAGGTTAAATAACATTATTAAACAGAGTACCAATGGGAAATACTTTAGATAATGTAAAACGAATAGATAGCGCCAAACAATATTTTTTTTGCAAATAATATTGTTTAGTATGTGGTTTTAGTTCTTATAAAGTTTATATTTTTAAATAAAAAAGAACTTCTTTTGAAGTTCTTTTTTGCTCAAGAACTAGTATTTAAGTTGCAGATATGCCTGGATTGGCTTATCTTAGACTGAAGAAAAAGGATACTAGCTCTTATTAGAATTATAACACAAAATATTCATGAAATATGTTTTTATGGTAAGAAAAAGTAATTTTTTCACTTTTCAATTGTTTGTGCAAGCTATAATTAGCTTGCATTTACTATTTTTATTGCATTGTTTTAATATATCTGCAAAAGTAGTTTCTATATAGTTTTTACGCTTCAAATAATAGAAAAAGTTGGTGAGATAAAGGACAACATTCTAATTAGAATATTGTCCTTTTCATTTTAAATGCAATCTACTGAGCTACTTTTTGGGTTGTAGGCATAACAGCTATTGGTGGTAGAGATTTATTCCATGCAGCTGCATATACATTTAATTTTTCACCTAATATGTAGTTTTCATCATCTGAAACAGGAACTCTTAAAATCTTATTTTGAGAAACTAGATCCCACCAATCATGTTGATAAGCAAGAGCTTCATCTTTTGTAGGCGTAGCTGCAACTACTAAATAATTGTTCTCTACTGAAATGACATATCCAGTAAAAGGTTCTTGTTCTTGGTTCTGAATAGAATGAACAGGAATATTGTTGGCGGAAATCTTGTTAGAATCTGCAAAGGCCGGTGTTAATCCGAATGTAAATCCACATCCTAGTGTTAAAGCTGTTACCGTTGTTACGAATGTTTGTTTTTTGTTAAACATGATATATCCCCCTTATATTTTATCCTTACACTATCCATTTTCAATTTACATACATATAAAGCCTTTTAATATTAAGATACTTAACAATTATGTCACAATTATTCCATAAATGTTAATATTATCTATTAATGGAATTGGGTTTATGTTATAATTCACTAGGTGAACTATTATTGTTCATTTCATCTCTTGATGAATGTATGCCCTTCCTTAAGTGTAAAGATGTTCGATTTTATTGGTGAAGAGAGGATATATCCCTCTTCTTTTTTTATTAATATGGGACTTTAGGGAATGAACAGAAAAAGAACCCTATGGGGTTCTTTTTCTAGGCATATTAACAGTAAGGAGAGTAATGAAATGCTATTTTCAAATCTTTACAAGGAGAAAAATTTGAAAAAGCTTATCATGTTATTATTTTTACATACATGTACTATAAAGTTAATTGATAATATGTAGATTCACTATTATTAATATTCAATTAAGATAGTTAGCACTGTGTTAATAGTGTTAACTATCTTAATTGGTGTGGAATGTGATAGAAAGTATAGGTTTACCGCAAATTTATGCTTTCAGGATTTGAAGAGTATTCTTAATATGAATTTTAAAGAAAATACAAAATTTTACTAGACGTGAGAAAAAAGGAACTGAAAATATCCTTTAAAATAAGATATATTTGGGTCAAAAAATTAGAGGGCACCAATTCATTAAAGCAGTAAAAACGTTTTAATGAATTGGTGTCCTTTTTGTTTTAAAGAGAGAATATATTTTCTCAACAGGACAAATGTTAATTAGCTATAAGTATTAATTATAAGGATAACAGGAAAATAGAAATTAATAATAAAGGAGAATGCGAAATGATAACATTAATATCTGAAAGAAATCTAGCTGAAATCCAAGAAGACGATGTAGATGTATTAAAAGTAATGGCACATCCTGTTCGATTACAAATTGTAAATGAATTAATGCAACATAAAGTCTGCAATGTTACACAGTTAACAGAGATATTGAGACTCCCACAATCCACTGTTTCACAACATTTATCAAAATTGAGGGGAACCGTACTCCGCTCAGAAAGAAGAGGGATAGAGATGCATTATTTTATAGATAATGCTAAGGCACGTCAGATTGTTGAAATTTTAGGTTTGTAGGTTAATAATACATAAAAGGTTTTCTGTTACAAGGCAGGAAACCTTTTTTATATGTATAACTAATTGTGTGTTAAACCATACCACTAGTTAAAGAGAATATATATATGGCGGACCTTTTAAAATAGATACAATTACGTGAAACTTATAATAAGAAGGGAAAGGAAATGTTTAATGATTTTAAATTTGTAGCAAATAATCCGATTTATATCCAATTTCATAACCATTTGAAGAAATGATTATGAAATGCCAACTATTGGAGCATCTATTGAAAAGGGGAATAGTTTATGGAATTAGTAAATGATAGAGCCATGTTACGATTAATGCATGTAAATGATATCGAAAGCTTATTTACCATAGTAGAAGGAAATGAAGGGATATGGAAGTATTTAACAACTGAAATGGATAGCTATCAAGATATGGAGCAGTATGTTCAAGTGGCAATAAAAGGTTTTGAAGGGGAAACTGATTTACCATTTGTTGTTGTAGATCAGAAAACGAATGAAATTGTAGGCAGTACACGTTTGTACAGTATTTCAAATGATAACAAAACGGTTGAACTTGGGCAAACGTGGTATCATCCAAGTGTACATCGTACAAGTATAAATACTGAGTGTAAGTATATGTTATTGCAATATGCTTTTGAAGAGTTACACATGTTACGTGTGCAAATAAAAACGGATTTACGAAATGAAAAAGCACAAAGCGCAATTGAAAGGCTAGGTGCTGTAAAAGAAGGTGTATTGCGAAACGAAAGACAATTGCCAAATGGTTATGTACGGGATGCAGTTGTATATAGTATTATTGCAAGCGAATGGCCGGTTATAAAAGAACAACTTTTACAAAAACTAGCTGTATATAAATAAAGAGAATATATAATGCTTCTATATTTTCGAAAAATAAAAAGGGAAAGAAAGCTCACTGGTTTCGAACTTAAAATGTTCATCATAACACAAGTTGGTTACATACTTTTTGGGATCTATTTTATATAGACTTTGCAAGATGTGTCCTTAGAATAAAACAAAAAGGATATTGAAAAGATCTTGATANNTATCAAGATCTTTTCAATATGTAAAATTATTTCACTGCCTCTTTTAATTCTTTTCCAGCTTTAAAAGCAGGTGCTTTTGAAGCTGCGATTTGCATTTCTTCACCTGTTTGTGGGTTACGTCCTGTACGTGCAGATCTTTCACGTACTTCAAATGTACCAAAACCAAGAATCTGTACTTTCTCTCCATTTGCTAACGCATTTGTTATTGTATCTAATAACGCTTGTGTTGCTGTTGCAGCATCTTTTTGTGTAAGTTCAGCTTTTTCTGCTACTACTTTTGTTAATTCTGTTTTATTCATTTTCTGCACCTCTTCATATGTAATTAGGTGACTATTATAACGTGTGTGTATTCATGACGCAATTATACTGTACCTAGAAGAAGCCATAGCAAGAGCTAGAGGACAATGTTTGTGTAAAAGGAATAAGAAGGATATTAATTATCGCTTTAAACTCTGTTTATATTTCTTTACATCTTCCATGGTTTTAAATATTAACAAGTCAAAAATTCCTTTTTCATCCCCACATACGACAACAAAACCATCTGTTGCTTCCAGAACTCTACCGACGCCACCATCTGTAAGTGAAATATTGGTGAGATGTTTTACGCTCAGTTTTTCTTCTTTTTGAATGTAAGTAGTTATGGGTGTTCCTACAGGAAATGCGTCTGTGATCTCTTTTGTTGTATATGTGCCATCATCTATTGATTGAGTTTTAGCTGTAATAGAATCAGTTTGAGTGGCACATCCTGTTGAACATATTAAAAGAATTCCAGTAATAATACTTACACAAGCTGTTTTTACCATTCACAAAATCCTCCTATAACTGTTCGTATTTTCAACCCATTTAGGGTAACAAATTATATATACGAAGTTTGTTGATTTATATGAGTCGTAAATGAACAAAGATACAGGTATTTTGGCAGAATGTGTTTCAAACAAAAAAAGACACCTAAAGGTGCCTTCCTGCGACTGGAACCATCGTAATATGGTATTGAGTGCCAACCTGATTATTTTTTACCACATTAAGTAATGTTGGTTGTTGAGAAATATAATTAAAATCTATAGTTTGTTTATTTTTGCTTCGTTAGATTTTTTGTAGTGAATTCTTCAATCTGTTCAGATTTAATTTTAATTTCAGGGGTTATTGCTATCTTGCTATCCGAGTACACACAATAACAGTATTTGTTGCACCAGAACCAACATAATTAATTAAATGTAAAAAATAGTTAAAGCCGAAACGTATGTTATTATTATATTGAGAATTATAAATTAAAGATGGCATCTGGAAGGGAATAGTTATAAATGAAAACAATAAAGGGAAAGTTATCTTTTAGCATTGATATTATAGGTTGTATCCTTTGCATTATAATGCTTATTATAAGTCTTGGTAATTTTAGAACATGGGTGCACCCTTTTTTATTTCTTGTCTGCGGACTAATTTTCTTCATTAATATAGTAAATACCCGTAAGGGAAAAGGGCGTAATTCAAATTAAAATAAAATTGTATCCGTATAACCAAAAAACGCTATTCTTTTTGTAGAAATATACAGAGAGGATGGCATTTTTTACGAATTTTTTGTTCCAAGATAAACTTCAATGATTTGCTAAGGGATTATATCAATATTTTCCTCCTTCACTTTTAGAACAGCTTGCTAGAGGGGGAGATTTTATTTAAAGAAAGGGAGATTTTGCGATGTTACCTGATTATATAAAGATAGCTTATGAGATAGCCAAAAAAGCCCATGCTGGACAAGTAGATAAAGCAGGTATGGATTATATTAAACACCCTGAGGCAGTTGCTAGCTTTGTAAATACGACCGAAGAGAAGGCTACTGCTTATTTGCATGATGTTCTGGAAGATACTGAGATAATAGCTGCTGATTTATTAAATGCTGGTATACCTCATAACGTAGTTGAGGCAGTGCAGGTACTGACAAAAGAGAAATACACACCTTATTTTGAGTATCTGAGCAAAGTGAAAGAAAATTCTCTTGCCCGTACAGTCAAACTTGCAGATTTAAAACATAATTCTGACCTCTCACGACTTGCTAGGATAACAGATAAAGACCTAAAACGATTGGAGAAGTATCGCAAAGCGATTAAATTTTTAGAGAAATAAAAGAAACAGCAATTTCTTTAGCTGCAATTTCCTAGAGTACTAGTCGTTTGAAGAGACAACTTCTTGCAAATATTCAATGTTCCTTATATGATATTTTTAACAAAATGTAAAAAATAATACACAATATGTTAAAAATTATATGCAAAATGTTAAAAATAGGATAAAATATATATGGGAGGTGGAGGTAGTTGTTAAACAACCGGATAGTTGTTTGTCGTGCCGAAAAAGGTTGGACACAGCAAGATTTAGGAGAGAGAGTAGGTGCTAGTAGACAGACTATCGCTTCTATGGAAAGGAATAAATATAATCCCTCTTTAATTCTTGCATTTAAAATAGCCCAAGCTTTTGGAAAACCATTAGAGGAAGTTTTTGAATTTAAGGAGGAATAAACAAATGGAATTTATAAAGTATGCTGTAATTATTATTATAGTTTTATCATGCTTAAGTGAATTATATATGTTTAAATTTCAAAAAAGCCCAGAGGCAAGAGATGAGAGAGGTTTAGAAATTCAGTATAAAACTACTAATTTTTTATATAATACTCTTTATCTGGGAATATTTATATTATTTTTCCTTAACATACTTCAGTATATTACAGCAGAACAATTTGTGAATATCCTCTTATATTTCTTTATTTCTTTAGGGATAATAAAAGTTGCTTATTCATATTGGAGAAGGAGCTATTAAATATAAAAAGAAATACTAAAAATAAGGTTCATATTTTTAATATACTTATTTCTGAATTAATAATAGATTATTTTCTGCGGAGGTATTAGTACTTAATATTAAGAGAAATTAGCCGCAGCTTACTAATATAATTATAGATACACCTATGTACTTAAAGAATAAATACAGGTTTTTTATAAGCATGGAAAAATTGCAGTTTCAATTGAAACTGCAATTTTTAATTCTTCCTTGCCATTATAGGGGAGGGGATTTGAAGTGTGCTAAGACAAAGTCATTTTAGTAAATTTGCTTCATTTTAAAATAAGTTTGAATGAAGGAGACAATTTGCTAAATACACTATGTTGTTCATTTCCTTCTTGATTCATAGCTGCCTGATAAGATGAAAATCCTTTATACGTTTTTCTTTTCCATTGCCATAAGCCATTATTTTGATCGAAATCACCATAGTAATGATTGTAATCCAGTTTGTTCCCAGTGTTTTTATTAAAATTATTGCTAATAAAAATACGGCTTTTACTTGCATAGATTTGATTATTGGTAATTACATTGTTCCGAGTATCGTAATTTAATTCGATTTGGCCACTCTCTTGATCTTTTGTATCATTTTTATAAATTACATTGTTCGTAATTGTGTTATTTTCAGCATACCCTTGCTGACTATCATATCCACCAATTGCAATGCCACTCATGATATTATTGGATATTGTATTGTCTCTAACAGTAATTTGGCTTGCGCTTTTTCCTGCATGTTCGCTGGCTACTTCAATACCGAGATCATTTTCATAGCTTTGATTTTGCTCAATGATAATTTCCTTTCCACCATCCACGTAAATACCATCAGCTGAATATTCGTTATAACTAGTATTATTGATGGATGAATTGTGATGGACAATGTTATTACGAACAACTCCATTTCGTGCCTGATCTAAAGAAGCTACTGGCGATACGCCTTCATGTCCAATCAGGACAATTCCGATGTTGTTGTTATCATGTACTTTGTTATTGGTAACTTCAAAGGAATCTACATTTCCATTCACAGCAATTGCTTCACTCAGTCCTAACTTCAAATTTGCTACTTCGTTATTATCGATGACAATATGATTTAAATTATTTTGAGCACTAGATGAAGTACCGTATACAGCAATACCGTGTGCATTTCCATCCTTAACATTTGCTTCAATGTGGTGAATATAATTATTTCTAATATCAATGTAACTTCCTGTTCCAGTGATATAAATACCAATAGGGGTTTCGTTAACTTTCGTTGACTTTAAGTTACGAAATTCTAATCCTTTTACTTGAATATAGTTTTTGTCTTCTATTGTAAATAACCCATCATCTTCTAACTTGACTTTAGAACCATCAAGAATGACTTTTTCATCTTGGTAATTTTGAAAAGTAATGGGTGCTCCTGAGGTACCAGAATGAGCGACACGAACTTTTTGGTTATAAACTCCGCCTCTTATGTAGATTGTACTTCCTTCTTTTGCGACATTAGCAGCTTTTTGAATGGTAGCGAAAGGTTGATCTAATGTACCAGGATTGAGGTCATTTCCTGTTGGAGATACATAGTAATTTGTAACAGGGTTTGCATTGCTATTGGATTGTGCAAAGGTAGAGGCAGGGAGTGTGAAAATTAACATACTGAAAGAAAGGATAAAGATAAAAAGCGATTTTTTTAATGAGAGAAATATTGTTTGATATTTCATCATGATCCTCCTTCTTTATTAAGCATTCCTTCTCAACTATATAATTCAAACTGACGATTTATATCTTGTACTAATAAAAAAAGACCCAGTAATGTATTCTGGATTAAGAAACACCAACTCCTATGGTCTACGTATTCTATCTGAAACTAAATTTTTAATAATTCATGATTTTTCGTATAAAATCAAATCATATATGTGTACTTGAAGAAATACGGACATTAAAATCGGTAGAAGAGGGAATGAGGGATACTGATACTAATTTTAAGGGGAGTTATTCAAAATATATTTTCTATTCAATTAAATCTTCCCTGTGTATCATGTTAACTGTTGTACTAATTGGATTGGTAAGATTAACAGATAATTATTTAAAGTGGGGGTAGTTCAATAAATCTGAAATTAACATTGTTTAATATAAGTGTTCAAAAAAGTTTATCAAGTTTTAATATTCAAAAAATCATTTATATAAACAAGTATGTTGTGGTAACATTTAACAAAAGGGGGTAGCGTATATGAATGTTGAAATTATTTCTAAAGAAGAAATCACAAAATTATTAAACGACTGGTATCAAGCTATAATTTCACAACGTGTATTACAGTCTAATAAAATAAAAGAAGAGATTGCAGATAAAATCAATAATATTAAGGAAGACCAAACAATATTAGTCTACTATGCATTATTGAATGCACGGTATAATCTGCTAATTCGTGATATGGATAGTTCAAAAGATATTTTGGATAAAATTGAGCCATTACAAGAGCCTACAGAAACATTTTTAGAGTACTATCATCATTTATTTAAAGCAATTTATGCTACTAATACAGCAAACCATAGTGAAGCAAGAATGCAATTTGAAGAAGCTGAAAAGTATTTAGAGTACATGCATGATGAAATCGAAAAAGCTGAATTTAATTATTGGCTTGCAGTTCATTACTATCACATATTGAAACCAATCCTAGCAGTTCAATTTGCTACGAAGGCAAATGAAGTATTTTCAATTAGTCCAGGGTATGAATTAAAAACTGCTGCTTGTTTGAATACTTTAGGGATGGCACACACTCGCTTAAGTGATTTCGAAAGTGCAGAAGAATATTTACTTTCAGCATTGGGTACTTTTCAAAAATCTAATGACGAAAGTCTTACTAAACGTGTAAAACACAATTTAGGACTTTTATATGCAAGTCAAAACATGTCAGAGTTAGCAATTAAGCATTTAGAGGAATCACTAGAAAACAACGCTAAAACGATGTTTCTTTTAGCAAGAGAACATATTAAGTTAGGTCACAATCATAATGCTAATGAATATATTGAGAATGGCTATAAGATTAGTGACTTATGTTATCGTCATCATTTTCAAATTTTAAAAGCATTACATAACTATGCACCACAAGAAGAATTAGAAAAGGTGGTCATGGAAGGTATTATGTATTTTGAAAGAGAAGAATTATATGATTGGGTAAAAGAATATGCTTATCTTTTAGGTAATATATTCTATGGTTCAGAAAATCACGAAAAAGCCAGCAAGTATTTACACATCGCTTTAGATGCAGACAAAAAGAGTATAGAAAGAAGGGCGCTAAAATGAAAAAAGCAATCTTATTAATGATGATGTTATCCGCTGTTTTTACTTTTGGTCTTACTAATGTAAAAGACGTATCACAAAATGAAACTATTGAAGTGTTTATGGATCATGGAGAGCATATTTAATTATCTAAAAAAAGAGGGAGCTGCGAGCTCCCTCTTTTTTAATTATGACCATATTAATTTAGAAATAACATAAGTAGCAGTAGGAATGAAAAATATAAGAGATAATGTTCCATATTAGATGTCATAAAAAAACGCCTCCTATGTCGTTATTGAAAACAAGACAAAAGGCGTATAACTACCCGTTGTGGCTGACCGCCACCCTGTCAAGGTGGCGGTTTTTTAAATAATTTAGTCTTCTCTTTGTATTATAAACTCCCAAAACTTCTTTAATTCCTCACGCTTTTGAGGAGTCGCATTTTTTATATCTTCCAACCATTGAGAAAGCTCAGGATCCTGTATGTCTGTAACTTGTCTCATTTCAGTTGTACCGAGGAGGTAATCAATTGATACTTCAAAGAAAGTCGCTAATTTTATCAATGTATTATAATCAGGTTCTCGATTTCCTTGTTCATACATTGCATATGTAGTTCGAGCAATCCCTAGTTGATTTGCCATATCTTCTTGACGCAGTTTGCGTTCTTTTCGAAGAGTGTGTAGTCTAGTGCCAAACATATGCTACCTCCTTTTAGGTGTTTTCTATATCAATTATAACGTCACAATTTGTAACATTTAATAAAGTACACGAAATGTGTAAAAAACATTGATTTCATATTTATAATTATGTAATATAATCATTAGTTACACATTTTGTGACAAAGAAAGAGGGGGAATAATGAGGTTTTGGTTATTAGAAAAACGTAAAAATAAAGAGAAAACACAAGATTATGTTGCATATAAGGCAAGAATATCTAGAAGTATGTATGCAATGATTGAAATTGGTGAAAGAAATCCAAGTGTTGCTGTCGCAAAGAATATAGCTAAGGTACTAAAGTTTGATTGGACTCTTTTTTTTGAAGATTAATGTCACGATACGTGTAATTTGAGGGTGAGAATTTCATTTCTATATTGTTTTCCTAAAACGAAATAATTTATTAATTATTTTTAAAAGAATATTAGATAAGGGAAGTGTTTAAATATGAACATGAAAACATTTGAAATGCGTGAAAAACGATTAGCGGAACTACTAGGTGCAAAGGTACTATGGGAATTTATAAGTGCTGTCACAGAGGAAATTGAAAAACAAGAATTAGAGTCGACACCAGGTTTATTAGAGGATCTATTCATACATGTGAAAGAAACCATTCAAATTCAAAATATGAATCAACGCATAACAAAAGCCCCTGTAAAAACAGAGGCTGGTAGTATAGATAAAGAGACATTATATATAGAAGCATATGTAGAATTAATTAATCATAAGTTTGTTATTTCTGAATTAGCTGTAGAGCTTTCATCTGTTCTAAAAGAATTAAATTGTTTTGTTCAATCATCTTTGCCACAGCTTCAAAGTGAGCTTGATTCTCAAGAACCTCAATCTGCTTCTCTTTAGGGAGTGATTGAAGTATTTCTTTTATTTCTTTACACTCGTATATGTTATTCTCCGAGTCTTCGATTAATTTATTGCGACGATTGGTGTATTCAAGTGCACCTAAAGTCGCTAATGCGCGAGGATCTAATCCTAGAATTTCCATGTATTCCTCTCCTTTCCTCTACAATAATTCGATAGAGGGAAGGAGATTCCTTTAATAATTTGGTAGAGTTTTTATAGTTATATAACATATTTTTTATTAGTGAGAATTTTATTTAGCAGGAATAAAATAGAATTAGACTTAAAATGTTTACCTTCGTCTAAATACAAGTTATACACACATATATTGATCTTATAAAGGTATATATTACACATAATATTATGTTAAAGGTGGCGAATTGTATCATGAAAGATTTTGTTCTCGAAAAAGAAAACATTATTCGTAAATATGGTGAATGGACCGCTTATGATATTAAATTAACGGATACTCTATATACAAGAGATATTCGACAACCAAATCCTGCGTTAAAAAAAATTGTGACAATGATTCAAGATATCACACAATGTGATTTTAAAAATCTTCGAATCTTAGATTTAGCTTGTTTAGAGGGGCATTACGCTATTGAGTTTGCTATGCAAGGAGCAACTGTTGTAGGGATAGAAGGAAGAGAATCAAACATACAAAAAGCTATATTCGCTAAAGATTTATTAAGGTTGGAAAACTTAACCTTTTATCAAGATGATGTAAGAAATTTAAGTGCTGACAAATATGGTCAATTTGATATTGTTTTATGCTCGGGTATTTTATATCATTTAGACTGCTCAGATGTATTCCCCTTTTTAGAAAAAGTGTATGAAGTATGCAAAAGGTTTGTAATAATTGATACTCATATCACTTCTACTCCTAATGTATCAGTACTTTATAAAAATTATGAATATAAGGGACACACAATGCTAGAACACTCTGCTAATTCATCAATAGAAGAACGTTTAAAAGCAAAATGGGCATCATTAGATAACGTTACTAGTTTTTGGATGACAAAATCCTCTTTATACAATTTTTTAACGCGAACAGGTTTCTCTTCTATAAATGAATCCAGAAGTTTAGTTCAAGAAGATAGGGTTACTGTTGTAGCTTTTAAGAAATATCCTATAGAAATTAAAAGTTCTCCTGAAACAGAAAAATACATTGAACCCGATTATTTAGAATGCTAAAAATAACACGTTTAAGTTTAATATCCTAATCACTCTGTATGAGGTTGTACTATATGCCTCTCAAGCTAAAATCTTAAAGTATCCCTAAACAAAATTATCAATTTTTAAAAGCTATTTATATAAATGCAACTTGTTGTTTCCGTTTTGAGGGCACTATAAAGTTTTAGCTTGATAGCACCGCATTGCTATCAACTTAAAGAAATACTTCCGAAAACAAAAAATCAAAAGAATAATAAAAAAGCTTATCATTACGTGTTAAAGGATAAGCTTTTTTATTTAGCGTTCGATAGAACTCTTTACTTAGGAATTCCCCACTTCTAAACGAAGTGAAAGTGGGGGTAGTTCAATTGTAATTACAACAAATTAGTTAAAAAAGACTTAAATACAAGTGGTTACTAAAATAGTGTCTTTCTTAAACTGTTCTCATTTAATGTTCCTCATGTATCAGTCTTCTTATCTCATTTTTTCTAAGAGTCATCCCAGCTTCAGAAACTGTGTAACGGAAACCAAAGAAACATGAAGCCAATTAATACAGTAAAAGAATAATTTAAAAATATGTTTAGATTATAAAGTGGTGCCAAGAAAGGATTGCTCATTTTATGCTTCTACAGTTCATACAATAAATTGATGAATTTCTAAAAGCGGAACCATATTCGGAAATTTAGGCTGATGGTGAGTGAAGTAAAGATGCTTGGTGTTGTGAAAAATTAGGTAGTTTAAAAGGGGATTTTTTATGAAGAATGAACGAGTAGTAACTTGTAATAAAAAAGGAAGTATTGCTGTCGTTACAATTCAAAATCCACCAGTCAACACTTTAAGTTTAGAAGTAGTTCAACAATTAGTAGATGTATTAGAGGAAATAGAAATTGATAATGATATTTCAGTCGTAATTATAACTGGAAGTGGAGAAAAGGCCTTTGTAGCAGGAGGGAATATAAAAGAATTTCCAGATTGGATGGGCAAAGGTGAAAAATATGCCGAGATGAAATCATTAGAATTGCAACAACCTCTTAATCAACTAGAGAATCTGTCTAAACCGACTATAGCTGCTGTTAATGGGTTAGCACTAGGTGGTGGATGTGAATTAGCACTTGCTTGTGACTTAAGGATAATAGAAGAACAATCTTTAATTGGATTACCGGAAATTACGTTAGGTTTATTTCCTGGGGCTGGAGGAACCCAGCGCTTACCTAGATTAATTGGAGAAGGGAAAGCAAAAGAGATGATGTTCACAGGGAAATCGATTACAGCAAAAAAAGCAAAAGAAATAGGCTTGGTTAACTACATTACTCCTCGAGGAGAGGCGCTAAATAAAGCAAAAGAGATTGCAAGGGAAATAAGTAAATTTTCTCTTCCAGCTCTCGCCTATATGAAGTTGGCAATTCGCGAAGGGGCAGCAGTACCTTTACAAGAAGGGCTTGAGATTGAAGCGCGTTACTTTGGAAAAGTATTTCAAACAGAAGATGTGAAGGAGGGGGTAAAGGCATTTATTGAAAAAAGAATGCCGCATTTTACAAATAAATAGAATGGGACGAAAAAAGTTATCAAGGTTTATTCTACACTATGCCAACATAGATGCTGTTTTTAAAGCTATTTATTTGTTTTTCGCAACACCTTTCAGATCTAGTTCGTCTAATAAGTACATTTGTAGTAGCATGTATATTTCAAAAGTGAAAATAAATAAAAAAGCGGAGGAATAGAATGGAATATGGTACAAATGAAAAGAAAATAAATCAAATGCCTTTAGTAAGTGTATTAATTCCTACGTATAATCGTCCACATTACTTTGAAAAAGCTTTATGTAGTGTATTAGAACAAACATATCCTAATATAGAAATTATAATAGGAGATGATAGTACAAACGACGAAACAGAGAAAGTGTTACAAAAGTACTTGTCTGATCATTCAAATATTATTTATATAAAAAATAGCTCAACTCTTGGACAATTTGAGAACTCACTTATGTTATTTCATAAAGCGAAAGGTGAGTATATAAATTTCTTAATGGATGATGATTTATTTCACATAAATAAAATTGAAAAAATGATGAAATACTTTTTAAATGATCTAGATAATGAAATTAAGCTTGTAACATCCCATCGCCAAGTAATGGATGCAGAAGGAAACCTATTGCCAGATGTTTATTCAACGATGCGTTTATTTTATACAGATACGATTATAGATGGGCCACAATTAGGAAATATGGTGATTATGAATCAAAAGAATTATATAGGAGAACCTACAACGGTGCTATTTCGTAAAAATGATTTAACAGAACCGTATGGTGTGTTTGATAAAAGGCGGTATCTTTGCAACGTAGATGTAGCTTCATGGTTATCCTTACTGAGTAAAGGGAAAGCAGTATATATAGCGGAGACCCTAAGCTACTTTCGATTACATTCAAATCAGCAGTTAAATGAATCTAATAAAATGATGGATGGGTTAGAAGATTTTTCGCATAGTATTATTATAGCTGAAGAAAAATATGGTTTCTTATCTTCCGAAGAGGAGTTAGACAAAGCTATTACTAATTTTCTAGACTATGCAAGAAGAATTGCTCCATCATCCATATTATATTCATTAGACTACTATCAACAAATCAAGCTAAAGAAAATAAATATAGAAAAGAAAAAACAGCGTATGAATATCAACTCGCACCTCCCAAAAGTCAGTATACTAATTCCTGCCTACAATAGACCTCATTACTTAGAATTAGCCCTCAAAAGTGCTTTGAATCAAACCTATGAAAATATTGAAATTATAATTTCTGACGATAGTACAAATGATGAAGTAAAAGCAATGATCCAACCATACTTAAAAGAATATGAGTGTATAACATATGTTAAAAATGAAAATCCATTGGTGGCTGAAAATTTTAATCAATGTATAGAGCTTGCTACTGGTGAATTTATAAATTTTTTATTAGATGATGATTTATTTCATCATGAAAAGATTGAGAGAATGATGAAATACTTTTCTGAATTAGAAAACATTGCATTTGTGACGTCGTATCGTGAACTGATTGATGAGAATGGAGAGATATTACCACCCTCAACATTGAATGTAAAAATTGCCACAGAAACTACAATTTTTGAAGGGGAAACACTAGGGAATTATATGTTGAAAAACTTGAAAAACGTAGTTGGAGAACCGACAACAGTTTTGTTTAATCGCAATTTTTTTGGAGGGAAATTTGGTTATTTTAAGGGAAAAGCGTATTCTTCCATTAATGACATTGCAACTTGGTTAGATATGATGAGGAAAGGGAAAGTAGTTTATATACAGGAACCTCTTAGCTACTTTAGACAACATAGTGGACAAAATCAAAAACAAATGCACTTTATATTAATGACAATTGAAGAATGGATTGAATTAATTACAGATGCACATAGTAGTGGGTTTTTAAGTACTGAACGAGATTATAAAGAGAGCTTATCTTATTGTTTGGAGAATGCGGGATTTATACTGAAGGATGCAGTAAGAAGTGGAGAACTAAATCAAATTTATAATGAAAAGATAAAAAGCGGGTTAAATAAACTAGTTACTCATATATTCGAGAAAGATATTTGTTATTGCCAATATTGCAATCAAGAATTTAAAAGTTTTTCTCCTTGGCCAGCACATTATGATTTTCTAAAATATGAATTTGAGATGTGGAATAAAGATACAGGTATCTGTCCAGTTTGCTATTCGATGGATCGTGACAGGTTGTATCGTGCATACATTGAAACAGAAACGGATTTGTTAAGTAGGAATTATACTATGCTGCATATTGCACCTGAAGTGAAGGTAAGAGGATGGCTTAGCCAGTTTAAAAACATTACTTATATATGTGGGGATTTAGAACCAAAGGATTCTTTAATGGAGGAAATTGATATTACGAGAATTGCATACGAAAATAATACCTTTGATGTTATTATATGTAGTCATGTATTAGAACACGTGCCTGACGATGAAAAAGCAATGCGAGAATTATATAGGGTACTAAAGCCAAATGGATGGGGAATTATTCAGGTGCCAATCGTAATGAATGTAGATTTTATTATAGAGGATAAATCTATTGTAACGCCATTATTGAGAAAAATAGCCTTTGGTCAAGAAGATCATGTAAGGATTTATAATCGGTCGGGATTTATTCAACGATTAACAGATGCGGGCTTTAAGGTGGAATTATATAACATAGCTGAAAAACAAGGAATAGAAATTGCTAGGAAATTCGGATTATCTAAAACGGATATGCTCTATATTGTCCGAAAATGATAGAAAGGAATAGATGAATATGGAGAATATTCCTTTTTTACGTGCGTCAATTGTACCTGCAAACGAGTACTTAAATGAATTAGAGCGAATTGATATATCCCACATATATACAAATTATGGACCTATAAATCAACGTTTTGAAGAAACAATTATGTCGGAATTTTTTCAGAACAGGGGAGCTGTTACAACAGTAGCAAACGCAACGCTAGGGTTAATGGCGGCAATTCAATGTAAGAAAAGAAAAAAAGGAAAGTATGCTCTTATGCCTAGTTTTACATTCCCTGCTACTCCATTGGCAGCTATTTGGTGTGGCTTGGAGCCTTATTTTATTGATATTTCATTAGATGATTGGTGTATGGATAAAACGGTACTTTTGGATAAGATTGATGAATTAAAAGAAGAGGTTGCAGTTGTTGTTCCATATGCAACATTCGGATCATGGATGGACTTGAAAGACTATGAAGAATTAGAGAAAAAGGGCGTTCCGGTTGTTGTAGATGCGGCACCAGGGTTTGGATTAATGCATGAGGGTGTACATTACGGTCAGAATTTTAGTGGTATGATTGTATATAGCTTTCATGCAACAAAGCCTTTCGGAATTGGTGAAGGTGGTATGATATATAGCCATAATGAGGAAGAGATAAATCAAATTAAAAGAATGGGTAATTTTGGATTTGATCATAATCGTGAATGTACGATGATGGGGTTTAACTGTAAAATGACTGAATATGCAGCAGCTATTGGGATTACAACGATAAATAAATGGAATCAAAAAATGCAAGAACGAACTCGTATCTCTGAATGGTATAAACAGTTATTACAAAGTACGGGATTAATAAAAAAAGGCTGGCAAGTTCAAAAGACAAAAGCAGTTATTCATCAATTTATGCCTATCCTCTGTTCAGAAAAAATTAACAATATGCAGATAATAGAAGAGTTGAAAAAGCAAAAGATAGAAGCTAGATCATATTTTTCACCATCTTGTCATCAACAAGATTTTTTTAAAAAATATAAGTCTACAGATTTAACAAATACAAATAAAATAGCAAAACGAATAATTAGTCTACCTTTATGGGAAGGAATGACAAAAGAAATAGTAGAGAAAATTATAATGTGTTTAATACAGAAGGTGGTGTCCACAGATGAATAGTTTTTATAGTCAAGAAGAGTTGAGCGAAATTGGCTTTCTATCTGTCGGGGAAAATGTATTAATAAGTAAAAAAACCAGCATATATAATCCAGGTGCTATATCTGTTGGAAATAATGTAAGAATCGATGACTTTTGCATTTTAAGTGGCAAAATTACAATTGGAAGTTATTCACATATAGCGGCATATACAGCGTTATTTGGAGGAGAAATGGGGATTGAAATGCATGATTTTGCAAATATTTCATCAAAAACAATTGTATATGCAGCAATTGATGATTTTAGCGGAAATACATTAATGGGACCGACTATTCCACATCAATATAAAAATGTGAAAGCTGGAAAAGTTATTTTAAAAAAGCATGCCATTGTTGGTGCCCATTCTATTATCTTTCCAAATGTAGTAATAGGAGAAGGAGCGGCAGTTGGTGCGATGAGTATGGTAAAAGAAAGTTTAGATGATTGGTATATGTATGTTGGGGTGCCCGTAAGAAAAATAAAAGCTCGTAAAAAAAAGATAGTAGAATTAGAAAATGAATTTTTAAAAAGCATTAATTCCTGAGTGTTTAAAATATTTTGTTGCAGCATTTCTCAAAAAAATAAAAAAAGACATGTATGAGGGGTTATTATGTGATTACTGTATTATTTATGGGGCTATCTTTATAGTTGTCTTTTTGTAGTAAAGAGGGTTGTTGTAACACATTGCTATCCCAAAGTAAAAAAACGTTATTCTTTCTAAATAAGCTAAATAGGAAAGAATAACGTTTTTTTTATGAATTTCTCGATTGAATCACTATATATCACATTCAAGTAACAAACAATTATAAAATATTGAAAAATAAATTAGATTTACCGAATTATTATGGAGAGAATGCTGACGCGTTGTGGGATTGGTTAACAGCATGGAGGGGAGGACTTTGTTCAAAAAGAGATGGAATTACAGAACAAGACAAAGCAAAAGTAACTTATCTTACAAAATTCGAAGGTATGGAACATATTAAGATAGTATTAGATAAGTATAATGTTCATTACAATCGCAAAAAAATAAAAATAAAGTTAAAAGGAATGAGTCCAGTACAATACAGGACTCACATTTAAACAGCCGCTTAATTTTTTGTTTAATTCTTCAGGTCCAATTCATTATAGGCAATCGAAAGTTGGCTTGCTACGCTTAGTGATTGTTATTCTTTAACTCATCCATATTACATTAGTTTAAGTATTGAGAGTAAAAGAATAGGAATAGAAAAATTAATGTTTTGCTAAATAATCTATTAAAGAAACTTAAAGGAATAACAAGTTCTCCTATTGTAAGGATTTTAAGTTTATCCTTATTTAGTCCTTTTATTAATTCTTTTAATGTTTGGAAATTTATTTTATTAACGAAAGACCAACTTGGCACAGCTTTTGTATCTGAACCTATTTTGAAAATGATATGAATACTATGTGCATGAAAACCGCTTATTATTAAAATAAGCATAAATCCTAAAATAATGAACCAAGTCATTTTTCAACATCTCCTTTCAGTATTTAATATTAAGATATTAAAACTGTTGAGAAAGTGTGCTGTTGTCCATGAAAAATATTGAGAATTTGTTGAGGCAATGTTGAGAATGTTGCAATGCGATTGATTGTAGGGGAGTTAGAGTTAATAATGCTTGTCAGATTATATGCGTGAAAAAAGGAAATAGGAAAGAGAACAGTTGCGTAGACTGTTCTCTTAAGGAGCGGAAGTGCTGAACATTTTCAATGACAATGATTCAACCATTCCGTTAATAGTATGTGTAAATATTTATAATTCATACAAGAAAGACGGCTATTAAAAATAGCCGCCTTGCCTCAGGGAGAATTCAAGAAAATCAGAGATTCATTATGGATACAGATTGGCTGTTACCAATCTACTCTTAGTATTGGAAATAATTACATAAATTATTCTTAGGTTAAAATCTTAATTCATTGTAGGGTGAGTGACATGTAAAGTAAAAAGAGCACTTTTTGAAGTGACCCCTAAAAGTTAGACACGGTTATTTCATTAGGCAGCTTGATAAAAGTGAGTCCGGTATTGTACTGGGCTCATTTTTAATTTTGC
>NZ_NVEC01000021.1 GCF_002571225.1 Bacillus sp. AFS059628 | reverse complement strand
ATAAATGTAATCAGGATTCAAAAAAATACCATTGTAATTGAAGAATGAAAACTTTGTAGGTCTTTAATTCATGAGGGAATTATAAGACAAATTAATTTAAGAGAATGGTATAAAATATAAAAATATAAGGCGCCCATTTTTATGGACGCCTTTAAAAAGATAGATATCAGGTGAGGGACTCGAACCCTCAAAAGCATATAGCTCATCAAATAAAATTTGATCGCGTCTTCCCTTCCGCCACCCTGATTAACTATAATATAAAACTTTTCTAATTAAATGTCAATAGTTATAATCAAAATATTATGCATATTCAAAAATAGTATCCATTATAATCAATACATTTTATTTTTGGTTACTAATGCTGTAGAGCCATATAATTTATTCAATTAAGATATATGTTATATTTTGTTTTCTATCCTATTGATATGCAATTTATTAAATAAATCAAATGAAGTGAGATTTTAACTTATGAATAATTTACAGAATCCTATATGATAATATGAATAGATTGGTAACACCCGATCTATTTTCAAAATGAATTTCTGCTTTTCTTGAATCTCCCTGAGACAAGATAGCTATTTTATAGCTGCCTTACCGTATGAACAGCAAATATATACACATACTATTAACGGAATGCTTTAATCATTATCATTAAAAATATTCCGCACTTTCCCCTTAAGAAAATAGCCTACGCAACTGTTCTCTTTTTGATAACTATAATGTGACAAGCATTACTTCCCCTGCTACAATCAATAGTATTGCAAGACTCTCAATAATTTCTCAATATTTTTCATGGACAATAGCACACTTTCTCAACAGTTTTAATATCTTAATATTAGATACTGAAAGGAGGTGTTGAAAAATGACTTGGTTCATTATTTTAGGATTTATGCTTATTTTAAGTATAGGCGGTTTTCATGCACATAGTATTCATATCATTTTCAAAATAGGCTCAGATACAAAACATGTACCAAATTGGTCTTTCATTAATAGAATAAACTTTCAAATATTTAAAGAATTAATAAAAAGATCAAATAAGAATAAACCTAAAGGTCTTACAATCGGAGAACTTATTATCCCTTTAAGTTTATTCAATAGATTATTTGGCAAAACGTTAATTTTTCTATTCCTATTCTTTTACTCTCAATACTTAAATTAAACGTAATATACGATTGTTAAAGAATAGCAGTCACCAAGCCTAACAAAAAATAGACCGCTCCATACAGGCGGTCTATTTTAAATCAAATCTAACTACATCAATAAACTCAAACGTGCTCTTATGATGAAAAACTGACAATATGGGAAGTGTTTATAAGTCACTAATTTTTTTGCTACCACCTTACATTTACTACATTGGTTAACTCTTTTAATTTATAAGAAAATTTCACTTGTTAGTATTCCATTTCTAAAAGTCTCTGATATATCCTTTGCCCCCTATTTCATATGAATATCTAGCCTCCTTTAAAGGATACAATTCAAAATTCATAATAAAAATAAACAAATCCTCCATATGGAGATTAGTCAGGAAAAATGATTGAGAGTTTGAGGATTCTTTTAAATTTAATTGTATTTCATCCATGATAAATAACATTCCCACTAATAAGTAACACGTTATATAACAAAATCACTAAAGGAATCTCCTTCCCCCTATCGAATTATTGTAGAGGAAAGGAGAGGAATACATGGAAATTCTAGGGTTAGACCCTCGCGCATTAGCGACTTTAGGTGCAATTGAATACACCAATCGTCGCAATAAATTAATTGAAGACTCGGAGAATAACATATACGAGTGTAAAGAAATAAAAGAAATACTCCAATCACTCCCTAAAGAGAAGCAGATTGAGGTTCTTGAGAATCAAGCTCACTTTGAAGCTGTGGCAAAGATGATTGAACAAAACAATTTAATTCTTTTAGAACAGATGAAAGCTCTACAGCTAATTCAGAAATAACAAACTTATGATTAATTAATTCTACATACGCTTCCATAAATAATGTATCTTTATTTATACCATCAGCCTCTGTTTGTACAGGGGCTTTTGTTATGCTCTTGTTCATGTTTTGAATTTGTATAGTCTCTTTCACATGTATGAATAGATCTTCTAATAAACCTGGTGTAGACTCTAACTCTTGTTTTTCTATTTCCTCTGTTACAGCACTTATAAACTCCCATAGTACTTTTGCACCTAATAGTTCTGCTAATCGTTTTTCACGCATTTCAAATGTTTTCATGTTCATGTAAATCCCCCCTATAATTTATATATAATGATAAAAACATTATAATTTTATGTAAAATTGCCTAATACATTTTCTAAGCTTACATTTCTAAAAAATCACTACAGCATCTTAAAAGTCTAACATTATTCAACACACTTCGTGTTGTTCCGAATCAAAAAAAATTATTTGGACTGTAACACCATAGAAATTAGCTAATTTTATTTTTATATTATCTCGTGGGATTCTCTGTCCATTTTCATACATCTGTAATGTACTAATACTGATTCCCACTGCTTTTGCCACCTCTTCTCTAGATCTTCCATTTCTTAAGTTAATTAGATTTTCAGCTACTCTTTCATAATTCATACATTCTCACCCCTAAAACCACATTCCGTGTTGTTAATTAGAATATAAACCGCACGATTTGTGTTGTCAATAGATTATAATTATCAACTTTTAAAAATTTTAATTATTTAACACACAATGTGTTAATATATTATCAGGTGATAGAATGAAAACGTTTGGAAATATAATTCGTGATTTAAGAAAACAAAAAGGCATTACACAAAAAGAACTTGCCCAATCGCTTCAACTAAGTGAAAGTACAATTGGTATGTATGAACGCAATGAACGTCAACCTGATTACAATACCTTGATACGTATAGCAGATTACTTTAATGTGTCTACTGATTTTCTTCTAGGGCGAGATTTTAATGTTAAAGAGGACAGAAACAATAAAGAACTAGATCAATGGTTAAATGATATAAAACTTGCTCCATCCCAAAAGCGTGAAGAATTAAAACGTTTTTGGAATTTTATAATGCAAGAAGAAAACTAATAAATTAAACCCCACCTTGACAAGGTGGAGGTCTTGAGTTCGAGGCCAGTAGGGTTCATAATTGTAGAAACCGTGTCAAATTAACGTTTGATGCGGTTTTTATTTGTTTACTTTCATACTTTATAACACCAATGGTCACAGAATTGGTCACATTCCCTACAAAAGCTGTTCTATTTTGTTAACAGCATATTCTTGCACCGTTGGTATTACATGTTAATAAGTGTCTAATGCGATTTTGATATTACTATGTCCTAGTCGCTCGACAATCACTTTCACATTCACACCTTTAGCCAATAACAAAGTTGCATATGTATGACGTAAATTATGAAATCGAATCTTTGGCACAGCCACTTTCTTAATCAAAGCATTTAAACTTCGTCTAACATTAGCAGGATTAATTAGTGTTCCAAAAGAAGTACACATCACCAAGTCATTGTCTTGGTATTCCTCACCTTGACTCAGCTTCTCTTTCAATACGACTGCTCTATATTTCTTTAGCTTTGCAACTGTTGATGCATGAAAGATTAATCCCTACTTAATCTTTTCAATCTATAAAAATTTATATACATCACTTTCTTTTAATGTTAATATACATATATTGCAATTTTATTATTAATAATTTATAACAGGAGATGAAAAGATGAAAGGACTTGAATTTTCAACTAGCCTATTATTCTTTTGGATAAAAGGTAGAGTAGACGTTGATAATAGGTTTGTAAAAACCAATTTATCCAACACATTATTAGGATTTATTCCTGCTGGCAAAGACCAACAAAACATTCCTCTAAAAAATATTTCTGGAGCTATGTTATCTACCAAGTATTTTTTCAAACCAATTATTTTAGGAATTCTAATCTTCTTATTTGGATTAGGTACTTTGAGTGATAGTTTTATTGGTGGATTAATTTTTCTACTAATAGGTATTGGAATTGCAGGTAGCGGCATTCAAACAATATTAAGAATTGAAAAAGCAGGAACACCTTATCATATTAGTGTACCATTCTTTGAAAAAGAAAAAATGCAATTATTAAATGATATTATACACAATGCTTTAGCAGATGACACAGACAAAACAGATTTAAATTTATTCTTCGATAAAAAATCACAGTAAATATTATTATATTTAAAATAAAACCTTATAATCGAATTATATTAATTAATTCGATTATAAGGTTTTTAAATTTACCCCGCTAGCAAGTTTTTCTCATATGAATAGCATGTACTTGCTTATAATCCAAAATGTTTTTTATACGTAACAGTATATAAAAGCTGACACTTTACTCTATATAGAAATTAAATATAAGCTGCTTTAAAAGCTTGTTGGACAGCTTGTACTTCAGATGAATTTTTACCATATAAGTTTGTTGCTACACGAATACAACCCTCTTTTAATTCTTTAAAGTCAGAAATCATATTTAATTCATCTGTATTCGCATAATAGAAGATATCAAACATCTTATCTTCTCCAACACCTTGGACATTTACGCCATTGTGATTAACACCACTAGCTATCAGGTAACCTACCTTCACCTCCATTGTTATCCTATGAGAATAGATGTTTTCAATATCTATTCAATGTAATTTTTATAGTTACACTTTTATTTAATTATCGGGAATAGATAGTATGCAATTTTACATGTGTATCCCTTATTAAATATTCTAGACATCTCGCTTTCTTAGCTTTATTTTTTTTAATGTGTACAATTTGTTAAACATACAAGAAACGTTTCCTGCTTTATGACGGGAAACGTTTCACATATTATTAACCTAAAAACCTAAAATTTCTACAATCTGACGAGCTTTAGTATTACCTATATAATAATGCATCTCTAATCCCTTTCTTTCTGCACGAAGTACGGTTCTTCTTAATTTTGATAGATGCTGTGAAACAGTAGATTGTGGGAGTTTTAATATTTCCGTTAACTGCGTAACATTACACATTTTATGGTGCATTAATTCACTTACAATTTGTAATCGAACTGGATGTGCCATTACTTTTAAAACATCTACGTCTTCTTCGCGGATTTCAACTAGATCTTTATCAGTTACTACTGTTTTCATTTCGCATTCTCCTTTATTATTAATTTCTATTTTTCTTATTATCCTTATAAATAGTACTTATAGATGATTACGATTTGTCCTGTTGAGAAAATATTTTTTCTTCTTAAAACAAAAAGGACATCTATCCTGAAAACAGTTTTTTTACATAACATTAATCTATGATTAACACGATTTACTAAATAAAAGCACTTCTCCTACCCTTTGGTTAAAGCAAATAAAAAATTCTGCTTTTGCCTTCCTGTCCTGAAAAATTGATAAGCAGTATCTCCTATCTCACACTCTACAAAATAATCATTTTATTTCTCAATATGGATACCTGGAATTAAAATACCAAAAATGGTAATATAGAGTCACCTTCAGTTGTCAATTGTGTCCCTTTTTTGAAAGCCCTGTCTATAATGACAAGGCTTTTAAATTTCCCTAACCCAAGATATCCTTTATATTTCGTTTTTTAGTTAACCCTAATAATATGTATGCCTCTTTTAATGTAATTAAGTCTCTTTTACACTTCTTCATTTAGAGATGCTAAATTAACAAATGTCTATTAAAAATTTATTAGACCCTCATACTACAATCATTATCCAAAACCAAAATAATACAAACAAATAAAATGCGTTTTATCACTTTTACTTCTCCCAATTAGTTTATCACCTAATTTTAAATGTATAATTCCAAAATAATTATTAGAAACACCTTTTATAAGAAGAGCTATTTTTCTATGAAATTTGGTTTACGAATGCTAATTTATCCCCATTTAAATCTCTTTTATAGTAAAAATTGATCTTATGCACAATCTAATTAATAAACTGTGGTATAACGAGTATAGAAATTAATTTTAAATAAAAAGAAGAGTTAATTTTTGATTAACTCTTCTTTTTGCAATTTCCTGCTAGTTACTAGCAATTAATTCACGAAAATGCTCTTCTCTATTTTCTTTTATAAACTTCATCGTTTCTATTTTTCCTACTCAAATTAGCTCCTAAACGTTACATTTTTCATACAATACTGATTCCCAACAGTACTATATGGAATAACTAAACATTATCTTATATACTCTATTAAAAATCTATACTACATAGAGTGAATGTTTGTTTCTATCCAATTACTTGCTTCTTTAATCGCAATAATAACTCCTTCTATCAGTTTAAATCCTTGTAAAAGGTTAATTATTCACCAATATAAATGTACCAGCCCTTATAATTAGCCGTTTGTCCCATTTTTATTTTATGTCGACCTTTATCAAATGCATATTCCACATTTACATTTTTGACCAATCGATCTATCTCTTTGTCTAGATTCAAATCAGGGTATATCATAGTAACCCATCTTTTCGTCAACTCAATAGATGGGTTATAATTTTCGAAGCTAATAGTAAAATTATTACCGCCCTTTTCATCTATACTCAATGGTCCATGCCAATCTTTATTTTCTTTTAACATTTTAGATGAAGCTAAATGTAGTACAGCACTTGTCTCCCAATACTTTATATCTAGATTATATTTCTCATTTATCTCTTTAATGAGATTCTGCGCCTCTTTAGATATAGATTTACTATACACAGGAACAATATCAACCAACGATTTATCAAAAGTGAAATCATCTGTCACCATGGATCTCGGTATCCCTAACGGCATTACTTCAGGTTGTCCCGGCTTCTCTAACTTACGCATTGCACTATATAGAAACTGTGCATACTGCTCACGAGTTACTACTTTTTTAGGCTCAAATAAATTGTTACCTGTGCCCATAACAATTTTGTTCTCTTGCAGGGCACTAATCGCCTCAGTAGCCCAATAATTTTTTTCCACATCATTAAAAGTAGTAATAGATTGTTGCTTTAGATTAAATGTTTTTTGTAAAATTACCGCTAATTGTTCACGAGTTAAAATATCATTTGGTCCAAATTCATTATCCCCATACCCATTCATAAGACCAGAACTGACAACAGCATAAATTTCTTTTTCAAACATAGTACCTTTTACATCTTTAAATTGATCTTCAAACCTATCACCTACAAGTAATGGCTGTAGATACACATATAGCAGACGAGCTACTTGCCCTCGCGTAATATTATCGCCTAATCCAAACATTCCATTTCCATAGCCAGCTATCATTTTTTTATCTTTTAGATGCATAATTGCATCATAAGACCAATGATTTGCAGGGACATCTTTAAATGCTGTATCTGCCTGTACATTCGCTAACGATGTTAATGTCGTCGTAGCAAGTGTAGCTCCTATTAAAAGCATTTTTTTTAGTTTCATACTGGAATCCCCTTATTTCTATAATTTATTATTACAAATAATTTCATTCCTACCATATTAATATTAACATAAAATACATTGATTGTTATATAGAGATATGTAATTATATAATTTCGCTCATACATTAATAATCTCTGTTCTACTTTCAGAATACCTCTAAAATAGATTCCGTTGAGCATGTAAGTAAAAGATTTGTTGATAGTAAATAAAACAGAATTTACTATCAACATTATGAAATATTTAATAGCATTAAGGTATTACATGAATTATCTAATGCTTAAACTTTTTAAATAACTAAAATTATATAGACCCAAAAGAACCCCGTAATAAGAAAAACTATACAAACTGAGCATCTGCAACATTTGTATAAAACATTTCTATTTAATTCCTTTATTTCGCGATAATGGATAAATCAAAGTTATTGGCTCTTGTTAGTAGATTCCAATTTTATGTATAATGAAATTATCGTTTTACCAATAAAAGGTAATAAGAGGTGATACAAGTTAACAAACCAAACGTATCATCGAAGTATTAAAGGATCTATTCAATGTACATTAAGATACATATATAGGATTTAAAACCATGAAATTTTATGTACAGATTGAATTACTACAAGATGGAAGGTTGGTAGCAAATGTACTCAAGAAAAAAGAGCATGCAATTTGCTTAATGTTATAAAACTACTTGATGTGACATCTGTTGAATGAATTAAAAACATACTCAGGGGGAATTTCAAATGAAAACATTTAGTAAAGTATTATTAGCGGGAACATTGGCTCTTGGCAGTTTAGCAGCAATGAATGTGGAAACACCTAAAACTCATGCTGATGGGGCGAGCGAATATTGTCGTTATATTTGCGGTCCTAAAGAAACATTAAATAATTTCACAATTCAACTTTCAGATACGAAATACAGACTGGGACAAAATATCATTCTACGAGCAACAAATGATAATACATATGATGTACATTACACAGCATCTTTTGAAAAACAATACGATACTGGTTGGAATTATTATGACGCTGATTTTCACTATGGTTCATTATTACCAGCTGGAACAAATGTATATGAAGATTTTGATGCTGAGACTGGCAATGGTGGAGCAATTTCTGAACCAGGAACATATCGCATGAAAATTGAAGTAACACATGCAGATGGACGCGTAGATACAATGTACACAGCGCCAATTATATTGGCAAATTAAATAATAAGGTTGCTTCATATCTTATTGTTTTTATTATCTATCAAATATTTATTCAAAGTACCTAATCTTTTTATTCGTATTAGGTACTTTGAATAATAGTTTTAAGGTTTCGTTCCCTATTAATAGGTATTGAAAATGCAGAACTTGATATTCAAACTATATTCAGAGTTAAAAATAGGAATACCCTCTCTTATAATTGTCCCATTGTTTAAAAACTAAAGGGATTCACTATTGTCATTATTAGTTTACTTCTTTCCATAATGACAATGCAAAAATCCAATTTGGATCCCCATTCCCTTGATAACTCTGAACTGCCTCATACACCTTATTCTCATGAACTACTCTATCTCCTGCTTTATACGCTTTACGCGCATCCCATTGTTCATAAGAGTTTTCTTGTCCTTTTGTTGTAACTGTGATGGCATCACTTTTCATTGATTCATTACCAGATGTATCGACAGCAGATACTACATACTTATATACTGTATTCGCTTGCAAATCTTTGTCCATAAATGAAGTTGTATTAGCAGTACCTATTTCTTTCATGGCCCCTCCAACTTCTCTGTATACAATATAATGGCTCACATCTACATTATCCTCCGATGGACTCCACATTAAATCAATACTACTCGTAGTGGTTCCCATACTGTGTAATCCTTTAGGCTGGGTTGGTGCTTCTGTATCTGGTTTTTCCTCTGTTGTTTTAATAACTAATGATTCACTTTTCTCAGATATATTCCCTGCAGCATCTACTGCTCTTACTGTATACGTATATTCTGTGTTTGGGTTTAATTTTTTATCAATTACACTTGTACCGACTACCGTATTAATTAGTTCTCCATTACGTAGCACTTGATATTCTTTCACTCCTACATTGTCTGTTGCGGGTTTCCAATTAAGTTCTACACTATTTGAGGTAGTTTTTACTACTTGTAGTCCAGATGGCTGAGCTGGTGCTTCTGTATCTGGTTTTTCATCATTTATTAGATTCACATCGATTACATTATAGAAAGCGTTTACAGTATCAGCTACATCCCAAACAGCTAAAATAACATGGTACCCACTGCGATCAGTTGGTACATTGATTTTATGTGATAAATTATTAGATGCTTTAGAACCATCGTGTTTTACAGTACCAATTGGCTCAAAATCTGCTCTTGTTAAAGGTTTATTTGGATTCCATCCCTTTTTCGTGATGTAATAGTGCCATTGACTTGTTGAATGAGGAGCTGTGTATTTCCAAGTAAAGGTGTTTTCTCCGCCTTTAATCGTATTCTTAAACCATCGATCAGCTGTTTGTTGATCAAGAATCCCACCAAACAGGCCTCCTGCTGAAGCAATTTTCCCGTCTGCTGGTCCACCCTGTGGGAATCCTTTAGGAGCTTCTAAACTTTGTGGTTCATACATTATATTTCCACAATTTGAATTCAGCGCCCCATAATTTTGACTGCATAAAGCTGCACGGCTACCTGGCTTTTCAACAAACCCATGTGCATAGGCATTTTGAGGAATAAGAGTTGTACTCATAATTCCCACTGCTACTGCAGCAGCACTTAATCCTTTTTTATTTGTTGCCATTTTTCTAAACTGTCCTAGAATTTTTTTATTCATACTACTAGTCCCCTCCTATTGAATTTCTTACTATATTAAGAGCATGAATGTAAGTGAAGGCTAAACACGTATAACTAAAATTAACAATTGAATACAAAACCTTATAATTTCATACTCAATTATTCATTTACCTTTATCACATTCAAATAACCCTATAGTTAAATTATCGCATATCAATTTATTAAACTCGCACAAAAATTATGACAGTTATTGGACTTTTTCCTGTAGCTCTCTTTTGTCTTAAAAGTTCTTCTTACTGTAATTTTAGAGCAACAAACATATTTCCTCTTACATTTACCTATACGAATTTAAGAAATAAATAATTTAAAAGGAAAAATAAAAATATTACACCAATAAATTTCCATTTATTTCTTTTTATTGGTTTCCCAGCATGTAGTATATAAAAAAACAAGGCAATACATGCCATCGCAAATAAAAAAATTTGATAATAATCCATCATCCGTATTCCCCCTCTATCAAAAAAATAAGAAGCCTCTTTTTGAGAGACTTCTTATTTTTAATACAAACGACATACATAGGCTAAATATACACAATAAGATTAGGATGCTGAACCTTATTGCAGCTTTATTATAGCATATAATCATTTAATTTTGTTTAATAATTCCATATTATACAACTTTATCAACATTTGAGTGTTTATTTACATTATATACAATGCACGATAGAAAACAACAAAATATTTACTTATAGAACCAACGTATATAAAAACCAGCCACCATCTCATTCATAGTTTTGAAAAATTGTCCTCTCCTTCTTTAAGAATACTTTAAACTTCGGATAGATTACCTTATATCGACACCTTATGTATGCAGAATTACATATCAAATCTCATTGAAAACCATTCTCATTGTAACTATAATAGTTTCAAGGAGTGATATTTTCACTTCCTTTTCAAATCCCACAATATATTAAAGGAGGAACTAGCATTATGAAAAAAGTTATTTTAGCAGGGGCATTAGGAATTGCAGTACTATCAGGTATGAACTTACCAGGAGCAGAGGCGCCTAAAGCGAGTGCGGCAACTACAAATTTAGACATTCAAGAAGTCACAAAATATTACTCTATGAGTTCCTATGAAGTTTCTCAAAAAGAATCATTTAATCTTAATAATGGGGAAGAACTTACAGTCTTTGTACAAAATTCCGGGTTCCCAATTTCTTATACAGTTTTTGATGCAGATGATCAAGTAATTGGCACATACAATGCTAATTCACCATACGGTCGCGTCTTCAAAGCACAAAAAGACGGTAATATTTCCGTTCAATTTCAAGCAGGAGTAAATTCTTCTTACATGAAGAAGATGAATTTCACAGCCAAATTTGCAGTGTCTAAATTTAACTAGTAGTAAAAATTTTCACTATCCTCTTTAAAGGCAAATTAAAAAGGTATATCCCTTCCGTGGGATATACCTTTAACTTTAGTGAATTTTATATTGACCAGATAACTGCTCTTGCGCCATACGAACTAAACGTTTTGTAATTTCGCCACCTACTGAACCATTTGCTCTTGCTGTTGAATCCGGTCCAAGTGTAACACCAAACTCCTGAGCAATTTCATATTTCATTTGTTCAATTGCACTTGCTGCAGCTGCTATTAAAATTTCGTTTGAATTATTATTTTCGCGAATTTGCATTTTTTAAACACCTCCGTTGAATTTGGTAATATCATGCTCTATTACCAACAAAATATGCAAAAAAATTATTTAGCCATTATATATACCTAAACTTTCATCCCTCTTTAGAAAATAGTAATCACTTGAAAGGCATATAAGACATGGCTTTCTTTTTTATATAGAATTTATAACTTAACTTCAAAAGATCGTTATTTATAATTACATTTACCCAACAATATTTTCGAACTTTTCCATTGTATTACTAATTTCAGTTTGATTATTAATCACTTCTCTTTGCAATTTTTCAGTCACATTCCTAACAATAGTTACACCATTTGTGATACTCTCTACATTTAAATTTATTTTTTTTATTGCACCATCAACATTACTGGCCAATCTTCTTACCTCTTCTGCTACTACTGCAAATCCACATCCATGTTCTCCTACTCTTGCCGCTTCAATTGCTGCATTTAAAGATAAAATATTAGTTTGGGAAGAAATGTCCTTAATCATTTGAGCGATTTCACTTACTAAATCAGTCTGTTCTTTTAAAGATTGTAACGCTTTCATATTTTCCTTAGAATTAATGTCTACCTTACTTCCTAAATCTATAGATAAATTCTTTAAATGTGAAACAACTTCTCTTGTTTGATTTTCACGATTTGTAATATCCGTTGCAATTTTTAGTACAACCTCTACTACTCCTTGTTCATTTTTAATTGGAATATAGGTAGCCTCAAAACAAGTTAAATTGCCTTTTTTACCAACTCTCTGAATTTTCTTTTGAAACTTAATTCCCTTTTTTAAATTCTCCCATAACTGATTATATTCACTACTATTTACAAAATTATAGGGACAAAATTGTTTATGTACCATGTTTTTCATTTCACTAATTGTATAACCCAAAGCTTGCGCAAAGTGATCATTTACCCAAATTACCTCTGTATCTAAGTTAAATTCTATCATTGCTAGATTGGATTCCAGTCCTACCAAAATCATTGTTTGATCTAATACCTGAGTGATTCCACTTGATGAAATATTCATAATAAGACTCTCTCTTTTTATCCATTATGCTATTTATAATGATTTATAAATATAATTAAAACTATAAAAGGACCTACTTGTATATGACAAGAAATAGGTCCTTTTATGATTTAAATTTCAAAAGCATAAAAATATTATAAACGGATTTTAAGTTACTTTACGCCCACTTGATTCCAAGCATCTTCTACTGCTTTATATGCTGCACTACCATAGCCATCATAATCAGCTGCAGATTGTAATAAAGCTGTACGAGCTTGTTTAAAATCACTTGTTGGTGTTAAATAAGTTGTTAATGCACGATAATAGATCTTTTCGGCTTTCTCTTTACCAATAGCATTGATTGTCAGATATGCGGCCTTATTCGGAATACCACTATTAATATGTACTCCACCGTTATCGCCTTCTTCAGTTGCTGGAAGGTATTGATAATCTTTCATATGAGAAGGTTGTCCATATTTTTCGGGATTTGATAAACTACGAAGTGCATCTCCAGAAATACCAGGCGTATACACAGTTTCTCCTAAATCAAAGTTTGCAGGATCAACAAAATATCCAAATACATCAGAGAACGATTCATTTAATGCGCCTGATTGATTTACGTAACGAAGATCAGCTGAATACTGTGTGACAGCATGAGTTAATTCATGTGCGACAACATCAAGAGAACCAGAAAGCGGAATAAATTCACGTCCGTCACCATCTCCATAAATCATTTGCTGTCCATTCCAAAATGCATTGTTTACATCCACTCCATAATTCACTCCAGAACGAATTGTTTTCCCTTTTCCATCAATACTGTTACGATTGTGAATATTTTTATAGTAGTCATAGACTTTTCCAGCATTATAATGAGCATCGACCGCAGGTCCTTGATCTTTATTTATCCAAGCATTATCATCATCCAGAAGACGATAGTTAACTGGATAATCTGCATCACTATGATTTACTGTAAATGTTTCAATATATCCTCCATTCATAGGCTTTGTTGTGTCTTTTAAATAGTATTTTCTCTTTACACTATCAAAGGTTGTATTCAGTTCTTTCCGATCGCCTAATACTCCATATCCATAACCTTTTTGAGGGCTATCTGCGTCTGTAACTGCATTATATGAATCTATGATTGATCCATCTTCTGCATTCACATAGATTTGCCAGTTTGCTCCGTAAGGTTTAATAAATTGCAGTTGCACCTTAAACGTTAGATAATACTTTCCGTCTTTTTCATATACAACTAAATCTGCTTTTTCATTTGTAGATTCTAAGTTTTCTTTTACTTGATCTAATGTATTTCCATCTACTTTTATTAAGGTATCATTTTTTGTAAGTTTAATATGTTTCCAAGCATTTGAAAGAGCTGTTTCTTTTGTAATTTTTGCTTTTGTATTACCTTTCAGACTTTCTGCAGCAGCTGGATGAACATCTCCATTTACTGTTGTTACCTTGCCCTCTTTATCTGTATGAACAATAAATTGTGCACCATCAACTGGCACTTTATTTACAGACCTTGTATAAATATAATGTTTCATACCTAAATCATCAGATTTTACTTCTTTCAGTGTTAGATCCGTCTGTGGATTTACCTTAAATAGTTCTTTATTTTCTTCTAAAAACTCTTTCACTGCTTTTTGAGTTTCTACCTTCTTATCAGATAATTCACCTGAAAGAAATGATGGACTTCCTTGTTCCTCATTCCAATTCTTTTGTTGCACTTCCATTTTATCCATTACTTCTTTTTGAGATGCTTGTTCTTCTGCAAACGCAGTTGAAAAAGGCGCACCTACCATTGTTCCTGCAGCAAGTAATGTAATAACAGTTTTTTTCATACATCTTCCCCCTTCAATATAAGTAAAATAAAAAGTATAATTACAAACTTAAATATACAATTACTTTTAAAATATTTATATAAATATGAATAATTGCATATTCATATAAATAAAGTAGTGTCTATTTCTAAAACAAACTCAGAATATTGGAACTAATGAACGGAAGGTAGATTTCTAAAAAATGAGTTAAGGGTATGTTTTTAAAGACTTCATCTATAAAAAACACCTGCGATTTCTCTAGGGGTATTTTTATGATTTATTATTGATTGATTCCTTTTCTATCTACTATTTTCTTATAACAGCCATATTTGACTACCTGTCTCACATTTTATGCTCCTATTTGCTAGCTAGGGAGCATTCGAGAACCAAATTTTAATTGTGTCATATTTTTTACATATTAGAATTTCAAGAGGAATTATGCGGATATTAGAATAAATTAAAATAGTATAGAAATAAAATGAAAGGGGCGTTACATCATGGGTTATAAAAAAGTAGTGTGTACTTGAAATTTTAAAAAGTTAAGTAACTTAATTTTTCGTTTTAATAGTGTTTTCAACATATCATATGAGGATGTGAGAAGATGAAGCTTGCACAAAGAATTTTAATTATAGTTGTATTTATTTTATCTCTGTGGAATTTTTCTAATGTCAATGATGTGTTTGCCGAAGAAGTTGAATTTTCAGGTGTAACTGCTCCTATCGGGGTAAATGTGCGCGATAATAAAGATTCGACTGGAAATATAATAGATGTTCTTCAAGGAAATCAAACCGTTTACTTCAATGGTTGGGAATATGGAGAGGGTTTAAAAGATTATTGGACTGGAAGTATAGATAATCGCTGGTTTTATTTTTTTAAAAACGGGAAAAAAGCATATGTTGCTTCGGCATTTATAAATGGAAATCCACCTAATTCTACAACAACTATTAAACTAAATGTTCCTAACATTAAACAACAGCAGTCTAATTGGTGTTGGGCAGGTACTTCAGTATCTGTTTTAAACTATTTTGGGCAACCAACTACACAACAGCAATTTGTAGGATATGTAAAGGGAGGCTTATACAATTATCCAGCTACTTCTAGAGAAATACAAAATGGCCTTATTTATTTTGGTTTAACTTCAACAATTAGTAGAGGAACTCTTTCTTATGATGAGTTTAGAAGCCAAATTAATAGTAATAAACCAATGATTACACTAATTAATTGGAAAAACGGAGGGAATATTGGTCATTTTCTTGTGTTAGATGGTTATTTTAAAGGTATGAATAATATGAACTATATTACCTATATGGATCCTTGGTATGGAGATCATTATCAACATAACTTTGAATCATTTAAAAATAACGATAGATTTTGGTGGAATGAAACAGTTCAAGGCATTAGTAGAGGATATTAAAAAATAAGGAGGGAAATAAGTTTATGAAAAAGATACTGAGGGCTATAATTTTAGGCTTATTTTTAAGTATTGCATTAATAAGTTTGAATAAAATTGCTGAAGCAACAGATAATTCTAAAGAGTCACCTGAAAAGATAGCACTAAAAGATTATCAAAATAGTAAAAGCGCTCTATTAAAAGACGGCAAGCAACTTTATCAAAATCATAATTTTACGTCTAATTCAACTTTAGAAATATCCACATTTTTTTTCCATGTTTATGAAATACAACAACAAAACATTATAAATAATGACTCCAAAAAGCTATCTGAATATTTATTGCCCACAGATGAAAAATTATGGTTTATTTTAAATAGAAACAATCCAGAGGGATTAATTTTTACAAATAAACAAGAGCCTATACGTATGGGGGGAGAAAAACGTAGTAAAGATTTATATGAAATCTATAGGTCTATACAAACAAATGTAAAACAAATTAAAGAAATTATATATATTGAATTTGAAGGACAAGGGTTATTTATTGTTTCTCACGAAAATGGAGAAGAAGTATATGCGAGTGAGGGAGCTTCTTCTATTTTAGGAGTTCCATCAGCCCAAAAAATTAATTCTGATGAAATCATTTTAAAAATGAAGGAAAGAATTCTCTTATCTCAACAATAAGATTAATGAAGGGAAAAGAGGATCTCATTTAGGGAGAAATTTCTTTTTAAAATACTGTTAGTAAAGTAGTTAAAACAGTAGCTGACATTTTAAAAAACGAAACCCTTAAAGAAGACTGCAAAAAAACTAATTTTACAAAGTATTCTACAGGTTTTCATCAAGTTAAATTTCCCCCTTTATTTCTTTTATGAACATGCTAAAATATTTTTGAAGGCATATCATTATTTATACCCTTCACCAATACGATAACTCATCATACTTCCCCCTTTCTATTGCTTTGTAGCAATGGAAAGGGCTTTTTTGTAAGCGGCTTTTACTTTCTTACATGGCATATTTAAGTGATTTTAACTTTTTTCCTTTGTAAAGAACTACTCATACAGATATAACAATTTTATTTTATTGCTTCTCTTGTCTTATAATTTTTCTCCACTCTGAGATGAAAAATTTAATAAATTATTGAAGATTGATAGTTTAAAGCAAATAATTATCAAAAAGAACTGAAGTCAAAATGAACTTCAGTTCTTTTTATTAAATCTTATATTTTTATTTAACTCGACCGTATCCTGCAATATATTTACTCCAATAAGAACTATTTAAACTAGCTTCACCAACTCCAGAATTACTAGCATTATAAAACTTGTTGTTGCCAATATACATACCAACGTGAGTGATACCTGACTTGCCTGGAACTGTTCCTTTAAAGAAAACTAAATCTCCTGGTTGGAGAGCACTTCTAGCGATACGTGTAGTTTTATTATATTGATCTTGTGCTGTACGTGGCAATTTAATCCCTTGTGTCCCATATCCCCATTGCATTAACCCCGAACAATCAAATCCAGTTTTAGGACTATTCCCACCATATTTATACGGTGTACCTTCATATTTTTTCATGGCTGCATAAACTTTATTAAATTGATTCGTAGTTATTGATTTTGTGGTTGAAGCAGATATCGATTGAATTGTATTTTCATTTTTAGAAATACTATCAAGTTCATCTGCAGCAGCAAAACTACTACCAGATCCTAGTATAACTCCTATTGTTATTGCACCAACTAAAATTTTCTTCATAAATTTCTCCCCCTATAATCTATTGTAAGATTTTATTCTTCTCACCTAATAGATTAATTGTTATATAAAGAGGAGGAAATATAATAAATTAGACAGTATTCTACATATTTTTTATATTTTGTATTTTTATTAATATTTAATTTTAATGTCTTTGTTTTTTCAATACATTATGAGATTAGATTAATGCTTTATGCAATAAAAGTATAAAAAAATACATAATGCGAATATTCTAATATCAATTGAGAAATAAAGATAATTATTTTATGTAAAACTTACCTTAACCATAAACTTATTTTGTAAAGCTGATAATCTTATTCTTTTCATTTTATAGCGAAAAAAATCAGTAATACCATAGAAAATCATATGATATCGCTGGTTCTTATGAGTTTAACATTTTGTGTGTTTTGTAAAGCTCGTTTTAAGATGTGTAATTACAAGTTTGGAATAAGTTCATCAAACTTGTTTTATTTTAAATGATTCAAAAATTTTATTTAAGTTAAAATAAGTGATAAAAACCATAAATTTTACTTTGAATTTATTTACATTATATTTTTTATATTTTAATATCGTTATGTGTTACTAACTAACATTCCTGGGGGTAAATAAAATGAATTCAAGTTAATCATTCTTTTTTAAGAATAATATTCTTAATTATAAAACAATTAATTGTTTATCTATTTTAGAAATTTTATGGACTAATAAATAATAAGATTCCCAGAAACGAGGAAAAATATGTTTAAAAAATGGAGTATATTTATAATTACAGCTGTGTTATTGCTTTCTCAATTGAGTTGGTTACCTCAGCTACACATAAAAGCTGAAACACCTCCAAATTCTACTGCAATTCATAAATTAATGCCTAAATATTTAGTAACCAATTTTAATTTCGATATGAATGCATCAACGGTTACTGTGGATAAAAATAACTTTTATGTTGCTGGTAATTTTCGAACAGGAAAGGATCTAGTTGGAGTAAAGTGGGAAACTAAAGATAATTATAGTCACCCTGATTTAAAATACCCAACGAAACCTGATTTTAGTAATGTTAACCTTGAATATGATTATAAAATTGAAGGCTTTACGAACCTAATGGACAGTGGGTTAGCACCCAGTTTAACAATTGAAACCAATAATGGTGAAGTTCATTATGTACGTCTTTGGAATTACGTTGTAGATCGTCCTGCGGAATCTTGGGAACTTGGTGCCACAAGAGATGTAGGTAAAGAAATTCGTTTTCCTGAAAATCGAAAAGAAGGAGCTGCCAATGGGAAAACTGGACATATTAAAATAGATTTTAATAACTTATATGCTGGTTGGACGCCATATAGCTACAACACCGAACAAAGAAAATATACGCCAGATCCCAATTGGAAGAAGATACCTGTAAATAACATAAAATCAATTATGTGGTCCGTTGTTCCACAAGGATATCAGTCTTCTGAATCTGGCAAAAAATTAGGAAAGTCTGAAAGATTCAAACTTCATTTTAATAATTGGAAAGTATCAGGAAATACATATTTAATGGATGAGCCTAAAAGTGCCCCAAGTCATAATGTGAGAATGACTGATGATTATGATGACATATATAATTTAACTCCTGAAAGGGTTGTAAGTGATTATAAAAAATTAGGGTTTAGTAAGCTAGTTAATTTTTATATAGGTGCTTCTCATTATTATGACAAAATTTTGACGGATTCCGGCGTCGAAATGAATACAGATTATCCATTTAATCAAGGATTTGAAGAGTGGTATAGGAATTACGCGAAACGTTTAAAAGAAAATAATATGGATCTTATACAATCTATTTCAATGGAATCTGTAGATGCTCCAGAGTCATGGTGGCAACGTACTTGGGATAATGTTCCTGGTACAACTGGTTGGACACCCACTCCTCATCTTTTAAGTTTTACGAATGAAGACGTAAAAGCTTTTTATAAAAAATATGTTTTAGGATTAGCTAAAATTTCAAGCGATGCTGGTATTACACCGATGGTCCAGTTAGGAGAACCTTGGTGGTGGCATAAAGAAGATATTGCAGGGAAGCCGCCTTGTTTTTATGATCAAGCTACAAAAGACCTATTTGAAAAAGAAAATGGATATCCTATGTATGAGTTTCACTCATCAACGGAAGACATGACTGGCCATGAAGACATGTTAGAGTGGTTAAGTAACAAAAATGGTGAATTTTCTTTACTGTTACGTGATACATTAAAAAATTCCTATTCTAATGCTAAATTTACTGTTTTATTCTTTACTCCTTCTGTAATTGATAAAGATCGTGTTCCACCGATGATGTCAATCGTCAATTTTCCTAAAAAACAGTGGAAATATCCAAATCTGGACTTCTTTATGATCGAGGACTACGATTACCTGATTGATGGACATATGGATAAGCACAAAGAAACATTAAAGTTTGCACAAGAAAATTTAGGTTATCCAAAAGAAAAAATTCATTATTTCTCAGGGTTTGTTTTAAATAAAGAGCAACAACATGTTTGGAAGAATATAAATGAGGCAATTAATGATGGCTTTAATCAAAAATTAGGCGAGGTATATATTTGGGCATATGCCCAAGTTATCCGAGATGGTTGGCACAGTCCTGGATTATTAAGTACCAATTATCCTGAGGGAAGCTATGGGAATCCAATCGACGTTACCCTAACTTCTACAAGCTCAGATAAAATAATATATACATTAGATGGAACAGAACCTACAGCTAGTCATGGTTCTACCTATACAGGTGCTATTCCTATTAAAGCTGATACAGTAGTAAAAGCGATTGGATTAAAAGGTTCAAACATAGTAAATCGTGCTACACTGTACTATAAAATTACGAATTACGTTAACCTAAAGAATCTTATACCTGTTGATATTAATGAAAATAAAAACTCTATGGATTTTTATTTCAAACCGGATAAAACAGGATTATACAGATTCTTTACTATGCCTTATAAAGGAAAAGAACAAGGATCAGGAAATGAATTAAAACTATATCAGGAAGAACAAAGACTTGCTTCCAACATGGATTCAGGTGGTCCATACGGTACTCATTATGCAAAAATTGAATATAATTTACAAGCAGGAAAAACGTATGTTTTAAAACTATCTAATCCTTCTGGACAAAATGTTTTAAAAACAACATTAATGGCTGAAAGTGATTTTAATAGCACGAAACAAACAGCAGAAACTGTAAACTGGGATCAAATAAAAGATCATAATCTTACATCTTTACATGATGTAGATTATTATAAGGTGAATCTTACCTCACTAAATGAACAAAAAATAAATCTTACAAATAATGTAGCAACCATCGAAAATACAAGTGGTGAAGTCTTAAAAACGATGTTCCCTGGAAATGCTTCTAACAGCTTTAAACCTACAGCTGCGGGAATATATTATGTGAAGCTTTGGAACAATAAAGACCTTAATACGGACCCAGATTTAATGAATGCACTAAATCAATTAAATAAAACGACTGACACAAGTGCTATCTTAGAATTACAAAAGAATTTACAAAAAATGAAGTTCTATTTTGGTGATTTGACAGGCTTTTATAACTCTGATTTTTATATGTCACTGATAGCCTATAAAAAGGTACTAAATAAATGGGATCCTGGTGTTGCAATTAGTGGGAAGATGTTAGAAGAAGATGCACAAATTGACGATCGTATTCGATATTATGCGAAACGTGATGTAGATTTAGGTAGGGACGCTGAAGGAAGCATCTATGAAACATTATTTGATGGTGATTTAGCAATCTTACAAGCTATGCCGATACCAGGCGAATCAGTGCTAATGCTTGGGCTATCTAAAATTGGTAATAAGTTTTTATTAAAGGAACTCCCTATCTTAGGTAAGTTTGGAAAATTAACTTATAATAAAGAAACAAAATCATGGACTTCTTCTGGTGGACTTGAATATACTCTAGGTAGTGTTCATGGGAATCGCGTGAAGCATGTACTAGATCATACAAAACCTAATCCTAATAAACCTACACATTCTGTGTTTAATGTTGATAAAACAAAGTTATTAGAATTAGTAGACGAGGCCTGGTCTAAGAAAGGTACCCATGTACCTGGCGACTCCGGTGCATATATAATTCCTATGGGAAGAATTGTAGGAACTGAAGGTGAAACTGCGGTTAAAATAGTAGTAAGACCTGGTACAAATAAGGTTATCACTTCATATCCAGTTAAAAATTAATGGAGGAAAATTTACATGAAACTATTTAGAGAGAAAGTTATTTGTCCTAGATGCGATGGGAATGGGCTAATTTATAAAGCAGAAATTAAAAAACTAAATCAGATTGTATACGTATGTGATGAATGTGATGCAACTTGGTTAACAAATAATGAAATATATTTAAACAACTTTATAGATTTTGAGACCTTTCTAGAAGAGAATTCATGTTCTTATAACGACGCAAATATTATCCGTCTAGGGTATGATTGGTATAATAAGTGATTCGATGTTTTTATATTTTTTGTTTGATAAAATTGTTTAATTAGGAAAAAACCAGTTACAAATGTAAAAACACACATATGTAACTGGTTTTTTAGTTTGACATTTTATATGTTTTTTATAAAACTCATTTATTTTAAAAAAATCCCTTCACGATTTGTGAAGGGGTCAGTATACATTGAAAGGGTACTTCCATTTTAATATGTAAAAGAAAAACTCGTATTGATAAAATTAACCTTTTTGTTTTTGCCGCTTTTAATTCACTATAAAGAAACTATAAGGATTAAATTCATCCTCTATAGAGTTTTTGTGTTCCTCATTAGACATGTATATTTGATAAATCATATTTTTTATGCAATATTGCATAAAAAATACCTGTTACTCCTGCTATAATTTTGAGAGTAAACTGTTGCATCCAACATTTTATAATCTTCTATATTCATTAATATAGAGACCCTAATTGCAGGAAAAAGGAAAGAATATTGGTAGTTCTTCCCTTTTTCCTTATTTTTTTAACTGTCTAATGATTCATTCTATAGTCTAAAATATTTTTATTAATGAAACCTGTTAAAATACAAAATTTTAGTTAGCAAACGAGAAATAAACACTTCATTATTATTTTGAAGTGACCCAATGAAA
>NZ_NVEC01000020.1:2500-4681 GCF_002571225.1 Bacillus sp. AFS059628 | reverse complement strand
TCAAAACTAGATAACATTGCTACATATTATATGGTTAAGTCCTCGATCTATTAGTATTCGTCAGCTCCACATGTCACCATGCTTCCACCTCGAACCTATCAACCTGATCATCTTTCAGGGATCTTACTAGCTTACGCTATGGGAAATCTCATCTTGAGGGGGGCTTCATGCTTAGATGCTTTCAGCACTTATCCCTTCCGCACATAGCTACCCAGCTATGCCCTTGGCAGAACAACTGGTACACCAGCGGTGCGTCCATCCCGGTCCTCTCGTACTAAGGACAGCTCCTCTCAAATTTCCTACGCCCACGACGGATAGGGACCGAACTGTCTCACGACGTTCTGAACCCAGCTCGCGTACCGCTTTAATGGGCGAACAGCCCAACCCTTGGGACCGACTACAGCCCCAGGATGCGATGAGCCGACATCGAGGTGCCAAACCTCCCCGTCGATGTGGACTCTTGGGGGAGATAAGCCTGTTATCCCCGGGGTAGCTTTTATCCGTTGAGCGATGGCCCTTCCATGCGGAACCACCGGATCACTAAGCCCGACTTTCGTCCCTGCTCGACTTGTAGGTCTCGCAGTCAAGCTCCCTTATGCCTTTGCACTCTACGAATGATTTCCAACCATTCTGAGGGAACCTTTGGGCGCCTCCGTTACACTTTAGGAGGCGACCGCCCCAGTCAAACTGCCCACCTGACACTGTCTCCCGGGTCGATAAGACCCGTAGGTTAGAATTTCAATACAGTCAGGGCGGTATCCCACCAGCGCCTCCACCGAAGCTAGCGCTCCGGTTTCAAAGGCTCCCGCCTATCCTGTACAAACTGTACCAAAATTCAATATCAGGCTACAGTAAAGCTCCACGGGGTCTTTCCGTCCTGTCGCGGGTAACCTGCATCTTCACAGGTACTATAATTTCACCGAGTCTCTGGTTGAGACAGTGCCCAAATCGTTACACCTTTCGTGCGGGTCGGAACTTACCCGACAAGGAATTTCGCTACCTTAGGACCGTTATAGTTACGGCCGCCGTTTACTGGGGCTTCAGTTCAGAGCTTCGCTTACGCTAACCCCTCTCCTTAACCTTCCAGCACCGGGCAGGTGTCACCCCCTATACTTCGCCTTACGGCTTCGCAGAGAGCTGTGTTTTTGCTAAACAGTCGCTTGGGCCTATTCACTGCGGCTTTCCGTTAAGAAAGCACCCCTTCTCCCGAAGTTACGGGGTCATTTTGCCGAGTTCCTTAACCAGAGTTCTCTCGCACACCTTAGGATTCTCTCCTCGCCTACCTGTGTCGGTTTGCGGTACAGGCACCTTTTATCTCGCTAGAAGCTTTTCTTGGCAGCGGGGAATCAAAGACTTCGCTCCATAAGGAGCTTCCCCATCACAGCTCAGCCTTTACGATAAGCGGATTTGCCTACTTATCAGCCTAACTGCTTGGACGTGCACAACCAATCGCACGCTTCTTCTATCCTTCTGCGTCCCTCCATTGCTCAAACGATAAAGAGGTGGTACAGGAATATCAACCTGTTGTCCATCGCCTACGCCTGTCGGCCTCGGCTTAGGTCCTGACTAACCCTGAGCGGACGAGCCTTCCTCAGGAAACCTTAGGCATTCGGTGGACGGGATTCTCACCCGTCTTTCGCTACTCATACCGGCATTCTCACTTCTAAGCACTCCACCAGTCCTTACGGTCTGACTTCACTGTCCTTAGAACGCTCCCCTACCACTGATACCATTCGGTATCAATCCGCAGCTTCGGTGGTGTATTTAGCCCCGGTACATTTTCGGCGCAGAGTCACTCGACTAGTGAGCTATTACGCACTCTTTAAATGGTGGCTGCTTCTAAGCCAACATCCTAGTTGTCTAAGCAACTCCACATCCTTTTCCACTTAATACACACTTTGGGACCTTAGCTGGCGGTCTGGGCTGTTTCCCTTTTGACTACGGATCTTATCACTCGCAGTCTGACTCCTAAGGATAAGTCATTGGCATTCGGAGTTTGACTGAATTCGGTAATCCGATGAGGACCCCTAGTCCAATCAGTGCTCTACCTCCAAGACTCTTACACTTAAGGCTAGCCCTAAAGCTATTTCGGGGAGAACCAGCTATCTCCAGGTTCGATTGGAATTTCTCCGCTACCCACACCTCATCCCCGCACTTTTCAACGTGCGTGGGTTCGGGCCT
>NZ_NVEC01000001.1 GCF_002571225.1 Bacillus sp. AFS059628 | reverse complement strand
AAAGAGATTGTAATTTGGTTTCAACCAAATTACAATCTCTTTTTGTTTCATTTAATCCCACCAAATCCAAGTCCAAAGGTAATTTCGTACATTTCGAGGAGTAATACGTATGAAGCGTTTCCCGTCAAAGAAGCAATTAAAATTTGGAAGTGTTTCATCTGGATTTTCTGGAACGAAGGTGACCATATTTTCGTTACTCGTAACGGTTACTGTAATTGGTGGGTCGGTAGGCGAGACTTGAAGTTGTAACGAAATATTAGTTGTATTTTTAAATTCATTATTAACAGGTGGACTTATTACTTGTACTGTGAATAACACGATAATTGTTTCGTTCGGTTCCAAATTAGTAGCAACTAGGAAACCGATATTCGGATTCGCTAGTGGAGAACGTTCGTCATTAATAAAAACCGTACCGTTCATAAATTGTAAACCTGCTGGAATGGTATCTTGTAACGAAATATTTGAAAGTGAAATATCAGAAGTATTCGTAATACGCACCGTATAATCAAAATATTGGTTTAAATAAGCTGAGCTGACGGAAGCGTTTTTTACTACTGTCGCAGTTATAAATTGTACTGGTATACGAACGATATTTGAATTAACTATAAAAGTAATAATTGGGTCCTGTGGTGTCAATTGGAAGGCAGCTGTGACGGAAGCGGAATTGATAATGGTACTGTTTGAAGGGATAGACGTGACGAGAACTTTAAAGGTTATCGTTGCTACTGAGCCAGCAGATAAAGTGCCGATATTAATACCAGTATCTGGACGGACATTTGGAACCGGGGTTCCGTTAATGGTTACGCTATTTTCTATAAATGTTGTACTAGCTGGAATTATATCTAGGACAGAGGTACTAATTGTAGGAATTGGTGAATGATTTATCACTTCTAATGTGAAAGTTATGGTGTCGCCTGACGCCACAATAGATTTATCGGCTGTTTTTTCAATGCTAACCATCGGGTCAACTACAGTTGTTGTAACGACATTTGTTTGCTTTGTAATTGTAATAGGTGGTTCATTTGGATCAATGGTAACAGTATAGGAAACAGAAGCATCGTTATTAATTGCTGGTTGAAGAGTTGAAGGAGATATTGTTACTTGGAAAGTAATGATAGTAGATTCATTAGGAGCAAGGTTTCCTAATGTAATACCATTTTCAGGATTTGCATTAGGTTGATTGATTCCGTTAACTGTAACGCTGTCCGTAACGAAGGTTGTATCTGCTGGTGCGGTGTCTATAGCAAGAAGATCTTCAATCGTGACATTACCGCTATTCGTAATTGTAATTGTATATGTTAAAGTTTGACCAGGTAAGGCAAGCGTTACATCAGCAGACTTAATAGCAAAAACATTATCATTTTGGACAGTAGTTGTAACAGTATTTGTTATAGTTGTATTCGTAACAGGTACGTTATTTGGATTGACTATATAGTTAAAGGTAGTGGTTGCTTGGTTGGTAAGTTCATTTAGTGTTGGAATAGAGGTTACAGTTACTTGGAATGAAGCAATAGCATTTCCACCAACAGTTATAGGACCAATTGGTATGCCACTTACTGGATTAACTCCCGGAAGAGTTTCGCCGTTTACAATGACACTATTTTCTATAAACGTAGTACCTTGAGGAATCATATCTTGAATAACTACATCATTTGCTGCAATATTACCAGTTTGATTGAGTGTAATCGTATACGTTAACGTGTCACCAACCGTTGCAAATGCAAGGTCAACAGCTTTATTACTATTCAAATTTGCGTGATTAATTGTTGTTACGGCAGCTGATGAAATAATAGTTTCGGTAATAGGTGGTCGATTCGGTACAGTGTATTGGTATTCAATTGTACTCGTATTAGAGATTGGATTTGTTTGCGGAATGGAAGTAACTCGTACTTGGAATAGAATAGTTGCTGTTGTATTAGGCGGAATGTTATCAATTTGTATTCCGTTAAGTGGATTGTCATTTGGACGGGTGTTTCCATTTACAATAACACTATTTTCTATAAAGCTCGTATTCGCTGGAATGATATCTGTAACAATAATATTTTCTACTTGTATATTCCCGTTGTTTGTAATGGAAATTGTGTAAGGAATAATCGTTTGTAGGTCAGCATATTGGATAGGCGTTGTTTTTGCTGCAATTACATTAGCAGAAATAACTTCAGTGAAGGTAATATTACTAGTTGATATTTGTTGCTCGCCATTAATTGTATAACGAGAAGTAGCTTGGTTTTGGATACGACTGTTAGCTGGAAGAGATACCACAGTAACGGAAAACGTGACTGGGATAGAAGTGTTAGGAGCAATCGTTCCTACAAGTATGCCAGTACTTGGATTTGCGTTAAGCTGAGGGATATTATTTACTAAAACGCTACCATCTATAAAGGCTGTTCCATCAGGAATATTGTCTGTAAATAAAACAGCAGTAGCATCTGTATTCCCTGTATTCGTTAAAGTTGTTGTATAAGTTAAATTGTCTCCAATTGCTGCAGAGGTCAAATCAACAGTTTTAAGTGAAACAATATCAGCGTCATTAATTTGAACAAAAGTAGTATTAGAAGTAGTAGATTTTTGAATAGGTGCAAAGTCAGGGTTGAAAATAAAGTCGTAAACGATGTTTGCAGTATTAGGTGTTGGGTTTACAGCAGGTAAATTCGTAACGGAAACTTGGAATGTTATTGTTGTTGATTGACCTGAAGTAATATTAGGAATGGAAAAACCGATATTTGGATCTGCTGCAGGAAGTACAGTGTTGTTAACTGTTACACTTCCCGGAATAAATACGGTTCCATCTTCTATGATATCTGTAAAAAAGATGGAGTTAGTTGTGGTGGATCCGTTATTTTGAATGAGTACTGTATATTCAATGGTTTCATCAATATTTGCTAATACTGTATTAGCGGATTTTGTAGCGATAAGAATGGCATCAATAAATTGTATATTTGTAGTATTGGAAGATGTCGTTTCTGAAATTGGTGGTAAGCTTGGGTCTGGCTGATACTCATAGTGGATGACGGCGATATTATTAATGTTATTTTGAGAAGGTGTAGAGACTACATTTACTTGGAATGTAACGATAATTGTATTGTTTGGAAGGATAATATCAAGGGTGATTCCGGTAATTGGATTTTCGTTAGGCCTTGGTATGCCATCTACAAGAATGCTATTTGGAACGAATGTGGTGCCAGCAGCAATTGCGTCAATGAGGAGAGTATTTGTAATAGGTACTGTACCAGCGTTTGTAACTGCGATTGTATATGTGATGATTTGACCGATACGTGTAATAGATCTGTTAGCGGATTTAATTGCACTAACATTTGCCGTCCGCACTTCAGTATTTACTGCATTTGATAACGATCTGCGCTGAATAATAGGAGAACTAGGGTCGATTTGGTATTCATACGAAGTGTCTGAAATGTTAATGACTGTGTTGCCCTCTGGTATACTTATAAGTTGTACTTGGAATGAAATAGTGACTGTTTCATCTGGTTGTATCGTGCCAAGAGTTACTCCATTTTCAGGGTTCGCACCAGGCTGAATTACATTATTTATTGACAAGCTATCTTCAATGAATATAGTACCTTCTGGTATGTTGTCAATGAACATCGTATTGTTAGCTGGAACAGTTCCTATATTTTGTAGTGTATTTGTGTAAGTGATATTTTGCCCGATGGCAACGAAAGTAACATCCGCCTGTTTAACAGAAATAATATTTGCATTTTGAAGTGATGTTGTTACGATATTAGAATTTGCAGTGCGATTCACTGGTGGAGCTGTAGGAATACTTACATATTGGTAATTTACAGATGATTGATTTACAATTTCGGTTTCAGTTGGTGGATTATTTGTTTGTACTTGAAATAGTATTGTTTTGGAACTGTTTGGTGGAATCGTTCCAATTGGTATTCCGTTTTCTGGACTTACACCAGGCTGAATTACACCGTTAATTGTGACACTGTCTGGAACGAATGTAGTCCCAGCTGGAATAGCATCTGTAAAAGTAATATTTATTGCGTCAACATTGCCGATATTTTTTACTTCAGAAATATAAAGTATAGTTCCACCAATATCTACAGTTATTGGATTGGACGTTTTTGTAACTGTTAATTGTGCTAGCACGAAATTTGTAATGACAATATTACTTGTAGATGTTTCAGTAATGGGCGGTTGTCCTGGGTCTGGTTGAATTGTATATATTGTATTAGATTGATTTGTAATCGATTGTTGTGAGAAAGGATCGTTAATAAGAATTTGGAATGAAATAAGGTGAGTAGCGTTTGCTGATAGGTTAGGCAAAGTAACACCTGCATTCGGATTTGCACCAAGTATAGCTGTTCCGTTAAGTGTAAAACTATTTTCTACGAATGTAGTTCCTTCTGGAATCGTATCGGAAAATATGAGATTCGTAGCTGGAATATTTCCGGTATTTTCTAGCGTTATCGTATAGGTTAAAATATCACCTGTTGTTGCTTGTTGTGCATTAACTGCTTTTAAAGAAAGAACATTCGCATCCGAAATTTGTGTGAAAGCTGGATTAGACGTAATGGTTCGAGAGATGATAGGAGCAGTTGGATCGGCGATAAAAGTATAGTCAATACGAGCTATATTAGAAATTGGGTTCACGCTTGGAATGGATTGAACGATAACTTGGAATGTGACGATGACGATTTCTGAAGGTGTAATAGCGTTCAAGGAGATCCCTACGTTTGGGTCAGCACCTGGAGCTGAAACACCATTAATGGTTACGCTATTTGGAATAAATGCAGTTCCTTCTGGGACTAAATCTGTTAAAGTAACTGTATTTGCAGTAGTATTTCCGTTATTTTGAACGACTACTGTGTAAGTGATTATACCGTCAGTAGATTGTACGAGAGAATCTGTACTTTTAATCGCGGATAACGATGCATCAACGACAGCTGTAGTAACCGTATTAGATGAGGATGTTGCTGTAACTGGTGGTTGACTTGGATTGACGATATACGTGTAACTTGTAATAGCTTGATTGATAATTGCTCCTTGCGGTGGAATAGAACTTGCAAGAAATTGGAACGTAATAGTAGCAGAATCACCTGGTGCGATAATACCAACTGGAATGCCGAGAGTTGGACTTGCATCTGGAAGTGAAATCCCGTTAAGCGTGACACTATTGGGAACAAATAATGCCCCTTCAGGAACTCCGTTAATGAGTAATACAGAATTTGCAGGGAAGTTTCCAGTATTCGTTAATGTTGCTGTATACGTAATGATATCTAAGGTAGATACGATTGTACGATTTGCTTCTAAAATAGTTATAACAGTCGCGTTATTAATTTGTGTGGAAGCACTATTAGAGTTTATTGTGCCTGTAACAGGAGGAGAAGCCGGACTAACTATAAATTCGTATTGAATAGATGCAACGTTTGTAATTGGGTTCGAAGGTGGAGTAGATGTAACTATGACTTGGAACGTAACGGTTAAGGAACTACCGGTGTTCACGGTTCCGATATTCACTCCGTTATTTGGATTTGCACCTGGAAGGGTACTTCCATTTACAGTAAAACTATTTTCCACAAAAGTTGTTCCTGCTGGAACCAGGTCTGAGAAATTTACATTCGTAGCGTTTGTATTGCCGCTATTTTGAATTAAAACTGTATAAGTGATTGTATCGTCAATATTCGCAAAGGCAGTATTAACAGTTTTTACAGCTGAAAGGATTGCTGAATTAATAGAAGTAACGAAAACGTTCGTTTCCACATTTCCAGGCTGAGCCTGTAATGCATTTCCTACGTTATATTGGAAGTTTACAAATCCTAAGTTTTGGAGTTCAGGAGTGAATGTTGTTGGGTTACTTACAATTTGAACTTGGAATACAATTGTTACAGTTTGATTTGGAATGATCGTATTTATGCCAATACCGTCAATGATAGAAGCGGATGGTAATGGAGTGCCATCAACAATAACTGATCCTGCAACAAATTGTGTCCACGATGGTATCGGGTCTGAGAAAATAACGTTATTAGCAGGGATATTTCCTGTATTCGTAATCGTAGTTGTATACGTAATCGTATCACCAATCGTTGCAAAAGCTTTATCTCCAATTTTAGTGGTAGCTAAAATAGCACTTTCAATTGTTGTTGTAACACTATTTGAAGTAATGTTTTTTGGAACTGGAGGATTAGCTGGATTGACGATATGTTGGAAACTAACGCTAGCTTGATTAGTAATTGGATTTATAGGCGGAATTTCATCGGCATTAATATGAAATGCTACGATGACAGATTGGTTTGGCGCGATATCTCCAATTGGAACGCCTGTAATTAGGTCTGCATTTGAGATGGTAGTTCCGTTAAGTGTAAAACTATTCGGTTCAAAGGAAGTTCCGTCTGGAATCAAATCGGTAAAAGTAACATTCGTCGCACTAGCATTTCCGCTATTTGTAATCGTAATAGAATAGACAATATCTTGCCCAATATCTACTGTTGCTACATTTGAATTTTTTTTGGCAGTAAGAATAGCGCTATTAATCTGTGTTGTCGTTGTATTAGATTGGTTGGAAGTTGTAATAGGTGTTTGGCTAGGATCAACGACATAACGGTAAGTGGTAAGAGCTGAATTAGAAATAGGATTGTTGCTTGGTAGGGTTGAAACAATGGCTTGGAATGTGACAATTGATGTGCTTCCACCATTAATTGAACCGATATTTACACCAGTAGATAAATCAGCGTTTGGAATAGTTTGCCCATTAACTGTGAAACTGTTTGGAACGAAATTTAAATTGCTATCGAGTACATCGATAACGGTAACATCAGTTGCAGCCACATTCCCTGTATTAGCAAGGTTAAGTGTAAATGTTATTGTATTACCGATATCCGCAAAAGTAAGATTAGCTGTTTTTGTACTATTAATAGTTGCATTGTTTATTTGAAGAAGCGTCGTGTTAGAATTAGCTGTATTTGAAACGGGAGGGTTAACAGGATCAACAGTAAACTCATATGTCGTTGATGCTGTATTTGGTGCCGGATTAATAGGTGGGATGCTGTTCACCGTGACTTGAAATACGATACTATATATTTCATTGGGTGGAAGTGTTGCAAGCGATACACCTGTATTTGGATTCGCGTCAGGTTGTAAAACACCATCAACAGTTAATGTGTTAGGAACAAATGTGAGTCCACTCGGTAATACATCCGTGAATACAATATTAGTCGCATCCGTATTTCCTATATTCGAAATAGAAGTAGTATAAAAAGCAGTTTGCCCGATATCTGCAAAGGATGTATTTTCGTTTTTCGTCATAGATAATATAGCTTCTTTAATTTGTGTTGAAACAGGATTACTAATTGAAGTTTCTGGATCAGGCGGTGAGACTAATTGATATGATGTCGATGAGAAATTTACAATTGGGTTTTCGGTTGGTAATGATGTTACAGTAACTTGGAACGCAACAGTTACCGTATTCCCAGCCGTTATAGTCCCGATATTTACACCATTGGATGGATCCGCACCAATTTGGGGAATTCCATTAATAGAAAATGTGTTTGTAAGAAATGTAGTTCCGCTCGGCATTGTATCTGAGAAAATAACATTTTGTGCGGATGAGTTTCCATTGTTTGTTAAAGTGACAGTATAGGTGAGTGTGTCTCCGATATGGCTAAATAATTTATCAACCTGCTTTGATGAAAGAATGGTAGCTGTATTAATGGTAGTAAACACTGTATTTGAAGAAGCGGTTCGTGAAACAATGGGTGCATTTGGATCAGCAATAAATGTGTAAGACGCACTAGCGGAATTGGCAATAGGATTTTGGATTGGTGTAGAAGTAGCGGTAACTTGAAATGCTATAGATATTGAGCTGTTAGGGGCAATTGATCCGATTGTTATCCCTGTATTAGGATTGAGTCCGATTTGTGTACTGCCATTGATTGTGACACTATTCGGAACGAACGTTGTACCATCTGGTATAAGATCAGTGAAAGTAATATTCGTTGCATTTGTATTGCCGTTATTCGTTAAAATGGTTGTATAGGTAATGGTATCACCTAGCGTTACAAGTGTTTGATCGACTGATTTTACCATCGTTATTATAGCATCTAGTACGGGGTTTGTAACAATATTCGTTGAAGTAGAAGTAGTAACAGGAGTTCCGTTTGGATCAACAGTATAAGAATATAAAATTGTGTCATTATCCATAATCGAACTTGAAGGGGGCACAGAAATAACATTTACTTGGAAAGTAACAGTTACTGTTTCACCAGGAGCGATATTTGGTATAGTTACTCCGAGTGCTGGTCGTGCACCAAGTTGCTGAACACCATTGATTGTGACTGAATTTGGTATAAAGGTAGTGTTAGATGGAATAGCGCTTGTGAAAGTAATATTCGTTGCGGGTGTGTTTCCTGTATTTGTAATCGCAGTTGTATACGTAATCGTATCTCCGACAGAAATAATAGATTTATCGGCACTTTTTGTGGTAGCTAATATTGCGCTGTTTATTGTCGTAGTAACGGTATTAGATGAAGCTGTTTGAGTGATAAGTGGTTGACTCGGATCGACAATATGCTGAAATTGTACAGAACTAGAATTAGAGATTGGATTTATACTTGGAATGTTTGTTACAAGTGCGTTTATCGTAATCGTAGCTGTACTACCGGGATTTATATTTCCAATCTGAATTCCGGTAGCTGGGTTTCCGATTTGCAGCGAACCAGAATCATTTACAAGAGTGCCAGATATAAATGTTGTTCCTTCAGGTAAAATATCCGTGAAAATTATATTTTGTGAAGTGACATTTCCAGGGTTACTTAATGAAACTGTATAAGAAAGTGTATCCCCAATTGTTGCGAAAGGTTTATTTACAGATTTAACGAGTGTGATTTCCCCGACATTTATTTGTGTCGAAACAGAATTAGATGTCGTGCTTCGTGAAACAAGTGGTAAATTAGGTGCTGTCATAAATTGATAATTAACAGAAGCGCCGTTTACAACTGGGGAGTTTGGTCCTCCAGGTCCGATTGTAAAAATAGGATTTGGGATACTAACTACTTGCACGCGGAAGGTAACGTTTATAAAATCTCCTGCAATAATATCCCCAATTTGTATCCCGTTTGCTGGATTTACCCCAGGTAATAAAACCCCACCTACTCGAACGCTATCTTCTATAAATACTGTATTATTTGGAATTGGATCAGTAAAAATGATATTCGTAGCAGTTGTGTTCCCGATATTTTCTAATAAAACTGTATATGTTAAAAATGAATTTCCAGGTGTGATGTCAGAATATAGTCGATCCACGCTTTTCGTTGATTGGATGATTGCTTCGTTAATTTGCACTAAAGTTGGATTACTTGTAGCTGTTTCTGTCACTGGTGGCTTGGTAGGATCCACAATGATAGAATATGTCGTGCTAGATTGATTCAAAGTTGGATTTGTAGTTGGTATTGAGCCAACAATCGCTTGAAAACTAATTGTTGTCGTTCCTCCAACCGGAATTGCGTCTAAAGAAATCCCGTTATCTGGTCTAAATCCAAGTTGCGGGATAGTATTAATTTGTACACTATCAGGCACGAATGAAAGTTCAATTGGTAATATATCGGTAAAAACGGGTGTGTTAGCAGTAGTATTTCCGTTATTAGTGAGCGTAGTTGTATACGTAATTGTATCTCCAACAGCGGCAAAGGCACTGCTTGCAGTTTTCGTTGCGATAACGGAAGCCGAATTTACTTGCGTAAAAGTTGTATTGGATTGAACTGTTCGTGAAACAGGCGGTTCATTTATATCTACAATAAAACTATATTGAAGTGATGATTGGTTTGGAATTGGATTAGGGTTTGGGAGCGTTGTAATGTTTACTTGAAAACTGAGTGTAATCGATGCATTTGTATTCAAGTTACCAATATTGATACCGTTTTGTGGATTTGCATTCGGGACGGTTACCCCGTTTATTTTAAAGCTATTTGGGACAAAGGCAGTACCATTTGGAATTGTATCTGTAAAAATAATGTTATTAGCAGTAGTATTTCCTGTGTTTCTAACAGATGAAGTGAATGTAATCGTATCACCAATTGTAGCGAAAGTTGTACTAGCATTTTTATTTATTACTAGAGTAGCATCAATAATCGGTGTAACTGTTGTGTTTGTAACGGTACTACCAACAGCTGGTGTTTCAGTTGGATTCACTGCATATTCGTAGTTTACAAGAGCATTATTCGTTAAAGTGCCACTAGGTGGAATAGCGAGGATTTTCACTTGGAATGTAATAAAAGTAGTGCCTCCTTGTGAAATATCGTCTAAATGAATACCTAAGGAAGGATCTAATCCGGGTTGGGAAACGTTATTTATCGTAACGGAATTTGGGATGAAGGATGCACCAGGTCCAAGTCCATCTGTTAAAACTGTAGCACTGGCAGGGATATTTCCTGTGTTTGTAACTGCAATCGTATAGGTAACGATATCCCCAATTGTAGCATTCGGTGTATTCACTGACTTCGTAGCGACAATAGTAGCATTGTTAATTTGAGTTGTTATTACGTTACTTAACGCATTGGAAGATACTGGAGGTAAGTTAGGATTTACGACATATTGGTAAGCGGTATTACTTTGATTAGGGATTGGATTCGGATTCGGGATGGAATTTACTTGTACTTGGAACGAAATTATTGTATTTGTATTCGGATTTATCGGATCAATTGCTATACCATTAGCAGGGTTTACATTAGAGAGTGTAGTACCATTTACTGTTACACTATTTGGAATAAAAGAAGTCCCGCTTGGAATAGCATCTGTAAATACTATATTTGATGCAATTGTGTTCCCATTATTCGTTAAAGTAGTCGTGTACGTAATAATATCATTTATGTTACCAAACTGTTTATCTGCAGATTTTGTAGCGACAATCGAGGCGTTATTAATAGCTGTTTGTACAGTGTTAGAAGTAATCATCTGCATGACGGCTGGTTTAGATGGGTCATATGTGTATTGGAAAGTAGTGCTCGATTGATTTGTAATTGGATTTACCGCAGGAATAGTTGGTACAAAAACTTGGAATGAAACAGTACGTGACGAATTCGCTCCTATCGTACCAATAAGAATGCCGTTAGCGGGATTTGCATTAGCTATAGGGACACCGTTAATCGTTACAGTATTAGGAATGAAGTTGGTCCCAGCTGGAATAATATCTGTAAACGTTACATTAGAGGCAGGGATATTGCCACTATTTGTTAAAATCGTTGCATACGTTATGACATCACCAATATCAGCGAAATTTGTGCTCGTTAGTTTCGTAGCAACAATATTAGCAGTATTAATTTGTGTCGATACGATATTGCTAGTAGCATTTCTCACAACAGCAGGTAAATTTGGATCTGCGATAAAGCTATATTGAAGTGCAGCGCTGTTTTGAACTGGATTTTGTGAAGGTAAACTATTTGCACTAATTTGGAAAACAATTGTTGTAATGCCACCAGCTGGAATCGTACCAACTTGAAGGCCGGCACTTGGATCTGCACCTAGCTGTAAAGCACCGCCTATAAAAATACTATTTGGTACAAGAGTCGTACCAGGAGGGAGTATGTCGGTAACAACTACATTATTCGCTGGAGTATTCCCAGGGTTAGCCAACGCAATTGTATATGTGATTGGTTGCCCAACATCAGCAATAGTTAAATCTACCTGTTTGACAATAACGACATTTGCTAAGTTGATTTGTGTACTTACAGTGTTACTTAAAGAGGTTTCTATCGTTGGTGGATCTCCTGGATTCAAAATAAAACTATACTGTGTACTAGATGAATTTATTGTTGGATTTTGTGTTGGGAAAGAGGTGACAGTTACTTGATAAGAGACAGTAAGTGAGCCGTTAGCAGGAATAGAAGGTAACGGAACACCGACATTTGGATCGGCGTTACTTTGGAGGACACCATTAATAAGGAAAGTGTTTGGGATAAAGGTAGTACCGTCTGGATTCGTATCAACGAAAGTAGGACCATCAGCGGAAACACTCCCTGCATTCGCCAAAGTAACGGTATAAGTTAATATATCCCCTACGGTAGCGAACGCTCGATCCACTGCTTTGGTTGAAATGACATTTGCATCGTTTACTTGAGTAAATGTAGTGGTGGAAGTAGTGTTCTTATTTACAGGTGAAGCGTTTGGATCAATGATAAAGTTATAGGAAATGGAGGCATTATTCGAAATAGGATTTGGGTTTGGGATGCTAGTTATTAATACTTGGAATGAAGCTGTAATTGTAGTATTCGCATTGATACTACCAATATTAATGCTAGCTGGTGTAGCACCCGGCTGAGTAACACCGTTAACTATGACACTGTTTGGTACAAAGGAAGTGCCATTCGCAATTGAATCGGATAGTACTACATTGTTCGCCGCAACATTTCCAGTGTTTGTAAGAGCGAAGGTATAAGTTAAAACATCTCCAACTTCTGCAAATGTTTTATCTACAGACTTAGTAGCCTGAAGGTTTGCTAGTCTAATTGTTGATGTAACAGAATTAGAATTTGCTGTTTTTGAAGTTGGTGGCACACTTGGATTTACAGTATATAGGTAAGAAGTGAATGCATTATTAATGATAGGATTTTGGGCGGTAATATTGATGACTGTTACTTGGAAAGAAAGAGTAAAAGTAGCTCCGCTAGGAATTGTTCCGATAGGTAAAGCAACGAGAGAATCTACATTTTGCAAAACTCCGTTTAGTGTTACAGTACCAGGAGTCAATATCGTTCCATTTGGAAGTGGATCTGTTAGTTGTACGTTAGTTGCAGCTGTATTTCCACTGTTTGTAATAAGAATTGTATAACTGATTGTTTCACCAATTGTAGCAAATTGTTTATTTGTTGATTTTGTTACTGTTAAATTTGCATTGTTAATTTGAGTTGAAACGAGATTAGAAGAAATGTTTTTTGTAACGGGAGATTGGCTAGGATTGACAGTGTACTGATAAGAAGCGCTTGATCCATTAGATACGGTATTTGACGCTGGAATGGTATTTACTACTACTTGAAATGAAACATTTTTTGTTGTGCCAGTTGGAATAGATCCTATATTCACACCAGTAGTAGGATTTGCTCCAACTTGTGTCGTTCCATCTATTGTTAAACTGTTGAGAACAAAAGTTGTTCCAGTAGGAATGACATCCGTAAAAATAACGTTATTCGCATTCGTATTACCTGTACCTGTAAAGGAAACAGTGTACGTTAGTGTATCACCAATATCTGCAAAATTTTTATCTACCGCTTTCGTCATTGTGACAGTAGCATTATTCACTTGAGTGGATACGGTATTAGTTATATCAGTCCCGCTTACTGCGGGTTGATTTGGCACAGGAATATATTGATAAGTTGTTGTACCACTATTTAATATTGGATTTGTTTGCGGGATAGAAGGAACGAGTACTTGAAATGAAACAGTAGTCGTAGAATTAGCAGCAATAGATCCAATTGCTATACCAGTAGCGGGATTTGCGCCAGCTTGCGTAACTCCGTTAACAGTTACACTTCCTGGAATGAAAGTAGTCCCGCTAGGAATCGGATCCTTATACATAACGTTCGTTGCCGCAATATTTCCTATATTAGCTAAGGCAATATTGTAAGTTAACGTTTCTCCAATATCGGTAAAGAGTTTGTTAACTGATTTTGTACCATTAATATCTGCAAGATTAATTTGTGTTCCAGCAGAGTTACTTGTTGCAAGACCGTTAAAAGTCGTTCCACCGGCAATTGGTGTATATTGAAATGTAATATTTGCGGTGTTAGAAATCGGATTTTGATTCGGGAGAGAAACGACAGTTGCTTGGAAAGTTACTGTACGAGAAGCACTGTTATTAATTGTTCCAAGAGATATACCAGCAGCCGGGTTTGCATTTGTTTGTGGTACGTTATCTACCGTTACAGTGCCAGGTATAAAGGAAGTGCCGTTAGGAAGACTGTCTATAAAAATAACGTTATTGGCGGGGAGGAGCCCGGTATTAGGGATAGTAACGGTATAAGTGAGAACATCTCCAATTGCTGCGATGCTTTTATTCACGCTTTTCGTTGCTTGTATGTTAGGCGAGTTTATATTAATTTGTAATCCGACTGTATTTAACATATATGCATCTCCGTTAGTTGTTAAACGGATTGCGGCGGACACTTGAGAATTTGTTAAATAAGGAGAAATATCAATAGAAGTAATGTCCCAACCTTGCCTCCCTGCAGATATATTTGTACCTGTAGAAGCACTTTGATTTCGTGTTCCAAATGTCCCGGTTGTATCTAAATTTCCAGCCGCATTATTCACTTGAGAACCGAAGAAATTATTTACAGCATTATTTGGCCCAGATAAAGCATTTAATGAACTGAAATTTGGTCCAAATAATGCTTGATCCCCGGTTAAATCAGCGTCTCCTTCGGTAGAACTTAAAAACAATCTCCCGCTTACAGGTCCTCCTGAAGGTGTTAAAAATCCTGAAACAGATACATCGGCACTACCAGTTTCTGCAGAAACACGGTTACCAGCTACGTAAATTGTTAAATTTCTTGCAGGTAAGGAACCATTTTGATATGCGACGATAAGTGTCCATCCAGCCGAGTTAATTGATCCATTAGAAGCATCTAAAGGATCAACAAGTCCAGGTACAGATCCTGTAGTATAGGAGCCAGACCCTCCTGCTTGAATAAGAGTCGTTACGTCTGCTGAACGAGTGTAAAATCCAAATGTAATAGAGTTTGAAACGAATGTTTGATTAGAAGCTGTAACAGCTGAAGGAGTAATTGAGTATGTTGACACAGGTGTTGTAAAAGAAACTGGGTTTCCTAATACGCTCGTAATGTTTTGATCACGAGATAAATAGTTTCCACCCCAAACGAGTTCTGCGTAAAGAATGGTACTACCAGCAGGGATATTTAAAAGAGCGGTAGAACTATTTTGTGTATAGTTTAACGTTGTCCCAGCAGGAAAAGAAGTTACTTGTAAAGCGGTATTCGTAGTTGCGAATGCACCAATTGCCCCGATTGTCCCAGCACGGTTTTGATTACTAATTTTACTTAAGCCTAAAGTATTTCCAGTAATTGCGAGTGCGCCGTTAGTGGTGGTAGAAAATCGATTCGTAATGGGCATGTTGTCACCTCATTTCCAATATAGTCTTGGTCAAAATAGGATATGTGTGTGACAAATAAAGGGAAACATGTACAAGTTGATTTGATAATAATGATTTAAATGTCTAGATAAGGGGATGGATTATGCTTGAATTGGAAATTAAGGTGAAACGTCTTAGGAAAGAACAAATAGGCGATATTGTAGCATTATCTTCTTATATTGGGTGGGATTATAATAAAGAAGAAATTGAGACTATTTTTGACTCAGGTATTGTATATGGTGTGTGGAATGAGAGAAAGGAACTCATTGCTAGCGCAGCAATTATATTATATGGGGAGAAATTAGCGTCTATCGGAATGGTCATTGTACATCCAGATTATAAGGGAAGTGGGATTGGAAAGGCGATAACGAATGCATGTATTAAGAGCGTATCAGCTCAAACTCCCATTATGCTTATTGCTACGGACGAGGGAAAGCCTTTATATGAAAAATTGGGATTTAGAGCAGTAAGCTATGTTTCTAAATACATATGTAACTCGTACAATGTGAATAATTATTGTATGAGAAATGAAGATTATATGATGAATTATGAGGAGTGTGATTTAAAAGAAATAATAAAATTAGATGAATATGCGTTTGGAACAAATAGAAAAGGGTTTGTAATGAAAAGAATTATGCAAAGTGAACAGTGTATCGTTGTAAAGGATAAGGAACAAAATGTATTAGGTTACGGTTTAAGTATACAAACACCAGAAAATAAAATAATAGGTCCGGTCGTTGCTGAAGATGATGCGATGGCAATGAGGATTGTACATTATTTAGCAAGAGAGCATCATGGTAAATTAAGAATTGATGTACCAGAGGGGAAAAACGATTTTATGAATCAATTAGAGTCTGTTGGCTTTCAAAAGGTTCATACACCACCAATTATGATGAGAAATAGTGATCGGTTTTTGAAAAGAAATGGGGAACTATACAGTATTGCAGCACAAATTTTCGGATAAAAAAGAATCCTTCTGAATGAAGGATTTTTTTATTAATCACGATATTGGTCGTGAGTTGGTTGAAAGAGGTCTTCCTCAATATTTCTCACCATAGAAAAATGATCCACGTTATAATGTCCATGTAGAATTTTATTATGATGAGCAATAATTTGCTCTGCAGATAATACGTTAGAATCAGTTGTGGAATGACCATTTTTAATTAATGTAACGTCAAATCCTTGTACAGTAGCAGTTCTAACAGCGGTGTCGATACAATGCTCTGTTTTACATCCACCGATAACGATATGACCAATCTTCTCTTCTTTTAAAAGTTCTAGTAAAGAAGTGGCATAGAATGCGTTTGTTGCTGCTTTATTAATAAGGATTGCGGACTGAGGTACTTGAATTTCATTATGTACTTCAAATCCTTCTCCACTACCAGAAGCAACATCGATATCTCTTACGAAAACAATAAGGGCATTTGAATCGATTGCGTTCTGTACGGCTGTATTTAGTGTAGATAGTAGCTCTTTTTTACGAAAAACTGCATTTTCTTTTTCATTTCCATCCATTAATTCTTGTTGCGCATCGATAATTAATAGTGCTTGCTTCATTGTGTCTCTCCTTTAATATGAAATAAGTTCCCCTATACATATTCATTCATATTGCAAGGAAATCCTTTATTGTCTATGCAGTAGACGATAGATTTACAAAGTTGTCAAAGAAATTTCATTCTCATAGCGTGTAAAAACATGTATGATAGGAGATGGAGAATTTTTGAGTAGGTGGGAATATCATGCAAACAGTAGAAGATTATCTTTCATTCTTACATACGAAAGGATTTAAACTATCAGAAGAGGCACAAGGATTTATTATGTTTGGACAAGGATATACGGGTGCATCTGATGGAATTGTGAACGCGGCAATAGAAGCGACAATTAAACATCAATTACAGTTTGATGGGAGTTATTTTGTTGCGTTATTAGAACGATTGAAAGAAGAAGAGATTACAGATAAAAAAAGCGCTAAGGCTTTTATGCGGAAGTTACAATCGTAACTTCACGCGGCCTGCGCTTCTTTTTTTGTTTTGGAAGGTAATTCAACAAAAACCATGCCTAGAAAAATACATAGGCATCCGATAATAGCGGAAACAGAAAGTTGTTCGTTTGCCACGAGAACGCCTGTTAAGGCAGCAAAAACGGGCTCCATTGCGAAAATAATGGCTACTCTCGTTGGAGATGTATGCTTTTGCGCTGATGTTTGAATGAAAAAAGCAATGGATGTTGCGAATAGGGAAGTTAGAAATAGGGCGAATAAAAAGGAAGAATTCGTCCATAGTGCTGCTGAGAATAATTTTTCCCAATCTTCAAACAAAAAAGCGCAAATAGAAGAAAACATACCGACAGCTAATATTTGCGACGTGCTTAATAATAAAGGTGATATTTTCTTAGAGAAGAAGCCGTTAACAAGAATATGAGCAGCGAAAGCAACTGCACAACCGAGAACGAGTATATCTCCCATGTTTAATTGAAAAGAATCACCAGCTGTTAATAAGTATAAACCTGCTGTTGCTACAGCAATGCCCATTACGATAAAAATGGTAGCTTTTTGTTTTAAAAAGATAAAAGACAAAATGGGTACCATAACGATACTAAGTCCTGTTAAGAAACCTGCTTTTGAAGAAGTTGTATAAAGTAAGCCAAATGTTTGTAACACGTATCCAACGCATAAAAAGAACCCAACGATTAATCCAGCGAGACTACTTTGTTTAATATCTTGTTTTGAAGTTTTTTTTGAGAAAATCATTTGAACGAATAATAAAATAATTCCAGCGAATAAAAAACGAATACCATTAAAAGTAAATGGACCAACGAAAGACATAGCATTTTGAACGACGACAAACGTAGCTCCCCAAATAAAAGAGACAAATAATAAAGCAAGAGGAGCGATCCAATCTTTTTTCACACTCATACCCCCGTTAATTTTGTAAGATAGCCTTTCTAGCTAACTCATCAGCAACTTTATTTTGACTACTTGGAATCCACTTAATAAAAAAGAGATCGAAACTTTTTATGTACTGCAGTGCTTCTTCTAATAGTGGTGCAAACATTTTATTTTTTGCGTATTCTTTTTCAACAGCCCGCTCGACAAGTTGCGAATCTGTACGGAAAGAGACAATGTTATAATTATGCTCCATGCAATATTTTAATGCCGCAAGTAAAGCGTGGTATTCTGCTTCATGATTGGACATTGTCCCAAGGGGTAATGATAATTGTACAGCTGGTTGAACCCCTTTAATAAATACGCCTGCACCAGAAGGACCAGGATTTCCTTTTGATGCACCATCAATATATACTTCAATCAAAATGAGAAACCTCCAAATGATAAGATGATCCCCTACTTATATGTTTCATTGAAGTAGGGGATAGAGTAATTAGCCAATTGTAATGCTATAACGACATGTAAATGTTTCATTCGCTTGTAAAGATTGAATTCCTTTTTTTTCTTTGAAATCTTTTGCTGGAGTTACTCCATCAGCAATTCCGTACCAAGGTTCGATACATAAGAAGGGAGCATTCTCGCCTGGTGTCCATACGCCGACAAATGGGAATCCGTCAAATTCTACTTTTACAAATTTATTATGTTTATGAGAACGAATAGAGATTTCATCCGTATTCATATTTTCAAAAATAAGTGCATCATTTTTGAATAAATCGTATGTAAGTGGTAATTCAGTTGCATTTTCAGCGATTACTTGCTTTTTGCTTGAAAGGTAAGGTCCTTCTAATACGCTTGTTTCTAAGCGTTCAGAACCGTTAAATGATAAATGATAATCTGTAAATGATTCGCCCTCTAATAGGGGGAAGTTGAAACCAGGATGTGCTCCGATTGAGAAGAACATCTCTTTTGAAGCAGGGTTATGTACTTCATATGTTACATGAACGATTTGTCCGTCTAGCTCATAAGAAACGAGTAATTCGAATTCGTATGGGTATTTTTTTAATGTTTCTTCATTACTAGTTACAATGTAAGTGATTTTCGTTTCACTTTGTTCTTTTACAGAGAATGTAAGGTCACGAGCAAAGCCGTGTTGTGTTAAAGAATATGGTTTACCATCTACGTAGTATGTATTATCTACTAATCGGCCGACAATTGGGAATAAAATTGGTGCGCGGCGCCCCCAATAAGTAGAATCGCCTTGCCATAAGTATTCAGTGTTATCTTCTTTTAAGCGAACGCTTTGTAATTCTGCACCTTTGTCAGAAATGGAAACGATCACTTTTTCATTTTGAATTGTTGCTGTCATGAAGTGAAACCTCCTAAAACTTTCATATATTTTATTATACGTTGTCTAAAAGAAAAAAGGTAGTTAATGATAGGAATCTATTGACGAAAGAGTGTGTATTGCGTAAAATATAATCTTGTTGCTTAAAAAATGAATAACGTGGTTCGAAACCATCCCACGTAAAAAAACTAAGGAGATTTTGTCATGAATATTAGAACTTTAGTCGGTAATGGTATTTTAGCGGCATTATATATTGCTGTTTCTATGCTTATTCAGCCATTTGGCTTTACGAATGTACAGTTTCGTATTTCAGAGATGTTTAATCATCTTGTTGTATTTAATAAGAAAGCAATTTACGGAATTGTATTAGGTGTATTTTTAACGAATCTCTTTTTCTCACCTATGATCGCGTATGATTTAGTATTTGGAGTAGGACAATCTATTCTTGCGTTAGTTGCAACGATTATTTCTATGCGATTTATTAAAGGTGTTTGGGCTCGTATGATTTTTAATACAGTTATTTTTACAATTACAATGTTTATGATTGCAATTGAACTTCATCTTGCATTTGATTTACCATTTATGTTGACTTGGTTAACATGTGCAATCGGTGAATTTGTTGTCATGGCAATTGGTATGCCTGTAATGTACTGGATTAATAAACGAGTACAATTTGAAAGATTTATGTAATAGATGAAAGAGCTATTCCTATAGGGATAGCTCTTTTTGTATGTAAGCAAATTGAATATAATGCTGTGACTATTGATACAATATAATAAAATAAAGTGAGGCTTTCATTAGCTGGCTACATATAAGAAGTCTTATATAAGGGGAATCTAGTATGAAATATAAAATTCATTGGTTGTATAAAACGAAGCGCGGTTTGCAGACGGAATTAACGACAGATTATATGAACATAGAAGAAGTACTGCAATTTGCAGAGGATTTCGAGAAAACAGGAAGAGTGAAAGAACTATCATTTTATGATGAAATGGATGCGGAATGGTCGCTAAAGGAAATGAAAAAGCTGAGTAAACAAGTGGAGGAAGAGCCCCAAGAAGTACACGTTTATTTTGATGGGGGGTATGATGTTCAGACGAAAGAAGCTGGAGTAGGTATATGTGTATACTATAAAAAAGGGAATAAACAATACCGAATTCGCCGTAATGCATATATAGAAGGTATATATGATAATAATGAAGCGGAATATGCATCATTACTATACGGTATGAATATACTCGAGGAATTAGGGATTAAGTATGAAGCGGTCACGCTTCGCGGCGATTCGCAAGTTGTACTGCAGCAATTGGCTGGAGAATGGCCTTGCTATGATGAGCATTTAAATCATTACTTAGATCAAATTGAACAAAAGGCGAAACAAATGAAATTAAAACTAGTGTGCGAGCCGATATCTAGAAAACAAAATAAAGAAGCACACCAATTAGCTACGCAAGCATTAGAAGGAACAGTTATAGATAGTCATAAAGAAATAACCGAATAGAGAGGTGCAAAGGTGGATAAAAAGCAACTCATTACGGAGGTAAATGACTTATTAGAAACGTATTGTGAAGGGTGTTTTTTGCGAGAACATAACCGAAAGACGAATAGTAAGTATTATGCTCATTCCTTTTGTATAAGACAATGTACAGTTGGAGAAACATTGAAAAAGTATGGAGAGCAGTTGTCATGAAAAAACATCCAGAGAAAATTCTCTGGATGTTTTTTTTAGTGCTTCGCTTCATTTAATTGATGCTCGCACTCGCTTAATTTCTTTTCCTCATTCATCAGAAATGGCTCATCTAAATCTGTTGCAACAGATCTCATAATTTCAAGCTGAGAGCGAGCGGCTTCTACAGCAGTAGTCGCATGCTCTAATGTATCTGGATCCATTGAAATTGTCGCTGATCCTACCATTTTTTGTGCTGTTTCTACACGGAATTTTACTTCTTCAAAATCATTTACTTCTGATCCCATTGCTAATTCCTCCTTTGTATATTGCGCATTTCACATAGTTTTTGCTCTGGAAAACGGAAATATACAAAGGAATAACAAAGGAGGTTACCAAGTAAGGTAACCTCCTGTCATATGTTGGATTAAAGTTTTACTACGTTAGCAGCTTGAGGTCCGCGGTTTCCTTCAGTGATATCGAAAGATACTTCTTGACCTTCCTCTAAAGCTTTGTAACCTTCGCCTTGAATAGCAGAGAAATGTACGAATACATCGTCAGCGCCTTCCATTTCGATAAATCCAAAACCTTTTTCGTTGTTAAACCATTTTACTTTTCCTTGCATGTTACAATTCCTCCTAAAAACATTTACGTTTTTCATTTAGTGAAATTCATTTGAAAAGATAATATAAACTAAAAATGCTATAATCTTGAATATTCTGCTAAATGATTAATTTAAATATACACGAATTGGGAGAATTTAGTCAAGTAAGCGATTTTATTTTTTTGTATTTTTAAATAATTTTTCAGTCAAATTTTTAAATAGGTATAGGACAGGCCGAGTATGTAATAGTCTTAATTGAATGCTATACATAATGAGGTGAAAGAATGAATGAGTCTTATTTATTAGATAATGACGGAATGAGAATGAGAACGGATATACCGAATTGGGTTGCACAAGAATTTGAAAATTTTTCAAACATCGTATTAGAACCAACTTTCCCATGTTATTTTGGTTTAACTGCTTTGAAAAAGAATGAGCTTCGTTATTCCTTTCTCTCTCATAATGATTGGAGCCATTTGCCACATACAATGTTATCTTTTTTAGAGTTAATGAAAGAGCGGCCAATTGTAAGAAGAGGATTTTTTCTTTTTGTGGAACCAGAATGTGAGGAACAATCACTGGAATATTATCGGGATTACTTTTGGAAAGTATTACAATATTTACATGAACAAGATGACCAAACATGGCCGAAGCAAATTCCTGAAGACCCAGACCATTACTTATGGGAATTTTCATTTGGTGGTGAACCGATATTCGCATTTGGAAATGCACCAGCTTATAAACAACGAAAAACTAGGCATTTAGGAAATTCTCTCGTTATTGGGTTTCAACCACGCACCATCTTTGATGGATTAGAAGGTGATCGTCTAAAAGGAGCATATTCAAGACAAACGGTCCGAGAGCGAGTTGAAAAGTGGGATCAGTTGCCGAAACATCCCAACATTAGTCATTATGGTGATCCGGATCATCGTGAATGGAAACAATACTTCATAGGGGACGATGTAGAACCGATAAAGGGAAAATGTCCTTTTCTTCATAAAATAGAAAAGTAAGAGTCATCATCTAGATGGCTCTTTTGCATATTTTGGATAAAAAGGGTATTTTAGTAAGTGGTTTGATGAAAGCTAGTCTATTTTTAATTATTACATCATTACTTAATAGTAAAGGAAGTAGAAAGGATAGAGCGATGTTTGGAGCAATTATACAACAAATTGTATTAGGTATTTCATTAGCTGCGCCAGTAGGTCCGATTAATATTGAAATGTTAAAACGAGGAATTGAACGAGGTTTTTGGCATGCGTGGGTTGTTGGAATTGGTGGAATGACTGCAGATATTTTGTTTATGCTTCTCATTTATTTCGGTTTATCTTCTTTGTTTATGTATACATATGTACAAGCTTTTATGTATTGTACAGGGTTTTTCTTATTATTTTATTTAGGATTTCAAAGTGTAAAACAAGGAATTTCTAAGTCGAATATGGAATATAAAAAAGAAGAGGTAAGTGGCCTGAAACAATCGTTTATGGCAGGTTTTTTAATTGCGATATCCAATCCATTAAATCTTGTTTTTTGGTTTGGTATATACGGAAGTACACTTAGCTCATTGCTCACGAAGGTAACGAAACAAGAAGCCTTTTTGTACAGTCTTTGTATTATCGTTGGTATTATTTTATGGAATGTAAATATCGCATTTTCTGTCCATTTTGGCAGAACTTTATTAAAGCAAAAAGCAATAGGCTATATAACAGCCGGAGCGGGTATTATTTTAGTAGGATATTCTATCCATGTTGCATACAAAGCTTTACAGTTGTTCACATAAGATTGAAGGGGAGATTTTTATGTATCGAACCACTATTGACGGAAAAGAAATTATTATTACGTTAGCACCAAAAATCCGAAAAGAAATTACTGATAGGAATCCACTATATGAAGCGGTACTTCATACTGCAGCGAGATTACTACAAACAAAGCAACCAACTTTTGCGGTAAATCATGAAGTATTTGGACTCATTATTGGAGAGGTACAAAGAGGAGAAGTAACAGTGTTTGCGGTGGAACATATTATTCCAAAGCAAAATATATTTGAATCGAACAATTTTTTCTCGACAATAGAGCAGCAGGCAAATTTGTAAAGCGAATAGAATAAGAATAGAAAATAAAAGAAGTAGTCGTAACGATATGTTGCGGCTGTTTTTTTGGAAAAGGGGGAAGGAACATGAAGAGAGTGGGGAAAGAGTTCTTTTTACAACATGATATCGTTATTATGTATAGTATATTATTTGTTTTCATTATTATTTTAAAAATGCAATTTTTTACATGGATCGGTATGTTAGCCTGTTTGTTTGGGATTGTTTTTTATATGCTTAACGAATATATGACACACCGTTTTTTATTTCACTTAAAACCACCTAAAAACGTATTTTTATTAAAAATGTTAAGAAGATTACATTATGATCATCACGTATATCCAGATGATTTAAAGCTTTTATTTTTGCCTGTATGGTTTAGTATACCGAGCTTTACTATATATTTACTAATATCGTACGCTATAACAAAAAGTGTTACTGTTACACTTTCATTCGGAATCGGAATGATTATCATGCTTCTCGTTTATGAATGGAAACATTATATTGCACATAAGCCAATTCGTCCTGTTACTAAGTTTGGAAGATGGCTAAAAAAACAGCACATACTACACCATTATAAAAATGAAAGGTTTTGGTTTGGTGTTTCCAATCCAGTATTTGATTTCCTATTTGGAACGCTTAAAGATGGAAAAGATGTTGAATTAAGCGAAACAGCTCGTAATTTAGAAAAAGAGAAAAAAACAGAAGTGGTGCGATAAGCACTGCTTTTTTATTTTGTTATAACGAGTATGAAAGCTTCGCTGATACGGGATTGAAGTTCATAAATTGTATGTTGAAAAAGTATATTAAAAATTTAGGGGAAATTGCCGAAAAATGTCTATCGAAAAATCTTTGCAGGAATGTATGGATTGTCTAAAATGAAAATAAGTTTCTGAATATTTATAAAATTTAGTCTTTAGGTATACAAGGGGGAATTGTATTTCTAGTAAGAGAGGGGATTAGAGAATGAAACGAGATGATACGTCAGCGCGTAAGTTACAAAATGAGGTGAATTATACAGAGGTTGTTCAGTCAGAAGAATTTCAATTGTTATTAAATACGAAAAAGAAGTTCATCGTTCCAATGAGTATTTTCTTTTTAAGCTTTTTTATTGCGTTACCTATTTTAACATCGTACTCAAAGGTACTCAATACACCAGCATTTGGTGATGTTACGTGGGCGTGGATATTTGCTTTTGCACAATTTATCATGACGTGGTCATTATGTATGATTTACAGCAAAAAAGCTGAATCCTTTGATAAAATCTCACAAAACATTCTGCAAGATATGCAAAAAGGGAGGGGCTGACTTTGAATACAACCGCTTTTGCACTATTTTTAATCATCGTACTTGGTACACTCGTCATAACTTATTTTGCATCGAAGAAAACGAAAAATGCGAGTGAGTTTTATACAGCTGGAGGGGGATTAACTGGTTGGCAAAATGGTCTGGCCATTGCGGGAGATTACATGTCTGCTGCATCCTTTCTTGGTATAGCCGGAGCGATCGCGTTAACTGGTTTTGATGGATTCTTTTATAGTATCGGTTTCTTAGTTGCTTACTTAGTTGTATTATACTTAGTTGCAGAGCCACTTAGAAATTTAGGAAAGTACACGCTAGCAGATATGATTGCGGCGCGTTTTGATGCGAAAAAAGTTCGCGGAGTTGCAGCGCTTAATACAATGACGATTTCGATTTTTTATATGATTGCGCAATTAGTTGGTGCGGGTGCACTTATTAAATTATTATTAGGGATTGAATATACGACATCCGTTTTAATCGTTGGTACATTAATGACAGTGTACGTTATTTTTGGCGGAATGACTGCGACGAGCTGGGTACAAATTGTTAAGGCTGTATTACTTATGGCGGGTACATTTATTATTTCTGTAATCGTTTTCGCCAAATTTAATTTCAGTGTGACGGAAATGTTCGCGCAAATGAAAACAGCTACTCCGTTAAAAGAGTCGTTTTTAAATCCCGGTGTAAAGTATAAAGATGGTCTTGATACACTATCTTTAAATTTAGGACTAGTCCTTGGTACTGCAGGATTACCACATATTCTTGTTCGCTTTTTTACAGTACGTGATGCGAAAACAGCACGTCAATCTGTTGTATATGCTACGTGGCTAATTGGCGCATTTTATATTATGACAATTTTCTTAGGATTTGGAGCAGCGGCATTTGTAGGGAATGAAGCAATTATTAAAGCGAATCTTGCTGGTAATATGGCAGCACCTTTATTAGCGAAAGCGTTAGGTGGAGATTTCTTATTTGCTTTCGTATCAGCCATTGCTTTTGCAACGATTTTGGCTGTAGTGGCAGGCCTTGTATTAACAGCAGCATCAGCATTTGCACATGATTTTTATAATGAAATTATTCGCAAGGGGAAATCAACGGAAAAAGAGCAAGTGTCAATGGCTCGCTATGCGTCTATTGGAGTAGCGGTATTATCCATTATACTTGCGTTATTTGCTCAAACATTGAACGTAGCGTTTTTAGTTTCATTAGCATTTGCAGTAGCGGCGAGTGCAAACTTGCCAGTTATATTATTCACAATCTATTGGAAGCGCTTCAATACGACAGGTGCTATCTCCGGTATGATTGTTGGTCTTGTATCAGCCATTGTTCTCGTAGCGTTAAGTCCAAATGTTTGGAACCCTGTAGCTGGCAAAGCTATATTTGTTGGGGAAGCGATATTCCCGTATACGACACCTGGAATTATTTCAATTCCGCTCGGATTCCTTGCAGCATATTTAGGAACCGTGTTATCTAGTAAGAAAGAAGATGCGGCGAAGTTTGATGAAATTCTTGTGAAATCTAATACTGGTCATGGTATTAGTGATGCGTCTTCGCATTAAGAAAGAGGAGCTTTTCGATATATAAGAAAAGCTCCTTTTTCTTTTGTCATTTTCTTGTAAATAATACTGCTTTGTAAGTAGGATTTGTCTTAATTTTGTGGAATGAAAATAAGCAGGGAGAAATTTAAATCATCATGGCACCAGCACAGCTTTTGTGAAAAATAAGTTGTTATGGAAGGTGGAAGAAATGATGAAAACGAAACAGACTGATGAACTATTAGCAAAAGATGAGCAATATGTTTGGCACGGAATGCGTCCCTTTAGTCCAAATAGTACAATGGTAGGGGCAAAAGCAGAAGGGTGCTGGGTTGAGGATATACAAGGAAAAAGATATTTAGATGGTATGAGTGGTCTTTGGTGTGTGAATAGTGGATATGGCAGAAAAGAGCTTGCAGAGGCGGCATATGAGCAATTGCAAACATTATCATACTTTCCAATGTCACAATCGCATGAACCGGCTATAAAACTTGCAGAAAAATTAAATGAGTGGCTTGGAGGAGAGTATGTTATTTTCTTCTCTAATAGTGGTTCGGAAGCGAACGAAACAGCTTTTAAAATAGCAAGACAATACTATGCGCAAAAAGGTGAACCGCATCGTTATAAATTTATGTCACGTTACCGCGGGTATCATGGAAATACAATGGCAACGATGGCAGCGACGGGACAAGCACAGCGTAGATATCAATATGAGCCATTTGCTTCAGGCTTTTTACATGTAACACCGCCAGATTGTTATCGTATGCCTGGAATAGAAAGACAGAACATTTATGATGTGGAATGTGTAAAAGAAGTAGATCGCGTTATGACATGGGAATTAAGTGAAACGATTGCAGCTTTTATTATGGAACCAATTATTACGGGCGGAGGCATTTTAATGCCGCCACAGGACTATATGAAAGCTGTTCATGAAATGTGTCAAAAACACGGTGCATTGCTCATTAGCGATGAAGTTATTTGTGGTTTCGGACGTACAGGAAAAGCATTTGGATTTATGAATTATGATGTGAAGCCAGATATTATTACGATGGCAAAAGGGATTACGAGCGCGTATTTACCATTATCAGCAACAGCTGTGAAAAAAGAAATATATGAAGCATTTAAAGGAAAGGGAGATTATGAATTCTTCCGTCATATTAATACATTTGGTGGAAATCCAGCGGCTTGTGCATTAGCGCTTAAAAACTTAGAAATTATGGAAAATGAAAATTTAATTGAGCGATCTGCACAAATGGGTTCGCTTTTATTAGAGCAATTAAAAGAAGAAATTGGAGAGCATCCACTTGTAGGGGATATTAGAGGAAAAGGTCTACTAGTTGGAATTGAACTAGTAAATGATAAAAAGACGAAAGAGCCAATTGATAACGACAAAATTGCAAGCGTTGTAAATGCTTGTAAAGAAAAAGGGTTAATTATAGGACGGAACGGTATGACAACAGCAGGTTATAATAACGTCTTAACATTAGCACCACCACTTGTTATTTCAAGTGAAGAAATTGCCTTTGTTGTTGGAACGTTGAAGACAGCGATGGAACGTATTTAATGAATGAAGCGAGCTGTAATATACAGCTCGCTTTTGTTTATTATGTGAAAGGTGATACATTTTCAAAGGGAGGGGAATTTATTATGAAGAAATATGATTCTAATCAACATTATCACATCGGATATTATGAAGATGGATATGATTTAGAAGTGACGGCGTACAAAAGAATAAAGGAACCAGTTTGGGATGCGTATATTCCGCAAGATGAGGCAGGCGATTTTTACAAAAAGGTGGAGAAATGAAGCTAGGTGAATATATAGATGATTACGGCATTAAGGTGTATTCATTTAGTATTGATATGGATGATGAAGAAGCACGAATTATTTTTGAAAAATGGTTAAAAACGAATAAAATTGTTTAGAAATAAAGCGAAAAAGAAGATTACTATCTTATAAGATAGTAATCTTCTTTTTTATGAAACTTATTTACTTGCTTTCATTGCTTTATCTTTTGCACCAAAAGTGTATTTTAACATTGGTGGTGTAATCATTGTAGTTAAAATAACGACAATAACGATAGCTGTAAAGTAATCTTGTGCTAGTAGACCTGAAGAAAGTCCTGTTCCAGCAATGATAAGTGCAACTTCACCACGAGAAACCATTCCAGCACCGATAATTGCAGAAGACTTCGCATCAAATCCAGTCATTCGTGCACCCAATCCACAACCGATTAGTTTCGTTAATACAGCGATAACAGTTAATGCTAAGATGAACCAAATTTGATTGCCAATACCGTCAAATGTAATATTCATACCGATACTTACGAAGAATACTGGAACGAACATAGCGTAAGCGATTGGTTCTACTTTCTTTTCTACTTCATGTTTGTAATTCGTTTGAGAAATCGCAATACCAGCTGCGAAAGCACCGATAATACCAGCAATTCCTAATAATTCGCCGAAATATGCGAATGAGAAACAGATGATAAGAGCCGCGCTCACGATAGACTCAGATACGCGTAGTGGTGATAACCAGCGCATAATCGCAGGAACACCTTTCCATCCGATTAAAATAATAGAAGCGAAGAATACAACTTTCTTCAAGATAATCATTGTTAAGTTAACATCGTCCGTACCTAAGAAGCTCATTGCAAATGCTAATAAAATAACGACAAGAATGTCATCAAATACAGCTGCGCCCAGCATAGTTGTACTTTCACGTGTTTTCATCTTTCCTAAATCGCGAAGTGTTTGTACGGAAATACTAACACTTGTCGCACATAGAAGTAATCCTAAAAATACAGCATTTCCTTGTTCCATTCCCATAACAAGACCAGAAACGTAACCACCTACGAATGGAAGAATAATACCTCCAAGTGCAACAGCTAAAGAAGAATTACGGTTTGCGTTTAATTCCTCTAAGTCTGTTTCAAGACCGGCCATAAACATTAAAAGAATAACCCCAACATTACTTAATTGTGTTAGAAGTTCTGAATTCTCAATCCAACCTAATACAGCTGGACCGATAACGATACCGACAATTAATTTACCGAGTACAGAAGGTTGGCCTAATCTAACACTAAGATCACCAGCAAGCTTTGTACTTAATAAAATAAGTGCAATTTGAAAGAAAAATTCGAATTCCATCGGATCCTCTCCTCATCATTTTTATTTTTATCATACGATTTCTCGGAATTTGCCTAATGAAAATATGTAAAACCCATTAAATAAAGGGTCTGATTACAAGTTCTTTTGAACTCGTAATTTGAACCTGTAATTAATATATAATAGATTTTATAAAAAATCAATGAAAAAATGGGAGCTTTTTTAGAGAGAGGCTGTGTTATTAGGGATATACATATAAGAATAGTGTGTGAATTTTTATATGTATGAAATAGTATGAAGTCCTTTTTCATTACAAATAATAAAGCCTAAATACGATTTCACGAATTATAAATGTGAAAGGGAGGTTTTATCATTTGAAGTCATTAAAAAACAACTTGTCTATCGTTGCTTTAGGTGGAGTAAATGAAATAGGAAAAAATATGTACGCTATTCAATATGAAAATGATATTGTCGTTATTGATTGTGGATCTAAATTTCCAGATGAAAGTTTATTAGGAATTGATTTAATAATTCCAGACATCACATACTTACAAGAAAATAAAGAAAAAATTCGCGGGTTAGTCGTCACGCATGGGCATGAGGACCATATTGGCGGAATACCATATTTTTTAAAACAACTAAACGTACCAATCTATGCGACGAAGTTAACGTTAGGTTTAATTGAAATTAAATTAAAAGAGCATAATCTTCAAAATGATACAGAATTAATCGTCATTCACGCAGAATCAGAAATTGATCTCGGTTCTATTAAGACGATATTTTTTAAAACGAATCATAGTATTCCAGATTGCCTCGGTATTGTGTTTCATACTCGAGAAGGTAATGTAGTACATACCGGAGATTTTAAATTTGATTTAACACCAGTAAATAACCAACATCCTGATATTCATAAAATGGCTAAAATAGGTAGTGAAGGTGTACTAGCTTTACTATCTGAAAGTACAAATGCAGAACGACCAGGTTTTACTCCATCAGAGAGATCGGTAGGAGAACGGATAGAGGAAATATTTATGAAAGCAAATAGAAAAGTAATTATTTCTACATTTGCTTCTAATGTGAATCGTGTTCAGCAAATAGTTGAAGCTTGCATAAAAACAAATCGAAAATTAGCTTTGCTCGGGAGAAGTATGGTAAATGTAGTAGAAGTTGCTCTAGAGAAAGGATATTTACATATTCCAGACGGCATGTTAATTGAAGCGAGTGAGGTAAATCGTTTAGATCCAAAGCAGGTAGCGATACTTTGTACAGGAAGTCAAGGAGAACCGATGGCAGCTTTAGCGCGTTTAGCGAGTGGAAACTATAGACAAGTTGATGTTTTACCAGAAGACACGGTTATTATAGCCGCGACTCCGATTCCAGGAAATGAACGTAACGTTTCAAGAATTATAGATAATTTATTTGCTTTAGGAGCAAAAGTAATATATGGATCAGGTAGTTCTACTGGAGTCCATGTATCTGGTCATGCGTATCAAGAAGAATTGAAATTAATGCTCACTTTAATGAAACCTAAATATTTTATCCCAATTCATGGGGAGTTTAGAATGCTACATCACCATAGTTTGTTAGCAGAATCAATTGGTGTCGAAAAAGAAAATATCTTTATCGTTCGTAATGGAGATGTTGTAGATATTAGTAATGAAGTGGCCGTTCAATCTAGAAAAATACAGGCTGGAAATATATATGTAGATGGATTAGGAATTGGTGATGTTGGAAATGCCTTATTACGTGATCGAAAACAACTTTCAGAAGATGGAATGCTCGTAATAGTTATTACCTTTAATAAAGTGGATGGAGAAATTATTTCCGGTCCTGATATTATCTCTCGTGGATTTGTCTATGTTCGTGATTCAGAAGAGTTTTTGAAGGAATTAAATAAATTAGCTGTTATTACAATTAATAATTTGAAGAAAGAGAATGTGAATAGCTGGGGTATTTTGAAAAGAGAAGTAAGAGAGGCTTTAGGGAAGTTTATATATACTAATACGAAAAGAAAACCGATGATCCTTCCTATAATAATAGAGGTTTAAGAGTTAATAAAAAGAATTCTCGTAGGGGAATTCTTTTTTGTTTTGAAGACAGAATGAACATATAATGAAATAAATAGAAATGGAAGGAAATAAAAGATGTTATTAAATAAACGCTTTACAATTGGAGAAATGGCAAAAATGCATAATATAGCGGAATCTACTTTACGCTATTATGATGAGAAGGGGATTTTTCATCCGTCTACTGTCGACCCGCAAACAAATTATCGCTATTACACAATCGATCAATTTTCACTATTAGATACGATTAAGTTTTTACGCCAATTAAACATTCCATTAAAGGAAATTAAAAAATATATTGATGAAAGAAATCCAGCATATGCACTCAATTTACTGGAAAAACAACAAGAGATGATGTTGAAAAAACACAGAGAAATTGAGTATGCTTTGGCGAAAATGGAGCATAGAATTCATTTAATTAAGGAAGCAACAAAAGCAAAAGCTGAACAAATGGTAATAAAAGAGATCCCGCAGCGAAAAATAACAGCTATTGCGGTCGCCCCGAATACGACGGATGATATGTTTGAGTACTACATTCATTCGTTGCAAAAAAATATGAGGCAAATGGATGATAGCTTATTTTCTGGAGATATCGGTGTAACAGTCGCGAAAAAAGGATTAATGCAAAATGAGTTTCAAGCATATAGCAGTGTATTTATTCTTTTGGATTACATGCCTTTTGAAGTACAGAGTTCAGATGAAATTAAAGAAGGTATGTTTGCCTGTGTATATCATCATGGACCATATGAAGAAACGGATGAAACATATAAGAAGCTAATGCAATATATTGATCAAGAAGGATATGAAATAAGTGGAGATGCAATTGAGATTGCATTAATTGATTGGTCTGTAACAGAAAATCCAGAGGAACAAGTAACAGAAATTCAAATTCCTATCATGAAAAAATAAAGCAATTAGTTGTAGGGATCGTATCATTACAAATTGGCATGAAACACGATAAGTAAGTTACCTATTTTTTAAATTCTCTATTGACCTTCAAGTTACTTTAAGGTTTAAACTGAGAAAAGAGAGTTGAAAAAAAGGAGCAAAATAGTATGGAAGCAACAGAAAAGTTAAGAGAAAAACCGATAAAGAGCTTATTTATTTCGTATTTAATACCAGCCGTTCTAGGAATGGTATTAATGTCAGTTAATATTGTAATTGATGCGGTTATGATTAGTAGGGGAGTTGGAGCAAACGGATTAGCAGGAGTAAACGTGGCTATTCCAGCGTTTTCAATTTTCTTTTCAATTTCGTTATGGATTGGAATGGGCGGGGCAACGTTATATTCCATTGCATTAGGTGAAAATAAAATAGAAAGAGCAAGGTCTATTTTTACTCAATCCATGACAGTAGCAGTAATTATCGTAGGTGTATTAGCAGCGATTTGCTTATGGAGAATAGAAGATTTAGCATATTTATTCGGAGCAAACGAAGTAATTTTACCGTATGCGTTAGACTATTTACACGTATTATTAACATTTGGAATGATATACGTTTTAGAAAATATTTTAAGTACATTTATTCGAAATGATGGAAATCCTAATTTAGCAATGGCAGGTTTAGTTGTAACGGCTGTATTAAATATAGTGTTTGACTATATCTTTATTTTCATCTTTGGATGGGGCGTAACTGGTGCTGCTTCAGCGACTATTCTTTCGGCAGCGATTGGTTTCCTTGTATTATTAACTCACTTCTTTAGAAAAAGTAGTATTTTAAAATGGACGAAATTCCATTTTGAGTGGGATACAGTGAAACAAATTATGATTATAGGTTTTCCAAGTTTTACAGCTGAAAGTACGGTTGCAATTGTAACAATCGGTTTTAATATTGCGTTCGTTCAATATGCAGGGGAAGTAGGGGTTGCGTCCTATGCGATGGTAAATAGTATCCATGCGATGACATTACTACTATTCTTCGGCGTTGGAGCAGCGTTACAACCAATTGCTAGTTTCCACTACGGTGCCAATTTATCAGAAAGATTGCGCGAAGGATTGCAGTTCGCTGTGAAAATTGCAGTTGTACTTGGAGGAGTGGCAATAATTGTCGGATTATTCTTCGGGAAATATATTATTGGTTTATTTGATGTTCAATCTCCAGAGTTATTGGAATTAACATTAACGGGTATGAGCTTGTTCTTTATCCAATATGTATTTTTAGGCTATAACATTGTGTATGGAGAGTACTTCCAATCAGTGCGACAAACGACGAAATCAGTACTTATTATAATGAGCCGAGGGTTGCTATTCATTATTCCATTATTATGGATTATGCCGAAATTATTTGGGATAAACGGAATTTGGCTCGTTATGCCAGTAGCGGAAGTATTGACAGCGATTATCGTATTTACGATGAATCGTATGAAACACCCTGTTCCATTAAATATGGCGGGAAAGAAAGAAGCGATATAATGAAGAAAATCCCCTTAAGAAATGAAGGGGATTTTCTATTTTTTTAAACTAATAGCAAAAGATCCATCTGTTTCTTGAACAGACGCGAAAGCAACGTTTTTAATATTTGTAATTCCTTTTTCTTTTAACTCTTTATATAACCACTTTTTGTCCTTATGAATTAGCTTTAAGTTATCGTATTGAATTTGTGAATCAACGATAAGGGCAATTGGTAATCCGGCATATGTAACATCTATGTTCAAATCTTTCGGAGTTAATGGTACAAGTTCACGCTTTGGTAAAATACTAATGGCGCCATTCGCTTCTAAAATAGCATATTCAATTTCGTGAACACTTGGATATCCTGCGACGCGAAGGTTAGAAAGAAGTTCAGCGATTGGATATCTACTTTTTTGTAAGTTTTCAAAAATAATGTCACCATGTTTAATTAAAATAATCGGGTGCCCAAGAATAAAACGATTCAGTTTGTTTAGTAAGCTTAATTTTGTAAGAAGCAAATGCAAACATGTAATAACGATCATACCGAGAAAAGCTTGTAAAGCACCTGAGACTGGTATAGCCTGAAAAGCTAAATAAGATAAAAAGATAATAGCACCAAAATCATGAGGCGTTAGTTGTGCTAAAGCTGATTTACCGAGTAACTTGAGTGATAGTAAAAATAAGATGAAAAAGAACGATACGTTACATAAAAAGAGAAGCAATAGAGACACTCCTTCGTGCAAAGTTGTACTTACTGTTCCCGAAAGAAATATAAATATTACATTCCAGAGGATAAATTAGGATGAGTTGGAATTTGTCTGTATACAAACAAATAAATGGATATTATCATGAAAGAAGCAAAGAACATAGGAGTATATGGAGATGAAAAAGAAGAAAATAATGAAGTATATGATGGGCATTATAATGGTTTGCGCCGTTTATGTGGGATTTTTACAATATAACATTTATAAGCATGGGCAAATGAATGCGACCTATGATGCGGATTATATAATTGTATTAGGATCGAAAGTAAACGGAACGAAACCATCGTACTCATTGCAATATCGTATTGATAAAGCAGCTGACTATTTACAATCACATGAGAAAACAATTGCTATTGTGTCTGGAGGGAAAGGAAAAGGAGAAGATATTTCAGAAGCATTAGCAATGAAACATGGATTAATGAAACTAAAAATTGCAGAAGACCGCATTATAATGGAAGATAAGTCAACGAGTACAGATGAAAATATTAAATTCTCAAAACCTTTAATTCCGGACAATATGAAAAAGGGCATGATCGTAACAAATGACTTCCATATGTTTAGAGCGAAAAAAATAGCAGCAAAGCAAGGTTTACAATTAGAAGGTCTTCCGGCCGAAACGCCGAAGCGAATTGTCATTCCATCGAATATAAGAGAGTATTTAGCTATTACGCAATATTGGTTTATGAATCGAATATAGAGAAAATAATCCCGCCTCGAAATCTAAGCGGGATTATTTTTGATGGAAATCTTACAAATATGTCATGTTCATGAAAGGTAAAGCGATAGTTTCTTCAACGGATTCCTGACATAATGAAGATAACAAAACTATTTAGAGGTGAATCGGATGAAAGGAAATAATATATTATCTTCCCTATGTTACTTTAGTATCTTTTTTGCACCATTTTTACTACCAATTATCGTGTACTTCGTTGCGGAGGATGAAGTGAAATATCACGCGAAAAAAGCATTTTGGTCACATATTTTCCCGTATGCGATTTTAGTTAGTGGATTAGCAGTATCGGGCATATATGGTTTAAGCTTCAATCAATCTGATGGTGCTGGAATTGGCATGATGATCACATATGCGGTGTTCATTCTTGTGGGGATTTATTACTTCATTTGGAATATCGTAAAAGGTATTAAAGTTCTGAAAACAGCGTAATAAGATAAGGGCATAATTTGATGTGAGCTTGTCTTTATTTGTCGGTAAGTCGATATCCCTTGTCGAATCGTCGATATAGTGCAAGGAATCGTTGATATAATTTCATTTATCGTAATAATATATATGTTAAAAAGAGCAATTCAAAAAAGAATTGCTCTTTTTGTGCTTATAAGTTGTGAATATTGGAAAAGATATGTTAATTTTTCATTATGAAGAGAAAAAGGAGTGTTTTTCATGAATGAAATCATACATAAAATGGAGCAACACGTTTCAGTTCGTAAATATAAAGAAGAATCAATTCCGAAAGATGTAGTGGAAAGAATGGTGCAAGCTGCGCAGCATGCCGCTTCCTCGCATTTTGTACAAGCGTATTCTGTTATATATGTAACCGATCAAGACTTAAAGGCTAAACTAGCAGAGTTATCCGGAAATCGTCACGTGAAGGACTGCGCAGCATTCTTTGTTTGTTGTGCAGATTTAAAACGTCTTGAAATGGCATGTGAAAAACATGGTACAGAAATAAAGCATGAAGGAGTAGAAGACTTTATCGTTGCGACGGTAGATGCTTCACTTTTCGCGCAAAACTTAGCGCTAGCAGCAGAATCGTTAGGATACGGTATTTGTTATATTGGTGGTATTCGCAATAATCCGAGGGAAGTAAGTGAATTGCTTCATTTACCTGATAAAGTATATCCTGTATTCGGAATGACAGTTGGTGTACCAGATGAAGATCACGGAGTGAAACCACGTTTACCAGTAGCGGCAATCCTTCATGAAAATGGGTATGATGAAAAGAAATATGATGAATTATTAAACGAATACGATGAAACGATGAGCTCGTATTACAAAGAAAGATCATCAAACAAGAAAAACGTAACATGGACGGAATCAATGAGTTCGTTTATGTCTAAAGAAAAAAGAATGCATATGAAAGAGTTTTTAAGTGAAAAAGGACTTAATAAGAAATGAGTAAAAAGGCAGACCTGCGTACGTTGAATTTGCTGCTGAAATAATGAAGCAGCTCAATTTATTTAATGAAGCTGAAGCGAAAGAGAACTTGCAATATTTTAAAAATGTAACAGAGCTGTGTGATGAAACGTTAGTTTAAGTGAATATAAAAAGCGGCTTAATAGCCGCTTTTTATCGTTTAAATCTAAGAGTTTTTGTACAATTTAAAGCATCTATTGTCTTGAAAAGTTTACTTATAACAAATGCAAACTTTCAATAAGAAGATACATACCCGTACAACTCAAAAGGATGTACGTAAATATTTTAAAAATGCGTTGATTAAGCCATTTGAAAATAATTTGACCTATATACAAACCTAGAAATACGATTGGAATAGCATAAAAACTTGATTCCCAAATTGTTTTGTTTGTGCCAGTAAAGAGTATTTGAGTTAGTAGGCTAATGAAATATATAAATAGATAAAAAGCCAATGTAGTTGCTCGTAACTTCTCCTTTTTCGTATCAGTTCCTGTAAAATAAAGTAACAGGGGAGGTCCTGGCATACCGATACTTGTCGTTAAAAGACCAGATAATCCGCCAACTATGAAATCTCTAGATTTTGTTGATTGAATCTTAAAGTTGCATATTAGCATCAACGTTAATAGTAAGAGAAGGATGCTAATTGCTAATTTAAACGTGTTGATGTTAATGGAAGTGAAAATGATAATACCAAAAGGAACACCAATTATACTTCCAAAAATTAATCTTTTCAGTAGAATAAAATCAATGTCTGTTCTTATTTTCCAGATGAGTGATATGGAAATAATTAATGATAAAATGATATTTATTTGTATAGCTTCTTGTGGTAGAAATAGCATGAGTAAGAAAGGTGTTGCCATAATAGAAAAGCCAAAACCTGTACTTGTTTGTAAAATAGAAGCTACTAATATAATACATATGAAAGTGAATATAATCTCCAAAATAGCCCTCCACATATAATTAGGTCCAATACATATTTTAACATAAAGTGATACTTTAATCAGTGGGGCTTGCTGCTCTTTAATACGGGAAAAAAGCGGCAAAATAGCCGCTTTTTATGTTGCAATTAATATTCCAATGATGATTCTGTCGCTTTAAAATATTTTTCTCGTGAAGGCGCCATTACCCGGATTGCTAATAAACAAGAAAGGAAAAGAATGAGTAATGAGCTACTGATTACAGTGATTTGAACGGAAATAAATTGAGCCGATGCCCCAATTGCTAAAATGAAAAAGACTTGGATAAAACTTTTTATGGAATCAAACACGCTATCAATACGTCCTATCATATGTACAGGGATGTTATTTTGATAAAATGTTATAAAGCCAGTACCAGCAAATGATGAAGAAATGCCAAGTAAAATGAAACCGCTCGCTGCGACTATAAATGAATTTGAAAAGGCGAAAATTACATAACCTATTGCTGTGAAAATTGTCCCTAATCCGATACCATATTGAATTGGTAATCGTTTGGCAAAGAGAGAGACAAGAAATGAACCGGAAACATAAGCAGCTCCAGTTATACTAACAAGCATACTGTATTCTATATCGGATAAAAACAGTACTTGATTTGTGAAAACAACTTCTTGTGAATCGAGTGCCATAGCGACAAGCATAGTCGCTTGAAATAAAACGAATATGAGAATAATGTAAGTTTCTGTTCGAGCAAATGAAAAAACTTGTTTCCAATCATTTCGTAATGTTTGTACGAAAGTATTTGCAACTTCTTCGTTTTGCTTTGTTTGTAATGTAATGTTTGGCAAGAAGTAAATGAGAATGGTAGAAAGTAGAAAGGAAAGTGAGTTGCAGTAAATAACAAAGGCTGCTGAGTACGTGGTGAGAAGTATTCCAGCAAGAGCTGGACCGATAATAAAAGCTCCGCTTGTACAAAAGCTACTCCAAGCGTTGAATTGCGCGCGTTCTTCAGCACGTATGAGCATTGTTTTATAAGAAAATGAAGCTGGATCGAAAAATGATGTAGCAATGCGAGTCAAAAAGATAAAAATGTAAATGGCCCAAATAGAATCAAATAGTGGTATACAGCCAATGAGAGCTGCCCGAATGATATCTGTGATAAGCATAATGGACCGTTTGTTTAATCGATCTACTATGCTACCAGACCATATTTTCGTAAATACGGTGGCAATTGGACCTACAATCCATAATCCTGCTACAGCAGCAGGGGAGTTTGTGCTATTTAACACCATTAAGTTTAGGGCGATAAGATACATAAAATCACCTAAACGAGAAATTCCTGTTCCGGCCAATAATAATAATTTATTTTTCATGAGTAGCTGGACCTTTCTTTCATTGTTTTTTAATTCTGCAGGAAATAGCGTATTCCTCTTCGGAGTTTGATTGACGAGCGGTTTTGTTTTCCCAGCGTAATAAAACTTGTGTAACCTCCCAAGTAAGCTGTTGTAATTCCTCTGGAGTTAAAAATAAATGAGATACAATATGACTGCCTGTATTCGTTCCTTCTGTGCTGCTTTCTTCAATATAGAAATGAGCAGATTTTACCTTGTAATATTTTTCAATAATTCCTCGTTTTTCTTTCGTGTCTACTAATTCAAGTAACCCTCCATCGTATAAAATTTGAACGTGATAATGTACGCTACCAGTAGATTTGTTTAGTTTAGTAGCTACTTGCTTTGCAGTGAGTGCTTCGTCTTTTAAAAGGTGAAGAATTTGAATGCGAGTTGCATTGGAAATAAGCTTCTGTTGCTCAGCTGAAATAGTAAGTCTATCTTCAAACATTATGACATCTCCTTTCTTATAATCTAAATTTATTGTACATTTTAAAAAATTAGAACATAAGGAAAATAAATCGCCTTTTTCCTCTGTATTTCGACATAAATAAAAATAGCATCTACATAAACATGCTATTAAGTGACAGTAGATTCTTCATTCAGTTTCCCGCGATAAAACAGGTAAAGCCATATAAAACTAACAAAAATACAGCATATAGCTAGTAAGGTACCAATAACTTGTGGAGAAAGAATTTCTAAAAGCGCTCCTGTAAAAAACATGGATAACTGAATAAGAGATCCGTAAATGGAATAATGGAATGAAAAAATTTTACCCATCATATCGTCCTTCGTGTAAGTTTGAAGTAATGTCGTATCAAGTGGAACGATGATTCCTCCTGCTATGCGCATACAGAGCAATGTAATGATACCAATTATAAGTTGATTAGACAAAATAAATCCGAGAAAGAAAATGCCTTGTAGGAAATAGGCCCAACCAAATGCTTGTTTCATTTTTTCTTTATTATGAGACATATAAAGAGTAATGAAGAGGCTTCCAATCATAAGTCCAGCCCCTTGAACCGTATATAAAATTCCTATATTCGTGTGGAAAATTCTTTCGGCATAGATCGTTAGAAGTAGCTGATAAGCGCCGCCAATCATGCCCCATGAAATGCCGACAAGAATTAACGTTAAAATAATTTTTGTTTGTAATATGTATGTATAACCATCTTTTATATCAGTAAAAAATGCTTTCTTTTCGTTACGAGTATCATGAGTAGGGACGCTCATATTATAAATAAAATAGGCTGAAACAAAGTAGGAAAGGCTATTTACTAAAAAAGCGAATTCAATATGTAAAGACTGTGCAATTATTCCGCCTAAAGAAGCTCCCATAATAGACATAAAACCATTCATTGTACTAGAAAGAGAGTTAGCAGTGACGAAATGATTTTGGTGTATGATGTTTTTTAAGGTTGCTTGTTTAGCCGGCTCAAATAAGCAAGAAAGTACAGATAAACATATATTGGTAATAAAAATGATTTCAATTTTATAGCTTGCGAGTGTGTATGTAAGGACTAGAATTCCCCGTGTAATATCGGTAAAAATCATAATATTCTTTTTAGAAAAACGATCTACAATTCCGCCTATGAATGGACTAAGAAGAAGCTGTGGTAAACCTTTACTTATAAAAGTAAGTGCGATCATAAACGGTGATTTCGTAATGCTATAGACGAATGTTAATAAAGCTACTGTATGAAACCAATCTCCAAGTACACTTAATGTTTGTCCGTAAAATAGTTTATTGAAGTTTTTATTTGTTTTAAGAAGTGCGGAATAAGAAACTGACATAAAAAGCTCAACCCTTATGTAATGATGATGCTTGAATTTGTTTTTTCCATTCACTTAAATACACTTTCTTTTCTGAAGGAAGTCCAACAGGTAATTGTGCAATCAATTCTAAACTATTTCCATCAGGATCGTTAAAGTATACAGCGGCATGTGCTAATTCAGGAAAAACAATTGGTTCCATTCCAAAGTCTTTTCGTGCTGAAATTCCTTTTTGATTTAGCCAATGAATCGCATTTTCTAAATCATGTAAACTTACTTGAAAGGCGATGTGTCGTAAAGAGGGATGATAATTCACTTTGTATTCTGTGCCTTCCCAAAGACCCAGCCAGCTTTCATTTTCTTTAATCCAAAAGAAAGCAATATCATTTCCTCTTTTATATAATTTTAGTCCAAGTGATTCATAAAAAGATATTGATACTTCTAAGTTACGTACAGGTAAATGAGCTTCGTAAAGGCCTTTAATCATTGTAATCCTCCTAAGTAAAAATGCTTCTTATTTCATAGTAAACATTTTTTTATGAGTTGAAATCAGAAAAAAGAGGGACATAATTTCATACGAAAGTATGAAAAAACAGCTCAAATATGAGCTGTTTTCTTATAGTTTTTCGTTCATTTGTTAAGGATAGGATATATTAGTATCCGTATCCGCCGCCACCCCAACAGCTACATCCGATGATGATTAGAAGGATGAATAGTACGATAAGCAAAGCAAATCCACCGCCGAAACCAGCGCAACTTCCACCATAACTCATATGTGTTCCTCCTTTTGAGTAAGTTAATCTATATAATTCATGGACTACTATATACAGTATGTTTTTTGTATAGAAAAGGAGCCAGTCTCTTTTGTAATTAGACAAACGCCTGTATGGTCATTCTAATTGTATATAGAGCTACGGATATGGGGATGAATCGTTATATATTTTGCGATTTGTTCATAAAAAAATATATAAATTGTAAAAAAAACCATTTTTATATTTTTTTATGAGAGAATTTGTACTATAATTTTACAAGTAATATTATGGGAAAAGGGAGTTTTAGTGAAGAGATGGAGATGGGACAATTAAAAAATAAAATAGAAAACAAAAAGAAAGAGCTAATTCAACTTGTTGCTAGACATGGATTGGATCATGATAAAGTTTTGTTATTTAGCCGAGATTTAGATATACTTATTAATAAGTTTATGAATGTAAAAGATAAAGTACATAAATAAAGAATTTGTAGTTTTTTATATTAAGATATTCAACGAAAAAGGAGAGAGATGTATTTGGAACATTTACAAGACGAGCTATATAAACAAATAAAAGAAGAAAAAGGTATTGTTACAATTTTTTTAAAGAGTGGCGTTAGAATAGTAGGAGAAATTGTTGCAATAGACAAATTTACCGTTTTAATGTTAGTTGATGGAAAACAACAACTTATTTACAAGCAGGCTGTATCAACAATAATGAAATAAGACACTCGTGCTGAGTGTCTTATTTCATTATTGCTTGCAAGCTTCAACGTCAATGCCAGCAGCTAATAATTTATTTTCACCATCTTGCTCAATGATTTTTTGTAATTTAGATAGGAAAGAATCAAAGTTTGTATGCTTTGCTACTTGGAATGTCATTTTATGTTCAATTGGCAGCCACGTATCAATATCAGCTTCGTTATGCTGAATTTTTACCTCAAGCTTATCCAGTGCGTTAGCAACTTTTGCTTCGTACGTTTCTTTCGCTTCAAACTCCATCCATAAATCATATAATTCCTCACCGAGAGAACCTTTTAATGTTCGTTTAATATTTAAAATGGCTTCTTGTTCATTTATTTGTTTTTGTAATTGTAATTCATGACTATTCATTGTATCAAAAGCAGGAATATCACCAGCTTCTGCCTCGACTAGATCGTGAATAATAACCATTTTAAGTAATTTTTCAATATTTACTTTTTGATCTAAATAAGGTTCAACTAAAATGGCCATTAGAGACATGCGCCACGTATGTTCAGCAACGCTTTCTTGACGGCCGTTAGAAAGCCAGCTATGTCGCATTTCATATTTTAGTTTTTCTGCTAGTGCAATGACTTGTAAAATGTTATGTTCCATCGTGATCCTCCTCATATTTCCATACTACAATTCTAATATGGAAATGAAATGTGTCAATTCTATGAGTATATTGCGATAAATAGATGATAAGCGTATAATACTTATTATATGTGAAAACGCATTATTAAAATAAAAAAATGTTTTATAAAAATGAAAAGGAAGGGCAGGAATATGGGAGACGAAAATCAAGTATTTGCTAGACCAGAAAGAAAAAAAAGGAAGTTTGATATTTCTAGCCCAGTGGGCATAATAGTAGGTTTTGCTATTGTAATAGCGGCAATTATGCTTGGCGGCGGTGGAATAAAAGCTTTTAAAAACTTTTTAGATGTTTCATCTATTTTAATTGTTATAGGGGGAACAACAGCGACAATTGTTGTGGCATATCGATTTGGAGAAATAAAAAAATATACGAAAAGTATTTTTACTGTTTTACATAGAAAAGAAGAAGATTTAGAACAGTTAACAGATTTGTTTGTCGATTTTTCAAAAAAGTCTAAAAAACACGGTTTGCTTTCTTTAGAAGTTGATGGAGAGCAAGTAGACAATCCTTTTATTCAAAAAGGAATTCGATTAATGTTAAGCGGTTATGATGAAGAGGAATTAAAAGAAGTGTTAATGAAAGATGTTGAAACGGAAGTGTATGAGTTAAGAAAAGGAGCAGCGTTATTAGATAAAATTGGTGATTTTGCCCCCGCTTGGGGTATGATAGGAACTTTAATTGGTCTTATCATCATGCTTCAAAACTTGCAAGACACATCGCAAATTGGTACAGGGATGGCAGTTGCAATGTTAACGACATTGTATGGATCCGTACTTGCAAATATGATTGCAATCCCTCTTGCTGAAAAAGTGTATCGTGGTATTGAAGATTTATATACAGAGAAGAAGTTTGTTATTGAAGCAATTTCAGAATTGTATCGTGGACAAATTCCATCTAAATTAAAGTTGAAACTCGATACATACGTATACGAAACAAAGATAAAAAAAGTAAAACGAGCAGCCTAATATTGCAAGGAGTGGTATGGTGATGATAAAACGACCGCAAAAGGGATCGCCTCGTTGGATGACGACTTTTACAGATTTAACGATGTTATTATTAACTTTCTTTGTATTACTAGTTGCTACTTCAAAGCAGGATGCAGTAAAATTGTCAAAGATGCTTGAAAAGTTTAGTGATACGGAGCAAGTAGATGCAAAAGTAATGGAAAATACAATACCAGATATTTCACATGAAAAAAATGATGAAAAAATGACTTCGAAAAAAAGAATGGATGAATTATATAAGAAGTTAAAAGTATATGTGGATAATAACAGTATTAGTCAAGTGAATGTATATCGAGAGGATACAGGGGTAAGTGTCGTTATAGTAGATAATTTAATATTCGATACGGGTGATGCGAACGTTAAACCGGAGGCGAAAGAGATAATAAGCCAATTAGTTGGATTTTTCCAATCGGTACCAAATCCCATTGTTGTAGAAGGACATACAGACAGTAGACCGATTCATAACGACAAATTCCCTTCAAACTGGGAATTATCTTCCGCACGAGCGGCAAATATGATTCATCACTTAATTGAAGTGTATAATGTGGATGATAAAAGGCTAGCTGCGGTAGGATATGCAGATACCAAGCCAGTAGTACCAAATGATTCACCGCAAAATTGGGAAAAAAATCGTCGCGTTGTCATTTATATAAAAGAATAGTATATTGTTATTTTGATAATAAATAATAAAAATACGAAAATTCTTTTAAAAAAATATTAAATTTTATCATTTTATTTTGTATAATGAGTGAGAATGATAAGGTTAAATATTAAGATATATTTATACATAGAAGGAGAGAATCAAAAAGAATGGCACATAAAATTTTAGTTGTAGACGATGCGATGTTCATGCGAACAATGATTAAAAACTTATTAAAAAGTAATTCTGAATTTGAAGTAATCGGAGAAGCGGAAAATGGAGTAGAGGCAATTCAAAAGTATAAAGAACTTCAACCTGATATTGTTACATTAGATATTACTATGCCAGAAATGGACGGACTTGAAGCATTAAAAGAAATTATTAAAATTGATGCAAGTGCAAAAGTTGTTATTTGTTCTGCAATGGGACAACAAGGTATGGTATTAGATGCAATTAAGGGTGGAGCAAAAGACTTTATTGTAAAGCCATTCCAAGCAGATCGTGTAATCGAAGCTTTAACAAAAGTAGCAAACAGCTAATATAGAAGGGGTGCCACAAGGAATCTAAACATTGATAGCGGATATGCGTGTGGCCCCCTTTTTTCTTGCTTTAAAACACTAAATTGTTATACATAAATGAAATGTTTGTTAGACAGGTAGGGGATTAAAATGCAAACAGATCTATTAAATATATTTTTTGAGGAATCAGAAGAACATTTACAATCGCTAAATGAAAATGTGCTAACTTTAGAACAAAATCCCACTGATATGGATGTTGTGGGAGAAATATTCCGCTCAGCCCATACGTTTAAAGGTATGTCAGCGAGTATGGAATTTACGGAAATGGCGGATTTAACGCATAAAATGGAAAACGTTTTAGATGAAATTCGTCATGGGAATATAGTTGTAAATGCGGAGATTATTGATGTGATTTTTGAATGCATTGATAATCTAGAGAAGATGGTTGCAGATGTGCAGCAAGGTGGAATGGGCAATATTGATGTAATTGCAACGAAACAGAAATTAGAAGCATTATTGAACGGCAATATAGAAATTCCTACTGAACATATAGAACAAGAAACTATAAATAACGATGATGCAGCTTCACATGAAGTGCATATAACTGTTGAGCAACAAGCTATTTTAAAAGCAGTACGTGCCATTATGTGTATTGAAGCGCTGCAAAATGTAGGTAATGTACAAAGAACAGTTCCAAGTATTGAAGAAATTGAAGCAGATGCTTTCGGGTTTGAGTTCACAGTATTTATGGATACTGATCAAAGTGAAGAAGAATTAAAACAAGTAGTGCTTCATGTTTCTGAAATTGAGAAAGTAGAAGTGAAGCAAGGACATACATCAAAAGAAGTAGTTTCGGAAAAATTGGTTACACAAGAAGTCGTACAAGAAGTTATACAAGCGGCTACGCATGTGGAATCAACTAAAGAAGTATCTAAACAATCTGCTAATGCTACACCAGCTAAAAGCACTGCAAAAACGAAAAATGGTAAAGTAGAAAATCGTTCCATACGTGTTCAATTAGAAAAAATTGAAAGATTAATGAACATGTTTGAAGAAAGTGTAATTGAGCGTGGTCGTATAGATGAATTGGCACAAGCAATTCAAAACAAAGAATTAATTGAGCATTTAAATCGATTAGGCGATATTTCAAAAGATATTCAAAATGTACTTCTAAACATGCGTATGGTGCCGATTGAAACAGTCTTTAATCGTTTCCCGCGTATGGTACGTATGTTAGCGAAAGATTTAGGGAAAAAAATCGATTTACAAATTACAGGTGAAGATACTGAAGTCGATAAGATTGTTATTGATGAAATCGGTGATCCGCTTGTTCATTTAATTCGTAATGCAATTGATCATGGGGTTGAAACTGTTGAACAACGTCGTGATGCAGGTAAAAATGAGACAGGTACGATTAAATTAGAAGCGTTCCATAGTGGAAATCATGTCGTAATTCAAATTACGGATGATGGAAATGGAATTCATAAAGGGAAAGTATTAGAAAAAGCGATTAAAAATGGTGTTGTAACAGAATCTGAGGCAAATAAATTAACAGACCGTGAAATATTTGATTTGATCTTCCAACCAGGATTTAGTACAGCTGAAGTTGTATCAGATCTTTCTGGGCGCGGGGTTGGATTAGATGTAGTGAAACATACAATCCATAGTTTAGGTGGACATTTAATTATTGATTCTGAAGAAGGAAAAGGCAGTACATTCAGAATTGAACTTCCATTAACGTTGTCTATTATACAATCTATGCTTGTTCAAACGAATGATAAACGTTATGCTTTACCTCTTGGTAATATTGTTGAAGCAATTCGAATCAAGAGAGAAGACATCCAATCCATACAAGGAAAAGATGTGTTAAATTACCGTAATCAAATTATTGAAGTGAAGCATTTAAGTACGGTATTTGGTGAGAAAACAGCAGATGAGGCGTTTGCGTCATATGATGGTCAAATGGTTCCTGTGTTAATTGTTCGTAATACACATCGCAGCTATGGACTTATTGTAAACACAATTATCGGTCAAAGAGAAATAGTCTTAAAGTCATTAGGTGACTTCTTTGCAGAGAGTTCTAATTATTTCTCTGGTGCGACAATTCTCGGTGATGGACGAGTGGTCCTCATTTTAAACCCAGAAGGTTTATAATAGGAATGAAGGAAAGCTCCCCACTTGTATACAATTGGGGAGCTTTTTGGTTAATTGTTACTAAGCTGAAAATGGGAATAAATACATATTAACGTTTTATATAATAAGTTTGTTAAAATAAAATGAGAGTTTATATCATTTGATAGAAAAACAGAAATGAGGAGGCAGAGAAAATGCCTGAGCAACACACAAAAGGGGATACGAGCACAATTGTGCTAGAAAAAGAAAATGAGCATTTAACGCCTCAAGAATGCGATATTCTTGGCGAAATTGCAAATATATCATTTGGTTCAGCTTCGACTGTATTATCAACAATCTTAAATAGGCAAGTAAGCATTACTGCTCCTCGCATCGAATTGGTAGATTTATATGATTCAAGCGACGTCGAAGTTCCACACGTTGTACTAAACATTCATTTTACAAAAGGATTAGATATGGAAAACCTTCTTGTCCTTAAGCAAGATGTTGCATTATCCATTGCTGATTTAATGATGATGGGAACAGGTGAAGTGGAGGACGGAAAAGAACTTGGTGAATTAGAGCTAAGTGCTGTACAAGAAGCGATGAATCAAATGATGGGGTTCGCAGCTACATCTATGTCTGAATTCTTCCAAGATACAGTAGATATGTCTCCGCCGACAATTAAAGTTGTAAAGCTATCAGAAGAAATGGAGAAAATCTCGGAAATCGATGGGAATCAAACGATTGTTAAAGTATCGTTTGATTTAAAGATAGATAATCTTGTAAACTCTAAACTTGTGCAAATTGTTTCAGTTGAACATGCGAAACAAATGATAAATAAATTAATGCAATTATCTGGTGGAGTAGAAGAGCAAGACGAGCCAGCAGAAGTAGTGGAAACTGAGATTGTAGAAGAACAAGTTGAAAAAGAACATTTAACGCAAGAAGAGAAAGATGTCCTTGGTGAAATTGCAAATATTTCAATTGGTTCCGCTTCAACAGTATTGTCAACGCTTTTAAATCAGCCAGTTTCAATTAGTACACCGAATGTAGAAGCGATCAATGTTCGTCATTATGATGGAGTACCAGTCCCGTTTGTTATTTTAAATGTTGATTTTGTTGAAGGACTAAAGAATGAGAATGTATTCGTATTTACGAAAGATGTCGCTTTAACAATGGTAGATTTAATGATGATGGGGACAGGGGAAGTTGATTCTGAGAAAGAACTTAGTGAATTAGAACTGAGCGGTATTAAAGAAATCATGAACCAAATGATGGGGCATGCGGCAACAGCGATGTCAGAAATGTTTCAAGAAAAAATGGACATGACACCACCAAATGTTAAATTTGTAACCTTAAAAGAAGAAATGGAATATTTGGGAGAGTCAATGGAAGTGGACGAACTCGTTCAAATTACGTTTAACCTTGAAATTGGCGACCTGCTTCAATCAAAAATGTATCAAATTTTACCGATTACAGAAGCGAAAGAAATGGTAAGAAGACTTCTATATCCAATGGTGGAAGAGGAAGAAGAGATTGTTACGGAAGAAATAGAAGAAGAAAAAGTTGTAGAACCTGTTGTGCAACCTATTGAATTTAAAGAAGTAAAACAAATGGAACCAGTATACATGGACACATCCATTCTACAAAATGTAGAAATGAACGTGAAATTTGTATTTGGAAGCACAGTGAAAACCATTCAAGATATTTTAAGTTTACAAGAGAATGAAGCGGTTGTACTAGATGAAGATATTGACGAACCAATTCGTATTTATGTAAATGATGTATTGGTGGCGTATGGTGAACTTGTAAATGTAGATGGATTTTTCGGAGTAAAAGTGACGAAATCGCTATAAGTCGTTGAAATAGGAGTTTGAGCTAGTAGATGAAAAACGTAAAGTTTTTTCTAATGAGCTGGTTATGCATACATGTGTGCTTGCTCTTCACGCTACAAAGTAAGGCGGAAGAGCAAAATGTGCCAGAACAAAATATAAATGAAGTGAATGTGCAAGAAGAGAATAAGGAAGTTCAAGAACAGCCAGAACAAGTGGAAATGAAGCAAGATAAAGAAGAACAACAAGAAGCAAAAAATGAACAAGAAACCGAAAAGAAGATAGAGACGGATCAAGGGGTTATTACAGTAAATAAGCCGGAATTAAAAGTTGGCGAAGAAGTGCTGGTTATTGTAGAGCCGAAAGAGAAAAATGTTCAAAGTATAAAAGGTATTTTGCGCTTGCCAAAAAACGGCGATCAGTATGAACAAGAAAGAATGCTATCGTTTAAGTATGAAGAGGAAACGAAGCGATGGATTGCTAACTACAAGGTTGAGACTTTTGATTTGCAAGGTGATTGGAACCTTCAGCTCATTCAAAATTACAAAGAAAATGAGAAAGAAGAGCTCTTAGAAAATGAAGTGAAAGTCCCTTTTATTCGTATAAATAATGAAATGCCAACAATGGATAAAGAGATGCCGAAGTTGCATAAGGTTACGATTGACGAGGTGAAGGAGAACGTACTCGAACGAAAACAAGGCGATTCTATACGTGTAAGAGTGAAGGCGGCAGACATGGAATCGGTTGTGAAAGAAGTTCGTGTTACATTAAAAGGAAAAGAAAATAAAGAGATTACATTTTTGTTAGATTACAATAAGCGCGATATGGATTGGCAAAAGGTATTTGAAATAACGGATGCGTTGCCAAATGGGACATACGAACTATTTGTAGAGGTAGTAGATGCGGCTGGAAATAAATTGATTGAAGCAAGTGAGTATGTCGTTTCTGTTTTGGAGCAAAAAACAGAAGAGGATAAAAAGATAGATGAACGAGAGAATGAAGATAAATTAGAAAATAAATTAGAAGATAAGAAAGAAACTGAGAAGCAGGAAGACTCGAAAGTAGAAATCCCGCTTCAGGAAGAAAAACCACCAGTTGTTCAAATTCCAAAAAAAGAAGAGAAAGTAAACGATCTTATAAAAGAACCATTGAAAGAGAAAGAAAGAATTACTTATGTTATAAAAGAGCCTCTCACAGACAACAAGGAAGTAAATAAAGCGACGACTCAAAAAGATAAAGATAATAAAAATAACAATCAAGACGTTTCTAAAAAGAAAGAGAAAAAAGAAGAGCCAGCAGATCAGAAAGAAGCTAAAAGTGACGAGGGAATACAAGCTTCTAATGTATTTGCTATTATGTCAGGTTTATTCGTATTGTTTTTAGTTTTAAAAAGTAATAAAGAATGGGGCTAATAATTTCATAGTAGTGGAGGCGCTTAGATGGAGATTAAACGTACAACAATTGAAAATAAGACGCTACAACCATTAAAACAGCCTGCAGCTATTTCAGAACATGAAATCCAGAAAGAACGAAAGCATAGTAATCTAGTGTTTACTGGACAGTCTAAAATTATTTCGAAGAATAATGAAATAGGGATTTTACTTGCGAGTTTAGGCGATGGAAAGGTTATGAAGGAAATGCTTTCTAAAGAGATGGATACAGTATTACAACTCTTTAAGAAGTTACATACATTATCTGGAGAAGGAAAGCAAACAGAAAAAATATTTGAACAAGTAATGAAAAGCTTGCAAGGACTTGTGAAGCAGGCGCATATAAAAGAGCTTCCTTTGTTAGATGGGACGTATGATTTCGCAGAAGTACAACTATCATTTGGTAGAAAGGTACATATTCCGTTACTAGATGTAAGTGCACTCCTTTCTAGAGTGGAAAGTGATTCTTCAGAAGGAAATATAAATTTAATGGTAACGGTTATTACTGCTTATATAACAAAATTGTCTAACGAAACCATTTTAATTAGCGTTACAGATCGCACTGCTAAAGAGCGGGATGTAAGCGTATGGAGAGCACTTGCAGAAATGAATATGACACAATTATCACAGGCTTTGAAACATACGATGCAAGAACATAAATGGTCTATGACGTTTCTCTTTCTCTTTGTATGGATTGTTGCTATTATTTTAATTCGAGTTATATAAAAAGGTCGTCACTTTACATTGTGACGACCTCTTTTATATTTTTTCGTAGAAGAATGTATCGAAGCGCTGAAGATTATAACGTTCAGGTGTTAAAATTTGTTCAGTACTACCAACAAATAATACGCCGCCTTTTCGTAAAGCACGACTAAACTTTTCATAAAGTTTTACCCTTGCTTCTTCAGTAAAGTATATCATTACGTTGCGACAAATGATTAAATCGTAATTTGTATCGAACGACTGCATTAACAGGTCATGCTGCTTGAACGTGACGTTTTGTTTAATGTTTTGGTGTAATGAATATATATCATTCTCTTTTGTGAAATGACGCTCTTTTAAATCGGCAGGTAATTCTTTTAAAGAACGTTCTGTATATTGACCGCGTTTTGCAGTTTCTAAAATGTGAAAATCAAGATCTGTTGCTTGTATTTCAAAACGATATGGAGCTAGGTGCTTCGATAAAATTAAAGAGAGTGTATATGGTTCTTCACCGGCAGCGCAAGCGGCACTCCATGCTTTTAATTTTCCGTTATTTTGTTCGAGTAATTTTGGTAGTGCTTTCGTCTCTAACGTTTGCCAACGTTCTTTATTTCTAAAAAACTCTGAAACGTTAATTGTAATATAGTCAATAAAACTTAAAAATAACTTTTGATCGGTACGTAAATTGCTTAGAAAACTAGTGTAGTTCTCAAAGCCCTTTCTCGAAATAAAAGCATCGATTCTACGACGCATTCTATCTTGTTTATATGAAGCGATATCCATATTGAATTGTTGTTTAAAACTCGCGATAAAATGATCATAATCTTGTTCAATTATCATATTTATAATAGGCACAATAACGATATTGTGCCTCCCCCTTTACATCATACGGATTTTTTGTTCAAAGTTTTTTTTCATCTGTTTTTCATGTAAACCTGGTAAATCATAAATAACAGCATCAATTCCTGCTTCTTTTGCAACGTCAACGGGAATGACAGATGTATGCTTGTCCCCATTATAAAAACAGAGAACTAAATCGGTATCTTCGATTATTTGTTTTACAAAAAACATATAATCTGATCGGTAAATGGAGTCGGAAGGATGATCAAAAGCGACATACTCGGCTCCGTGTTTTTTTAAGTAATCAACGACCTCTTGAAATTCATCTGTTAATGCTTGTAACGGCTGTAGCGTGTAAAGGCATAAATTTTGAGCGAGTCTTTCGTTTTCGATGAAAAAACGAAGAATCTCATTTTCAATAGATTTATAACATAATATGTAAATTTTATGTTTGTGAGCATAGTCAGTTAAAAATTTTTTTATTTCTTCCTGATCTAATGCTGTTAATTGATTTGAACCACAAAGAAAAATATTCATAGATTTGTGCCACCTCATGCTAAATTGTAACATATCTTTTATAAAAAATAACTGCAAAATGTTAGTGTTCAGAGTATAATTATAAATAACTGGATTTTACGATTAAGTTTAGGGAGAAATAAAAAAATAAATAAATAGGTGATATATATGCTGCGTTCGATCTCGCATAATCCAATTTTATCGCATATACCGCCTGCTACTCAAATGCCGAAAGAAGCAAATGTCAGGACAGGACTTGCATTTTCGGATAATTTGCATGCAGATCCGAAAAAAGATAAATTGCTAGAACAAATGGAAGCATTTGTCGATAACATTGGAGAAATTAAAGAGAAAATTGAAATGGAATTAACGCTTGATAACGTAATGGAATACAAAAATACAGTAAAATCATTTTTGAATTTTTACGTAGATAATGTATTGCAATATAAAGATGTCATGTCGCGTCATCCACGTTATGGCTATTCACAGAAAATGACGATTGTGAAACAGGCGGAAATGGGATTAAATGAGTTAGAAGATGTTATGAATTTAATTAATACGAAAACGGGACATTTAGAAATGTTAAATCAGATTGGAGAAATCCACGGTTTAATTGTAAATTTAGTCTTGTAAAAGGAAAGGAAACGATATGTACATACAATTATATGAAAAGCTCGTTATTATTCAAAAAGCATATGAAAACATTCAAACGCTTGGAGAACAAATATATGAGAATTTAAAACATAAAAATGTAAATGCAGTTCAAAAGTTACAAGTAGAGCAATTGCAGTACATTGATGGTTTAAAAAAGTTATCAAGCTCGTTTGAAGAAATGGTTGTTCAGTTTTGTAAAGAAAAGGGAATTGAACCGTTTCGCGTAAGTGCATTATTTTCGCATTTTTCTAACGAAGAAATTGAAAAAATGGAAGAATTACAAAAAAATGTAGCTAAATTAGAAGAGAATGTAAAAATGATTCTTTTGAAAAATCAATATTACTTAAACGTACTATTAAAAACTACAGAAAGTATTGTGGATTCCGTTTCTGAATATAATTTAGAACGAAACAATAATTCACAAATCTTTATGAACGAACTATTGTAAAGGGGAAGTGAAACATTATGAGACTATCTGATTATAATACGCCGCTATCGGGTTTGTTAGCGGCACAAATGGGATTACAAACGACGAAACAAAATTTATCAAACATTCATACGCCTGGTTATGTGCGTCAAATGGTGAATTACGGATCGGCTGGAGCAAGTCATGGCTATTCACCGGAACAAAAAATAGGTTACGGTGTACAAACGTTAGGCGTTGATCGTATTACAGATGAAGTGAAGACGAAACAGTTTAACGATCAATTATCTCAACTCTCTTACTACAACTACATGAATTCGACTTTATCACGTGTAGAGTCTATGGCTGGAACGACAGGAAAGAATTCATTATCTAGTTTAATGGATGGCTTCTTCAATGCCTTTCGTGAAGTTGCAAAGAATCCAGAACAACCAAATTACTACGATACATTAATTTCTGAAACTGGGAAGTTTACAAGTCAGGTAAATCGTCTGGCGAAAAGCTTAGATACAGCAGAAGCACAAACGACAGAAGATATTGGAGCGCATGTCAATGAATTTAATCGTCTTGCTGCTAGTTTAGCGGAAGCGAATAAAAAAATTGGACAAGCAGGTACACAAGTACCAAATCAGCTTTTAGATGAACGTGATCGTATCATTACAGAAATGTCTAAGTATGCAAATATAGAAGTGTCTTATGAATCTATGAATCCTAATATCACGAGTGTTAGAATGAATGGTGTTTTAACAGTAAATGGACAAGATACATATCCACTTCAATTAAATAAAGAAAAAGAACCAATGTCAGTTGAGATTTATGGTTCGGAAATTCCCTTAGCTAGTGGAGCGATCCAATCAGCAATCGATACGAAAGCAAAGATTGTTAGTTATAAGAAAAACCTTGAAGAATTAATGGGTTCTGTAAAGAATGAAGTGAACACAGTAATGGGGAAAGAGTTCTTCGTTGGAGATCAAGCGAAAGATATGAAATTAAACCCGGAATTTGCAAAAGATGTTTCGAAAATGAAAATATCAGCTGAAACAGCAAATAAACTAGCAGCGATTACAGATGGAGATTATAAAGAAGGTCTTTCTTATAAACAAGCATTAGACCAATTCGTAGTTGGTATTGCATCTGATAAAAGTGCAGTGAATGCATATCAAAAAATTCATGGGGATTTATTAGAGGGGATTCAGGAAGAAAAGATGGGTGTCGAAGGCGTTAATATGGAAGAGGAAATGGTTAATTTAATGGCCTTCCAAAAATATTTCGTTGCAAACTCTAAAGCTATTACTACGATGAATGAAGTGTTTGATAGTCTGTTTTCGATTATTCGATAAATGATAGTAATTGATTGGAAATATATAAGGAGGAGATAGAAATGAGAGTATCTACATTTCAAAATGCAAGCTGGGCAAAGAATCAGTTAATGGATTTGAATGTGCAACAGCAATACCATCGAAACCAAGTAACTTCAGGGAAGAAAAACCTTCTTATGAGTGAAGATCCACTTGCGGCAAGTAAATCATTTGCGATTCAACATTCATTAGCGAATATTGAACAAATGCAAAAAGATATAGCGGATTCGAAAAATGTATTAACACAAACTGAAAATACTTTACAAGGTGTTTTAAAGTCTGTAACAAGAGCAGATCAATTAATGGTGCAGGCACTAAGTGAGCAAAATGGTGAAAAAGAATTAAAGGCTATCGGTGCAGAGATCGATCAAATTTTAAAACAAGTTGTATATTTAGCAAATACGAAAGAGCAAGGTCGTTATATTTTCGGTGGTGATAGTGCAGAAAATCCACCATTTACAGAAGATGGTACATATCAAGGTGGAAAAAATGATGTGAACTGGCAGCTAAATGACGGTTATGAATTAAAAGCATTTCGTAACGGCGAAGCGTTATTATCCCCTGTTATAAAAACGTTAAAACAGATAAGTGAAGCGATGCAAAAAGGTGACCAAAAAGCGTTACAGCCTTTATTAGGAGAAAATAAGAAAAATTTAGATGGCATCATTAATCGTACAACTGAAGTTGGTTCGACAATGAACACAATGGAGACGTTTAAAACAATTTTAAGCGAACAAAACTTAGCACTTCAAGAAAACCGTAAAGAAATTGAAGATGTTGATTTAGCGGTAGCCATTTCTGATTTAGCTTATATAAACGCAACGTATGAAGCTACGTTAAAAGCTGTTAGTACGATGAGTAAAACGAGTATTTTAGATTATATGTAAATAAATAAGGAGTGAGAAATATGGCAGGAACGTTAACAGGTATTGGTGGTAGACAACAAATATGGAACCTCGGAAATAATATGATCGATACTTCTAACTTCGTTGAATTAGAACTGAATGCGTTAGATATGAGAAAAACACCGTATACAAATGAAAAGAATCAACTTTCGCAAGATAAACTATTATATACAAGTTTAAAATCAGAATTTAGCTCTTTCACACAAACTTTTAAAAACTTAGCGGATTTTAAAGGCAACGAGAAAAAAGTAACGACAACGCAAGATGGATATATAAATGTAAAAGCTGATGGGGGTGCGATTGCAGGAACTTTTAATATGACAATTACACAGCTTGCGCAGCGTCATCAAATAGCTTCTAATGATATTACTGATATAAATGCGAAGCTTCCAAGAAATGAAACGTTAAAACTAGGTGGTAAAGATCTAAAAATAACAACTGATATGACATATAAAGATTTAATTAACAAAATTAATGACGGAGATTATGGTGTATCGGCTTATACACTTGGAAATAAAATTTTCATGACCTCGAAAAAAGAGGGAACAGATGGACAGATTAAGTTTGAAGCGAACACATCTACACTATTTCAAGATATGGGTTTAGCCAAGGCAGATGGCACAGCGCTTAATACAATTAATGAAGCGCAAAATGCTAAATATAGTATTAATGGTATTGAAGCTGAAAGTTCTACCAATACAATTGAAGCTCTTCCAGGCGTGAAAATTGAATTGCTAAAAGTAACTGAGCCGAAAGTAGAAGGAACACCAGATGCAGGTACAACAGAACCAAAAGCAAAAGGTATAGATCTAAAATTCACAGTAAGTGACTCAAACGTAACAGACGCATCAAATATTATTAAAAAGATGGTTGCAGATTATAATAAAGCTGTTTCTACAGTGGATATCTTTGCTGGTAAAGGTGGAGCCTTTCAAGGACAAGCTATTATGCAAAGTGTGCGTCAAGCGATGAACAATGTTGTAACATTTTCACAAGATGGCAATTACTTATTCTCATTTGGTATTCAATTAAAGCAAGATGGAACGATGGAAGTTAATGACGAAGCATTAACGAAAGCGTTAAAAGAAAAACCGGATGCAGCGAAGCAATTTTTCTTTAGTTCTAACGGTTTAGGAAAAATGATGGAAGAGCCACTTGATAAGCTATTTGGTGATAAAGGTGTAGTTGGAGAACGAGTAAAAAACATTGACTCACGTGTAAGTGATCTAGATAAAAAGATTCAAGATATTGAAAAGCAAAATTTGGATAAACAAAATGAAATTGTGAAGAAGTATCAAAAGCTAGAGAGTACATTGGCGGCGCTTGATAGCCAACTGAAAACAATTAAAGCAATGACAAAACAAAAAAGTGATGATTAATGAAAAGTAAGGAAGTGATTGTATGCAAGCATGGCAACGTTATATGCAAAATGATATTATGACGAGTAATCCAATTAAAAATACAATTTTTATTTATGAAAGATGCATTGTAGAGTTTCGTAATTTAGAAGAACTGTTACATGCTTTTAAACTACAAGAAGGAGATGCACTTCTTGAAAAGTTAGAACGTATTTTTGAAGAATTAAAGCTTCAGTTAAATCCTGAAATTACGAAAGATTTATATGATAGTTTATATGGCTTATACGATTGGATTAGCATTCAAATTCAAACGATGAAAGTAACACGTGAAGCAAAAGACATTGATGCGATTGTGAAAGTGTTACAAGATTTAATAGACGGTTACCGCGGAGCACTTGAAAATGAACAATGATATTTATCGGACGTTTGTTGGTTGTTTTAATGAAATCGGTGAATTGCAAGTGTCAGATGGAGAGTTTGCTGAGAAGAGTGAAATGTTAAATCGCTGGATGATGACATTGGATGAGGAAACGCGTGCGCGAGTTGCTGCAGAAGTAAGTCCATTCATTATTAAGGCGGCACAGCATATTCGAGATAAGCAAAAGATTTTGGAAGAAATGATTATGACAAATGATGGACGCATGAAAGCTAATTCGTTTTACGGTAAATTTTAATGATAGAGTTTAGAAACGGATTCCCCTTTTAAGAGGGGATCCATTCCTTTGTTTAAATAAAGACTTCCGCTGATTGAGGTTTCATTTTATGACTGTAATGAAAAATAGTAGTAATCTAAATAATGTAAAAATGAACTTTAGTTTGTAGATCATAACTTTAAATGTTTCATAGATTATTGCGTGTATACAGTTTTTTTGTATTCTTTTTTATATTTTTGTATTTTTCTAAAGACAACAATGGAAAAATGGAATAAAATATGTAAGGGTACATGATTGTTAATATTTTAATAAACGCATATAAGGAAATGAATAATGAAGTGAAACTTCCATCAGTGGATCATGAAATTAGAAAAGAAAGGGTGTGGAATATGCCAGATTTAGTGAGTGATGTAGGCCATTATATGAATTATTTAGTGACGAAACGAAATACTGTTTCTAGTAATATTGCAAATGCGAATACACCCGGCTATAAAGCGCAAGATGTAACATTTGCTGAGCAAATGAATAAAAGTAGTGCATTATATAAGAACAATGCTGCAGACTTAAAGAGCAATCCAGATTTATATCAAACGAATGAAATGCACTTACCGACAGTAAATACGAAAAATACATATGCAAAGATTCAAACAAAATCAATGCAAACGAATAAAGATGGAAATAGTGTGGATGTAACGACAGAAATGCTAGATTTAATGAAAGCAAATCAGTTATACGGCATTTCAATTAACGCGATAAATACACAATATGCAATTAACCAAGCGGCACGCGGACGTTAAAAGTAGAAGGAGAGACAACGATGTTTCAGGCGATTAATGCAAGTGGCTCAGGACTAACGACAGCGAGAAAGTGGATGGAAGTTACTTCAAATAATATTGTAAATGCAAATACAACGGCGGCTCCGGGGGCAGATTTATATGAGCGTCGTAGTGTAGTGCTAGAATCAAACAATAGTTTTGCAAATATGTTAGATGGGTCTCCTACTAATGGGGTAAAAATAAAAAGTATTGAAGCAGATAAAACTGAAAACTTAGTGTATGACCCAACACATCCGCATGCAAATGAAGAAGGATATGTACGTTATCCAAATATTGATGTGACTGCTGAAATGACGAATGTAATGGTTGCCCAAAAAATGTACGAAGCAAATACAAGTGTATTAAATGCGAATAAAAAAATGCTTGATAAAGATTTAGAAATCGGCCGAGGATAAGGGGGAACATAGTATATGAAAATCCAACCAATGCTAAATACGCAACCATTTGGGGCAATTCAGTCAATTGGTGCACCGAAAACTTCCCAAACATCTGTAGTTGAGGGGAAAAAGTTTATTGATTTATTGGAAGATATGAATCAAACACAAAACAATGCGCAAACAGCGGTATATGATTTACTAACTAAAGGGGTAGGAGAAACGCATGACGTTTTAATTCAGCAGAAGAAGGCTGAGTCTCAAATGAAAACGGCTGCTCTCGTACGTGATAATCTTATTGAAAATTATAAGTCACTAATTAATATGCAAATTTAGGAAAGTGGACGGGTGTGTTTAAATGGAAAAGATGAAAAATGTTATCCAATCGTTAAAAACGTGGCATAAGTTAGTAATCGGTGCTGCGCTTTTAGCGATTGTAACAGGAGCACTTTTATACTTCACCTTGCCAGATAAATATGTTGTTGTATATCAAAATTTAAATGATGCAGATAAGCAAGAGATTACAGCAGAATTATCAAAGTTAGGTGTCGATTATCAGTTAGCGGCCGATGGATCGATTCGTGTGCAAAAGAATGATGCTCCATGGGTTCGAAAAGAAATGAATGGGATGGGCTTACCGTTTAATTCTAAAAGCGGTGAGGAAATTTTATTAGAAAGCTCGCTCGGTTCAAGTGAGCAAGATAAAAAAATGAAGCAAATTGTCGGTACGAAAAAGCAATTGGAGCAAGATATTGTAAGAAACTTTGCGACAGTTGAAACGGCGAATGTTCAAATTACATTACCTGAAAAAGAGACAATTTTTGATGAAGAGAAAGCAAAGGGAACAGCAGCAATTACAGTTGGTGTGAAACGTGGTCAACTATTAACGGCTGATCAAGTTGCGGGTGTACAGCAAATGATTAGCGCAGCAGTTCCTGGCGTGAAAGCAGAAGAAGTAAGTGTAATTGATAGTAAAAAAGGTGTCATCTCAAAAGGGGCAGATGAAGCGCATTCTACTAGTTCCTCTTCTTATGAAAAAGAAGTTGAGATGCAGCATCAAATTGAAGGTAAATTAAAGCAAGATATTGATGCAACGTTAATGACGATGTTTAAACCGAATGAATATAAAGTGAATACGAAAGTATCTGTAAACTATGATGAAGTTACACGTCAGTCAGAAAAGTATGGTGATAAAGGTGTACTTCGTAGTAAACAAGAGCAAGAAGAAAGCTCTACTGCACAAGAAGGAGCAGAGCCGAAGCAAGGCGCTGGTATTACAGCGAACGGCGAAGTGCCAAACTACGGTACGAACAATAATCAAAATGGTAAAATCGTCTACGATAATAAAAATGGTAATAAAATTGAAAACTATGAAATAGATAAAACAGTTGAAACAATTAAGAAACACCCAGAATTAACGAAAACAAATGTGGTAGTATGGGTAGACAACGATACGTTAGTAAAACGAAAAATAGATATGACTACTTTCAAAGAAGCAATCGGCACAGCTGCTGGGCTTCAAGCTGATCCCAATGGAAACTTTACAAACGGTCAAGTTAACGTTGTAACTGTTCAGTTTGATCAGCCGAAAGAAGAGAAGAAGAAAGAACCAGAAGAAAGTGGTATAAACTGGTGGTTATTCGGTGGGATTCCAGCTGGTTTATTAGCGATTGGTGGTCTAGTATGGTTCTTCTTAGCAAGACGTAAGAGAAAGAAAGAAGAAGAGGAATATGAAGAATACTTAGCAGAAGAGGAAATTGCTGCAAGTAATGAAAGTATTATGGAAATTCCTGAAGAAAAAATAGTACCAGAACCAAAACCTGAACCAGAAGAACCGAAAGAACCAACGTTAGATGAACAAGTGCAGGATGCTACGAAAGAACATGTAGAAGGTACTGCAAAAGTCATTAAAAAATGGTTAAATGGACAGTAAGGGAGGAACAACGATGTTAGATGAAATCTCCTCCAAAGAAAAAGCTGCCATCCTTATTCGTACATTAGAAGAAGGGGTGGCAGCAAAAGTCATTGAATATATGACGGCTGAGGAAAAAGAAGTATTACTTCGTGAAATCGCGAAGTTTCGTGTATATAAACCGGAAACGTTAGAAAATGTACTAGGGGAGTTCTTGTATGAATTAAATGTAAAAGAATTAAACCTAGTGACTCCAGATAAAGAATATATTCGTCGCATATTTAAAAATATGCCAGAAGACGAACTAGAAAAATTATTGGAAGATCTTTGGTATAACAAAGATAATCCGTTTGAATTCTTAAATTCACTTACAGATTTAGAACCACTTCTTACTGTACTTAATGATGAATCGCCACAAACGATTGCAATTATCGCTTCTTATATTAAACCGCAGCTTGCTTCTCAATTAATTGAGAGATTACCAGATCATAAGCGAGTAGAAACGGTAATGGGGATTGCGAAGCTAGAGCAAGTAGATGGTGAATTAATAAATCAAATTGGGGATTTATTAAAATCAAAATTAAATAATATGGCGTTTAATGCAATTAATAAAACAGATGGCTTGAAAACAATAGTAAACATTTTAAATAACGTTTCACGAGGTGTTGAAAAAACAGTCTTTCAAAAGCTGGATGAAATGGATTATGAGTTATCTGAGAAAATTAAAGAAAATATGTTTGTATTTGAAGACTTACTCGGACTTGAAGATCTTGCACTTCGTCGTGTATTAGAAGAAATTACAGATAACGGTGTTATTGCGAAAGCACTTAAAATTGCAAAAGAAGAGATTAAAGAAAAATTATTTACATGTATGTCTTCAAACCGTAAAGAGATGATTCTAGAAGAATTAGATGGCTTAGGACCGCTTAAGATGACGGATGCTGAAAAAGCTCAGCAAACAATTACAGGTACAGTGAAAAAGCTAGAGAAGGAAGGAAGAATTATCGTTCAAAGAGGTGAAGATGATGTCCTTATTTAAAAACAGAATTCCGAAGAATTCTGTTTCTTTTTCTGAAGAAACGTATGAATTACAATTTCCAAAACCAATACCAGTTCAAGTAGAAGAAGAAATACAGGTGAACCATGAAGAGCTTCTTGCACAGCAACAATCATTACATACTGAACTGAATCAACTAAGGCAAGAACAACAAATGTTAGAACGAGAACGTCAGCAGTTATTACATGATCAAGAACACTTTCAAATACATGTACAGCGGCAGATGAAAGAGATAGAATCGGCACGTATACAGTTTCAAAAAGAACAACAAGAAACAGCATACGAATGGATGGAATTATTATGGGATCAATCTTTTCAACTAGCAGAAAAAATTGTGAATCAAGCAGTAGATGCTAGATTGCTTGATGTGTTACCTATTTTAACTGGCATCGTTCAAACGTTGCCGACTTCGTTTGAAAAACTAGTTATTACCGTACATCCAGAAACATTTGAACGTATTCAAGAAGAGAAGGAAAATACGAAAGAATATTGGTTACTACAATTAGTAGAATGGAAATACGATTTCTCCTTACAGTTCGGTGAATTTGTTCTAGAAGAAGAGAAAGAGTTCTTTGAATTTAAATTTGCACCTATATTTGCGAAACTTCGCGAGAAATGGGAAGAAGAGAAGTTATTTGAGGAGCAAAATGTATGAATCAACTATTAATGAATGAAAACCAAAAATGGAATACATTTATTGAAACGCCGTTTTATACGAAAGTTGGTAAAGTTCATAGTGTGCAAGAGCAGTTTTTTGTAGCGAAAGGGCCAAAGGCGAAAATCGGTGATGTTTGTCTCGTTGGAGAACATAATGTTTTATGTGAAGTGATTGCGATTGAAAAAGAAAACAATATGTTATTACCATTTGAACAGACAGAAAAAGTATGCTACGGAGATTCCGTTACATTAATTGCAGAAGATGTTGTTATACCTCGTGGCAATCATTTACTCGGAAAAGTGTTAAGTGCAAATGGCGAAGTACTAAATGAGGATGCAGAGAATATTCCACTACAGAAAATAAAACTAGATTCCCCACCTATTCATGCATTTGAACGTGAAGAAATTACCGATGTATTTGAAACGGGAATCAAATCTATTGATTCTATGCTAACAATTGGCATCGGTCAAAAGATTGGTATTTTTGCAGGCTCTGGTGTTGGTAAATCTACTTTACTCGGAATGGTTGCGAAAAACGCAAAAGCTGACATTAATGTTATTAGTTTAGTAGGAGAACGTGGCCGAGAAGTAAAAGACTTTATTCGAAAAGAATTAGGTGAAGAAGGAATGCGAAAAAGCGTCGTTGTTGTAGCGACATCAGATGAAAGTCACCTAATGCAACTTCGTGCAGCGAAGCTTGCGACATCTATTGCTGAATATTTCCGTGATCAAGGTAATAACGTACTACTTATGATGGACTCTGTTACTCGTTTTGCTGACGCGCGTAGAAGTGTTGATATTGCTGTTAAAGAGTTGCCGATTGGTGGTAAGACACTATTAATGGAAAGTTATATGAAGAAGCTGTTAGAGCGGTCTGGAAAAACACAAAAGGGATCCATAACAGGTATATATACAGTACTCGTCGATGGGGATGATTTAAACGGACCTGTACCAGATTTAGCACGTGGTATTTTAGATGGACATATTGTATTAAAGCGTGAGCTTGCAACGCTCAGTCATTACCCTGCTATTTCAGTGCTAGATTCAGTAAGTAGGATTATGGAAGAAATCGTGTCGCCAAATCACTGGCAACTTGCAAATGAAATGAGAAAAATCTTATCTATTTATAAAGAAAATGAATTGTATTTTAAATTAGGAACGATTCAAGAAAATGCAGAAAATGCTTATATTTTTGAATGTAAAAACAAAGTAGAAGGTATAAATACGTTTTTAAAACAAGGTCGATCTGATCGTTTCCGATTTGATGATATTGTTGAAGCGATGCACCATATCGTATAAGACCTCTGCTTAAGAGGTCTTATTTTTTTGTTTTTTAATATTTCACAGATTTTTTTGGAAAAAAACTATATAATAGAAAAAGAGAGCGTTATAATAGGAAGGGGCTATAAAAACAGGTGGATAAGCAGCAGTACGACACGATAAAATTGCAAATAAATCAAGAAAAAGAACAGATTTTGAAAGAAGTGTATGAATTAACAGCTGAAAAAAGAAAAATAGAACAAAAAAAAGAATATGATTTATATGTTGTAAAATCGCGTAGTAAAGTCGTACAAACTGGGCAACGTATTATGGCTGGTATGCTTTCCTCACATACGTTTTCACCTGAAAGAATAGAAGAATGGAATCGGAAAATTAAAAAAACAGAAGATTTTATTCAAAAAAATGAAAGCCTTTTAGAACAAGTAAAAGAAAAAGAACGTGTCATTGATGAGATGTATCAAGAAGATTGTAGAAAGCTTGCGAAAGTACGAGAAAAGCAGGAAGAAAAAATGCTTCTTGATTTGAAAATGTGTATGAATGGATGAGGTGAATGTAGTGATACAGTTTGTATTACCGGTGCAACAAAGTTTACCTCCGCAAAAAGAAAAAGGGCTAGAAGTACAATCTAAAAGTGAAGATTCTTCATTCGATCGTGCGATGAGAATGGAAAACAAAAAGCAGCCGAAAACGGAGAAAACAAAGCAAGAAAATGCACCAGAGGATAGAAAAGAAAACATTCTTTCTAAAAAATCGGTAACGAAAGAAGAGCCTAATGTAAAGAAAGAAGAAAAAAAAGAGACAGAACAGTTATTGTTAGCTGTATCTGAGCAAATGGTTGCAATTGAGCAATTACGTGTGCAGCCAGAATTGTTATATCAATACATACAAAAAATACAAGAGCTATATAAAGAATATGGAAATGTAAAACTTAACGAATTACCCGCAGCAGAATTACAAAAGTTACAAGAGCTCCTTTCAAATATGAATATCAAAAATGCTATATGTTTAGAAGATACAATGCAAATGGTGTTAGATAAAGTGACGATGCCAGAGCAAACGATGCAAATATTGAAAGTGGTAGAAACAGAAACTTGTAATATTGCAAAGAAACAAGAAGAGTCCAAAGAATTAGATGGAGATCTTCCGAAAGCTGAGAGCGATGATGTAAAGATAGAGTTGCCGGAAGGTGATGTGTTAAACGATTCGAGTTCAACGGGTGCGGAGTTACTAAATAAAGCAACGGGTACCAATCAAATAGGGAAATCTAATAGTGGTGCTGAGAAAGTTTCATTGCCTGACTTAGGAAAGAAAATGGAAGCACAAGTAGAGGCACTACAAAAGTTTGTAGTGAAACAAGAGCGTGTTTTATTCCAGTTAAATCCAGAAAAACTTGGTACATTAACAGTGTTTATGAAAAAACATGGAGATCAAATTGATGTTCATGTGGAAATGGAAAAACACGATGCGAAAAAACGTGTGGAAATCATTTTTGATGAATTGAGATTGAAGTTAAAAGAAAAAGAAATCAATATTCAAATTAGCTATGCAGATAAAGATGAAAATCGTAAAGAGCAGCGAGAACAAGAGCAAAGACAAAAACAAAAATTAGCAAGTACGAAACATGAAAAACAACATGCAAAAGAATTTGCGGGATTATTGGAGGAATAAAGTGTGCCAACAGTTGGATTAAATACAACGAGTACAAATCATATTCCGTTACAAGCAGGAGCACAAACAAAAAACGCATCTGTTACTGGTGCACAGTCGACAGCTCAACAAGCAAATGGAGTATCAGCAAGTACTCAAAAAACACCCGGTATTATGGATAAAGATGATTTCCTGAAACTTTTCTTAGCAAGCTTTCAACATCAAGACCCGTTTAATGCGATGGATATGAACCAAATGATGAACCAAACAGCACAGCTATCGCTTATGGAGCAAGTACAGAATATGACGAAAGCAGTAGATAAATTGCAATCAACGATGTATTCGACGGCTCTTGATGGAGGCATGAAGTTTTTAGGGAAGTACGTTAGAGGTGTAAGCAATAATGGAAAGCAAGTGACTGGTCAAGTAGAAACAGTTCGACTTGCTGAAAATAACGATGTGCAACTTATTGTTGATAATCAAGTTGTCTCACTTCGTTTCATAGAAAGAGTTTCTGATAAACCGATAACAGAAACTAACCCGGAAGATGAGAAGAAAGATGATATAGAAAAAAATGAAGAGGTTAAGCCAGATTAATAAAAGGAGTGTACAAAGGTTATGATTAAAGCGTTATATACAAGTATTACAGGGATGAATGCAGCACAAAATGCATTAAGTGTTACTTCAAATAATATTGCAAATGCACAAACAGTTGGATATAAAAAGCAAAAGGCTATTTTTGATGATTTGCTATATAATAATACGGTTGGTTCACGTGGTGATGGTGCTTATGCTGGTACGAATCCAAAGAGTATTGGTAACGGTGTAAAGTTCAGTGGGACATCTACAGATTTTAGTGATGGTTCTATTACTTTAACTAGTGATAAGATGGAGACAGCGATAGAAGGAAACGGTTTATTTTTAGTTGGTGATCGTAATGCTGGAAATGTAGAGTATACGAGAAAAGGGTCTTTCGGTGTATCGAAAGATAACTATGTTACAACTACAGGTGGACAGTATGTGCTAGGTTATGGTGTGAAAACAGGAACACAAGAAATAGATTTTTCTTCACGACCAAGCCCAATTCATATTCCGATGGGATCAGCTGTTGGTGGGATTCAAACAGATAAAGCGACAATAGGTGGAAACCTTCCTAGAAACCAAAATGCATTATCTCACGAATTCACAGTTTTTGATGCGGAAGGAAACTTGTTAACGTTACGTGTAAATATTAAGCAAAAGACTACAAAAGAGAATGTAGATGGTAAAGAAGTTGAAAAGCCAGTGCCAGGCGAATATACATATACAGTTTCTGTAAGGAATGATTCTAAAAACGAAAAAGAATTTAAGCCTGTCGAAGGCATGACGGGCGAAAAAAATCTTAAATTTGATACATTAGGAAATTTAAAGGAGACAGATGAGGCTGTACAAAAAGATCCAGTAACTGGAGAAATTACTAAAGGTGGATCTGTTCAAATTCCTTTTGGTAGTGGTCTAACACTTGATTTAAGCGGATTAACAAATTATCCGACAGGGAAAACTATTTCTACCACAGAAGTAACGGGGCGCCCAGCTGCAATTGCAAATGACTATTCTATTTCTGATGGTGGTTTCGTTATGATGAAATATTCAGATGGTAGTATGAAAGTTGTAGGACAACTAGCTGTAGCCACATTCCCGAATTCAGGTGGATTAATGAAAACAGGGAATGGAAATTACGTTGCGACACCATCAGCGGGTATTCCAGGAATAGGGGTTGCTGGTGAGAATGGTGCAGGTAATGTACGAGGGTCAGCAAAAGAAAGTTCAAACGTAGATTTATCTGTAGAATTTGTTGATTTAATGCTTTATCAACGCGGATTCCAAGGAAATGCGAAAGTAATTAAAGTGTCAGATGAAGTATTAAATGAAGTTGTAAACTTAATTCGATAATATATCATAAAGTAAAATTGTAATGTAGTAGAAAGGGTTTTTATTCGTATGATGACAAGACAAGAGCGAATTTTACAATTGCCTTTTTTCGAAAATAAACGTGAACTTGCTGAGCAAGTGTTAAAAATGGAACGAGAAGAGCATATATATTTACCTGATCAATTTGAAATTAAGCAAGTACCTCCATATTCATTTGGCGAAAAGCAATCAATCATTGGCCGTATTCATGAGTTTTATTTCGTAAGTGTTGGTAGCGAAGGAGAATGGAAGTATCAACTGTTTAAGGACGAGATGAAGTGCCGTGAGTTTTTTATTACACTATCAGGGATAACGGATCAGCAGATAGCGTTTTGGTTCAATAACATCGAGTTATTGAAAAGCTCTTAAAAAGCTTTTAAAAGCCCTTTTTTAGGTTTTGAGAGAGGATCTGGCGGTATGTGGTAGCGGTCAGTGCCTATTTGGGTGCTCGACCGATGTGTAAGGACAGAGATATGGAGAGCTACTAGAGTAGTTTGAGAAGTTGTAAGTGAAGTGTAGTTGCAAAAATGGATCTATGGAAGGTTACTGGGAGGGTTAATTGTTTTATAACAGACCAGTGCCTTCTGGATAGTTTGTGATGATAGATTTTTATAAAAGGAGAGGTGAGGAGGATGGCGCAGAATAAGTATCGCGTTACATTCATTTCGCCAAGTGAGGTTGAGCAGCGGACTGTAATGGCGGCGAGTAGTTTGCCAGATTTAATTCGTAAAGTAGAGAGTATTATTGCAGATCCGAACGGTTATTTTGTAAATGATAAAAAAAATAATTGCTATTTTAAAGTGATTAAAGAAAATGTTACATTTATTCAATATGAGTTACTATTTTCGGATAAGGAAATTCATATTGAAAAATTAAAACATATAGCACCAGCTATATTGAAACAATTATTTAAAAAAATAAATGATCCAGAATTATATGCGCTCGCGCTACTTGATGTTGATATAGCGACGAAAGAATATGTGCTAGAAGAAATGGATTCGGAGCTAAGAATAAGAGTAGAAACGGAGCTTTCGAAAAAGTGGGAAGCACTGCCGACAGAAATTGTAGGAGCACAAGAAGTGTTATTAGAGGCACTTGCTTCGTTTATACAAGATTAAGCGTCTTTTAAAATAAATCGTTCGACTATCTATATTTTTCATATAGGTAGTTGACTTTTTCGTTTTAATAAAGCTTAATAATTAGATATACGGAATTAATGGAAGGGGAGCGACACCTTTATGTCACAAGCACAAAGTATTTTATTAGAAAGCGGAACAAATGAATTAGAGATTGTTACATATACTGTTGGTGAAAACCTATTTAGTATTAACGTAATGAAAGTACGTGAAATCATTAATCCATTCCCTGTTACAACTGTGCCAGAATCTCATCATGCAGTTGAAGGTGTTGTTCAAGTACGTGGTGAAATTTTACCTGTTATTAACTTAGCGACAGCTCTTAATTTAAAATCGACAAAGCCACTTGATCAAACGAAATTTATTATCTCTGAATTAAATCAAATGAAAGTTATTTTCCGTGTTGATGAAGTGCATCGCATTCAACGTATTTCTTGGGAACAAATTGATGAACCAGCTTCATTGTCTATGGGACTAGAAGAAACGACATCTGGTATTGTAAAACTAGATGGACAAATTATTTTGCTATTAGATTATGAGAAAATTGTATGTGAAATTAGTGGTACTGGTTATGACAATAAATCACTTGCAGGGTTAGAACAGAAAACAGATCGAGCTGAAAAAGTTATTTATATTGCAGAAGATTCAGCAATGCTTCGCCAAATATTAGAAGAAACATTGTCATCAGCTGGATATACGAAAATGAACTTCTTCAGCAATGGTGCAGAAGCGTTAGCACAAATTGAAAAACTAGCGAAAGAGCAAGGGGAAAAAATGTTTGAGCATATTCACTTGCTCATTACGGATATTGAAATGCCGAAAATGGACGGACACCATTTAACGAAAGTTGTTAAGGATAGTGAAGTAATGAATCGTTTACCGGTCATTATTTTCTCTTCATTAATTACAAATGAATTATTCCATAAAGGCGAAGCTGTAGGAGCAAATGCTCAAGTAAGTAAGCCAGATATTCAAGAGTTAATTGGTTTAGTTGATAAGTTAGTGCTGTAAAAAACGTTTTGAAAAGCTTTTTTAGCTGGAATAGAAGCTCTAACCATGCGTAGAGCGGTCAGTGCCTAATAGAGCCCTATGCGATGTGAGACCAGATATATGGAGTGGTTTTAGGTTAGTAGAAGAAAAGAGCCTTTAATTGAGGGTTTGAAGAACTGATATACAACTCTATTTTTTTAGTAGGGAGGAGGGAACTAGCCACGTGTAAGTAGTATTGGCTAGTTCCTTTTTTGCATTCTATACTCTACTGTACAGGTAGAAAGATTAAACGTTTCTGGAGTGTTTGTGGCTGTATGAATAGTCTCTACTTCGAGATTTTCAATTCGTTTAATGAATAAATAGCGGGCTTGTTTATTTGAAAATATAAGAGAGTGTATGTTTGGAATATGCTAGTAAGGTTGCGTAGTAACGCAAACTTTTTCGGTGAAAATATATTCGAAATACCATATAATATAATTAATATGTAATTATGCATATTAATTAAAAATAATTTTTCTATTTCTATACTTTCTATACATTTTTGTATGTTTAATATTTGACAGATAATTTTGAAATGTTATAATATGGATATGAAAAAATTGCTATTTTCTGAGAAGACATGGGAGTCAGATGAGAATTGTGAAAGGATGAGGGGGAGTGACACAGATTATGTATCACCACACAGCAATCAATGTATTAAGTCTTTTACAAAACATGTCAAATAATAAAATGAACGATATGCAACTAGAAGCGGAATTAAAAAAAATAGAAAAACAATTCCAAGTAAAATATGAAGAATTAGTTGATTTATATAATAGAATGGTATTATTTCAAATAGATATAGAAAAACATGGCGGGATGCGAGCATATGAAAAATCAGCGATTACATGGCTGAAGTCTGAACTAGAGTTACTGTATGAAGTGTATCAATTTTCCCAACGTCACGGTTTAAACATTATTAATATTTCAAAATACGTTAGTAAAAAAGAATTAAATCTTTTTCCGAAAACAGAAAGTCAATTACAAAATACGTATTACAAATTAAAAAAATGTGAAATACCGTTTGAAAATATTGAAAAACAAAAACCAGGACGAAAACGAAAATATACGCCTGTAAAAGAACCAATTGTTGAAATGAAAAAAGAAAACAAACAAGAATTAAGAAATGAAGTTCCAAATACAGAGACCGAAAAAAATCTTGTAACAGTTATATCTGGTATTGTTGATAATTTTGAAACAATTAGCCAGTGTAGTGAAAGAAAAGAGCATGAACTACATCAGTTCATGGAAGGAATCTATAAGCTTTCTAGCATGGCTGCAGAGCGTTCAAAAGATGAAAAGAACGCACGTGGTCTCGAAGGCGAATTGCATGTGTTACGGGCTGAAAATGACAGACTCAAGCGAGAAAAGGAAGAGCTTGTTCATGATATAAAAGAAATGACGCATCATTTAATTCATTTCATTACGAGCTCTGATATCGATCAAATTCGCACATTACCTTTCTTCGTAAAAGAATGTAAACAAGATTTGCATAAATTAGGGTTATATAACGCACAAGACGGTAAAATGAAAATTATGGTTGATCGTAGTGGACAGGTTATGACTGTAACGCAGTAATAAAATTTGGGTACAAAATAAAAGGGAAATACATAGTTTATATGTATTTCCCTTTTGTTTTGTATGGAATCGTTTCAAAGAAGGAAGATGATTTTTTTAAGATTGTAGTAACTTGGAAACCATTTGCGGTATTTGATTTGCTTGTGAAACCATACTAAGTGCAACTTCAGTTAACAATTTAAACTTTAAAAAATCGCTCATTTCCTGCGCCATATCCGCATCTTCAATTCGGGATGCAGCATCTGTTAGGGCCATACTTTGGTTATTTAAATTTTCAATATTAAACTGTAAACGATTCATCATAGAACCGAGATCAGCACGATGAAGTGATACATTTTGTAAAGCCTCTTCAATTTTACGAATGGCAGCTCTTGCTTCTTGTTCTGTTGAAATCTTGATGTCATGTTGTGTAGGGGAAGGAGGAATATGTTTCGTTATATTTACTGTATGACAAATATCATCTAACGTAACAGGCCGTTTTTGTCCATCAAATACGGATAAATCATTAAACTCAGTCGTCTCATCAATATAGCCAATTTGTTCTGTTAAAGATTGAAACTCTTTATTTAGTGAATCACGGTTTTTATTTGAATTTGTACCATTTGCAGATTGGACAGCTAAATCACGCATACGCTGTAAAATATTCGTCACAGTTTGAAGTGCAGCTTCCGCTGTACGTAGCATCGATATCGCATCCTCATTATTTCGAATCGCCACACGCATACCACTCGCTCTCGCATGCATACGAGTCACAATCGTAATATTAGCTGGATTATCAGAAGCATGGTTTAACTTCTTACCAGTAGCCAGATGCTCCATTGCAACATTCATACGTTTTTCATTCTCATATAGAGATTGCCTAGCATTCATACTTAAAACATTCGTACCAATACGCATAATAGACACTCCTTATCCTATAGATTTATATATGGACTTAAAGCCAATAAACAGCTATAAAAAGAAAAAGAGACTTATGCTTATCTTCTAGTTGTGTTTTAACATGAGAGGGGATAAAGATAGGCACTGACCGCTTCTACGCCACGCGGATGCTCTCTTCCATCAAAAAAAGTAAGGTTTTACAAAAAATAAACCTCTCCGCAAGCAGAGAGGTTTATTCAGGAAACTAACTCAAATGGCTTATTGTAATAATTTAGAAACCATTTGTGGAGTTTGGTTTGCTTGAGAAAGCATGCTGATTCCAGCTTCGTTCAAGATTTTGAACTTAGTCATTTCAGACATTTCTTTCGCCATGTCAGCGTCTTCGATTTGAGAAGCAGCTGAAGCCATAGAAGAAGATTGGCTCTTCAGGTTGTTTACGTTAAAGTCAAGACGGTTTAATGTAGCACCTAGAGTTGCACGGTTATCAGCAACTTTTGTAAGGGCAGCGTCAATTGCTGCAATTGCACTAGATGCATTTGAAGTTTCAAATTTTGCAGTAGCAGCAGGTGCTTTGAAAGCAGCGCCAATTTCTTTAGCATTGTCTATTGATTGGTCTTTATCAAAAGCTTCAATTTTTGCGTTAACAGCCTTAACATCATCACTTGACATAAAATCTTTTACTTTTTCAAATGCTTTTTTAAATGCGTCTACTTTAGCTACTGCATCTGTATCGGTAGTTTTTAATCCATTTAGATCTGATTGCGCAGTAGTTGCAGCTGTACGCTCTGTAGCATCAATTATTTTTTCCGTTTTTCCGTTAATTTGTAAACCATTAAGTTTTAATTCATTAGTAGAAACATCTGATAATTTGATATTAATTTGTTTTCCAGTATCAGCATCATCTAATGTTTGAATTGCGATAGATTCTTTAGAACCATCTAGTAATTTTTGATCATTGAATTCAGTATTTTTAGAAATGTAGTCAATTTGATCTTTTAATGCAGCAAATTCTTTGTTTAGAGCTGCTTGGTTTCCATCAGTATTTGTACCATTTGCAGATTGGTTAGCAAGGTCACGCATACGAAGTAAGATGTTAGATACTGAGTTCATTGCTGAGTCAGCTGTACGGATTAAAGACATACCGTCTTGTGTGTTGTTAGCTGCTACTCCTAATCCACTTTCACGAGCACGCATACGAGTTGCGATTGCAAGACCTGCTGCATCGTCAGAAGCGTTGTTGATACGTTTACCGCTTGATAAACGGTCCATAGCGTTGCTCATTTTAGCTTGGTTTTGGCGCATGTACTCTTGCGTACGCATGCTGTTAATGTTTGTATTAATTCTCATGTTAAGAACCCCCATTTTTTTATATTGACTTTTCTGCAAATTGAAAAACGGTAATATGCGAAAAAATCAATTTCGAGATTTATTGTAATCCCTGTCATAGCGGGTGTCAACTAAAAATTCGAATTAATAAATATAAAAAAATAACAGTTTAACAATATATTCATTTTTTTATTACAATATTATTAAAAGGATTATTGCAAACTTTAAAAAAAAACTCTAATATTAGATTATCTTTGTTTACCGAAAAGGTGATATTATGATAGTTGGAAATATAGTAAAAGAAGTGCTTGCATATAAGAAAGGACAAATTCAGCAAAAGCTAAGTAGTCCACAAGCATTCGTTAGTAGTCGTTTTCAAGAGAAGTTGCAGAGTGAACCTGCGAAGGAGACGAAGGGTACTACGCAGCCGGCAAAAGTAGAGGATATGAGTCAGCCGGTACAATCTACGAAAATAGAAGCGGTTGTGAATAAACCGGAAGCATCTATTCATAAAGTAGAGGAAGTAAGTAAGCCGGAAGAAAAGCCTGAAACGAAGAAAGTCGATGAAGTGCAAGTCGCGCAAAAAGAGTTTGAACGACGTTTCCCGGAAACGAAAAATGAGGCTGTTGATACGTGGGGATTAACGAAGAAGTATAATATTCAAAAAATACGTTCTTCAAATGAAGGGAAGTATGAGGATATTATAGATAGAGTAAGTCGTACATACGGAATTCCGAAAACGTTAATTCAAAAAATGATTGAAGTAGAATCTGATTTTAATCCGAAAACGGTGTCACATGCAGGTGCGATGGGGCTTATGCAGCTTATGCCAGCGAATGTGAAAGAGATGGGTATAAAAAATCCATTTTCACCAGCTGAAAGTATTGAGGGCGGTGTGAAAGAATTAAGTGGTTATTTAAAGAAAAATAACGGCGACTTAGTATTGGCACTTGCTTCTTATAATGCTGGCCCTGGTAATGTGAGAAAGTACGGAGGCGTACCGCCATTTAAAGAAACGCAAGGATATATTAAAAAAATATTAAATATCGACGTTTCAAAATAAGAAGTTTCATATATAGAGAGAAAATGAAATTTTCGTGAACATGATATGGGAGTTGGCTAGATTGAAATTACAAGATGATATTCCGTTAACAATTTATTTTGAAATCGGAAATACGAAAAAGAAAATTGAAGATCTGCTTCATATTACGAAAGGTACATTGTATCGTCTTGAAAATTCAACGAAAAATACGGTGCGTCTTATGCTTGAGAATGAAGAGATTGGAACCGGAAAGATTTTGACGAAGAATGGAAAGATGTACGTTGAAATCGTTGAATTGAAAAGGTAGGGAAGGGGATTGTCATGAGTGGCGAAAAATTAAGCCAAGAGCAAATTGATGCCCTGCTGAAGGCGGTAAATGAAGGCGAGGAAATGCCAGCTTTCGCACAAGAAGCAGGGAAGCAAGATAAATTTCAAGAGTATGATTTTAATAGACCGGAGAAGTTCGGTGTGGAGCATTTACGTAGTTTGCAAGCGATTGCTTCTACGTTTGGTAAACAGACGTCACAGACGTTGTCAGCGCGTATGCGTATTCCAATCGATTTAGAGCCTTCGACAGTTGAGCAAGTTCCATTTACGAGTGAGTATGTGGAGAAAATGCCGAAAGATTACTATTTATATTGCGTCATTGATCTCGGACTTCCAGAGCTTGGAGAAATTGTTATTGAGATTGATTTAGCATTTGTTATTTACATTCATGAGTGCTGGCTCGGCGGAGATAGTAAGCGTAACTTTACGATGCGTAGACCACTGACGGCGTTCGAGTTTTTAACACTTGATAATATTTTTGCACTTCTATGTAAAAATTTAGAGCAATCATTTGAAAGTGTTGTGGAAATTAAACCGAAATTTGTAACGACAGAGACAGATCCGAATGCACTTAAAATTACGACAGCAAGCGATATTATTTCATTACTGAACGTAAATATGAAAACGGATTTTTGGAATACGACGGTGCGCATCGGAATTCCATTTTTATCTGTTGAAGAAATTATGGATAAGTTAACGTCTGAAAATATTGTTGAACATTCTTCAGATAAACGTAAGAAGTATACGTCTGAAGTGGAAGTGAAAGTAAATCAAGTGTACAAACCTGTTCACGTTGCAATTGGTGAGCAGAAGATGACAATGGGTGAAATTGAACAAATTGAAGAAGGCGATATTATTCCGCTTCATACGAAAGTTTCGGATGAATTACTTGGTTTTGTAGATGGAAAACATAAATTTAATTGTTTTATTGGAAAAGATGGAACGCGTAAGGCGCTCTTATTTAAAAGTTTTGTAGAGTAGGAGGATCCATATGAAGCATGAAGTATCTCCTGTGTCATTAATGGGATTAGAAGAATTTACAGGAAAGAGAAATGAAGCAAGTAAAGCACATATTGATACTGTTTCAGATATTTCGATTGAACTTGGTGTAAAGCTTGGAAAGGCATCTATTACGCTTGGTGATGTGAAAGAGTTAAAAGTGGGCGATGTTCTGGAAGTAGAGAAAAACTTAGGACATAAAGTAGATGTGTATTTAAGTAATATGAAAGTCGGCATTGGGGAAGCGATTGTAATGGACGAGAAGTTCGGTATTATCATTTCTGAAATTGAAGCTGACAAGAAGCAAGCTGCGCTTATGAAAGCGCAAAGTCAAATGCAAGATAAAGAGTAGAGGAGGAGTCATATGTCGTATATGACGACCTTATTTCAAGTCGTTTTACTGTTTGGTGCGCTCGGTTACGGTGCATATTATATGACGAAAAAGACGCGCAAACAGCAGTTTTTTAAGCAAGGTGAAAATGGCCATATTCAAGTGAAGGACGGCGTGTATTTAAATCATCAAACAAGTGCCTTTTTATTTGAAGTAGACGGCAAGCAAGTGTTCACTGTTATTAGTAATAACGGTGTTCAATCTGTGCAATTAACAGGAACAGGAAATCAGTTTCAACAAGCGCTAGAAGACGCGGTGAAGAGTGAAACGAAAAAAGTAGAGGATCCATCATGAGAATAAAGAAACAGTTATCATTATTAGCCGTTATTTTCGTATTTTCTATCGTTTTTTCAATTATTTTTGTAAATCCAGCGTATGCAGCCCAAAACGGTTTTATTAATTTCGAAAATGGAAAAGAGTTTACGAGTAATTCAAGTGTACAGTTATTTGCGCTCGTTACCCTTTTATCATTATCTTCTTCTATCGTTCTATTATTTACACATTTTACTTATTTTATGATCGTTCTTGGGATTACACGTCAAGGACTTGGGGTAATGAATTTACCACCGAACCAAGTACTTGTTGGACTTGCATTATTTTTATCACTCTTTACGATGCAGCCTGTACTAGGACAACTGAAGAGCGATGTGTGGGATCCGATGACGAAAGAGAAAATAACGGTAAGTCAAGCTGCGGAAACGACAGCTCCGATTATGAAAGAGTATATGTCAAAGCATACGTATAAGCATGATTTAAAGATGATGCTGAAAGTACGCGGGGAAGAGTTGCCGAAGGATTTAAAGGATCTATCCTTATTTACGCTCGTACCATCCTTTACGTTAACGCAAATTCAAAAAGGATTGTTAACAGGGATGTTCATTTATTTAGCGTTTGTATTTATAGATTTGATTATTAGTACACTTTTAATGTACCTCGGGATGATGATGGTACCGCCGATGATTTTAAGTTTACCATTTAAAATACTCGTTTTCGTATATTTAGGTGGATATACAAAAATCGTCGACATTATGTTTAAAACGGTCGCCTGAAGCATTTGATGCTATGTGATAGGAGTCATATAAATGAATACGTCACCAATTATAGATATTTTTCAAACCTTTTTTTATAAAGGGGTTATGATTTTAATGCCGGTTGCCGGTGTAAGTATGATTGTCGTTATTATCATCGCTGTCATTATGGCGATGATGCAAATTCAAGAACAAACGCTGACGTTTTTACCGAAAATGGCGAGTATTGTACTCGTTATTATCATTTTAGGTCCGTGGATGTTTCAAGAGTTAACGACGCTTATTTTAGATTTATTTGATAAAATCCCATCGCTATTGCGTTCGTACTAAGATAGGTGGAATGAAATGAATATGGAATTATGGGCGGCGACGTTTTTTGCGTTTTGTCGCATTACTTCATTTTTATACTTTTTACCGTTTTTCTCAGGTCGATCCATTCCAGCGATGGCGAAAGTTACATTTGGACTTGCTCTTTCTATAACAGTGGCCGATCAAGTTGATGTCTCTCACATCAAGACAGTTTGGGACGTTGCAGCTTATGCAGGTACGCAAATTGTAATTGGATTATCGCTTTCAAAAATTGTAGAAATGCTGTGGAACATTCCGAAAATGGCCGGGCATATTTTAGATTTTGATATCGGTTTATCACAAGCAAGTTTGTTTGATGTAAACGCAGGTTCACAGTCTACGTTACTATCAACCATTTTTGATATATTTTTTCTCATTATTTTTATTTCACTTGGCGGCATTAATTATTTCGTTGCCACGATTTTAAAGTCGTTTCAATATACAGAGGCGATTTCAAAATTGCTGACGACTAGTTTTTTAGATAGTCTACTCGCAACGTTATTATTTGCGATCACATCAGCGGTTGAAATTGCTCTTCCGCTCATGGGAAGTTTGTTCATCATTAACTTTGTGTTGATTTTAATCGCAAAAAACGCTCCGCAATTAAACGTTTTTATGAATGCGTACGTTATTAAAATTACGTGTGGTATTTTGTTTATTGCGATGAGTGTACCGATGCTCGGTTATGTGTTTAAAAATATGACGGATGTATTGCTTGAAGAATATACGAAACTATTTAACTTTTTCTTAACGAAGTAGGGGGACGCGCATGGCAAAGGATAATAAAACAGAAAAGGCCACCCCGCAGAAGCGTAAAAAATCGCGTGAAGAAGGGAATATTGCCCGGAGTAAAGATTTAAATAATTTATTTTCCATTCTTGTATTAGCAGTTGTCGTTTACTTTTTCGGAGATTGGCTAGGGTTTGAGATTGCCAATTCTGTATCGGTGCTGTTTGATCAAATTGGAAAAAATACAGATTCGACCGAGTATTTTTATTTAATGGGGATTTTACTACTAAAAGTATCAGCTCCAATCTTAATACTCGTATACGCTTTTCATTTATTCAATTATATGATTCAAGTTGGTTTCTTATTTTCTTCTAAAGTCATTAAGCCGAAAGCATCACGTATTAACCCGAAAAACTATTTTACAAGACTATTTAGTCGTAAAAGTTTAGTGGATATTTTGAAATCACTATTTTATATGGGATTAATCGGTTACGTTGCTTACGTGCTATTTAAAAAGAATTTAGAGAAAATCGTGAGTATGATTGGATTTAACTGGACTGCGTCACTTACTGAAATTATAAGACAAATTAAATTTATCTTCTTAGCTATTTTAATTATATTAATCGTTCTTTCTATTATTGATTTTATTTATCAAAAGTGGGAGTACGAACAAGATATTAAGATGAAAAAAGAAGAAGTAAAACAAGAGCATAAAGATAATGAAGGGGACCCGCAAGTAAAAGGGAAACGAAAAAACTTTATGCACGCCATATTGCAAGGAACAATTGCGAAGAAGATGGATGGCGCAACGTTTATTGTAAACAACCCGACTCATATTTCAGTCGTGCTCAGGTACAATAAACACGTTGATGCAGCACCGATTGTCGTTGCAAAAGGGGAAGATGAGCTCGCATTATATATACGAACTCTTGCCCGTGAACAAGAAATACCAATGGTGGAAAACCGTCCGCTTGCTCGTTCTTTATATTATCAAGTCGAGGAAGATGAGACGATTCCAGAAGATTTATACGTAGCTGTAATTGAAGTTATGCGCTATTTAATTCAAACGAATGAACTTGAAGTGTAATAGCGCGTTTGGAGGAGATCTCTTTGTTTAAGATAGATTCTGCAAGAACCTATTTTTCTATCTTTTTAGCAGCGTCATTTGTAGTGGCGCTCTTAATTCCACTTCCACCATTTATACTTGATATCATTATCGTTTTTCTACTAAGTATGTCAGTGCTTATTTATATGCGAGCGACAAGTATTAACGAGTGGGATGAATTAAAATCATTTCCGACGATGTTGTTATTAATCGGGATTTTCCGCGTATCGATTAACGTATCGACGACGCGAGCAATTTTGACAAACGGAAATGCGGGTCATGTTATTGAAGAGTTTGGCCAGTTCGTAATTGGCGGGAACTTATTAATTGGTATCGTTATTTTTACAGTATTAATCATATTCCAGTTTATCGTTGCAAACGGTGCATCTCGTACAGCTGAAGTTGCAGCACGTTTTACACTTGATTCTTTACCAGGGAAACAAATGTCAATCGATGCGGATTTAAACCAGCGTATTATTACGGAAAAAGATGCACAGGCGAAACGAAAGAAATTAAATATGGAAACAGAGTTTTACGGAGCGATGGATGGTGCCGGGAAGTTCATTAAAGGGGACGTTATTTTCGGGATTGTCATTTTATTCGTAAACATTATTTTCGGTTTAATTGTCGGCATGATGCAGCAAGGCATGAGCTTTGCTGAAGCAGCTCTTCATTATACACAGTTAACTGTCGGTGATGGAATCGTAAACCAAATTGGTTCGTTAATGCTTGCGATTTCAACAGGTATTATCGTAACGCGTGTATTTGACGGCTCACCGGATACAGTAACGGAAGGTATCTTTAAAGAGTTATTAGCGCATGAAGTCGTTGTATATGCGCTTGGTGGTTTATTTATCGCGATGGGTATTTTCACTCCGCTACCATTTCTACCATTCGCACTCGTTGGTGGAACAATTATCTTCTTAGGCATTCGTAATAAAAACCGAATAAAGAAAGAAAAAGAAGACGAGCTTCAAAAAGAAATAGAAATGATTCAAGGCGAAGACGAGCAACTGCAACAAGTGGAAGATTCATTCGGAGTATTTACAGATAAATATCCAATTATTGTCGAACTCGGTTTAGATTTAGCAGCACTTGTAAAGCAGAAAATTAATGGGGAAACAGCTCGTGATAAAGTTGTTCTTATGAGGAAATCGATTATTACCGACCTTGGTATTAACGTTCCGGGAATTAACTTTAAAGATAATACGAGTTTTAGACCACGCGGACGATACATTATTCGTATTAAAGGTGCGAAGGCAGCTGAAGGTGTTTTAAAATCAGGTTACTTATTAGCACTGAAAACACCGAATGTAATGGCCGATTTAGATGCAGAACCAGCGAAAGATCCAATTTTCGGTGAAGATGGATATTGGATTTTAGAGCATATGGTACAAGATGCGCAGATGAAAGGCTATCAAGTATTAGAGCCGCTTAGCATATTAATTACACATTTAGATGTTGTCGTTAGACGTAATCTTCATGAGTTAATTCAGCGTCAACATGTAAAAGACTTAATTAACTCGCTTGAAAATGATAACGGCGTTTTATTAGAAGAGATTAAGAAGAAAGAAATCGACTTATCACTCGTTCAAAATGTTATTAAACAACTGCTAAAAGAAGGTATTTCTATTCGTGATTTACCAACTATTATTGAAGGTATTATTGACGGAAAAGAAATTTATCAAAATCATGTTGACGGTGTAACATCATTCGTCCGTGAATGTATTTCAAAAGTTATTTGTGAAAATGCGAAAAATCCTGACGGTAAAATTTATGCGGCGCTCTTCTCAGATTCAATCGAATTAGATGCGGACGTTGTGAACAATTCTTATCAAGGTTATTTATTAAACTGGGATTTAGATTTAGAATCGCGCGTAGTTGAGCAAGTACAACGCGTATTTAAACAAGCGAGGTTAATGGGAAGAGAACCAGTATTATTAACGCGCAGAAAAGATTTCAGATTTGCGATTGTAAGACTTCTTGAGCGCTATCAAGTAGAAGCACAAGTACTTTGTATTAGCGAATTAGCACCAGAGATTGTTGTAGATCAAATTGCCTATATTGAATAGTAGGGGGTGAAGTAATGGAAAGTACAGAAAAGAAAGAAGCGTTAATGCGAATAAAAGCAGCTTCGAAAAATGAATTGTATCGAAAGTTATTTGACCAATATGGTACAGATTATTATTACGTTGTCGATGAAAGTGTAAAACGAAATATCCCGTTTTTTTGGAAAAAGAATTATGAAATGTTAGTCGCTTTTCCAGAGGATAAACAGGAAGAAGTGAACGAAGGCACAGCTCAATTTCATGAACAATTAATGGATGTTGTGAATGAGCCTTCAGAACAAATTGTGAAGGCGAACGGAATTCAATCGGTACTGCACAATTTAGAAAACGTGACGACTCCGATGTCATATGCGGCGATGCAAACAGGAAATAGTGAAGAATGGGCAAGAAAGAAAGAGAAACTATTAAAGTTGTTTGAAAAAGGTATCGTCGTTGTGAAACAGACGGAAGAAACGAAAGTAACAAAAAAGCAAAAAGCTATGAAAAAAGTCGTTCCTGTCAAAAAAGAAGAAGTGGTTGTAAAGAAAGAAAAGCAAGAATCTGTGCCATTTATTATTCAAAAAGTAATTCGCATGCTAGAGCAAAACGATGTAGAACAATACTTCATTCATGCATATGCTGAAAAGTTAAAAGTGAAGTTTGAGAATGCGACGATGATTACAGAAGAAGAAGTGATCGAATATATATTGGAAGATATGAGATCTCATTTCAATACGGAAAATGTATTTGAAAAAGAAGTACAAACAATTGCATTAATCGGTCCAACTGGAGTTGGAAAAACGACGACACTTGCGAAAATGGCATGGCAGTTCCACGGTAAGAAAAAAACGGTCGGTTTTATTACGACAGATCATTCACGCATTGGAACGGTACAGCAGCTGCAAGATTACGTAAAGACAATTGGATTTGAAGTAATCGCTGTACGTGATGAAGCTGCAATGACAAGAGCGCTTACGTATTTTAAAGAAGAAGCGCGCGTCGATTATATTTTAATTGATACAGCTGGAAAAAATTATCGTGCGTCAGAAACAGTGGAAGAAATGATTGAAACGATGGGACAAGTAGAGCCAGATTATATTTGTTTAACGTTATCAGCTTCGATGAAAAGTAAAGATATGATCGAAATCATTACGAACTTTAAAGATATTCATATTGATGGTATCGTATTTACGAAATTTGATGAAACAGCAAGTAGTGGTGAGTTATTGAAAATTCCAGCAGTGTCATCTGCTCCCATTGTATTAATGACAGACGGACAAGATGTAAAGAAAAACATACATATCGCTACAGCTGAACATTTAGCAAAACAAATGTTACAAACATCATAGAAAAGAGGTGAAGAATAAGGCAATTGCCTTATTCAATCGAATATGAACGGTCTTTATATAGGTTCAATGGGTATGATGAATTACATGCAGCGTATTAATGTTCATTCGAATAACGTTGCAAATGCCCAAACGACAGGATTTAAAGCAGAAAATATGACTTCTAAAGTATTTGATGTACAAGACACATATCGCCGTGGTGACGGGGCTGTGACAAATATCGGTTCGGTCGATTACGCAGTAGTTCCAGCCGCTACGCATGTGAACTTAGTACAAGGAAATATACAAATGACAAATAGTGCTACAGATTTCTTTTTAGACGATGGCGCAGCCGGTACAACATCATTTTTCGTTACATCTAAAAACGATGAAACGTTTTTAACGAGAGATGGTAGTTTTACAATAAATAGTGATCGTTACTTGCAAACATCATCTGGTGCTTTTGTTATGGGAGAGAATAATGAACGTATTCGTATTCCTGAAGGAGCAAAGGTAGCTGTACAAGCAGATGGTACATTATATGATGAAGTAACACAAAATAATATTGCACGCCTGCAAACTAAAACAGTAGATGCAGAAGCAAATGCTCGTCTAATACAAAGAGAGAATAAAAGCTTTACACTAGCAGAAGGAAACATTGCTGATTTACCGAACGGAACAGGCTTAGTAAAAAACCATATGCTAGAAAATTCAAATGTAGATATGACGAAAGAGATGGCAGATCTTATGACGGATCAAAGAATGATTTCAGCATCACAACGCGTTATGACTTCATTTGATAAAATTTATGAAAAAGAAGCGAATGAAATCTTGAGATAGGAGACTTCCGTTAGCGGGAGTCTTTTTGTTTTAGGTTTTAGGTTTTAGGTTTTAGGTTTAAAATTCAGAATTATCAATTGACTTTGCGGAGCTTCTTTTTTATATTAGTAGGTATAACTATAACTACTAAAGAGGTGAGAGTATGACAACGGCATTATATTTAGAAGATGCATACAAAACGAGTTGCGAAACAGAAGTGATAAAAGTAGAAGGGAATAAAGTATTTGTAAAAGAAACAGTTTTTTATCCAACTGGTGGGGGGCAGGAATGTGATACGGGTGTCATTGTACAAGATGGGTCTGTATTTGAAGTTGAAAAGGTAAAGAAGGAGCAGGGAGAAATAGTTCACTATATAAAAGAAGGAGCTCAAGTAAAATTAGGGCCAGTTAAATTAGAGATGAATTGGGAAAGACGTCATAATTTAATGCGTCATCATTCTTTACTGCATCTTATCGGAGCTGTCGTTTATGAAAAGTATGGAGCTCTATGCACTGGAAATCAAATTTATCCTGACAAAGCACGTATTGATTTTAATGAGTTACAAGAGTTATCGAGCGTGGAAGTAGAAGAAATTGTTAAGGAAGTGAATAAACTTATTAAACAAAATAAAGAAATTTCCACTCGTTATATGAGCCGGGAAGAAGCAGAAAATGCTGTAGGAATGATTAAAACAGCAATAAACCTCCTGCCAACTACTATCCAAGAAATCCGCATAGTTACAATTGAAGATTTAGACGAACAAGCTTGTGGAGGCACACATGTGAAAAATACGAGTGAAATAGGAACACTTGTTATTGATAAAGTAAAAAGTAAAGGAAAGCAAAATCGTCGTTTTGAAGTTAGGACGATTTAGATTGTGAGGGGTTACCGATGGATGAAATTATAAAAGAACTACAAAAATTAGGATTTTCCCAGTATGAATGTAAAGCGTATATTGGATTGCTAAAACATTCCCCAGTAACTGGGTATGAAGTGAGTAAACAAACAGGAGTACCTCGTTCTATGATTTACGAGGTACTCGGTAAGTTAATGGATAAAGGAGCAGTACATATTGTACCTTCTGAACCAGTTAAATATGTACCAGTACCAGCTACCGAATTAATGAATCGAATGCGAAAAGATTTTGAAAAGTCCTTTGAATTTTTAGACCAGAAATTAAATGGTTTAGAACAAGAGAGACAAATAGATGTAATTTCGCATATTCGCTCAAATGATCGTGTTTTAAAAGAAATTTGCAATATAATTAATAGAGCAAAGGAAGAGTTATGGATTTCTGTATGGGAAGATCAAGTGCATGAAATTGAGCCATACATTCATCAAAAGAAAGAGGAAGGTGTACATATATTTTCCATCTTATTTGGTGCTCCCGATACAAAAATAGGCGCAACGTTTCACCATAATTATATGACGCCCCACGTTGTAGAAAAGAGAATGGGTGGTCATTTAACTGTTATTGCTCGTGATGGAGAGGAAGTATTAATTGCGAACTTCTCAAATGATAGCACTTCATGGGCCGTTACAACGTATGATCCCGCTTTAGTTCTCGTTGCTACAGAGTATGTGCGGCACGATATTATGGTCGAAGAAATCACGAAGGAATTTGGAGCGGATAAGTTAGATACGCTATGGCGTGAAAATATAGATTTAGTTCATGTCGTAACAGGAAAGCGAACTTTAAAAGGAATGGAGGATGATAGAGATGAATAAAGCTCAGGCACATGTAGCTTTGCAAAACGATGATACATTTCAGCAAGGAGTAAAAGATTGTTTACCAACTGTATTTGGTTATTTAAGCATCGGTATAGCAGCCGGTGTAATTGCAAAAACAGCAGGTTTCTCCATCATTGAAATTGCGTTTATGTCCACTTTAATTTATGCAGGTTCTGCCCAATTTATATTAGCTGGTATGTATGCAGCCGGTGCTCCTGCTTCAGCAATCATTTTCACCGTCTTTTTTGTTAATTTACGCCACCTTCTAATGAGTGCTGCACTCGCGCCGTACTTTACGAAACTTCCTCTACTAAAAAACGTAATAATCGGTTCTCAAATTACAGATGAAACGTTCGGTGTTGCTGTGCAACACGCAGCGCAAAAAGGACATTTAGGTGAAAGATGGATGATCGGTTTAAATGTCACAGCATATTTAAATTGGATTCTTGCTACTATTATTGGCGGGTTGTTTGGTGAGTGGATACCAGATCCGCATACGTACGGCATGGATTATGCATTACCGGCAATGTTTATCGGGTTATTTGTACTTCAGCTCATAAGTAGTAAACCGAAACTAGCAATTCATCTTACTGTTGCAATTGTAGCAATTATGATTGCATACGTTTCACACTTATTTATGCCAGATAGTATAGCGGTTATTATCGCAACATTACTAGCTGCGACGATTGGAGTTGTGGTTGAAAAATGGAAATGAGATTGGACGTAATACTACTTTTATTAGCAGCAGGAGCTGTTACACTCGTGCCACGTATTTTACCTCTACTCGTATTTAGCAAACTTCAAATTCCGGACTGGGGTTTAAAATGGTTAAATTACATACCAATTGCGATATTAGCAGCACTTTTAGCTCAAGTATTATTTATGCATGAGACGATGCAGTGGGATTACCTTATCGCAGCAATCCCGACATTTCTTGTTGCAATATATACTCGTAGTTTATTAGGTACAGTATTAACGGGAGTAATTGTGATTATTTTGTTACGTTTCTTTTTCTAAAAAGGATTACGCTCATATAATAGCGAAAAGTGTAATAACATGAAAAATATAGGGGTGGTGTTATGATACTTTTAACGATAGGAGCAATTTTGTTAACGGTGCTTATTTTCTTTATTATCGGCTTTATTACGTTTATGATGTTTGTTGATAAGGCGACACCTCAAATATATTATACACCTTGTGAATCAGTGACAGTGAAAGCTAAAGGTAAAAATAAAAGGAAGAAAAGTTGAATGTTGGCTTTTCTTCCTTTTATTTTATCTGATTTTTCTGTATGATTTAAGTTAGTTATACAACTAACTTAAAAGGAGGTCGTAGAAGTGGCAAAACCGAATGTTGTTAATAAAGAGAAGTTACTAGAAGCAGCAAAAGTAATTATTGCAGAGCACGGGATGGAAAAGTTGACATTAAAAGCAGTTGCAGAAAGTGCTCAAGTTACACAAGGTACCGTATATTATCATTTTAAAACGAAGGATCAATTATTACTTGAAGTAACGGAATCGTTTTGTAAAGCATCGTGGGAACAAATAGGAAAGGATGTACAGTTAGAGAAGGCTTTACAGTCTGCGGAAAGTAGATGTGTGAATGATTCAATGTATCATCATTTGTTCTTTCAATTAGTAGCTAGTGGATTACAAAATGATGCGATGAAAGATAAAATTGGTGGATTGTTACATTATGAAAATCAAGAATTAAAAGGTGTGTTAAATAAAAAAATAGGAGATACAATGAAAACTCAAATTTCAACGGAAACATGGAGCATTTTATGTAATGCATTAATTGATGGATTGGCATTGCAAGCGTTATTCAATCCATCTTTTTCTACAGACAAAGTATATGGTGATTTATATATGCTCTTGGAAAAGCTTACAGTGCTACAAAAGGGAGGTAATGTCAGTGAATAATAGACTTTGGCTCACCATTTTATTTTCGATTGGCGTTTGGTTTTTTGCTTCAGCATTTTTCATTATTTTTGGTTCTTCCGTTTTATTAGAATATACTTCAAATAGATTTTTTCTACAATTGACGTTTCTTGAATTAGGAACGGCTATAGCTTTATACTTTGTAATGTGGTTATACAAAAAACTAGATACTACAAAATATGCAGTTATTAAGTTAGGTATATGCGGTACAGCAATCGGTTTAATTTTAGATACTTACATTTTATATAATTCTTCTAATCTATTCTCACAATTCTCCTCACAGCAAATTATATCATTTACTATTTGGATGGTTATTGCTTATGCTTTATATTTACTAATCCCTTTCGCCATAGAACGAAAAAAGTTGTTGTAAAGAGGTATGTTATCCTCTTTACAACAACTACATCCCCGAAAGAACTAACAACAATAACCCAAATAGAAAACTAATAAAAGAAAGAAAACAGATACATATTGAGAACACACGATTGTTTCTCCATTCGCGCCAGAAAACGATAAACCCTAACATACAAAGGGAAAACCAAATTGGCAAGAATATAAACTCGCTAACTTTCTCTGGGAGTAACGTATAAAAAGATGTTACATATAAGAACCAATTTGTAAAAATAAAATGCAAACGATAATAGATTGTAAGTAGGGGCGTTTGGAAAACTCCCTTTTTTTTACGGTTACAATAATGATAGTTAGTGCTGAGAAAAAGGCAATGAATATGAAAATAAGTAAGAATAATGTAAGCGTCATTTAGATTTCCTTTATAAAAGTGTTTTTTACAAGAAATGCATCTATTACATTATATGCTTGCTTTGTAGAGTGCTCGTTATATTTTTTAGTGTACGGATTTAGAAACCCATGTTCACCATGTAGTTGTTTTATTTCTAATAAAGGATTTTTTTGTTGCTGCAACGATTGAATGAAAGAGGATACTGAAAAACTAGCTTCTTTTTCAGGGAATATAAGTAATGTAGCGCATGTAGGCTTTATGTGAACATAGTCGCGTATACGGGAACCGTAACATCCAATAATAAAATCTATTTTTGGATTGTTACTACATAGCCATGAAATGGTAGCGCCGACACTAAAGCCGATAAGTCCAATATGTGTGTAACGACTAGAAAGATGCGTAATGAATTCTTCAATTTGCTTTTTTCCACTATCAAATCCAATATGATTCATAAAAAAATGATATGCTTTTTCTTCATCACTATAATGAAATGGATGTTGCGATTGTAGAAGATTCGGGCAGAATACATCTATATGGGATGAACTAAAGTGATGGGTAACGTGATGCATATGGTCGTTCACACCATATATTTCATGAACAACAACGAGAGCTAATTTTTTCTTCATCGTTACAATGTACCTCTATGAAACTTAAATTCTTTCTCAACGAGGCATATACGCAGATGGAAGTTTTCATACCATTGCTCACGGCCTCTTTTTTTCGCTTTTTTATGTAAGGTGTTCTGTTTCCAATTGTCAATTGCCTCAAGTGACTCCCAATAAGAAACTGTAATTCCGAGCCCTGAATGATCTCGTGCACTTTCTACGCCTAGAAATCCAGGTTGCTGCTTTGCAAGTTCCTCCATTTTGTCAGAGGCGGCACTATAATCTGTCGTATCATTTGATAAATGAGAAGTGAAAATAACTGCATAATAATGACTCATTTTTTGTGAAGTATTTTTCATATACAATCCCCCTTTTAATATAGTTTAGCATGTAATAAATAGAAAAGAAGTCATGGCTTCTTATTAATATTTCGTTTTTTTTATTATTACTTGAATGAAGTACGAAGGTTTCTATATTGATGTTAGAAATTTAATTAAATATAAACATCTTTATATATAAATGTTTAAAATAGAAAAAAATCACATATTTTGTTAACGAAATATGTGATTTATATTAGAATAATACGTATAATATATATTAATATAATATGTTAATGAATTTTATTGAAGGAGGTGACCTCTTTGCACAGTAGGATCAAAGAAAATGAAAAAGTATTAAACGTATTTGTAGTTGTTATGAGTTTATTCTTGCTATTATCTCAATTGCAATTTTTAAGTCCAATTAATACAGCAACGGCAGCAGTTACAGATGAAGAAGGTTTTGATAAACCAACCTATCAATCTATTCATAAAGGTGAGATGTATTCGACCGGTAATGTGAATTTAGGTATTAAAGCTACTGAAGCTCAGAAGAAAACAGCATTGTATTCAGATATAACGAATATTGCGTCTACAGCACCGAATGGCTATACCCGTGAACTCATTGATATAGATGATGATCCAACAACTACAAATTCATCTAAGGCATATATTCCCGTTCCAGAAGATGCTGAAATTGAATGGGCCGGATTATATTGGAGTTCGACACGTTATGAATTAACGCAGCAACAGTATGTATCACCAATTAAGTTTACTACTCCAACAGGCAAGAGCTTTCAAGTAAAACCAAGTAATACGTATTACGGAAGTGGCTTACTTTATGGTTTTGGTATTGATGGTACCTATTATTCTAACTATGCAGATGTTACAAAGCTTTTACAGTCCTCTAATTCAAAAGGAGGAAGCTATACCTTAGCAAATATTCCTTATCCAAATACAAAACTTGCCTATAATTATGGATATTATTCATTTGCTGGTTGGTACATGTTAGTTATTACAAAAGATAAGTCAAAAACAAGAAAAGCATTTACTGTTTATGATGGTGGATTGAAAAGAGCTACTGGATCTGGTGAAAAAGAATTTAAAGTGAAAAACTTTATTGCTTCGAAAACTGGAGATTTAGATCCGAAAGTTTCTGTTTTCGCTGTCCAAGGTGATAGATATTGGCAAGGTGATAAACTGTTTGTTCACACAGATAATGCTTGGAAAGAAATTAATGATAAGCTCAATCCAACTGGTAATATATTCAATTCCACTATTTCTGAATATGAGGAACATATGCGAGATAAGTATCCGGGTACATTTAACCCAGATTATAAAAATAATTTGGGGGTTGATGCGGATTTAATCAAGTTACCAGCAGGATATATTAAACCAGCGCAAAAGGAAATACGCTTAAAAGCTGCGACAGCTGGTGATGACTACGTATTAAACACATTAGCTTTTGCAGTAAATGCAACAGCGCCAGAGCTTGTCATCGATAAGGAAGTAGTAGATGCAAAAGAAAAGTATGAGCCAGGTGATGAAGTTACATATCGTTTAAGGGTGAAAAACATTGAACCGAATTCGAGTTCTGTTGATACAAAAATTGAAGATGTTTTAGATTCGCGTCTAGAATTTGTACCAAATTCGGTAAAAATCATTTCTGGTCCTAATGCTGGAAATGAAACAGAACAAGTTGACTATGATGCAAAGACAAGAAAGTTAACAATAAGAATTGGTGAAGGAGCAAATGCTACAAAAGGTGGAATCTATACGGATAAAACACCTGAGACAACAATTGAATTTAAAGCAAAATTAAGGGGAGAAAAGGTAGAAACAGAAGTCCCTAATATCGCTGTTGTTCAAGGGGTTGATGAGTTAACAGGAAGTCAGGTTGAGGCTAACGATTCTAATAAAGTAGTAGTTAAAGTATTACCCGAACGAGAAGAGAAACCCGGGAAGCTAGTAGCTACTAAACTAGCTAAAGATATAAACGGTGGTACGCTGAAAGTTGGCGACAGACTAGAATATACAATTCATGCTAAAAATAGTGTGCCAGATTCTATCTTAAAGGCAGTTAAAATTACGGATAACCTTCCTGAAGGAGTAGAGTATGTTCCGAACACGTTAAAGATAAACGGAAAGGAACAAACGGATGTTGAAGATGAAGATTATGCACATTATGCACATATAAAAGATGGAACGATTTATGCTCATTTCGGCGATCTTAAAGGTGAGGAAGAGAAAGCAATCACGTTTGAAGTTGTTGTAAAACCAGAGCTGGCAAATAAGAAAATAAAAAACATAGCAATAGTTGAGACCGATAGTTCGAAAGATAAGGAGAAACCAGAAGTTGAAACACTGGTTGACCCGTTGTCTGGACAACTAGAGTCGAAAAAAGAGATTGTTGGTATAAAGCAAGAAAAATTTCATGTTAATGATGAATTTGAGTATCAAATTAAAGCCCGAAATAAAGTGGAAAATGGGCTTATTAAAGATATGCGTCTAACGGATAAACTTCCTGAAGGTATTGAGTATATAGCTGGTAGTATGAAATTGAATGGGAATGTATTGACAGATGCAGTTGACGAAGATGAAGGATCGTATGAGGATAACACGATCAAAGTAAACTTTGGGGACGTGCTTGATACAGAAGAAAGAATTGTAACTTTTAAAGTGAAAGTTACGCAAGACGCATTAAAAACGAAAGAAATTGAGAACATAGCGGTTGTTGAGGGGAAAACACCAGATAATGAGGATTTACCACCACAAAAACCGAATGTAAAAACAAATGTAGAAGCAAAGGAACCACAAGTAAGAAAGATGGTTTCGGACGCTGATGAAAAAGAAGTGGAAAAAGCGACATTACAAAGTATAGATGAAGAGTTTACATGGCATGTAAACTATCATTTTGGTAATGATGTTATGAACCTTGAAAAAGTAGTATTGCAGGATGACTTAGAAGATATTTTAACTATCTTGCAAGTAAAACTTGTAAACAGTTATGGAGAAGAAATAGAAGTTAAACCGCAAATTGATGAACAATTAAAGAAAGTAAGTATTGAGTTACCGAAGCCGGACGGAAATTATGCTTATCTTGCGAATCAATTGTATACAATGCATATTAAGTCAAGATTAAGCGCTAATGTAAATGCAGATATACTAACGAAATACAATGCGAATGATGGTATTCCAAATAAAGCAGAGTTACTGTTTGACCAGAAGAAATTCGTATCAAATGAAGTGTTTGTAGTACCGCCAGCATTAGGGAAATTTGAGATTGAAAAAGTAGATGCGAATGATGAAAATCTCAAATTGGAAGGCGCAGTATTTGAAGTGATTAGTAAAGATGGAAGTATAGTATGTAAATTAACAACTGATAAAGATGGTTTGGCAACTTCTATTCCATTAATCGTTGGCAAATATACATTAAAAGAAGTACAAGCACCAAAAGGATATATGTTGATGAGAGAGCCAGTAGAAATAGAAGTGAAATCTGGAATGGATTCACAAAAAATAAGAGTAGTAAATAAAAAGAGTGAATTTGTTATTCCAGAGACTGGTGGAATAGGGACAATAATTTATTATGTAATTGGTGGAATATTGATGTTTGTTACATTGTTTCTCTTTGTTAGAAAGAGAAATAATGAGAGATAGAAATAACAAAAGTAACACAAACAATAGGGAGTGGACAACAATGAAAAGGGTTTTTAGTTTATTTTTAATCTGTATGTTAGCTTTTTCAACGTTATCTAACATGGCTGTTAGTGCGGAATCTAGAAGTACAGGTACGTTAACGATTCATAAGTATGAGCAAAGTAAAGGTTCTAAAACAACTACAGAAGGCAATGGAAAAGAAGGACAAACTGTTCCAGAAGATGCAAAACCTTTAGAAGGTGTAACTTTTGAAATTAAACGGATTGAGTCATTTGAAAAAAATTCAAATGATGGAACTGTTATAAAAGAAGAAGCAAAGCCAGTAAAAAATGCTGCAATTACAAAGGTAACAAATGCAAAAGGGGAAGCTGTTTTTACAGATCTTCCACTAGGACGTTATGAAGTAAAAGCTATTAAAGGTCCAGAACATATTGCTTTGGATACGACTACTTTTATTGTCGATATTCCAATGACAAGTACAGACGGTAAAGATTTAAATTACGATGTTCATATTTACCCTAAAAATGAAACAAAAAGAGGTTCAGTAGAATTCGTAAAAATAGGTGAAGCTGGTAAAGTGTTAAAAGATGCAGAATTCCATTTATTTAAAAAGAATAAAGATGGAACAAGCACACAAGTGAAGACACCGAGTTCATTAGTAACAGGGGAAGATGGTAAAGTTCGTGTAGATTCTCTAGAATACGGGGATTATTATTATTTTATTGAGCATAAGGCTCCAAACGGTTATATAACTAGTAAAGAAGAGCGTCCTTTCTCTATTAAGGAGTCTGGTGAAGTAGTTAAGTTAGAAGATATAAAGAACTATAAAGAACCTACTATTACTAAAAGTATAAATAACGGTTCAAAAGTAGCTGGAATAAATAAAGAGACAGATTATACGTATGATATCAAAACATTACTTCCAGAAGATATTAAATTATATAAAAAATATGTCGTAACAGATATTTTAGATGATCGTTTGGAAATAAAAGGCCAACCAATTGTTATGGTTGATGGAAAGAAAGTGGAAGATGGTAGTGTAAAAGTAGTTGTAGAAGGTCAAAAAGTAACCGCTACAATTGAAGATTTTTCAAAAATTAATGGAAAAGAGCTTCATTTGCAAATTACTGCACAAATTAAAGGAGATACTCAAGCTGGAATAGAAATTCCAAATAAAGCAGTACTAGATTTTGTAAACAAAGATGATGTTTCATCAGAAAAAGATGGAAAGCCATCTAATGAAGTAGTGGTTACACCAACTATGGGAAATATTAAAATTGAAAAAGTAGATGGCAAGAATAAGAATTTGAAATTAGAAGGTGCAAGATTCGAATTACGAGATAAAAAGGGAAATGTTGTAGTAGTAAACAAAAAGAAAATGGATGATATCACGGATGCAAATGGTATGATTACATGGAATGAAATCCCATATGGTGAATATCAAATTGTTGAAACGGTAGCACCAAAGTATAAAGATGAAGACGGTGCAGTAGAGCAATATCAAAAATTAAGAGATCCAATTGATATTAAAATTGATAAAGATCATAAAGTAATTGATTTACAAGTTGAGAACAATAAGAGCGGATGGATTATCCCAGCAACAGGTGGTATGGGGACAATTCTCTTTACAGTAGTAGGTCTTATGCTAATGATGACAGCAATGTTTATTTTCTTTAGAAAGAAACCTGAAAAGAATTCTTAATGAATATATTCATAATATTTTAGTATGGAAAAGAGGAAAGGGATATGCTTTCCTCTTTTCCACATTTTATCCATAGTGAAAGAGGCTGTTATGAAACGAAATATAATTTTTGGAAGTATTTTTTTACTAGGATTAAGTATATTTCTCTATCCAACTGTAAGTAATTGGTTTGCGACAAGAACTCACTATTCAGAAGTAAGTACGTATGATGAAGCGGTAAAGAGGTTGGAGCAGGAAGAGATTGATCGTAAAGAAACAGAAGCAAGCGAGTATAATAAGAAGATTCAAAATACGACGCAAACATTTTCAGATCCTTTTCGTGAACAGGATGGTGAACATAAAGGTTCGACCGTAGATATGTTAAATATTGGTGATGTTATGGGACATATAGAAATTCCGAAAATAGATGTGAACCTTCCAATTTATCAAGGGACGACAGAAGAAGTGTTAAGCCGTGGAATTGGACAGTTGGATGAAACTTCATTACCAGTAGGGGGAGAAAGTACGCATACAGTTTTAACGGGGCATCGCGGTTTACCTTCATCACTCATGTTTACTCATTTAGATAAAATGGTAAAGGAAGATATATTTTATATTCATACATTAGATAAAGTACTTGCCTATCAAGTAGATCAAATAAAAGTTGTATTACCAAATGAAACGGAAGATTTATTAGTTGTACAAGGAGAAGATTATGCAACGTTAATTACATGCACCCCTTATGGAGTAAATACGCATAGACTATTAGTGAGAGGACACCGTGTACCATATGATGCTGGAGAAAAAGAAATGATTACAAAACCTTTCATTTTAGAAGATTGGATGATTGTTGTCCCTATTGTTCTGATTTGTATGATCCTTCTAATCATTTACTTAAAAAAACGAAAATAATATGTATTGTGTGGTGAGTGTGTGAGAAGGGGCTTAATAAGTTTAATATTGTTCCTTACAGGGTTATCTCTATTTCTATATCCATTGGTTGCTAATTATATAAATAATTATGTATATAAAACAAGAGTAATTCATTATGAAAAGATGGTCGATAATTTAAAAGTAGAAGATGTTAATGAGAAATTTCGGAAGATGGAAACATATAATCGTTTGTTAGGAAAAACTACTTTCAAAATGAATGATCCATTTGTTCATGATACTGAAGTAGATAATGAGCAGTTAGACTTTGTAAACAAAAACGAGATGTTTGGTACAATTTCAATTCCAAAAATAAATGAGGAGTTGCCAATTTACTTAGGTGCAAATCAAGAAAACTTAAGTAAAGGAATAGGCCAAATTGAAGGGACTTCTTTACCAATTGGTGGGAAAGATACACATACTGTATTGGCAGGGCACCGAGGTTATCATGGTGCGAAGATGTTTCGGCACCTGGATCAATTGGCTGATGGCGATATATTCTATGTCAATGTACTTGGAGAGCAACTTGTTTATAAAGTAAGTGGACGTGAAATCATTAATCCAAATCAAGTTGAGAAATTGAGTGTAACAAAAGGACAAGATAGAGTTACATTACTCACATGTGAGCCATATACATCTAATAAATATCGGTTGTTAATATATGGCGAGAGGGTAGAAACAAATCAAACTGAACATGATGCCAAAAGTGTAGTAGAAGTTAGAGGGCATGAAACAAGGAATTTATTTGAGGAATTGGCATTTGGTATAGTGGGTCTCATTGTAATTTGTATAGGATTGTACGGTTTATTAAAAAAGAAAAACTAGTGATGAAATATATAATGTAAGAAAAATGCCACTTCAAAATCGAAGTGGCATTTTTTATATTTCCTCTAAGCTATTAACTGGAACCGTTAATTCGCGTTCTGGATTTTTTACTTCATATATGCGGGCGGTTTCGTTGCTTTCATCGACGTGTTGAATGGTAACAGGCATGCCTTGAAAACTGACATTCGCTTGTTCAGATGACACAGAAAGCTCTTTTGCACGTTGAATATTCATTTATATTCCTCCCATCATTATTATCTTTGCTAAAAAAGAGGAATAATATACCATTTCGAGACATTCTTAAAGTTTTTGTATTATTTGTAATGTTTCTTTAATAAAAGAAGAGAAAATAGAGTCAGGATACGATTGTATCGTTTCGTTTGCTTTTGTTGCTTCTTCAAGAGCTCTTTTTTTATCATTCAGTTTAACGTAACAAAGTGCACGATATGCACCAGCTGTTGTAAGCCACGCTTGATCCAGTGGATGGTTCATATAATCCGGTATAAAAGCACGTTGCAACGCTTGTAAAGCTTCTTCGTAACGTTTTAATCCGTATAAAGCTTTTCCTTTTTCAAGATAATACAATCCGTCGTCTTGAAAAATGGGCTGATCTTTTAGTTTTTCTCGAAATTGTTCTAGATGTTTTAATGCGATTGTATATTCATTAGTAATCGTGTTGTAGTAGTAAGCTTTTAAAATGTCAATTATCGCAATGGATAGAGTATCTTCTGTAAAAATGGCAAATTGCTCAGATTTTTTTATGTAATATAAATAACGCTCTTTATCAACTGTAATCACTTTTTGGTAAGATAAAATACGGTAAAATTCATCTGTTTTATAATACACTTGATGTTTTTTTGAAAATGCGAGTGCTTCTAATATCGTTTCTTCACATTTTTCATAATCGCCACATGCTAGTAATATGATGGCTTCATATAAACATAATTCAATATGTATAATAAGATCCATTTCTAAATGTTTCTTTTCATAATCATTTCTAATATTAGATATAAGTTGTAAACATTCTGCATATTTTTTACGTGTGAATATCGCAAAAGATAATTTTAATTTTGTTTCCGTACTGTCGCGGTATAACTTATATTTTTCGAAAATAGAAACAGCTTTTTCTACGTAAGATTCAATGTTGTAATCTTTCATAATCGCCGCAGCAGTTACGAATTGTTTGTATATACGAGCTGTATTTAAAGTAGAAGGGAGCTCTTTTTGAACGATAGGAAGTAAAGTCTCATACACTTCATCACATTTGTTTTCCTTTATGAGTTGCTCCATTTTTGTAATGAGTTCAACAATTTCTCTATCATCATCTTCTAATAAAAAACTCGCTTCACATTCTAGTTTTTCAGCGATATATTGCAATGTTTTCATGGAAGGTGTAGCTTTTCCATTTTCAATTTGACTAAGCATGCTTTTTGTTAGTTCAGAACCTGCCAGTTCAGTTTGCGTAAGCTTTTTTTCCTTACGTAACGCTTTAATTTTTTCGCCGAGAGTTGCCATATTATTGCTCCTTTATAATTGAAAAGTTAAATTATATTTAACTTTTTGTTGTAAAAATTGGAAAGTTGATTATATAATAAGTTTAACACAATTTAACTTTTAAGGGGAGAAATTCGCTATGGGAGATATAAGTATAGGGCAACATGATACAAGAATGAAAATTGCAACGAGAAATATTATTTTAATGATGATTGGAAAAATGACGTCTTTATTGGGCGCAGGTATTTATACATTCGCAATGGGGTTATACGTATTAAAGACAACTGGTTCAGGAATGGGTTTTGCAACTACGCTCGTTTGCGGATCACTTCCAAGGATGATCTGTGGACCAATTGCTGGTGCTGTAGCTGACCGTGTGAATCGAAAGTGGCTTGTTATTGGCACTGATTTATTAAGTAGTTTAACGATGCTTATTATGTTTATTCTTGCTACTATGTTTGGACCATCACTTCTTTTTATTTATGTTTCAGCAGCATTATTATCAATTTGTGCCAGTTTTTATTCAGTTGCATTAACTTCGTCTATTCCGAGTTTAGTAAATGAGGAACGTATTCAAAAAGCGAGTGCTTTAAATCAAACGGCAGCTTCTTTATCAAATATTTTAGGGCCGATTATTGGCGGAGTTGTATTTGGATTCTTTTCTATTCAGTCGTTCTTTTTATTAAATAGTATTACGTTCTTTTTAGCGGTTGTTTTGCAATTATTTATCGTATTTGATTTATATAAAAAAGAAATGGTTGAAAGTAAAGAGCATTTCTTGACGAGTATAAAAGAAGGTTTTTCATATGTAAAACGACAACATGAAATATATGGTTTAATGAAAATAGCACTGTGGGTAAACTTTTTTGCGTGTGGGTTAACCGTTGCGCTTCCATACATTATCGTTCATACATTGCATTTATCTTCAAAGCAACTCGGTACTGTAGAAGGAATGTTAGCGGTCGGGATGTTAATAGGTGCGATTGCTTTATCAGTACGTAAAGAAGTGAATAATCCGTTTCGTTCTATTTATACAGGACTGTTTTTGTTTGCGGGTTTAAGTTTATGTACAGTCTTTCCATTGTTAGTTAACATTCCAAAAGTAGCAAGTTTTATTTACTATATTGCTTTTATGATGTTAACTGGTATAGCAATTATGATTGTAAATATTCCGATGCAAGTACATATGCAAAAAACGACAGAGCCGAGCTACTTAGGGCGTGTGTTTGGCCTACTTGAAACAATTGCTACTGCAATCGCGCCACTCGGTATGATTGTATATGGGTTATTATTAGATATGTTGCCAACTAGCATTGTGATGATGACGATAGGCGGAGGATTATTGTTAGTTGTATTAGTTGGAGTAAAGCAACATATGTCGAAAAAACAAGTAGATGTGTCGGTTTGAAAATAATAAAAATGACCAAATTAGTATTTTAGTTTTTGAAACTCTTTTTCATGTATGTTACAGTAAAGTGAGCAGGCAAAGAAAAGGAGAAAACATCATGAAAAAATTAAGTTTTATTATGCTTTTTCTGTTAGTCGTGATGGCTGGGTGTAGTAATTATGACACATATATTGAAACAGGTATGCAATCATTGAAAGATGAAAAATATAGTGATGCAACAATGTGGTTTGAAAAAGCGGAAAAAGAAAAATCAGGAAATGAAGCGAAATCATATAAAGAAATGGCCGAGAAAATGGATCATGGAGCAACTGCATTAAAAGACGGTAAGTATTTAGAAGCGAAAGACATTGCAAATGAAGTGTTACAAATGAAAAAAGACGATGCGCTTGCAACAGCTGTAACATCAAATGCAGAGAATATGCTTCAAAAAGCAAAAGATGTAGAAAAGAAAGTGAATGAAAGAGTAGCCAAGCGGAGAAAAGTAGAAGAAGAAGGAATCGATAAACTTATTAAAGCTGTCGATAGTATAGATGATGTGAAAGAAAAAGAGAAAAAAGTTTCAGAAGCATTAGATAAGGCTGAAGAGGCGCAAGCAAAAATTGAAGCGAAGAAAAATAAATAGAGTTATAGTTTAAAAGGCTGTCGTATATAACGACAGCCTTTTAATTTTTTGTTGCATAAGAAGTGATGTTATGAAGTAAGAAAGAAATAATTTTAGAATTCCATCTGTCTTCATGATGAATCGTATAAATGTTACGTTGAAACTCAAATCCAGGGATGGGTATATAGCATAGTTCATTTCGGTGTACTTCTTGTTCAATAGCGAGTTTAGAAATAAAAGCCACTCCATTACCATATTTTAAAATTTGTTTCATCGTTTCTAATGAATCTAATTCAATTTCAGATTGGAATGTAATGTTATGAGCTAACATCCATTTTGTAAGTAAATCTCTCGTAGTAGATGGATTACGATGTAGTAATATTCGTTCCTTTTCGATATCTTGTAATGATACATTTTCTTTTTTTGAAAAATGATGTTCTTTGGAGAAAGCAAGAACAAGTGTATCAGGCATTACATTCGTCTGTTTTAAAAGTGATTCATCAAACGGTGCTGCGGAAATTACACCGAGATCAATTTCATGATTTTGTAGCATCGTTCGAATTTCAGGAGCTGTTTTTACCATAAGTGTTATTTTTATATTTGGAAATTTACATTGAAATTGATAAACGATTTCTGGTAAAAGATAAGTCGCTGGTACATAGCTAGCGCCAATTGTTATAGCGCCTTTATGAAAATCTTTAAACTCTTGCGTGACCCGTCTAGCCTCTTTCATAAGTGCATCTATTTTACAGGCATAATGATGCAGTGCCTCTCCAGCCTCCGTTAAGAAATATCTTCCAGAACGTAATTCAAATAAAGGTACACCTAGTTCCTCTTCTAAGCTTTTTATATGGAATGTAATAGTAGGTTGTTTAACACCAAGTTTTTCTGCAACAATCGTAAGTTTTTTGTATTTCTTAATAAGCACTACAATTTCTAATTTTAAGAGATTCATTAGGAGTTGCCGCCTTTTTTATTTTAACTATAGAAAAAATCTATAGAAATAAATAGTTTATTAGAAGTTTTTTAATTTAATCTTTACAGTACATTAACATTCAGTATAAGTCTTCCAGATAGAATGAAAGCAGGTTAAGAGTGAGGGGAGAGAGGTGATACGATGGATATTAAAATTCATGGATTAGAAAAGAACTTTGGAAAAACAAAGGCGTTAAAACCGTTACAAATTGTTATGAAACAAGGTGAATTCACCACACTTTTAGGACCTTCGGGATGCGGGAAAACGACTTTACTTAGAATGATTGCAGGACTTGAAGAGCCAGATAAAGGTGAAATATATTTTGGGGATAAGTGCATGTATTCTTCTACTAAAAGAATTAAAACATCTCCTCATGAACGTAATATCGGCATGGTATTTCAAGATTTTGCTTTATGGCCGCATATGACTGTATTTGAAAATGTTGCATTTAGTTTAAGAGCTACAAAGCAAACGAATCAATTACGGGAAAAAGTAGAAGATGCAATAAAGCGAGTTCGCTTGCAAGGGATGGAGAAAAGATATCCGCATGAACTCTCTGGTGGACAGCAGCAACGTGTCGCATTTGCGAGAGCAATTGTAACCAAACCGAATTTTATTTTGTTTGATGAACCGCTGAGTGCACTCGATGCAATTTTGCGAGAAGAAATGCGATTAGAGCTTATGGATATCGTTCATTCAATTGGTTTAACGGCATTGTATGTCACTCATGATCAAACAGAAGCGATGTCAATGTCAGATCAAATTATTGTTATGAAACAAGGAGAAGTATTACAAAAAGGAAAACCAGAAGACATTTATGTGAAGCCATCTCATGAATTTGTTGCAAAATTTGTTGGTAAGGCAAATTGGCTTGTAGAGGGGAAACAAATGGTTCGTCCAGAGCATGTGAGCTGGACAAAAAATGAAGTGTGCGAAATGTATACAGGTGAAATACAACACGTTACATATGTAGGAGAACGGTATGAAATGAAAGTAAACATGGGTGCACTCGGGATATGGACAGCTTATCACAATAGTAAATTCAGCATCGGTAAACCAGTATCGTTATATGTGCCAAAAAAATGTATTCATCATATAGGGGGAGAATCGTATGAAGAAATTCTGTTCGCTTAAGTCTTTATTTGTATGTACTTTATTATTTTCTGCTGTAGTAACAGGGTGTAGTTCAAAGACAGGTAGTGCAGATGCCAAAAATAAAAACACAAATGAGAAGAAAATTGTTGTATATAGTGCAGGACCAAAAGGATTAGCAGAAAAAATTCAAAAGGACTTTGAAAAGAAAACGGGTATAAAGGTGGAAATGTTTCAAGGAACAACTGGTAAGATTTTAGCGCGAATGGAAGCCGAAAAGAAAAAGCCAGTCGTGGATGTAGTCGTACTTGCATCTTTACCAGCGATGGAAGGGTTAAAAAAGGATGGACAAACGTTAGCGTATAAAGAAGCGAAACAAGCTGATAAGCTTCGTTCTGAATGGTCGGACGATAAAGGACATTATTTTGGATATAGTGCTTCAGCGTTAGGGATTGTGTATAACACAAAAAATGTGAAGACAGCGCCTGAAGATTGGAGTGATATAACAAAAGGGGAATGGAAAGGAAAAGTGAACCTTCCAGATCCAGCGCTTTCAGGATCAGCTTTAGACTTTGTAACAGGATATGTGAAAAAGAATGGAAAAGATGGATGGAATTTATTCGAACAGCTTAAGAAAAATGAAGTTACAGTAGCAGGGGCAAATCAAGAAGCGTTAGATCCGGTTGTAACAGGTGCAAAAGACATGGTCATTGCGGGCGTTGATTATATGACGTACAGTGCAAAAGCAAAGGGTGAACCGGTTGATATTGTTTATCCAAAAAGCGGAACAGTTATTAGCCCGCGTGCAGCAGGTATTATGAAGGATAGTAAAAATGTAGAAGGTGCAAAAGAGTTTATTGATTATTTATTATCAGATGATGTGCAAAAACAAGTTGCTAAAGCGTACTTATTACCAGGCAGAACAGATATAAAAGCGGAAAATAGACCAAATGTTGAAGAGATTCCGGTATTACATATTGATTGGAAAACAGTTGAAAAAGAACAAGATGAAATAGGAAAACAATTTAAGAAAGTATTTCAATAAGATGGTGATTACATGGTAAATCGATTCGTATCAGTAAGACAAGTTGGAATGACAGTAGCGTTGTTACTTGTGGCGATGTTAATCGTTATTCCGCTTTTCCTCATTTTATTTTCTAGTATATATGAAAATAGTAGTTGGAATTTTTTAAAGCCTTTTGAAGTGATGCAGGGCGGTGGATTAGCTGGGATTTTTCTAAACTCAATGCTTTTAGGCGTACTCGTTGTAATAGGAGCAACCATATTTGCATTTCCATTAGCGTTCATTATGAGCAAAACAGATGTTGGAAAGTATAGTAAGTTAGATATTATTTTTATGATTCCATTTATGACACCTCCATATATTGGATCGATGGGCTGGATTTTGTTCATGCAACCGAACGGGTATTTCGAACAGTTTTTCCCGATGCTAAAGACGATTTCATCTTCATTTTTTAGTTTAGGTGGCATGGTTTTAATTATGAGTCTTCATTTATTCCCATTCCTTTACTTCATGTTGAAGAATACATTACTTCAAATTGGGAGTAGTAAAGAAGAAGCTGCAGCAGTCCATGGTGGAAGCTTTTCCTATCGTTTAAGAAAAATAATATTGCCGTTATTAGTATCAAGTTATGTAATGGGTGCTTTACTTATTTTCGTAAAGACGATTGCTGAATTTGGAACACCGGCTACATTCGGACGGAGAATCGGATTTCATGTGTTAACATCAGAGATTCATAAATTTATTTCGAGTTGGCCGATTGATTTTAGTAGTGCAACAGCATTATCTTCTTTATTGCTTAGTGCATGTATGCTCATTTGGTATATGCAAAATGTATTAAATCGAAGGTATTCATATGCAATGGTTAGTGGAAAAGGTGTGAAATCTAAAAGATATACATTGTCTATATTTACGCGCATTGTAGCATGGGTTTATGTAATTGGTTTATTAATTGTATCAATTGGAATCCCTTATTTTTCTATACTTATTGCATCATTATCGAAATTAAGAGGCGGGGGTCTTCAGTTTAACAACTTTACAACGAGCCATTATGAAGCATTGTTTACAATTGGCTCTCCAGGATTAGAAGCTTTATGGAACAGTTTTCTTTTTTCACTTATAACAGCGATTATTGCTGTTATGATTGGCGTCTTTTTGGCGCTTATGATTCGAAAGGGGAAAAAGTCCTCTGAAAAATGGCTGGATATGTGCGGGATGTTACCGAACATGGTACCAGGAATCGTAATGGTTGTGGGGCTTATTTTATTTTGGAATTCACCCTATATGCCCCTGTCAATTTACAATACACCAGTCATGGTTATCGTAACGTACGTCGTTCTTTTTTTACCTTATACAGTGCAGTATGTAAAAGCATCGCTCGGGCAAATTGATGATTCTCTCGTGCAGGCAGGAAGTATTTTTTCTGGAAATTATATTTATATTTTTAGAAAAATAATATTACCTCTTATTATCCCGGGTATTCTTGCTGGATGGGCGATGACATTTACAATCTCGATAAGAGAGTTAGTAGCATCACTTCTCGTACTACCTCCATCAGTAGAAACGTCAGCAACATTTATTTTTGCTCAATTTGAACAAGGAGAAGTATCTATTGGAATGGCGATGGCTGTCGTTTCAGTTGGACTTACAACAATATGTTTATTACTTCTACAACATATGGAGCAAAAACGAAAAGGGGTAGCATGATGAGGATAGAGGTATGGGGAGGAGCGGGGGAATATGGTCGTTCCTGCTACTTTGTAAAAAATAAAGAGACGAAAATAGTATTTGATTGTGGCATTAATCGATCATATGAGGATAGTTATCCGAAAATAGATAGGGAAGTTGTACCGTTTTTAGATGCAGTATTTTTATCACATATTCATGAAGATCATACGATGGGGTTACCTTTATTAGCGAAGTATGGATATAAGAAAAAAATTTGGACGACTCGTTATACGAAGGAGCAACTTCCTGCTTATTATGAAAAATGGAGAAACTACAATTTGGCGCAAGGATGGCATGTACCTTATACCGACCAAAATGTTAAAGATTTAAATTATGTATATATTGATGAGATTAGCAATCCGAATGAATGGATACAGATTACCCCTACATTGCGTTTTCAATGGGGGTATAGTGGGCATGTATTAGGCGCTGTTTGGTTTTTAGTGGATATGAGTCATACATATGTATTTTATTCTGGCGATTATTCAGCAGAGTCTAACATATTGCGAGCTAATTTACCTGAGAAATTGCGTGGCGATATAAAAGTTGCAATTGTAGATGCCGCTTATCATACTGATGATGTTTCGCAACATGAACGAGTAAATGAACTATGTACAGAAATTGAACGAGCTGTGGGGAATAAAGGGATAGCATTACTACCATTGCCACCCCTTGGTAGGGCGCAAGATATCGTATTGTATTTATATGAAAAATATAAAGCATTTCCCATTATAGTAGATCAAGAAATTTTGGATGGATTTCAACAGATGTTCGTATATAAAGATTGGATCAAAAATAATGAAGAACTTGAAGAGCTTATGGAGAGTTTAAAAAGAAACATAATAGTTATGGATCATGACAGCCGTACGCAAAATAGTTATGGAATAGTTGTAATGAGTGATGCGAATATGCAAACGAAGCGAGCGCAGTTATATTATGAACAACTCCGGTATGAAAAGCGAAATTCCATTATCTTTACTGGACAAATTGCGAAAGGGAGTTTTGCAGAAAAAGTTTTGAAAGAACGTGTAGATAAGGAATGTAGGGTGAAGCGAGTACCGTATAAAGTTCACCAAAGTATAAGAGATGTGAAAGAGATGTTAAATACATTATTACCAGAACATACGGTGTTAGTACACGCTTTGAAAGAGGATACGGATCGATTACAGAAAAAGCTTAGCACGGCAGGGTATGAAAATGTATATTCACTTACTATGGAACGTATAGAAGTCATTTGAAATGTAAAGGGGATAGGTATATGAAAAAAGTATTTGTATTCGTAAGCATTTTCTTTTGTTGTTTCCTTTATAACGTTAAGGAAGGGTTTGCTGCCAGTCCAATGACACCTAGTTTTGAAGTGAAGTTATTATTAAAACCAGAACAAGTATTAGGTTATAACAAAGAGATAAATCAAGAGGTACTAGAATATTTCCAGGCTGGTACCAATTCTGAAAGAATACAAGTGCAATTTTTAGATACGGTAAATAAAAATTTAAGTAAGGAAGGTTGGTTTGCCAGAATTCGAAAGAAAGAATTTAGTAAAGATTTTGAGCTAACATATAAAAAAAGATATCCTATTCCAAACGGTGTAATTCAAGATGCACTAGAAGTAGCTAAAAATGATGGATTTGATAGTAAAACCGATAACTATGATGCGGAAATAGATTGGGGATTTGAGAAGAAAACGTTAAGTATTTCAAATAAGAAAAGCTACAGTGCGAAAGGATATGGAGTACTTGATTTACCAAACGAACGAGCTGCTCAAAACATGTTAATAGAAAAGTTGCCAGGGAAAATGAACAAATGGTTGTATACGAATTGGGGAGAAGAAATGCTCAAAAATTCTTGTATTTATGGGCCTGTATTAATGAAAAGGTATACAGCTGAATTTGAAAATATTAAAACGAATATTGAAGTTTGGCCATTAAGTCATACAGGGAAAATCGAAGATGATTTCGTAATAGAAGTGTCGTTTAAAACAAAGGAGGAAAGTATTGCAAAAGAACAAAGAGAATTATTAATACAGAGCTTGGATCAAAAAGGATGGCTGTTACCGAAAGATAGTTTGAAGACAGAGCTTATTTTTCAGTGAATCGTAAAAAGGAATCCATATGCCATGGATTCCTTTTATATATGAGCACTAAGCTAAATCAGCTGATACGAACATATCATTGTTTTGGAGGTTTTTAGAGCGTAAACTATAAGCAACGACCTTCTTTTTATGTTGCTTTACAACATCAACATGCTCTTCATGACTATAAATATAAAATGTAAAATCTTTTTTGCCACGTTTTGCATTGATAATTAAAGGCGTACCCTCATTGTGTGGTGGTGCGTAATAGCGATCTAAAAATAAACCTTCGTTAAAATCATGAATAATTTTGGATTTTTGTTCGCCTTCTAAGTTATTTCCATTGATTGTAACAGTCGCATTCCCTTCTTCAAGCTGTGGGTGTGTTTCGTACTTACTAATAATGGATTCAATAACAGTGTTAGGAAGGCTCGAAACGATAATTTTAAATGCTCCAAATACAACTAACATAACAATAAACCAAGTCGTCATAGTATATCATCCCCTTTATTCTATTTAATAATATAACTCATATGGTAATAGTACATATGGTGAAGTTTTGTATAATTTGTGAAAAATATGCCGTTTTTACGAACGAAATATTAGAAAAATCAATTTTGTTACAAAAAGTTGAAATCGAAGTATTTTAAAAGAAAAAGGTTTATAATAAAAATATAACTAATAACCACATTACTAATTATAAGGAAGTGTAACTATGAGTACTGTAGCAATCGTGTATGGTATTATTCTTTCCACAATTATTGTTTTGTTTTTCGTTGGGGTTTCACGTTATATTCATAAATGGAAAGAAGGCGTTGCGAAATTAAATCACATTGAAGAAGAACTTAGTGATTTAATGTTACATCATGGTAAGTAAAAAGTTTATTTTTAGCTAAATAATGTGAAGAATATCACAAAACATGCTCTCATCATGAAGGCATGTTTTTTTGTTATGTGAATGATTAGGCACATTCATACGTTTTTTTCATACGATACAGTGTGAAAGTAGAAATGTTCGGAGTGGAAAAGAGGGATAAAATGAGTAGTTCAGGTTATGTTCCAGATAATAAAAATTTAAAGAAAAGCTCAGGAACTCCAAATCTTTTCTTTGATTCGAGAAAAAATGTCTTTTTCAAAAGGGATGAGAAAAACGTTGCATATGAAGTTACGTCAACACAGTTACCAGCGATGATAGGAGGAGCATTTGTTGATTTGTTTATGACAAAAGGGCATATGCGGGAACCACATTGGCACCCGAATGCGTGGGAATTAGATGTTGTTGTATCAGGAGAAGCAATTACATCCATTTTAAATCCCGAAACGAATCAATTGCAAAATTATCATGTAAAAGCGGGGCAAACTGTCTTTATTCCAATGGGATGGTGGCATTGGATCACAGCGGTAACAGAAGAAGTACACTTACATTTGTTCTTCAATAACGATCAGTTTGAAACAGCAGAAGGATCAGACATACTTAGATTAACACCGTCAGAAGTATTTCAAGCTGCATACGGTGTGAGTGCAGAAAAATTAGGAAAGGACCTTTCGCCAATTAAGGAGTCAGTTGTCATTGGTCCCCCTAACTTAAATCGACTAAAAGGTGCTAAAGAAAGTGGCGACTCAAATATAGTCGTTACGTTAAATGGACATATAACATCATGTGAAATAGAGTAACTCTTTCTTTTTTAGGAAGAGTTACTCTGTTTTGTATAATTTTGTAATTATATTCATTATAATCATATAGAAGGGAATTTAGTAAAGGGGGCATATTGTGAACATATTAAAGATTATAGGAATTGTTGCAGGAGTCATTATAGTAGCCGTTATAGCTTTCTTTGTTATTATGAAGTACTATTTGTCAAAAGAAGATCCGAATTACGTATTAAAGTACATAAAAGAACATAAAGACGATGAAACATGTTCATTATTTATTAAAAGAAATGGAGAAGTAATAACTTCTATAAATGAAAATAAAAAATTGCCATTAGCGAGTATGGCAAAAATCGTAATAGCAGTTGAGTTTGCTAAGCAAGTGTCAGAAGGAAAAATAAGTCGTGATGAACAAATTTCATTGCAGGAGCTAGAAAAATATTATGTTAAAAACACTGACGGTGGAGCGCATCCTGATTGGTTAGAAGATGCCAAAACGAGAGAATTAGTGAAAAATGGACAAATTGCTTTAGAAGAAGTCGCTAAAGGAATGATTCATTATAGTTCTAATGCAAATACAACATATTTGCTAGATAAGCTTGGAATAGAAAGGGTAAATGACAGTTTAAAAGAATTAGAACTTACTAGTCATGACAAGTTCACTTCATATACTGCTTCACTATATATGAGAGGGTATGTAGAAAAAGAGCTTCATGAGCCAGAAAATCAATCGTTAGAAATGATACGTAACATGTCAAAGGATGAGTATAATAAACATGTGTTACAAATTCATGAATGGATGAAAGACGAAGAAGAATGGAAAAAACGGGATATCCCATTAAAGGTAGATATGGAATTTCAGCGAATTTGGTCAGATCGATTAGTAGGTGCAAACGCTAAAGATTATATGAGTATAATGGAAAAGATAAATAGTAGAAAGCATTTTCCAAAACCAATGCAAGAAGAAATCGAGAACATTTTCAAAGGAACAGTTAAAAATAGTAAGTTCGAATATGCTGGTCAAAAAGGTGGTTCTACCGCATTCGTATTGACAAAAAGCTTGTATACTACAGATAAGAAAGGGAATAAAGTAGAAGTTGTCATTATGTTTAACGAGATAGAAGATCAAGTTGCATATCAAAAGCTGAGAAATAATGTAGATTATTTTATTCGAGACATTATAACAAGTGAGGAATTCAAAAATAAATTATAATAGAATAATTTTATTATGTAAACAAGATGCTATTAAAGGTAGGTGTTGAGATGAGGGTGAACGAGTATATGCTTAAAACGTTTCCAAATTTAGAACTTAGACCACCTCTATTTTATAATGGGGATATTGGTATTCGCTTTAGATTAGGTGTGAACTATGATTGCAATAACATTTATGAAAACTGCCCATATTTAGAAGGCGTTTATAATAGAGTCATTACTTTATTTCAGTCTTTACATGCAACAGAAGATGATATTTATCCCACTTTAATGGGCAGTAAGACCCCCATCTCAAAATTAAGCGAAAGCAAAGAAGTTAGGTGGGGGATTAACTGCCCAT